>PAJQ01000038.1 GCA_002710215.1 Chloroflexota bacterium | reverse complement strand
GTTGGGGAAGAGGTCGGTGTTCTGGGAATGGTCCCAGTGGGCGTGGGTGAGAATGACCCGGCCGATGTCTTCAGGTTCCAATCCATGGGCGCGAAGGGTATCCACCAGCATGCCTCGGCGTCCGAAGTGACCCACATCGACCACCGTCAGCTTTTCTCCCCGGACTAGCGTTACCGTGCAAAGGCCGAGGGTTGCTTGGTCGGTGTTGATGCTGAATCCGGGTAACAGGATTTCTATNTCCGGCATGATTCCTCCTNGATTCTGTGGTTGCTGCCAGCGTCGCGACTGGCCGGCAAGCGATCGATATGCTTCACGAATGGCATTATAACCGGGACAGGCAGGCTAGCAAACTTCACCATGCCCAGTATCGGTTGTAGAGAATGCCAACGCCAGACTGTTCCAGCCTAATNAACGAAGCCGAAGCGTGAACTAAGGGCCTATCCGAATTCTGACGAAAAGGGAAGGTCCGGACCTTCGACAGACTCAGGGCGTACCGGAAGACTCTTAGGGTGCTGGGTAAAAATCACTCACAAGGTCTATGCGACGTCGTTGAGAGCTCCGCCCCAGGGGGATCATTCGTAGCTGAAAAAGCCGATTTCGCAGCTAATTTCTGCCTTGTTCAGGGTAGGCTACTCTGCTACAATCCGCCGAAAGCGCCGAAAGCGCCGAAAGCGCCGAAAGCGCCGAAAGCGCCGAAAGCGCCGAAAGCCATTTCCACGCCTGTCACGCCAGATTGCCATTCTTGGGCCGGAACGGGCTCTATCTAACGNAAGCGGTCGAACCCGACGAGGAAATTGATTCTTGCCAATCGTCAACTTCAACAGCAGCCGGATGTCCGGCTTGCTGGAATTCATCGAGTCTCTGAATAGTTGGGGCCCGCNATCCAGAGAGTTGGGNCTCGGCACCTTTCAACAATCTCTGGGTGTGCCGGGCCTGTTCCCGGAGGACAACTGTTTCTTATTAGAGGAAGGCGGGCGGGTGCGGGGGTTTTCTTTGTTATTTCCGGAATTACCCATCGGCCGTTCTGTATTAGAGATGGGTATAGCCCGTGATCTAGAAGGAACGACCCAAGAGCTTGAGTTGGTCCGGCGGTCGGTGGACCGGGCCCGGGCTATCGGGGCTAGGGTCGCCCATATCTGTGTGGCCGGCAACCCATCCAGGGCCAAGATGCTGGAGGCTGAAGGCTTCTCTCGCGTTCGTGTCTATTGGGACATGGTCTGGAGCCAAGATGANCTGCCNGATCAGGANGTACCNNCGGGCTTNANCGTTCGTTCATACCNGCNGGGNGACGCTNCCGATCTTGACCGANGCCCAGAATTCGGCCTTTGAGGGTAGCTGGGGATTTTGTCCAAACACGGTGGACCAGATAGAATACCGCAGCCAGATGCCTAACACGTCCAACCAAGGGATACTTATTCTGAATGACGGGGACAAGACCGCTGGATATTGCTGGACTTGCCTAAGTCCCCTGAACGAAAGCACCAGGGGCGTCATCGGGATGATNGGAGTGGTTCCAGAGTACCGTGGCCGGGGAATCAGCCGGACGATACTGCTGGCGTCAATGGAATACCTTAGGTCCTTGGATGTGGCCGACATCAGCCTCCAGGTGGACGGCTCCAACACCCCGGCGACTCGTTTATACACCTCGGTGGGGTTTGAGAAAGTGGGAGAGCTTCACTGGTTCGAGCTGCTCCTTTCCTGAGTCAGCACCCCAAACTGCTGGAAGACACGTCCCGCCAGTATCCCCCCGGATATGACCACTTTCATGGCGTCGTCCACCGACATCTCGGTATGAGTCACGTCCTTCGCCGCCACCATGACCAAAAAGCCTGATGATGGGATCGGCGTGGTGGGTATGTAGACCGCCAGCACCTCCTTGCCGTCGGTATCGACCATCCTTGAAGTCACCAGACCGATGGACTGAATCCCTGGGCGGGGCCAATCTATGAGAACCACGCCGCTGTAGCGGGATTCGTTGTTGCTGGAAAGTAGTTCTACCGCAGACCGGGTGGTGCCGTAGATGTTCTTGACTAGGGGAATCACCTCCAGCACTCGGTGTCCAAATGCTATGAGGCGACGGCCCACCACGTGGGCCGCAATGATGCCCACTAAGTAGACAGATACAATCAAGACCGCCAGGCCGATCCCGGGTATATCCGGGCCGGGAAGCAAGCCAAGGAGGTCTTTGAGGATACCGTCCAGGACATCGAACAGGAATTTGAGGACTAGAATGGTGATGCCGATGGGCAACATCACCAATATGCCCGCGCCCAAGGTTCGCTGGATGTGGACTATAATCTTGCGAAATGGGTTCGAGCGGTCAGAACGTGGAGGGATGTACGGCGGCAGGGGTGGCTCGGCCAAATGTTCCTCCGGTTGGTTTTAACGGCTCTCGGTGATCAGTGAGTCGTAAACACCGGCGATTTGCCCTGCAACGTTGTCCCAACTTAATCCCTCGGCTCTGCGGCGAGCCGCCAGNCCCATGCTATGTTGCAGGTTTCTGCTCGATATTATCATCTCCAGGGAACTGGCGAAAGCTTCCGGGCAGCGCCAGGCCTTTAGGTAACCGGTTCGCCCGTGTTGAATGATTGTGGAGAGGCCTCCCGCACGGGTNGCGACAACCGGGGTACCGCATGCCATGGATTCCAGGGCGGCCAGTCCGAAACTTTCGTAAAAGGATGGCACTACGCAAACGTCGGCGGCGTTGTAGTAGAGGGGCAGGTCCTGCTGGTCTACTCTGCCTATAAAATCGAACACCTCGTCAACGTTTAGACTTTTGGCCATTTCGCGTAACCGGTCTATCTCTTGGTCCCGCCCGGCGCCACCTCCCACTACCAACACCCTTATCTGCTCGAAGGTTTGCAGTTGGGCGGCAGTGTGCAGCAACAGTTCAAGTCCCTTCAAGGGCTCGATACGGCCAACGTACAAAAGCACTTTCTCGCCGTTGAGCCCCAACTTTTCCCTCACTTCTTGTTGGTCCAAGGGGCGGAACAGGGANAGATCGACACCGCACGGAATCAACCCTATTCTGGTTGCGTCGGCCTGGTATAGCCGAACCATGGCGTCCCTTTCATGGGGGCTGAATGCGACGATGTGATCCGCCGACGCCATCAGCTCCTGCTCCACTTGCTGCCGGGTCGCCGGCTCCGACTCTCCGGCCCGGGACTGCATCTTGATAAGAGATAGCGTGTGGAAAGTGAGGATGTGTGGGACCCGCCATTCAATGGCCATTTGTTGCCCTACCCAACCCGAAAGCCAGTAGTGGGAGTGGACTGCCTGATAGGTTAGCCCTGTCTCTCTCTGGAATTCCAGTAAGGCTTGGCTGAATTCGGGCAGGTGGGGAAATAGCCCGTCCACCGCCGTTTCGGCGGGGCCTCCTGGCAGGTGAATCACCCGCACTCCCGAAGCGATTTCAGTAATCTTGGATTCGGCCTCCGTATGGCCCCGGGTGAAAATGTCTACGTGCACGCCGGTGTTGCCTAAAGCAAGAGCGAGCTGCCTAGCATACACGTTCATACCCCCCGNTTTTCCCTCTCCGGGAGAAGCGAGAGGGCAGGCGTGGAAGGATATGAAAGCTACTCTGTTTACGTTCAACTTCGCCTTACCACCATCTGGTATAAGTCATGCTGCTTGCCGCCCAAGTGTTGTTTGTAGGTTTCAGAACCCCGTAGAAAATCAAAATAGTCGATTCCCTGCTCAATGGCCTCGCGGAGNCACAGAGCGTTGAGCAATAGCCCAACGCTGTAGTAACCATAATCGAGGTCGTAGCCGCTATTGTACAGCAACCTGGAAGAGGCGTAGTCGAAACAGAGGCTTGTGGCGACCGGCTTACCCTCCAGTTCAAGGAAATACAACCGGAGCAGGCCTATTTGGGCCATTCTCCGGGCCATATTATGGAAAAACCGTTCGTGTTCCTGGGTCATGTACTCGTCTTTCGCATCGCTGCTCTGCTTCATCAGTCTAAGGAAATCTTCCAAGCGGGACATCACCTGCTCTTCGCCGGTTACCGCATACCATTTCCAATCAGGAACAGTCTCCAATCGCCGGAATTTGCGGCGCAATTCGTGGCGGTCCTTTTTTGACAGGACAGCCAGGTATTCATCCCATGATGACGGCAACTCAATGCCCGATGCCGTGTCTTCTTTTTCTATCTCCACCGAATAGCCGTGCTGGCGGGCCAGGTCAGGGAGGTGAGTCAACGTGGGGGAATTTTCCACCAGGGAATCCAGCCGCATGACGTCCCATTGCCGGTTTTCCAAGCTGGTCAGCAACGCTTGGTAGAAATCTGTTTCGTGGCCCGGACGCACCATGAAATCGTTGTAATCGACCGTTTCTTGGTTTCCGACGAAGGAGATGGTGTCGCCCGATAGAGTCAGTGAGGCTACACCGTCAACACTGTTAGCGCCTGGCCCGTCATTGGATGGAATGTAAAATCCGGCCATGTCCTTGCCGCCGCCGAAGGTCTCCCACCACACCTCCTGCCACTGGGGTGTGAGGAATACAGTGTTTACCGGGCTGGACGTCAGCACGCCTTCCCATTCAGCTTCTATCTCATGAAAGGATGTGAGGGGCTTGGGCGCCATCAATCTACCTCCCGGTGTAACAGGGCCAATAGCCCCTCTTCGCCAAGGCCTTTGTTTTCGAAGCGGCCCCTGATGGCGGTGGTAACGACCCGGTTACCCGGTTTCTGAATTCCCCGCATGGACATGCACATGTGTTCCGCCTGCAACTCCACGACAACGCCATGGGGGTCTAGGGCGGAAAATATGGCGTCGGCCACCTGGCCGGTGAGGCGTTCTTGGACTTGCAACCGGCGAGAGGCTACTTCCAACACGCGAGCCAGTTTGCTTATCCCAGAGATCTTGCCATTGGGGATGTACGCAACCCGAGCGGTGCCGAAGAACGGCAGAAGGTGATGCTCGCACAAGGAATAAAAGGTGATGTTGCCCAACACGACCGGATCTTGTTGGTCTGCTTCGAACATGGCATCAATGGCCGATGCGGGGTCCAGTCCGGTTCCGGAAAGGAGCCATTCATACATTCGGGCTACCCGGTGCGGTGTCTCCTGTAACCCTTCGCGTTTGGTGTCCTCGCCAACTCCGTCTAGGAGGGTGGTTATTGCCTGCTGAATGAGTTGTGGCTGAATGTCCTGTCCCCTTGATGTTACGATGCCGTGACCAGAGACGCGGCTTCCACGGCCTCGAGTGTTGGTTCTATCTCGGTGGTTTGGCTGACAACGCTCCTAACCGCCAGGTCCGGATCTTTCAGGCCGTTGCCTGTAAAGATACATACTACTCGCTGTCCCTCCAGATTCAACCCCTGGCGGCACATCTTCACCAATCCGGCGAAGGCCGCCGCGGAGGCCGGCTCGCAGAAGATGCCCTCCTTGGATGCAATCATCCGATAGGCATCTAGAATCTCGTCGTCACTCACCATGTCGATGGTTCCCCCGGAACTGTCCCGGGCGTCCACGGCGCCCTGCCAACTGGCTGGATTGCCGATGCGTATAGCNGACGCGATGGTCTGCGGGTTAGCGACCGGCGCCCCCCGGACGATGGGCGCCGCCCCTTCCGCTTGAAATCCCATCATTTTCGGCAACCGAAGACTACGTCCCGCCCCTTGATNCTCCCGGAATCCCCGCCAATAGGCGGTGATGTTGCCGGCGTTGCCAACGGGGATGAATAGGTAGTCAGGGGCCTCTCCCAGGGATTCAATTATCTCGAAAGCGCCGGTTTTTTGCCCTTCCAACCGGTGGGGATTCACCGAATTNACCAGCGTCACCGAATGTTTGCAGGTGAAGGCTCGGGCAAGGGCCAGCGCCGAGTCGAAATTGCCGTTAATCATCAGTATCCTAGCCCCGTAGGCCATGGCCTGGGCTANTTTNCCCATGGCCACCTCGCCTTTGGGGATCAACACCAAGACGGGCAGATCGCAATATGCGCCGTAGGCGGCGGCCGAGGCGCTGGTGTTGCCGGTTGACGCGCACATCACCGCCCTGCTGCCATCCTCCAGAGCCTTGGCCATGGCAACCACCATCCCCCGGTCTTTGAAAGAGCCGGTGGGATTGCAGCCTTCCAGCTTGAAGTAGAGCTCTTCGCAGCCCAACTCTTTGCCCAGGCGGTTGGACTTTACCAGCGGCGTATTGCCTTCCCCCATGGATANGAGAGGAGTGGCATCCGTCACCGGCAGAAATTCCCTATAGGTTTCTAGGATTCCGGCGCCCATCTAATCCGTTCCACTGCTNATCACAAACGTTCCGGTCTCAGATTTGGCTTGAGTATCGCCAGCGCTCTCTGTAAACCCGCGCGGGTTAATTTCTTTGATTCGGAGTATTGGGTTGAATATTAGAATTGCCGAGCCTATTCCTCGATCCTGAGCAGGTTATTTACTTCTTTTACGACGTTCAGTTCAACTACTTTCCGCAGCGATTCTTGGACTGAGGCTTCCAAGGCGGGATGGGTGATGATAACTAGTTCCGCAGACTGATTGTCCGGATCGGCGTCCTTCTGGATCACCGAGGCTATGCTGATGTCGCCATCACCCAAAATCTGAGCGATCTGGGCCAGGACACCGGGCTGGTCGGACACGTTTAGCCTCAGGTAGTATTTGCTCTGAAGTCCGTCGATGGAGGATACGCCGATAGTCTCTTCGGAAGACCCATTCTCCGGCGGCCAAGACATGGGCGNGGACGAACCATTGGGATGGGACACCAATCTCCGGCCGGCCTCGATCAGGTCTCCCAACACGGCGCTTGTCGTGGGCTCCCGCCCGGCCCCCATGCCGTGGAACAGCACATTGCCGCAGAGGGACCCCGTAACTTCCACCGCGTTGTAAACGCCATCNACCTTGGCCAGCATTTGCCCCAGAGGAATCAGGGCCGGATGCACTCTGGCCTGCACGGCGCCGTTGGACATGGATGCGATGGCCAATGGCTTGATGGCGTATCCTAATTCCTGGGCGTATTGGAAGTCTTTGGCTTCTAACGAAGAGATACCCTGAAGGAAAATGTCCTCCGGGTTAAAGCGGCGGTGAAAGGACAATGAAGCCAAAATCGCCAGCTTGTACCCAGCGTCGATGCCTTCGATGTCGTTGGTGGGGTCGGCCTCGGCGTATCCAAGTTCCTGGGCTTCTTCCAGCGCTTGGGTGAAACTTGTGTGGGCCTGGGCCATGCGGGTGAGGATATAGTTGGTGGTGCCGTTGATGATGCCGTGGACGGACTGGATGTCATTGGCTAGGAGTTGATTCATCAAGCAGCCGACGATGGGTATCCCACCGCCGACNCTGGCCTCAAATAGCAGACTAACACCGTTCTGTTTGGCCAGGGACATCAACTCGGGGCCGGACTTGGCCAACACCTCTTTGTTGGCCGTGACGACATGCTTGCCGGCGGCAAGAGCGTCCTTTAGGAAGCGGGTGGCCGGGTCGGTCCCGCCGATTACCTCTGCCAAGACACGGATCCCGGGGTCGGCTAGAATCTCTTCCGGGTTGGTGGTAATCAGGNTGGCGGAAATGCCGGGGTCCCTGGGTTTGGCGGCGTCCCGGACAAGAATCTTCTTGAGATTGACACGCCGGCCTACTTTCNTGGAAATATCGTCAGATTGCTCCAACAGGGCCGTGGCAACACCACCTCCGACGACGCCGAGGCCCAACAATCCAACGTTAATATCATCGGATTCTTCTACCACCCGGCTACCTTTGCCCCCCGGGAAACCCCTGACCCCCGGGCGCCCCTTGACTCCCTGGTGGTCCTTGGCCGGGGGCTCCCTGCTGTCCGGGAGCTACCCTGGGGGCGCTCAATCGAACTTGATCCGCGACCCATGCGTACCATTTGCTGTTAAAATTCATTCTGAGCCAACCTTCATTGGCTCCCCTTAGTTGCTGGTCGGTTTGCCATTTAGTAACCAGTTCAATGTTTAGCTTGTTTCGCATCTGGTTGGAGAACTCCCGGTCTGTGGGACCGGTGAGCAGGTGTACGATGTATATGCCGTCCTGGGTGAAGATCGGGCCGCTAATTTCGCCGACCTCCAGAGGCGGTAGGTCCCTCTCTTCGTCACCGAACAATGCGCCATCCAACTCTGGGAAGGCCCCTTTGGGCACCCAACCTACGTAGCCCGTTTGATCGGCAAACCCGCCAGGAACCCCAACCTCTCCGGCTACCTTGGCGAATTCTTCTCCGTNCCCGGTTTTTTCACTGCCCAGTCTGGCCCTGACTGCTCCGACGTCGATTCTTCCTTCAATCTCGGATCTGATCCATTCGACCTCTACCTGCTCGGTGGTTTCGGGGATGCTTCGACCCAACATCAGTCCCAATTGCTGCAACGCTAACTGCTCCCGGACAATCACACGGAAATCCGTGTCTGCCAAACCGGTNCGGGCNAAAAATATCTGGTAATTGTTCCGGAACTCCTCGTCCAGTTGCCCAGGGTCGGATTGCTGTCCTTCGGGCACGGCGGGATAAAACTGGGCTCTTATCACCCCGTCTATGTCTTCGTCGGTCAGACTGAAGCCCAGATTGGGGGCCGCCTGCCGCAGGACCTCGGCGTTGAGCAGGTTGCGTAGGTATTCGAAGGGTACGGTACTGAGGTCGACCTGCCCGCTGAGTCCCTGGAGGACGCGGATGCGCTCCACCAGGTCGCCCATCTTGAACTCTTGATCGCGGACGCTGCCNGCCCAAACCCTGGGCGGCCGGTAAAACTCTTGATAAAAGCCGAATACGACGATGCCGATAACAAGAACCAGAAGACCGGCGCCGATTCCCCATGCCAACCTTTCGTGGCGCTGTTCACGGGTTGAGCGCGAGCTTTCGACCCGGGCCTCTTCTTGTCGCGCTCGCCGTCCTCTTGCCCGGCGGCGGGCATCTGCTGGGGCAGTCTGGTCTTGACCATCGCCGCGGTTCCAAGGGAAGGCCATAAATGTTCCTCACGGGTTCGGGTAGCAGAACAGCGGTAGAGCCGCCACCAGTGGAGACCCCACCCCGTTATGATTACTCTGTCTTAAAGAGACGGCTCTGCCTGATCTAACGCCTCATTGCTCCAACGGTAGGGACGTAAGGCACGAAGGGGACCAAGGCGATGTGCCGGGCTCGCTGGATCGCCAGNCGCAGGGCTCGCTGGTGTTTGGCGCAGACTCCGGAACGGCGCCGGGGTTCTATCTTCGCCCGGTCGGATATAAACCGGCGAATACGGTCCACGTCCTTGTAGTCGATGGTTTTCACGTGGTCAACGCAGAAAGAACATACCTTCCGGCGGGGCGCGTATCTTCCGCGGGGGCGTCCACCGCCGGGACGTCCACCAGGCCGGGCCGGACCCCGGCTCGGNCCCCCATATGGTGGGGCCCCAGCAGGGGCAGCGGCGGGGGCTGGGCGTGGCGCTTCTGTGGTCATATTAGTCCGTTTCCTTTAATAAAATCTTGTAATAAATTCCTGTTGCCTAGAACGGTAGGTCGTCAACATCGTCCATGGGTGGGCCTTCATCGCCCATCCCGGGGCCGGGGCCTGGCGCGTAGCCGCTCGCTTCCCCTCCCATCTCAGCTCCCCGGCTCAAAAATTGCACGTCGGTCAAATTAATTTCGTTGACAAACCGGGTTTGACCGTCCCGAGTTTCGTACGTCCTGGAATGGAGACGGCCTTCCACGTAGACCTGTTGGCCTTTGGTCAGATANTGGTTGCANAGCTCCGCATGGCGTCCCCAGGCGCTGACGTTGAACCACTCTGTTTCNTCACGCTGCTCGCCTGCGGCGGTGGTGTACTTACGGTTGGAGGCTACACTGAAGGAAGTGACGCTCTGGCCGTTGGGGGTGTAGCGCATCTCCGGNTCCCGCCCCAGGTTGCCTATGACGATGATCTTATTCAACTCAGCCCCCCTTACCCTTACGTTTTTTCAGGCTCGTCCTCCGGCGCGTCGTNCGCCGTTTCTTCGGCCACGGCCGGCGGTTCTTCGACAACCTCTTCAACTACGTCAGTGGCTTCCTCCGGAGTTTCTTCGGCCACGGCGGGCGCTTCTTCGANANNNTCTTCAACTACGTCCGTAGCCTCTTCTGGGGTTTCTTCGGCCACGGCGGGCGCTTCTTCGACAGTCTCTNCAACTACGTCCGTAGNCTCTTCTGGGGTTTCTTCGGCCACGGCAGGAGCTTCTTCTACCGCTTCTTCAACTACGCCGGTGGCCTCTGCCGGAGTTTCCTCGGCCACGACCGGAGCTTCTTCGGGGACCTGTACCTCTTCAACGGCGGGTGGGGCTGCCACGGCTACCGTCTCGGAAACTGGCTTGGGAGGGTCTCCGACGACAACCATCGACCGTAACACTTGCTCGTCCTGGCGGAGGAATGTTTCTAATTCCTGATTAAAGGGGGTTTCAGTGCTGAAACGGGTCAGGTGATAGGTGCCCTCCAGGAAATGGTGAGATCCTTTGCGTATGGAGTACGCAAGCCGGCGGGTACCCCAGGTTTCTTCATGGAAAATTTCGGCGTCGCGATTGTTAATGAATCCTTTTATCCGCCCCCAAGTATCCGCAGCTTGGTCTTGGTTCAACATGGGGCTCAAAATGACAACAAGTTCGTAGTGGCGCAAAGATCACTCCTAGAGATTTGAGTCGGGAATTAAATTAAGTACAACGATTATAGCATTGGGGCATGGGCTGCTCAACTATAAGTCCAGCCCAGGTACGATGAAACTGGAGGTTAACTCCTTCACTTGCCCGGCTACTTCTTTCTGCACGGTTTGGTTGTCCAGATTGGTGAGCACTTTGACTATCATGCCCGCCACTTGCTTGACCGCCTTTTCGTCAAAGCCACGGGAGGTTATAGCGGGCGCGCCCAAACGCAGACCGCTGGTCACCCGTGGGGGCTTGGTATCGAAGGGAATGGCGTTTTTGTTGGTGACTATGCCTACCTTCTCCAAGGCTGTTTCCGCCGCCTGTCCCGTAATATCCAGGGGGGTGAGGTCCACCAAGACCAGATGATTATCGGTCCCGCCGGAGACCAGCCGGAGTCCGGCTTCGGAAAGCTCTTGGGCCAGGGTGCGGCAGTTTGCGACGACCTGGGCGGCGTATCGGCTAAATTCGGGCGTGAGGGCTTCCCCAAAGCATACCGCTTTGGCCGCGATGACGTGCATCAAAGGCCCTCCCTGGGCGTTGGGGAAAACGGCCGAGTCGATTTTTCTGGCCAATTCGCTGGTGGACAGGACGAAGCCGCCACGGGGACCGCGGAGGCTTTTCTGAGTGGTGGAGGTCACAATCTGAGCGTGGGGCAAAGGCGATGGGTGGACTCCTCCCGCGACCAACCCGGCTATGTGAGCCATGTCCACCATCAATGGAGCGTCCACAGTATCGGCGATCGCCCGAAAACGAGGAAAATCGATCGTCCGGGAATAGGAGCTGCATCCGGTGACTATGAGCGCGGGCCGGTGCTCCTTGGCCAGCCGCTCCACCTCGTCGTAGTCGATGGTCTCGGTCTCCCGGTCCACGCCATAGGGCACGAAGTCGTATAGCTTACCGGAAAAGTTGACCCCGGATCCATGGGTCAGGTGGCCGCCGTGGTCCAATTGCATCCCCATTACCTTGTCGCCGGGTTGTAGCAGCGCGAAATAGGCCGCCATATTGGCTTGAGCGCCGCTGTGCGGTTGGACGTTAGCGTGTTCGGCGCCAAAAAGCTCCCTGGACCGTTGGATCGCCAAGGATTCCACGACGTCCACGTATTCGCAGCCGCCGTAGTAGCGACGGCCCGGATATCCTTCCGCGTACTTGTTGTTCATGACGCTGGACTGGACTTCCAGCACCGCCCGGCTGGCGTAGTTTTCCGAAGCGATCAACACGATGCAGTCGCGCTGGCGTTGGTCTTCCTGCCGCAGTGCTTCGGCTACCGCAGGGTCCTTTTCCGCTATCGTGGTCATTCTGTCTCCCGCCAATCGTTTTGAAAACACGGGCACCGCTGTAGAGGGATTAAACGATGGCTGGTAAAGATCAATTTTGCCAGGCGAATCTGCCTGCAAATGGGGCTAGGCGTAGTGTACCGCCCGGCCCAATTTTGTGTCAACGAGGCTGTGCTCGCAGGGCGAGGCTCCAAATTGCGCCCATTCTTTCCGTCGTGTACAGTTAACCACTGTCGAATAGAGGTGTGCGTATGACTTCCAGTTCTGAACCAATGTCCACACAAGAGTTTATCCGGCGTCTGTTGAGTCCGGAACGCGCCGGGAATTTTGACCCGTTGCAAATTTTTAGCCGTTGTCCGATAAATTCCCACGACACCGTGGCGGACATCGGTTGCGGCCCTGGATACTTCACGCTGCCCCTTGCCAAGACCCTGATTAACGGCAGAGTACTGGCCCTGGACCTGGATGACGAAATGCTAGACGCGTGCCGGGAAAGAGTGAGCGGGGCCAGACTGGGTAACGTGGAAACCCTGAAATGTTCCGAGTTTGAGTTTCCCGTCAGGGCAGGTTCGATCGATGGCGCCTTTTTGGCCTTCGTGATACAGGCAAGCCCGGACAAGGGCCGCTTCCTGAAGGCGGTTCGGGAGTTGCTTCAACCCAAGGGCTGGTGTTCGGTACTTGAATGGTACCGAAAGGAGACCGAAATGGGGCCGCCTTTGGAGCGCCGCATCGACCCCGTAGATCTGGAGGTGATGGCGCGTGAGGCCGGATTTCGCACCATGGGTTGGCGGGACCTTAACGGCGACCATTACATGATGACTCTCCGCAATACCTGACATTAGCGCCTTAAGTGATTCGGCGTTAAAACTACGACAAAAACAAGGATGGAAGCCGGCTACTGTGCAGATCTCGGACAACCGTTAGCAGGCAGAGGCCTAGACCTCAGCGGCGGTAGAGCTCGTATGCCAGGGTTTTTTATCCTGTTGGCATAGAAATGCCACATCGAACTCCAGAGTTTTAATGTGGTCGAATCAGTTTAGCGGCAAGGGATGAAGATGCATGCAGAGCATCCGGCCTCTGGTCCACTGTCAGGTATCAAAGTAGTAGACCTCACTCGGGGTATACCAGGAGCCATCGCCACGATGCTCTTAGCCGACTACGGCGCCGAAGTGCTCAAGTTACAAAACCCCTCAGGCGACCCGCTGGAGAGTTCCCCAGCATACCGTGTCTGGAACCGGGGTAAGAAAAGCGTTGCGCTCGACCTGGGCGAGCCAGAAGCACAGCGCGTAGCTTTGAAGCTAGCTCGGGATGCTGACGTTTTTCTTGAGTCCTTCCGGCCTGGCGTAGCGGAGCGATTGGGGCTTGGTTACTCATCAGTTAAAGATTTCAACCCCGGCATTATTTATTGCTCCATATCCGCCTTTGGCTGCAGTGGCCCGTGGGCGCAGCGGCACGGATATGAAGGTCTCGTGTCAGCTGCGTCCGGAATCATGACCGATCAGACCGGTGTGCGAGCCGGTCCGATGTTCTCCTCTATACCGCTCGCTAGTCTCGGAGCGTCGATGTTGGCTCTTCACGGGATTCTAGCGTCACCGCACGTCAGGAACATATGCGGTATAGGTCAACAAGTTGAAACCAGCATGTATCAGGGCGCTAGCGCAATCAGGTCACCCANGTTGCCGGAGGCGGACGAAATATCGACATTCCACACTAACAATCTGCTCCCGCAAGGCGGACTACCGTCGTACCGCATGTACCCTTGCGCAGATGGGAAGTGGCTCCATCTCGGGTGTCTCACCCGGGAGTTTTGGGACAAGCTCGCCGTCGCTCTAGACCTGCTGGACCTGTCCATCCAGCCCGAGTTTGAGTCGGCTCCGTCCGGATGGTCCACTGATCAAGACCGCGAGTCAGCGATGGACCTTATCGGGAATCGATTACTAGAGCGCCCTCGGGATTATTGGCTCTCGGTCTTGGCCGAGGNGGATGTCCCGGCTNCTCCAGTATTGACTACACAGCAGTACATGGATCTTCCGCAGGTGCGTCACAGTAGTTTGGTGCAAACTGTCGAAGACCCNATCTTAGGTGAAATGGAACAGGTAGGGATGGTAATCGCCTTCTCGGAGACTCCTGGCTCGACACGGATGCCGGCCCCCAACTTGGGCCAACACACAGACGAAGTGCTGGCGTTACTGGAGCACACTGGGGACTCCCATGGCGAGTCTGGAAACAGTCCGAAGGGCAGCAAAACGCCCAAGCATCCTCTTGAAGGAATGAAGGTTTTGGACCTTAGTTCCTTCATTGCTGCTCCTCTCGGCGCCATGATACTTTCGGACCTTGGTGCGGATGTAATCAAAGTAGAGCCTCTAAGTGGCGAGGGGGCGAGACCTTTGCCCTTTTTGATTCTTGGAGGGAACAGGGGCAAACGAAATCTCGCCCTGAATCTTAAATCCCCGGCCNCCAAGGGCGTAATCAGCCGTCTCTTGGGCTCGTGCGACGTAGTAGTTCACAACATGCGAGATGGAATCGCGGAGCGGCTGGGCATCGACTACGAAACGGCGCGAAATCTTCGGCCAGACGTGATATATGTCCACGTTACCGGCTACGGTGCGTCCGGACCCGACAAGCATAAGCCCGGTTTCGACCCACTTTNCCAATCTATGTCCGGAACTACCGCACGGCAGGGAGGGAGCGCCGAGCGTCCGGTGTTTTTGAGGACTCCCGTGTGCGATGACACTAATGCCATGCTTCTGGCAGCGGGCGTACTGATGGCTCTACATCANCGCGACCAGACTGGCCAGGGTCAGAAGTTAGATCTGAGCCTCCTCAACACTGCTGNATTGGTCAATTCAGACGACTTTATGCGCTTCCGGGGCAAAGAGGACCGTCCGCTTGCAGACNACGGACTATACGGATTGAGCGCTATCAAACGCCTCTATAAAGCCGATGACGGCTGGATTTTTNTCGATTGCAACCAGGCGCGAGAATGGGAAAAACTCAGAAAATTCTTGGGTGAGTCATGGTTGAGCAACGAGGTTACTTTCGACGAGGCCAATAAGATGCACCCGTGGAACGACGAACTGTGCTGGATTCTGGCTGAGGAGTTCGAACGCCGTCCAGCTGAAGATTGGGAACGGCAATTAGCTGCCGAGGGAGTACCATGCTGCAGNGTAGCAAATAACAATGATGAGGGATTCTACCTGCACCCTCAGGCACTTCACCTGGGAATGATCGATGAAAACACGCACCCTGACTACAGTAATTTGCGACAAGCAGGCGTACAGGTCCTGTTTTCAGAGACCCCTTCTGCTGACCGGCTGCCTGCAGCCAATCTTGGCCAGCACAGCATAGAGATTCTCCAAGAGCTGGGGTTTAGTGAACTGGAGATTTCAGATATGCGTGGCGCCGGATGCATCGGTGTCTCTTGAGCTATTGTTGGGATNTGCACCGCAATTTGCTGAAGCGTCAATCCAGCGTCTTCTTAAGTTGGGTATTCCCGGATAATCGGGCGCTAGAACTGTGATGAGAAAAANGATAGAAGTCAAAGCACAGCTAAAAACTGGCGCGAATCGCTGATCCATGAAAAGACTTCTATGCCGCATAAGGATTGGATAAGCCCCTCATCGAGTCATGCTAGTTGGATCAAAGGGCGCCGGTCAGATGGTTCGTGAGCTTACATGAGTAATAAGGGCTGAGTATGCTGATAGACGTCACGACTTACGATTTAGAGATCACCGACCCGAAGGACCTCCGTNCAAAACCTAACCCGCTTCAGGATCTTGAGATTAAGCAGGTAGAGCAGCCATCCCCGGAATTCAACAGGTTCTTGTATACCGCGGTTGGGGGCGACTGGTACTGGGTCGACCGGTTGNCTTGGACCTATCGTCAATGGCAAGAGTGGGTGGACCGCCCCCAGTTTCAGACGTGGGTGGCTTACATCTCCGGGAGTCCGGCCGGCTATTTCGAACTGGACGGCCAGCCCGAGAGTAGCGTGGAAATTACATCCTTCGGCCTGCTACCTCAGTACATAGGCCGGGGTCTAGGCGGACATTTTTTGAGCGTGGCTTTGGAAAAAGGATGGCAGACGGGGGCATCTCGCGTATGGCTCCACACCTGCAGCCTGGACCACCCAACCGCGTTGTCGAATTACCGGGCCCGAGGGATGCGGGTGTTTCTTGAGGAGACGGCCCCGCAGGACCTACCCGACACTACGCCGGGACCGTGGCCCGGCGCGCGCAGCTAGCACGGCACCTGGCCAGACTCGTGGCCAAATTTAGCGCTTATTCTCCGCAGGGACTACCTGCAATATCAGATGGGAAGGGTGCTGGGCGTCGTGGTACACGCTGTTTTGCGCGGAGACTTTAACGGAGGACAGGGCCGGGTTCTCCCCGGTGTTGCCGTTGACGTCGAAGCGGGGAAAGTTGCTGGAGGAGATGTCCAACCGGATACGGTGTCCCTTAGCGAACAGGTTGCTGGTGGGATAAAGGCGAATGGTGATTGGATAGACTTTCCCAGGCTCCAAAANTTCGGGTTCCGACCATGAAGAGTGGAACTTGGCCCGGAGAATGCCGTCGGTCAGGTTCAGGNCGTATCCTTCGGGANAGTCCGGAGAGGACGGGTAAACATCCAGAAGTTTAGCGGTAAAATCCGTGTCCAAGGCAGAAGACGAGATCCAAAGCTGGACGCTGACCGGCCCGGTGGCTTCCAGCTCTTCGGCTAGCGACTCGGTTTGGAACACCAAGACATCGGGCCGGGTGGCCAAGGGCATGTAGGGAGGGCGGCTGCCGTAGAACTCCGAGGTCTCCCGTTGGTCGTACCCGCCGGGCTCCATGATCGGCCGTCCCGAGGAAATGTTTCCGCCTATCGTCGGCACCGGATGGTTGGGGTCGAACAGGTAGCGCGACGGCGGGAAGCCGCCTTGAGGGGGCTGTTGGGAAAGCTGTCCCTGGGGTTGCAGGAACAACCGCGTTTCTTGGGCCCGGTTCAACGGCCATTCCCGTTCGTNCCGCCACCGGCCNCCATGGTCCAGCCGTCCCTGGGGGTTACGCTTGCCGCTTCCGCCGCCCATCACGAATATCTTGACCGGCGGGTCCTGGCCCGGTTCGCATTGGATATCTTTCAACCAACGGTCGAAGTAACGCAGGCGCAGATGGTTGAAGTCTGCGGCCAGATTGTTGTCCACCGTGGAATGGGCGCCGAAATCCACGTCGCCGGAAAATGAGACGGAACGNGCGCCGTGGGTCCAAGGTCCCATGAGCAGGCTCACCGGCCCTACCTTAGTCTTGGATAGGGCGGCAAAGTTGTCGGTGGTGGTGCGAGTGTAGGAATCGTACCAGGAGCCCATGTGCATCTGGGGCACGGCGGAGAAGTCGGAGTAGTAGGCCTCGGCGCACAGGCCGGACTGTTGCCAGTATTCACCGAAGTTCTCCTGGCTCCAGATCTCCATGAGGTAATTTTCGTAATCGGGTGTCCAACGCAACGGAGAGTGGCCCTTCTTCCAGGGCATCCGCTGCAACCATTCGTGGATGTCCTGGTTCTCCAGTGCCGCCTTGGTAACCGCCGGGTCGGCTTTGGCCTCCGAGCTTTGCATGGCCTCACGGAAGGCCCACGTAACCTGCCGAAGCTCGAACGCGCCGCCGTTGCGGCAACCGCTCTGAAAGGCGTTGGAAAATCCCCCGCAGTCCAGCCACATGGCGGCCAGGTGGGGCGGGTTCAAACAAGCTAGGGCCGCTTGGNTATGAGCAGCATAGGATAGCCCGAAGGTACCGACCTTGCCGTTGCACCACGACTGTTGGGCTAGCCATTCCACCGTGTCGTAGCCGTCCCTGGCGTCGTCCACGTACTTGGAAAATCCGCCTTCAGACTCGAACCGGCCCCGGCAATCCTGCATCACGGTAAGGTAGCCGTTGGCGGCGAAGAAGGTCGCTTCCTCTATCCGGGCTTCAGAAGCCTTGTTATATGGGGTACGCTGCAACAGGACAGGCAAGGCCCCCTCAAGGACCTTTCCATCATTGGCGGGCCGGTGCACGTCGGCCGCCAACACCACCCCGTCCCGCATCGGGACCGGGACATTATGCTCAACTTGTACTTGGTAACGCACAGAATCTTCGCCTCGCCTACCGGATTGGNAAAATATCTCACGTTGCAATAGCAACCTATTCTAGGCATCGGAGAGTAACGGTGCAACCGTTCGTCTCAACCGTCCAATGCTGGTACCGTTGACACCCAAAACCGGTCGAGACTATAGTAAAATTTCAGAAGCAAACACCGCCCGGTCCGCTGACATGACTGAGCCGGGCTAGTGATGGAATCTAACGTGTGGTGTGATTAGGAGGTTCCGATTTGGCTAANGATTACGACCTGTTGATTATCGGTGGCGGTCTTGCCGGAATGACTGCGGCGATGTACGGCGCCCAGTATGGCCTTAAGACCGGACTGGTCGAGCGCATGATGGGCGGGGCCTCAATCATCAACGTAGAAAAGATCGAGAACTATCCGGGCTTTCCCGAAGGAATCTCCGGGGCCGAGCTGGGGCCGTCGGTCCAGGAACAGGCGATGAACGCCGGGGCGGAGTTCATCATGGCCGNTGTCGCCCGCATCTCCAGGGAAGGNGACTTCACCATGGTGGCNAGCGATGCCGGAGGATACCGGACCAAGGCTTTGATCGTGGCTGCCGGTTCTACTCTGCGCCAGTTGGGTATCCCCGGCGAGCAGGAATTATTTGGGCGGGGCGTCTCCCAGTGCGCCACGTGCGACGGCCCGATGTTCATGGGTGAGGTCGTGGGCGTAGTCGGCGGCGGAGACTCGGCGGCGGACGAAGCGTTGACCCTGACCGAGTACTGCGAGAGGGTTCTTTTGTTCCACCGGCGGGACAGTTTGCGGGCCTACGAGTCCCTTCAGGAGCGTGTGCACCAGAACAGGAAGATCGAGGTAGTCTGGAACTCGGTGGTGGAAGAAGTGGTGGGCGAAGATACGGTGACGGGGGTGCGGGTACGCAACGTGGTCACCAACCTGGAGAACCAGGTGAACTTATCCGGCCTTTTCGTCTTCGTGGGATTGGAGCCTAATTCTAGTGTGGTGGAGGGGGTGGTCAAAGTAGACAATGCCGGCCACATCCCGGTCAATGTCTCAATGGAGACGGAAGTGCCGGGGATATATGCCGTGGGCGACATTCGACAGAAGTCGGTGTCCCAACTGGCATCGGCGGTGGGAGACGGCGCAACCGCGGCCATCTCGGCGTTTAACTACATCAGAGGTAAATCCTGGTAGAGTGCCTTCAGACCCTCGCAGTGTAGACTCGAGGGTATAATCATTGAATAGCCGCTCAACTGTATAACTTGGGGAGGTTATGATGGATCTGGTAGAGGAGCAACTGCGCAACAGCAAGACCATCGCCGTGGTGGGGCTGTCCGACAATCCGGAGCGGATCAGCTACGGGGTGTCCAAATACATGCAATCGCAGGGTTACCGGATAATCCCGGTCAATCCCATGATTGAGGAATCCTTAGGGGAAAAGAGCTATCCGGACCTGAAGTCGGTGCCTGAGCAAATCGATATGGTGGACATATTCCGACGCTCCGAGTTGGTGGCTCCGGTGGTTGACGAGGCCATTGAGGTGGGGGTCAAGTACATCTGGATGCAGGACGGAGTGATCGACGAGACCGCCAAAGCCAAAGCGGAGGCCGCGGGAATCCCCGTCGTGATGGACGATTGAACCCTCCGTGTGCACNGCCGCCGGTTCGGTGGCGAACAGGTTTCCAGTACCTCTTCCTCCAGTTAACGCAGTCAGGACTACCGCGATTGTCCGATCTCGCGACGAAAGGAGCGGGTTGCATGGCCGGTTGACACCCATTCGGTTGATGGTTACTATCACGTATGGGAATGTAAACCGAAGTGTACGGCGTTCCCAATGGTTTTAGATAGACGAATCTGGCCAATGTTACCCATGTCGCCAAACAGAGGCAAAGTAATTTGACTACTCAGGAAGAACTGGCAATCAGGCTTAAACAGTTGGGCATTCGGGTTACGCCCCAGCGGTTGGCTATCGCCGAAGTGGTGATCAATTCCGGAGACCATCCCTCGGTGAAGGATGTGTTCGAACGGGTAAAAGAATTCTTCCCCTATGTAACCCTGGCAACCGTATACGCGACATTGGACTTGCTGGAACGGGCCGCGATCGTCCGGGAATTGCCTTTCCAGCGTCAGTCCCGGTACGACGCAAACTTGTCCCCTCACGCCAATCTGGTTTGCATAAGTTGCGGCGCGGTGGTGGATGCCGAAGTGGGACAGAGCATGGTTGAGGAACTCAAGAAATTGGTGGAAGAGGGGACCGACTTCGAGATTGCCGCCCAGCGCGTGGACTTCTATGGGAAGTGCCCAGGCTGCGCCGTCGGCGCCCCCGCGACCAGCCAAGCATCGGTTTAGTCCTGCTCTTTAGCGCCGCTTTCGAATCACTGGACCGTGAGTGCGGGTGGGGTATACCCCCTCTCTAACTCTCCCCCGTNAAGGGGGCGAGGACAATGTCCCTTCCNCCTTTACGGGGGAAGGTTAGGATGGGNGCGGTGCGGTGCTATATCATTCTGACCCGGTCTTAATCCCCTGGGCCCCGCCCTAGTCCCCCTTATACGCCCGGCTTCCCTGAGTCCGTTCCAGATNTTGGCGAATCATCAAGGCCGCCGTGGCCCCTTCTCCCACCGCCGATGCCACTTGCTTGGTGCTTCCCGATCGGGCGTCCCCCGCGGCGAAGACACCTTCCAAGCTGGTTTCCATGGTAGGGCTGGTGGAAATGGCCCCCCATTGGTCNAGGTCGACGGAATCCTTGACGAAGGCCGTGTTGGGCAGCAGGCCGATGAAGACGAAGACCGCGCCCGGCGTGATCTCTGCGGTTTCTCCGGTGGCCGTGTCTTTAATCACCACGGAACTCAGCTTTCCGTCTCCCTTGAACTCCACCACGGTGGTGTTTAGACGCACTTCGATCTGCGGGTGGCTGGCGGCCTTTTCCTGAAGTATCTGACTGGCCCTTAGCCGCTCGCCAACCTCCAATATGGTCACTTTGGTGGCGAATTTGGTGAGGAAAAGACCCTCTTCAACGCCGCTGTTTCCGCCCCCCACCACCAGCAGTTCCTGGCCTTTATAGAATGGGCCGTCGCAGGTCGCGCAGAAGTGAATACCCGCGCCGATCAGGTCTTCCTCCCCCGGCACGTTGAGGCGCCGGTAGGTTGCGCCGGGAGTTAGCAGCAACGAGCGGCCGCAGTAGGAGTCGCCCGATTCGGTAGAGATCATCTTGTAATCGCCTTGGGCTTCGATGCTGGTAACGGTTTGAGCCGGCAGGATCTCCACTTCGAACCGCTCGGCGTGCTNCCGCATGGNGTCGGCTAACTCAGCGCCGCCGATGCCTTGGGCAAAACCGGGGTAGTTGTCGATCCTCTCGGTGGTGCCGGCCTGTCCGCCTACACCGCTACGTTCGATGATTAGGGTCTCGATGCCCTCTCTGGCGGCATAGAGAGCGGCCGATAATCCTGCCGGACCGCCGCCGATCACGATCAGGTCGTAAAACTCCCGTTTAGCTTTGGGGCTGATGCCCAGCTTGGCGGCCAGATCGGCATTGGACGGCTCNACCAAGATCGAGCCATCCTGAAAAACGATGGTGGGGATTATCTGCTTTCCGTCGTTGAGTGCCTGGNCCCGGTTTCTCCCTTCCTCATCCTCGTCGATGTCCACCCANAGGTAAGGTATGCGCTGCTCGCCCAAGAACTGCTTGGAACGGCGGCAATCGGGGCACCAAGGGGCGCCATATACGGTGATGTTAGCTTCTTGCATCGGTTTGTCTCCTTTGGACTTAAGGGTTATCCAGTCCAATCAATTAAGATGACAATCTTGCCGATTAGATGCCGGTTTGAGCGCCCCTTTGACGACAANATGGGGCTTGGGGACGGCATCAGAGGTTCACGATGTCTACCGGTTCCAATGGCCCCGCCGCGTCAAAGCCGAATATTTTTGAGTAGAAGTAAAGCTCGGCGTCCAAAGCCCGCTTGATGTTCTCGGCGCGGCGGAACCCGTGCTGCTCACCCGGGAACGGTAGATACGCCGTGGCGATACCCTTGGCCCGCACCGCGTCGAACATAGACTCTGCTTGGTCGGGCGGCACGATCTTGTCCTCCAGGCCTTGAAATAGGATCAGCGGGCAGGAAAGCTGGCTGGTGAAGTTGACGGGAGACCTTTGCCGGTACACTTCCGCCTCTTGGGGGTAGGCTCCGACCAGACCGTCAAGGTAACGGGACTCGAACTTATGGGTATCCTTGGCCAGCGTTTCCAGGTCGCTTACGCCGTAGTAGCTGGCCCCGGCGGCGAACACGTTCCGGAAGGTCAGGGCGGCCAGGGTGGTGTATCCTCCGGCGCTGCCGCCGTCGATGGCCAGCCTCTTCCCATCCGCCAGACCTTGCCGCACCAGATACAGCGCTCCGTTGACGCAGTCGTCCACGTCGACGATGCCCCACTGTCCTTTCAGGCGTTCCCGGTACGCCCTACCGTAGGCGGTGCTGCCAC
The DNA here is from genome assembly GCA_002710215.1 of Chloroflexota bacterium. GTDB lineage: Bacteria > Chloroflexota > Dehalococcoidia > Lucifugimonadales > UBA3495 > UBA11650. The sequence goes on along the minus strand of PAJQ01000038.1, from coordinate 15,795 downwards.
CATAGTTGACGTCCAGAACGGCGAAACCCCGGCTGGTCCAATATTGAATGCTCAAGTCCAGGGACACGGAGGTTGCGTTGGTTGGGCCGCCATGGCTTTTCACCAGCAACGGCGGTTTTTCGCCGGGGGTTGGTTCGTAGTCCCCGTTGGACGGCGGGTAGTAGAAAGCGTGGGCGGTCAGGTTTTGTTCGGTCGGGTATTCGATGGCTTCAGGGGTAGACAAATACGCCTGCCCCAGGCTTACATCGCCGGACGTCCGCAACACCTGGGTATCGCCGGTGGCAAGGTCCAATCGGACAATTGACAATGCCTCAACCGGGGATCCGGCGATGATTACCGCGGTGTCCGATGTCACCCGCAGGTCGCCCCTCGCCATGTCGGAATAAGGCGTGGGTATGGGATTCAGTCGCCGAAGTTCCGTTTCTACACTGGCTAGCTTCCAATTACCACTCTGTACATAAGAGCAGATTATTCGGCTATCCGATTGGAAGGCGTATGTGGATGAACCGAAGATCCACTGCGGCCTGGCGAATTCGGCCTCCATCTCAGTGACCGGCTCGACGGCTCCGTTGCGCCAACGGTAGATGTTCGACCAACCCGTACGGTCTGACACGAAATGTAGAGTTCCATCCGGGGACCACTCCGGCTGAAAAATCGACTCTTCCGGGCCACCGGCCACTTTCTCGGGATGCTCCAAGGAGCCGGTCGAGCTTAGGTCCGACACCCACAACTCGCAGCCGTCCCAGGGCATGTTAGGGTGATTCCAACTGAGCCAGGTCAGCTTCCCGCCGTCGGCGCTGAGCCGTGGCGAGGAATAGAAATCCGCGCCTGAAACCAGCACCTGGCCGGAGCTAACACCCTCAATGGAGATGCTGACCAGAGTGTTCACCGCCTCCTCGGAGGACGCTGTATGGTCCTCACGGACGCAGATGATCTGACCTCTAAGGTGGTCAATGACCATGTCGGCGTATCGCATGTCTCCCTCGGGCGTNATGGGGACCGGCGCTTCTCCATGCCGGTGCCGGTACACGCGCTGGTCGTCGAAGTTGACGAAGTAGACCACGCCATCGCCCACACAATACGCGCCGCCGCCGTACTCGTGGACCCGGCTGCGGGCGTTGAAGGGCGAAGGTGTTACGTCGTCAATCGTTCCATCGGGAGTTCGTCGGACGATGACGTTGCGACCGCCTTCCCGGGGGCGCTGCTCCACCCAATAGATATCCTCTCCGTCCAGAGCCAACTGGCCCAGCCTGATCGATTCGGCAACGATTAGATCAGATGTAACCGGCGATTTCCACGAGCCATAGGGCGCTACTTGAACTGCTGGCATCCCTTCCCCCTGGGTTCCCGTTGCGTAATGAACTTTCAAGCCCTAGTATAANGCAGCGAAACCGGCACCTGTATCGTTCATTCGCGGCGGTGCACGAAAAGGCGGCGCCGATAGATGGAGGGAAAAACGATGGCATCGGCTCAATCGATGATAGTGCTTCACCCTGGAGCCGAGGACGCAGCCCGAAAATTTGGACTGGCTCCGCGTTTGTCCGATTTGAACGGAACCACTGTGGGCCTTATCGACAACCACAAAAGGAACGCCGACGTGTACATCGCCGAGCTCAGCAGGGTACTGCAAGAAGAGTACGGTGTGTCCAAAGTGGTGACCTACCGGAAGGCCAGCCAAAGCATCCCCACTCCCGACGACGTACTAGACAGCCTGGCCGCCGAATGCGACGCCATCGTCCACGCCGTGGCTGATTGAGGGTCCTGCACAGCGTGGGGTCTCCACGACGGAATAGAATCGGAAAAGCGGGGCCGGCCCGCGGTAACGGTAATCACCAAAGCGTTTACAAAAGCGGCGGAGCTTCGAGCCAAGGCTTTGGGTATGACCGACCACCCGGTGGTGGTCATCGACCATCCCATCGCCAGCAAAACACCGCAAGCGGTTCAGGCCATGGCCCTGACCAGTACTGAGGAGATAACCAAAGGGTTGCTGTCTCCGTCCAGCTAAGCACGAAGGGTAAGCAATGAGCCAAGCAAATGTAGGGAGGCAGGCCAGCCGTCTCCAGGTGTCCGGGCCGATCAGCCAGGTAAACGACTACTTTTACGACCAAGGTTGGACCGATGGGTTGCCCATCGTGCCGCCCACCGAGGACCTGGTCCTGGAGATGCTGGAGGCTTGCCCGTTGTCGGGAACGCAGGCTCTGGGCCGGATTCCGCCCCTGGATGGCACGGTCACGGTAGAGAAAGTGGCCATCAACAGCGTGATGGCCGGTTGCAAATCGGACTACTTCCCGGTGGTCCTGGCGGCGGTCAAGGCCGTGCTACAGCCCAAGTTCAACGTCGGCTCCATCACCACTACGACTGGTGGGGCCGCGCCGGTGGTCATCGTCAGCGGGCCGGTCGCCGACAGGTTGGGCATCCATGGCGGCACGGCGGTATTTGGCTCGGGACACCGGGCCAACGCGACCATCGGCCGCGCCCTTCGGCTGACCATGCGAAACCTAGGCGGGGCCGTGGCCGCGACCATGGAAAAATCCACCCACGGCTGGCCCGGCAAGTACACGATGTGTTTCTCCGAGAACCAGGAGGCGAACCCCTGGGAGCCGCTTCACGAAGAGATGGGGTATCAGCCCAACGACAGCACCGTCACCGTGGTGGCCTCCCGGGGCATTCACACCCTTGTGGAGTCGAGCCAGGAAACGGGACTTGGGGTGCTTGAGACGATGGTCGGCTCGATGACCGCCGGCGGGATCTCAGGCTATAGCTTCCAGTCTCGAGGCGCTTCCGTTGTCATNGTTTTAGGGCCGGAGCACGCCGCGGAGATCGCCGCCGACGGTTTTGGGCGCAAAGAGATCAAAGAATATTTGTTCGAGAATGTCCGCCTGCCCATGGGACAGATCAAGAATAGGGGACACTACGGCACCCGGTCCTGGCCCGGCGAATACGACAGCAAACCGGACGACTTTATGGTGCCATTAGTGGCGGATGTGGACAAATTGGTACTGGTGGTCGCCGGCGGCGACGGGCGGCACAGCTCCTGGTTCCCCGCCTGGTCGGCTACCCAGCGGGCCGTCGAGGTAATCTAGGATTAGAGCTGGTAATTCCCCGTCGTCGGTTAGGTTAGTCAGCATCGCCGGCCAGATTCCTGCGGCTTGGGTTGATCCGCAGCTATTCACTTGAGCCGCGATTATACATTTCTTCTTGACGAGCATGGCTATGCTTGCGCTAAGATGAGGGGTCTTTCAAACCGTGTACTTGAGGAGTTCCCTTCGTGTTCAAAATAGGCATCGACGTAGGCGGCACGTTTACCGACTTTGTAGTGGACAGCGATGGCGAGCCGCCCCGGTATTTCAAGACGCCGTCCACGCCCCATGACCCTTCTGAAGGGGTGATGACTGGGCTTGAAGACGCGGCCCAGACTTACGGCTTGCCTCTGCAGGACTTTCTGGACGCCACGGAACTGGTGATTCATGGATCCACGGTGGCCACCAACACGTTGGTAGAGCGAAAAGGCGCCAAGGTCGGTCTGATCACTACCGATGGGTTCCGCGACCTGCTTGAAATGCGGGAGGGGTTGAAGGAAGACCGGTACAACCTGCGCATGACGCCGGTGGAGCCGTTGGTCCCTCGCTACTTGCGACTGGGGATCCCCGAGCGAGTCCGGTCCGATGGTTCGGTGTACACGCCTCTGGACGAGGAAGCCCTGGACCGAGGCCTGGAGTATTTTCGCCAAGAGGGGGTTGAAGCCCTGGCGGTCTGTTTCCTGTTTTCCTACTTGACCCCCCAACACGAAGCCATGGTATACGAGAAGATTCGGGAGAAGTTCCCCGATGTTTACACCTCCCTCTCCCACGAAGTAATCCCCCAGATCAAGGAGTTCGACCGGCTCAGCACCACCGTGATCAACTCCTACGTCGGACCGGTCTTCGGCAGGTATCTCCAACATCTAAAGGACCGGTTCGCGCCTTATCGCAGCTTCGGTGAAGTCCTCATCATGCAGTCCAACGGTGGGGTCGCGCCTATCGACGAGTGCAGCCGGATGGGAGTCCGTGCCATCCTTTCCGGCCCGGCCGGTGGCGTCAGTGCGGCCGCTTACCAAGGGCAGCTTCTGGATGAGCCGAAGATTATCGCCTTCGACATGGGCGGGACCAGCACCGACATTTCCTTGATAGAAGATGGTGTACCCCACTTGGCCCACGAGAAGTTCGAGGGAGGGTGGAAGATAGCGGTACCTATGATAGACATCCATACCCTGGGAGCGGGCGGAGGCAGCATCGCTTCGGTCGGTCCGGGGGGGATCCTCCACGTGGGCCCCCAGAGCGCCGGGGCCGACCCAGGGCCGGCTTGTTACGACAAGGGCGGAGAAGACGCTACTGTAACCGACGCCAACCTGCTACTGGGGTATCTGGACCCGGACAACTTCCTGGGCGGCAAGGCCAAGTTGAACAAACAATTGGCGGAAAAAGCNCTGGAAGATCGCGTGGCCAAGCCCCTGGGGATGACAGCCGTGGAGGCGGCTTATGGCGTTTCTAAAGTCGTCGCCACCACAATGGCCGAAGGTATCCGCCTGATGTCGGTGCAGCGAGGAGTGGACCCTCGAGCGTTCACGATTCTCGCTTTTGGCGGAGCGGCGGGGCTACATGCCGGACAGGTGGCGCGGGAGTTGCAGGTTAAAAAAGTGCACCTTCCGGCGGCGGGGCCGGTTCTCTCGGCCTACGGTATGTTGTGCACCGACCTGAAGTACGACTTCTCCCGGTCTCATCCGGCCAGCCTCGACGGGATCGACCTGGCGACCGTGAGGTCAATCTTGAGCGGCCTGGAGGAACAGGGCAAGGAGAAGCTGCGGACCCAAGGGATCTCCGAAGAGGACATCGAGGTCCAGAGGTCGGCGGACATGCGATACCTGGACCAGATCTATGAGGTCAATGTCGCCGTCCCTGACCCGTCCCAGCAGGACACCGAGTTGCTGTCGGAATGGTCTGGCAACTTTCATCAGCGATACCAGGAATTGTTTTCCTACCACCAACAAGACCAGGAAGTGCGGCTGGTCACGTTGCGGGTCACGGTGGTTGGACGATTGTCTAGGATCTCTCAGTCCCAGAGAACCTCCTCTCGGGACGCTGCGGCCTCCGCCGCCCCTGTGGGCACACGCCGGGTGTTTCTGGGCGAGTGGCATGAAGTCCCCGTCTACGCCATCGGCGCGCTGCCGCCCGGTGCCCGTTTGGATGGACCGGCCATCCTGGAGTCGGACTTCACCACCATACTGGTAGAAACCGGCGACCGCGTCACCGTCGACCGGACCGGCGGAATCGAGCTTCACGTGGCGCTTGAAACCTCGGACGAAGCCCCTTCTCCCGATGGTGGTTCGACAAGCTCACCACGAACGGGTGAAAGAGAAGTTCGCCCTGACCCCATCACCCTAGCGGTGGTGGAGCACCGCCTGGAGTCCATCGCCTTGGAGATGACCGAGGTGATGCTGCGCACTTCCATGTCCCAGATACTCAACTCCAGCCGCGACTTCTCCACCGCCATCCTGGATGAGGAGTGCCAACTTGTAGCCCAAGGCGAGGGCATCCCGGTTCATATCAGCGCCTTGCCCATCGCCGGGGCCGCCGTCCGCGAGTATTTCGAAGGGGACATGTCCGAAGGAGACCTGTTCGTCCTGAACGACCCCTATTTCGGCGGCAGTCATCTACCGGACATAACGATCATCCGGCCCGTGTTCTACCAGGGCGAGTTGCTGTTTTATGGCGTCAACCGCGCCCACCACAGCGACGTCGGNGGCGGCACCCACGGCGGCTACAANCCAGCAGCCAGCGAGATCTATCAGGAAGGCATCCGCATCCCTCCGCTGCGGCTGTACGANAAGGGCGTGCCCCGTGAGGATGTTCTGCAGATGCTGGCGGCCAACGTCCGGCAGCCGGAGAACTTCCTGGGGGACTTGAACGCCCAGATCGGCTCGGTAATGATCGCCGAGCAGCGCATCCAGGCTTTGCTGGAAAGCTACGGCGCCGCCCGGCTCACAGCGGCGGTCAATNATATTTTGGCGGCCACGGAGAGACAGGTGCGGGAATTCATCTCCGAGTGGCCCGACGGCGTTTACCATGGCGAGTCCTTTGTGGACGACGACGGCTTTGACAACAAGCTGGTCCCCATCCGGGCCAAGGTCACTATCGAAGGCGGCTCCATGACCATCGATCTGGGGGAATCCAGTCCCCAGGTCACCGGGTTCATCAACAGCTCCTACGCCAACACCCGCTCTCTGACTCACGCCGCCATCATGTACATTGCTCCCGCCGACGTGGCCCGCAACGAAGGGTCGGCGCGGGCCGTGCAGGTGATCGCGCCCAAGGGGCTGGTGGTCAACGCCAATCCCCCGGCCCCGGTGTGCATGAGCACGAACCATTGCGCCGAGGAGATCGTCGAGGCCATATTCAAGGCCTTGTCCCAGGCGGTGCCCAAGTCGGTGACTGCTGGTTTCTCCCGCCGTCTGCGCTACGCCATGACCGGCATCGACCCCCGTACCGGNCGCCGATTCATCTGGCATTTCTTCCTGGCCCGGGGNGGTGGTGGGGCCTCTTACGGTTACGACGGATGGCCCAACGTGGGTGAGGTCAACGTGGCCGGGGGCATCCGCGCTCCCAGCATCGAGCTAACCGAAGAGCGGTTCCCCTTCTTCATCAAATGCCATGAGTTGCGTGCCGATTCGGGCGGCCCAGGTACCTGGCGCGGCGGCTTGGGTGCCATCTGCGACCTGGTCTACGAGGGGACCGAGCCGGCCCTGCTGAACACGGCCGGGGATGGCATCGTCGTCCCGCCCTTCGGCCTGTTCGGTGCGGACCCCGGACTGCCCCACGACTACAGAATTCAGTCCGACGGCGGGGAAAGGCTGCTTGGTTCCAAGGAAGTCGGAGTAGTAGTCAACCCCGGCGACCACGTCTACTGCCTATCCTCCGGCGGAGGTGGCTACGGCGACCCTGGGGAGCGGGACAAAGCGGCACGGGAATGGGATTTGAAGAATGGGTATGTGACGGGGTAGGGGAGTGGAAATCAAGTAGATTAAACCTATTAACTAGGCAGGCTCAGTTTCTTGTTCAAAATACACCCAGTTCATGGCACGCGAAAATTCAACGGGAAGACAATCGTTCTGGCAAAGGTCTGCTATGGCCATTAGTGCCTCATACGGCTTATGTTTCTTNGCGTGATAACCTAGCATGTCCTCCAGGTCTTTTGGGCTAATCATATAACGGGAGTTTTCCATATCTCCGGCTGAGAGAAGCGTTTCGATCTTAGCATTTGTCACTAGCGCATCCGGTTTCCCTTCGTCTTCATCGTGAACAAGCGTGTATTTTATTCGAAAATGATTAAGTACCTTCTGAAATAATGGGATACTTTTCTTCCCGAGGCAATCTATTAACATGGCATCTCGCCGTACATCGGGNTGCCTTTCAAATAAACCTGTCAGTTCTGCGCATCTTTGGAATGCAACTANTGCCGACTGCTCCTCCAAGAGCACGACACGCCTGGCAAAAAAACCTCGTTGACCGTAGGATGGAAAGATGTTATTAGCCTAAGCTGATTCCTATCTGACTGTGCGTCTTCGNCCTCAAACAAGTCCGACGTGACCTGGAAAAACGAAACTACACCAACGGCATCTTTTACCACTCGGACTATGGAGGTATGGCGCTCGCCCATATCTAAGAATACTGGGGAATGTGTAGTACAGATTACTTGAAAGGCTGTCTGGGAAGCTAGCCTATACAGCAAATNCCGCATTTTCCGTTCCATTTGTGGGTGCATATAAAGCTCAGGTTCCTCGACCGCTAAGATAACCGATCTGGCATCTAGGAGTTCTCCTTCGTCCTCTTCGCTAGGCTCCGCTTCGATTTCCGACAGAACTTGCAAAAGGGTCATGACCAGGGTGCGTTGGAGACCGTGTCCTTGGTGGGCGACTGGCGTTTCAACACCGGATGCAAGGTCTTTTAGCACGAGGTTGGTGCTTGGCAGTAGAATCGGTCGGATGTCCGGTTCGTTGGTTGTGATGCTTGCCAGTCCCGCAACGACCTGGTTCAATTGTGTATTGATACGATTCTCCAGCTCTTTGATCTCGACCGCCTGATTCTCCGGGTGTTCGGGGTCGGGACGAAATAGCTTTAGTACCGCTTCCATCTGCGCACGCAGTTGAATAAGTTCAGGTCGGCGCACCATCCTCCGCTCTACGACAAGACTCACGATCTTTCCGTAAGATGAAGCCTCTTTTGATTCCGCTTCGTCCCCTGNGTCGTGAACCGCTTTCACCAAAATAAATCTAGGAATTATCGAATTCGCGTTTGATTTCCAATTACCACCCCCGCCCGGGTTTGGCACCCAATCAGGTTCGCTTGTGTCTATCAGCTCAGGACTTTTGTCACGCACTAACTCGCGTAATCTTTCCCTCGTTTGTGCATTCGGCCTGGCACCCTTTTCAGGTATCTGGTCGATGAGCGGTTGATATTTNTCGGGGAAGTTGGACCAAGAGTTGGGCTGGGCTGGCCAATTTCGAAATTCTTCCTGGCACGAGTAAGAAAAATACTGTTCGCTCCACCTACCCCCATCACCATCATCTCGCCAATAATTCTTCTTAAGAATCCACTCTTGATCTTGCATTCTGCCTTTAACTGCTGTGGACTCGCTTTNTGGCTGGGTGAGATTATCGAACCAACCTATCAGCTCTATGCACGATTCTTCAGCAGTCGCATTGTTGTGAAACCAGGCCTCGTCTCGAACAAGGCTGCCACCAAGGAATTGATCAAGGGCTTGCAACACCGTGGATTTGCCAGCATTATTTTCGCCGATTAAGATCGCTATATCGTCCCATTCAAACGCTGCAGTCTCAATGCCTTTGTAGTTGTGGATTTCGAATTTCTTCAACCTCATCTAACCAACCCCTGCCTTTACTTAGGTTTAGGATGATCGGCCAGAATCATCTAATGTTACATTGTTTCTACACAATATAATATCATCGAAACGTCGTAAAGCAGTTAACTGTGTCAACTTTCAGCCACCACATAGTTCTTCAACGTTCCGATGCCGCTAATCTCTGCCTCGGTGGTGTCTCCGGGTGCTGATCGCAGGGTCACCGCCACCAAGCCGTCCAGTTGGCGAACAGAGCAAATATGATGAAGGCGAATCCGAAGGCAACTGGAATCATGAGCGCGACGCGGAAGNGGTCTGAAACCCTCTCCCAACCTGTTTGGGACGGCGCCACGTCGTTGGGGTCGATGCCTGGCGGTAGATCCGACGCATGGGCCTGTTGAATCGCTTTTTGCAACCTCGTCCACCTGTTGGCATNTGCCGCGAAANGCNAGCTCAGCAGGACACCTAGCAGGGAAAGGAATCCAAGGAAGCAGTAAGGGCCTACGGGGTAGCGGAACTTGTCTTGACCTAGTAGCCCAACTACGGTGGCGANCACTAGAGTGTAAAGGGCTACGTAACCGGCCCGCAGCAATTCATTGTGCCTAGCTTGTTGCCAGGCTTGGCGGTATAGCTCAAGCGTAAATTCGTTAGGAGTTGTAACCATCGGCTATCCTCCGCTAGTAGGCTCATCATGCAGTCTGAAGACGGAGTTAGGAAATATGCTCGAGGTGCTCGCACCNCGAAGCCCTCCCTTATTGCCTCCTACTCCTCCGCCACCACATAGTTACGCAACGTCCCGATGCCGCTGATTNCNACCTCNATNNTGTCGCCGGGGANCATGTCGCCGTCGGCGCCTTGGGTGCCCATCCAGATGACATCGCCGGGGTGGAGGGTGGCGTAGTTGCTTAGCTCGTGGATCCACTCTGCGGCGGACCAGATCTGTTCTGACGAGGAGAAGTCTTCCCAGACATCGCCGTTGTGGCGGACGATTATCCGGAACGCCGCCGGGTCCAGCCCGGTGACGATCCACGGCCCCATCGGCTTCCAGGTGTCGCAGTTCTTGCTCCGGAACATGGTCCGGTCTTCCTGCTGCCAGGGCCGCTGAGAAATGTCGTTGCCGATGGTGTAACCGAAGACGTAGTCCAGCGCCTCGTCCACCGAAACTTTGCGGGCCTTCTTGCCGATGACCACAGCCAGTTGCCCTTCAGGTTGCACCGCGCCGGAGCAATCCTTAGGCACGACGATGTTCTCCTCGGAGCCGATGATGGCGTGGACCGAACGGTAGTTCGGCGAGGGCCGGTCGGGGTAGCTGGGGGCGTGCCCCGGCGGGAGGCCATTCCCTCCACATGCCCCCGGTGGTTGGGCCCGGCGGCGTAGAGCATGCCGGGAATCACCGGGGGCAGGAGCTTCACCTGGCTCAGTTGATGAGTTGTAGCGGTGACCGTGTGCTCGTCGAACGGGCTGCCGGAAACCTCGGTGACAACGTCGCCTTCGACGATGCCGAAGCTGACTTTCCGGCCGGATTGAAAGCGGCACCAAATCATGGCTTTGCTCCTTTGATGGGGAAGATTAGGCGGTAGATTGGATTTGGGGTTCCTGGGGAGTGCGGAAATCCCCCCAACCCCCCTTTACTAAAGGGGGGTTGGGGGGATTTGGCCGTTCAGTACGGATTGAATCCACCGTCATCACCGGTCAACACCGGCCTAAGCTAATAAGGTCTGGTGATTTTGGCATTTTCCTTCAAAGCTTCCATGGAAAAATCGCTGGACTGGCACAGATCAATAATCATTTTCTCGTAGTCCGCGATGGTCTTCACCATGTCGGGGATCTGGGCGGCTATCCCGAAGGGAATGGACGTGACTCCGTGCTTGTCGCCATGAAGCAGGTCGCCTGTCTTCACGGTTAGTCCGCCGACGGTCACTGGTATGCCGATCTCGACTAGGTGAACGTAGGCATGGGATACCGATACCTCTTTGGCGAAGAACCGGAATCCCAGAGCGTGCGCCTCGTCCAAGTCCCGCACGGTGCCATCCGTAGCCACGCCAACGGCTCCTAATGCCTTGTGGATGTTTCCCTGCACCTCGCCCCAATACGCTCCCAGAGGCGGAGTGTCGATGTCGTGGAGAACGATGAATCGAGGCTCGGGCACCGATGCGATCAGGTCCCACCAGTCTTCCCGGGACACGTTGCGTCCTTCTTGCCGAACGGCGCTGATCACGCCGGTAACGGCATACCCCACCACCGGGGGCAGGTCCTGGAATACACCCTTGATCTCCGGCAGCATGAACCCCTCGTTCTTGGGCTGCACGTTGAAGCCCTCGATGGCGTTGCAGATGCTGGGGCAGTCTATCTCGCTGAGCGTTTTGATAAGCTCGGGACTAATTGTCTGATACAAGAGTCATCTCCTGGATTTTACGTGTCAGATTTTAATACAACGGGGCTGGTCATTGGGAGATCCCCGACCTGTCTTTGTCGAAATGGTCTAGCCCCCCTTTCGTAAAGGGGGGGTTGGGGGGATTTTCTACTCCGGTGTGACCAGGGACTCGGCTTCTTCCCCGGAAAGCAACTTTGCGATGTTGTAGTAGGCAAAGTCGGCAGCCCGCTGGGTCGACTCTTCGCCGGGACCGGCCATGTGGGGCGTGATGACCACGTTGTCGAGGTCGAACAGCGGGTTGTCCACGGGAGTAGGCTCTACTTCCAGGACGTCTAGGCCCGCCGCCGCGATCTTGTGCTGGGACAGCGCCCGATGCAACGCCGCCTCGTCGACCACCGGGCCACGGCAGCAATTTACCAAGAAGGCATCGGGTTTCATCATTTCCAGTTCCCGGTCGGAGATCATCCCCCGCGTCCGGCGGGTCAGGGGGACGTGCAGAGTGACGATGTCCGACTCTCTCAGCAGGTCGTCCAATTCCACCGGTTGCACGTTCAGCTCTTGCTGAACTTCCTGGGGAATGTCAACCACGTCGTAGTATATTGTTTTGGTGTCGAATCCCTTGAGCCGCTTGGCAACCTGCTTGCCGATGCGGCCCATGCCGACTATGCCGATGGTTTTGTCGGTGATCTCCTTCACCCGGTATTTGTCCATCCCGGTTTTCCACTGCCGTTGTTTCATCGTGATGTCGTACTGGTGCCACAGGTTGCCGCTGAGGCTGATCATCATGGCGATGGTGTGCTCCGATACGGCGATGGCGTTGGCCCCGCCGTTGTTGGCCACCAGGATACCCATCTCCAGTATGGCCGCCAGATCCAGCATGTCGTAACCGGCGCTCAGGGTCTGGATTATCTTGACGTTGGAACATTGCTTTAGGATGTCCACGGAGACTTTGCTGGTAATCATGGCCGACACGTCACGGCACAGAGCCGCTTGTTCATCGTCGGACAAACTGGGGTCCACCAAGACGATCTCCACGTCGTCCGGCGCTTCGCTGATCATGAAGTCGGCGCGCTCCCCGGGGGGGCTGAAAAAAGCCACTTTCGCAGTGGGCATACCTGAATCCTCCTGAAATTATGGGCTGAGATATCGAGCTTGAACACCCTGCATTATAGCTTCAGGCCCGATGATGTCAAAAGATGTTGGCCGCATCTATTGCCGAGTCGTTGGGTGACAGGTATATTCGGTAGCAACTGCTCCAAGGTTAATTGGAGGTAAGGCTTGTCTGACTCGGCTCTGGGTGATGTTAAAGTCCTGGACCTAACCAACTTGATCGCCGGACCTTACTGCACGAAGCTGCTGGCCGATTACGGCGCGGAGGTTATCAAGGTGGAGCGGCCGGGTATTGGTGACGGCGCCCGCAGACTTGGGCCTTTCCCCGGCGACGTGCCCCATCCAGAAAAAAGCGGTCTTTTCCTGCACCTGAATACCAACAAGCAGAGCGTAACGCTGGACCTGACGACCCAGGCCGCCCGCGCAGTTATCAAGGAGTTGGTTAAGGAAACGGACATTGTGGTGGAGGGCTTTCGTCCTGGAACGATGGCCCGTTGGGGACTGGACCACGATACTCTGCGATCCATCAACCCCACTCTGGTGATGACCTCCATATCCAACTTCGGCCAGACCGGCCCGTACCGCGATTTCCGGATGGCCGAAGTGATGGTCTACGGCATGGGGGGCGAGATGTACTCCACCGGCATCGCCGAGCGGGAGCCGGTCAAGCTGGGCGTGAATGTTCTCCTTTACCAGGCTGGGGCCACCGCCTCGGTCGCTACCATGGGCGCTCTGTTCGCGGCTAGAGATCAGGGAATCGGCCAACATGTGGACGTGTCCATCATGGAAACCCAGGTGGGATCCATCGACCGGCGGATGAGCACGTTGATCGGCTATCAATACAGCGGTGACATCACGGGCCGGAGCCCTCTGGGCAGCGGGGGCGGTTACCCCTACGGCGCGATTCCTTGCAGCGACGGGTATCTGGAAATTTCAGCGGGACGCAATTATTTCCCCCGTGCGGTGAGCATGTTGGGGTCTCCCGCCGAATTGCAAGACCCCAAGTGGTATGCGCCCGGGGCGCAAAGAGACCCGGATCTTAAGGAAGAGTTCGATACGATGCTTTTGACTTGGTCGCTGGAGCAAACCAAGTCGGAGACCTGGGCCATCGCTCAAGAATCCAGAGTGATCAGCGCGCCATTGAACACGATGGAGGAGCTGGCCGAAGATACAGAATTCAACAGCCGGGGCGGGTTCATTGAGATCGACCATCCGGTTGCGGGGACACTGAACTACCCGGCGCGTCCTTTCATCATGAATGACTCGCCCTGGTCCGTCCGCCGGCCGGCCCCTCTTTTGGGACAACATAACATGGAGATTCTCAATCGGCTGGGTTACAGCAGCGGCGATGTCGTGCGCCTTCGGCAGCAGGGAGCGATCTAGGAGAGGAAATGCCAAAGTTGCCACTGGAAGGGGTCAGGGTACTTGACATAACCGTCGTCTGGGCCGGACCGTACTGCACGTCATTTCTCGCCGATCTGGGCGCCGAAGTGATTAGGATCGAGTCCCTTAACACCTTCGTTCCTCTTGGACGAGGACCCATGGCGCACCCCACCGAGGAAGACCTCAAGGGGATGTCTCCTTGGGCCGGAGCCACACCCGGCCGGGTGCCCGGCGCCCGTCCTTGGAACCGGTATCCCATCTTCAATGCCCACGCCCGGAACAAACTGGGCATGACCCTGGACTTTTTCCGGCCCGGCGGCATGGACATATTCAAACGCCTGGTTAAGATCAGCGACGTTTTCGTGGAGAACAATCCCACATCTACCATGGAAAATCTGGGCATCTCTTACCCGTTGCTTCAGGAGCAGAACCCCGGCATCATCATGCTGCGCATGCCCGCCTACGGTAACACCGGCGCTTACCGGAACCACCGGGCCTATGGCCTGCACATCGAGGGAGTGATCGGCCACACCCTGCAGCGGGGCTATGCCGACATGGACCCATCGGCCAACAGCACTGTCTTGATGTCTGATGCCGCCGGTGGGACCCAAGGCGCGTTCGCGGTCCTGGCGGCGCTGCACCACCGGAAACGCACCGGCAGGGGCCAGCTGATCGAGCTATCCCAGGCAGAGAACGCATTGCCTTTTATGGGACAATCCTTCATGGACTTCTCGATGAACGGCCGCAATGCCAGCACACTGGGCAACCGCCATCCTTATGCCGTCCAGGGTTGCTATCCATGCAAAGGCGATGACCGATGGGTGACCATCACCCTTTTCGACGACAAGGACTGGGCCGCCTTCGTCCAAGCCTTGGGCATTCCGGACTGGTGCCGGGAAGAAAAATTCGCCGACGCCATCTCCCGCTACCGCAACCACGATGAATTGGACCGGAACATCGCCCAATGGACTGAACAGCTAGAGACTAATGACGTGATGCGGCTGCTTCAAAGCGTGGGCGTCGCCGCCGGTCCGGTCATGGACCAACGGGATGCTTATGAAGACCCACACTTGAATGAACGCGAGGTGTTCGAAGAGGTATACCAGGAGGACACAGGCACCCACCGCTATCCCGGCGCGCCCTACAAGATGTCCGAGACGCCCATCAAGATTCGGCGAGGTCCCGTGCGTCTGGGTGAAGACAACGAATACATCTACAAAACGCTCCTAAACTGCACCGGGGAAGAATACGCCGAGCTGGAAGCCCAAGGCCACATCGGGATGGATTACCCGGAGGACATGCCCTAGAGGCTACCGATAGAAAACGCCGTATTCAACCTGACAGGTGTTTCCAGGGACCCATACGACCCTGCCATTCGTATGTAAGCTGATGACCCGCCAATTTATCCGCATCACCAACTTGAAGTGGCCCGCGTTCCTCGTCTTGTTGTTAATCTTCGCGGCTTGTGCAACCTCCGCACCGCCCGGGAACGCTTCCTCGGGACCGAGGGAACCCCAACCATCCCCGCTCCCTCGGCAAGCCGCAGAAGTTGTCGAAGCTCCCTCATCCATGGTGAACCTCTGACAGAGGCTGATCTCACCGCGCCCGTAAATGTGCCTGCGACGGTC
This sequence comes from Chloroflexota bacterium, assembly GCA_002710215.1. GTDB lineage: Bacteria > Chloroflexota > Dehalococcoidia > Lucifugimonadales > UBA3495 > UBA11650. The sequence goes on along the minus strand of PAJQ01000038.1, from coordinate 408 downwards.
GTCTTCACCCCATCTTCTCAGAACCCGCCGGCCAAAACTATTTCCGATCCACCGAACCTAGCAGTACAAACGTTAATCGCTGAGGCAACATCTGTACCGGTGGTCTCGACCACCGAGCCAGTCCCCACCGTCACGACTGCAATTGATCCCACCTCTACTACTCTTGCGACACCACCCGCCGTTACACCCGTGCCCGTCGCGGTAGTCCCACCGGCGGCTCAACAGCCGACAGCAGCTTCGGTTCCTCCGAGTACCCTGAGTCTCCAGCAAGACAAGGAGGCCAAACTGGGGAAGGAGCAATCGGCGGGGGAAGCCACTCCGGTTCCCACGGCGGTGGCCGTCTCCATTGGGCCGGCTAAGATGACCAAACCAGATCCGACCCCGGCGGCTGTCAGCCCTCCAGCAGCC
>PAJQ01000037.1 GCA_002710215.1 Chloroflexota bacterium | reverse complement strand
CTACTGTGTTGCTATTAAATTGACTGACAGACTCTTCAGTCTCGGGGGATAGCTCGTCATAATTGCTACGCTGATTATTAAAGTACTCATCTAGGCTTTCCACTTCGATCTCAAATGCGATGGTATCCATTCGGTCTGTATAATCCAAGTAGATTTTGCCCGTTGTATTGCCATCGCTGGCCCAGGAAGCCCTAACCTCCTTAACAACCTCCAAGCACTCAGGCACCTTTCCTCGGGCACACTTCCAGACGTTTCTCACCATGTACATTCCCAGTCTCCTCAGAACATATGTTAGCCATTTTCCCCAGATCGAGTAGATTTTTTTAGCCATTCGACTTCTGGGATAACGCGAACTATAAAGCTGTATCCAGAGACGGTCAACGACCAGTAACGTCTAGCTGACGTCAGATGGCGTCGCCAAGATCGGCGACTTCGGAACGGCCGTGGCCCTAGACCATTCCCGTCTGACAACTGAAGGCATAATGCCTTAAATCTTAGCTTGAAAAATGCTCACTCTACGGCCTTCGACCAAGATACAGCTTCCAATGCTTGGCTACTACTCCTTCAGTATCTCTCGCCGGGACAGCACCCGCACCATCAAATGCCTCATGCCCAGTTCGCTGGAGATGGCCAAGCGAGATGGCCTGACTCGGACGTCTTCGCTGTCCCGGTCTCGAAGGGCATCGGCGTACCCCGAGCGGTCACACCCCGCTGGTCCAGCTCGCATCGGCTTAGATTTCAGTAGCTTTGCGCCAACCCTCAATTTGATCAAATTCTGCGTCAAATGGGCTTGCTACCATAGGGTTATCTCCCATCGTCAGTATGAACGCAGCATGTCGGCAGTACCTGGCCCTTGATTAACCATCACGAAGGGAAGTCCCGGTTCAAATTCATGTCGTGGGCCATGTAGACTTTCTTCTTGCCGCCCTCGCCCAGGAATCGCTTGATCTGGTACCCGCCGTTGGCGAAAGAGGTGGGTTGGGGCGGAGAAGGAGAGGGTAGATACTCCAGAGGTGGTTCCTTCGGGATCCTGAGAGTTGAGGTTTCAGCCGAGGCTCGGTCAACGGCAGCCAGAAAGGTAATGGCGTCTTGGTTTTCGGGAACGAGAGTTAGGACCGCTCTCGAAGCTTGACTTACGGCTTCCCAGTCGTACCTAGCGACAGCTTCGTCAGCCTTATCTTGGAGCCGTTCGATTCGATGTTGGATGCGCTCACTGGCCATTATGGAGGCATATTACGTCCCAGCCGGTGGCTTGTCCACATTCAACAGCGTGTGGTGCTCTCTTGATCCGGCAAGTAGCAACCAAGCGGCGGTGTTTGTGCGAGCGATTCGTGACTGGGAACGATCTAACCGCCGAGGGGTTCGAGCGGAGTTGAACCCCAGCAGAAACACGGGCCGGCGGTTTGAGTTTCAATGATTTGGACCGACGGATTCAGACGACTGAATAGTTGAATTAGGGTCAGCCATTGCGTCTTTCGCTTAGGGTCTGGAGAAGCGGCCTAGGCGAAGGCGGTACATGAATATGCTGCTGACACAGAACAACACGCCCTTTATCACTTGCCGCATGTCTAATTTGCTTTCCCCTAGCCGGCGATTAGTAAATGTAATCGGGATTTCTTGAACCATGAGCCTGGACGCCAGCACGAGCAACGTAGATTCGGGCATGAACTCATAGCCGTTACCCTTAGCTCGTGACAGGACCGCCGCTGCAGCCCGGCGGGAAAATACCCGAAAGTTGGTGGTGCACTCATGGGGCGTCCCGGCGCCCCAGTGGTACACCAGGTTGGCAGCCCGGCTTAGCATCCAGCGTTTAGCGTTCCAGCCTTTAACGCCACCACCTGGCGCATAACGGCTCCCTTGGACCATGTCGGCGCAACCCGTCTTGATAGCCGCGAGCAACCTGGGGACATCCGCCGGATCGTGGGAAAGATCGGCGTCCATGGTAATAACATATTGGGCCCCGGCGTTCAACGCGACGGCTAGGCCCGATTGTAACGCTGAACCCAGGCCCAGTTTGGCTGGCCGGTCGACTAGGGTAATGTTGCCGAATCTCGTGGAAAGTTGTTGAGCAATAAGACCCGTCCCATCTGGGCTATTATCGTCGACCACCACCAGTTGCAGGTCTGTCGCTAGGCTTTCTAAAGCTTCCACGAGCCGCCCCAGATTGTCAGCTTCGTTGTAGGTCGCTAGGATCACGGCCAGTTCCGGCACGGAAATCACCTTAATTCAATATCGTCGGCCCGCCACCGGAGCGCCTTTCCAAGAACAGACCGGTTGGTTGGACCATATGCCAGATGTGTGTTTGCCAGTCAATAATCTTCGGTCTTTATTGTGGCAGGGCACCGGGAGTTGGTCGCGGCTCATAGGTGACACGTCTATCAATACCCCCCAAGTGGACCTGCCGAAAAAGAGCAACAGCCGTAGCAAGAATATCGCTACCGGAATCAGCAAGACAAGTGCTCGAAAATGGGAGTCAAGTGCGAAATAATCAAATCGAGTGTAATATTGGGGGTACTAAAAGGACTTGGGGTTAGAACGCTCGGAATGTAATGCATGATTGTGCGCACACCCGCCGTTGTCAGGCCTGAGCCTGTCGAACGGTCCTTCCCCTGAAGGATGGACCGACAGGCTCACCACGAACGGAAGGGTGGCGGGCAGGCTGATCAAAAGCAATGGAAGGCATCGATTAAGTTGGACATCTTATCTGATATAAAAGTGGTGGAACTGGCCCATGGTCTGGCCGGCGCTTTCTGCGCCAAGTTGCTGGCCGACCAGGGAGCAAACACCATCAAAGTGGAACCTCCCGCCTGGGGCGACCCGGCACGTCGCGAGCCGCCGTTTATCGATGGAGTGCCCCAACCCGAAGGCTCCACGCTATTCTTGGCCTTCAATACCAATAAGCGAGGCGTAACATTAGACATCGAACAGGCCGCCGGCCTTGAGTTGCTGCTGCGGTTGGTTGCGGATGCCGACGTGCTGATCGAGAGCTATTCCCCGGGTCATCTTGACAGCCTGGGATTGGGCTACCCGGTCCTAAAAGAGACGAACCCCGGTCTGATCGTTACGTCTTGCACTTACTTCGGCCAGACCGGACCTTACCGCGACTACCAAGGTGGGGATTTGGTTGCTCAGGCGTTGGGTGGCTTCCTCCACGCGGTGACCGGATCCGCCGACATGCCTCCCATGGGCACGGCTCTGGAGCAGATGGAGATTACCGCCGCCCGCAACGGGGTCATTGCCATCATGGCCGCCCTGGTCCAACGTCAGCAGTCAGGTGAGGGACAGCACATCGACCTGTCCACCATGGAAGCCGCTATCAGCACGCCATCGGGCCTAATCCATCCGTACACGTTCACCGGCCGAAGCCCAAAACGAGGGGGCAGCGACGGCAACGTGATGGACGGGATGCACCTGCCCACCGCTGACGGCGAAGTGACATTGACCACTGCCGGAACCGGCGGGCGTCCCATGGAAGCCTGGGCCGAATTCCTGGAAGAACCTAGGCTGCTGGACCCCAAATTCGCTACCAGTCGGAGCCGCATGGACAACTGGGAAGAACTCTACAGCTTGGTCGCTATCCCCCTGGCCAAGTGGAACAATCTGGACCTGATGCGGGAATCGATGGCCCGGGGACTCGTCCTCGGTTTGGTCCAGAGCCCCCAGCAGGTGGTGGACTCTCCCCATCTGGAGGAGCGCGGCTTTTTCGTCGAGATCGACCATCCCGAAGCCGGCAGCCTGAAATATCCGGGTCCCGGTTTCTTCATCGACGGTGAGAACCCTCTGAAAGGCGGTCGACCGGCCCCGTCCTTGGGTCAACATAACTCGGAGATATTCTGTCGAGAGTTGGGGCTAACTTCCGAAGAGTTAGGCTTGCTCCGCGCCGCCCAGGTCGTTTAGCTCCAGTATCAGTACTCGTAGAACATCTGCTGAATCTCATCGCGATCGCTGGTGACGGTCAAAGCCAGCATCAACAGCACCCGGGCCTTCTGGGGCAGCAGGTTGTCGCAAACGATGAATCCCTGCTGCTCCTTCTTGGGTGTCATGACTACCCGGCCTGCGGTAGCCCGCGATGCCAGCACCACGGGCATGCCCTCGCCAACGGCCGCCGCCGCCGCTTCAACAACTGCCGGTGGGTAAGTGCCGCCACCGAATCCTGCCAGGACCATCCCGCCGGAGGCGTTTGCCCGGACTGCGTTCACCAATAGGCCGTCGGCGCCACCGTAGGAATAGACGATGTCCACCCTGGGTAGGACAGACGATTCTGAAACGTTGAAGGGAGTGGCTGTGGTGTGCTTCCTGATCGGCGCGCGGTAAAAGACGACTTTACCGTCAGAGTCAGCGTAGCCTAAGAACCCCAACTCGTTGGGCCGGAAGGTCTCAACCCTAAAGGTGTTCGCTTTGGTTACGTCGCGGCCGCAGTGAATCTCACTGTTCAACACCGTTAGCACCCCCATACCGGCCGCTTCCGGGCAGGCGGCGATACGCACCGCCTCCAACAGGTTGAGGTCCGCGTCGGTTCCCAGGGAGGTCGGCGGCCGCATGGCGCCGGTGATTACCACGGGCTTGTCTGTTTTCACCGTCAAATGAAGGAAATAAGCGGTCTCTTCCAAGGTCGCGGTTCCGTGGGTCACCACCAAACCGGCCACCTCGGGCTCCTCCCTGAATGTCCGGTTTATCCGGTTAGCCAAGCTTAGCCACTCGGGCCCTCCGATGGCCGTGCTGCCCACGCTGATTAGATCCTCCGCCTCGATCCTGGCGATGTCCGACACCTCCGGGATTCGGGCCAACGACTGATCGATGGTGATGTGCTCTCCCAACTCTGGGTAGAGGATATAGTCCAAACGGTCCGGCCCGACACCGGCGATGCTGCCTCCGGTGGCGATTATCTTTACTAGGGGTTTGCTGGCGTTCATGGGTATCCTCCGGGCACGGGAATTTAACCTTGGTGCAGTTCAACACTATATATTAGGGTAGATACCGGCATCAATGCCCGTCCTGGTGCTAACCATGGACAAATCCCCCGGCCTAACGTTAATATTCCTCTTTGACGAGATGTTGAAGAAAGGTCAACGAGCTCTGGATCTGTCCGCGGGTTCCGATGCCCTTCGTGTCCAGGTCATGGCGGAAGGTGAGATTACGTTAGCTCTATATTGCACAGGGGATCTGACGGGCGCCCAAGGGCACGCCGTAGCTCTGTTGAATTGGTCAGAGCGGCTTCGGGACCGGCTGTATCTATTGGCCGCGCTCCACTACAACACGATTATCTGCCTGTCGATGGGTGAATGGCAGGCGGCACGGAACTACGGTGAACGCGGCTCGGCGGAATCGCCCAAAGATCATCGATTTCTCGAACAGCTAGCGGTTCTGGAGCATGAACTTGGAAATATTGACCCAGGAAACCGCTGCCTCGAAGAATTCTCGGATGCTGTGGGTGCAATCTCTTCCGGGGCCAACGTTCAATATACTTTCAACGCTAACGTTATTCCCTACGTCGCCCGCATTACCGGCGATGTAAGTCTTATGCCCATAGCCGAGAGAGCGGCAGGAGCCGTTCTCTCNGACTCAGCCATCGCCCCGATGCAGGCCCGTCTGGTCAGCATCGGTCTTGGCCTCATGGTAGTAGNCCGTCAGGATCCCGTGGCTACTGCGGATGTGTACGAATTCCTAGAGCAAGATCAACCCGGGATGGGAATCTCGGGCATCATGTGCTTCCATCGCCTGCTGGGCCTTCTTTCCCATACCATGGGCAACCTTGATCAGGCGGCAGGACACTTCGAGGATGGTTTGACGTTCTGCCGCGCTGGCTATCGAGTGGAGTTGGCCTGGACTTGTTGCGACTATGCTGACACCCTTCTCCAGCGTAACGGTGAGGGGGCCGGGCCAAGGCCATGTCCTTGCTGGACGAGTCCCTGGCCATCTCCAGCGAACTTGGTATGCGGCCTCTGATGGAGCGTGTGCTGTCCCGGACAAAACAGCAGTTGCAGAGTATCCTCAACTCATTGCAGCCTGAAGAGTGGGAGAAGCCCTACATATTCAGTTACGATGAAGAATCCCGGATAGTCCACACGCTGGTTGCCGCTAAGCCCGGCACCAATGAACTGTATTACTACGAACCGGACGAGGACAAATGGGAGCCGTTGAATCTCCCATAGCGTGTTAGCAGACGTCGTACGCTAAAGATATTAAGGTAGAAACGATGATTCACCTGACCGATGAAATGCGCGAATCTGTCAACGGCGCCCGAGCCAGCGGGAATCCATGCATCGTCGCCACGGCCTCGCCTGACGGCACGCCCAACGCCGGATTCATCGGTACCGTGATGGCGTACGACGAGGTTTCTCTGGCATACCGTGACCGCAGCGGTCGCCGGCCCTTGGATCACATCGAAACGGATCCCAAAGTCGTAGTCCTGTTCCGTGACTCGGGGCGGGAAGTCGGTTGGAAGTTTCGCTGCACNGCGACAGTGCATCGAGACGGTCAGGTTTACGACGAGGTGATGGGGCGGTTGGCCGATTCCGGGATGCCCGCGCCGCAGGATATAGAGGTGGCTATAGTCGTCCTCAAGATCGACCAGATATTGACATTGTTCGGTGAGGTTTTGCAGGAAAGAGTCCCCAACCTAACCTGGTANCTTTAGGAGAAACAGCATGAAGTTGCAGATCATGTCCCCGGCGGCGAACAGAGTCGATTTCAAGGTCCCTCCGGCTCCTCGCCTGGCCAGCCTTGAGGGCAAGACCATCGGCCTGTACAACAACATGACGGGCGGCGCGGATATCGCGGTGGACCGGGTGGCCATGCGGATCAGAGAGCGCTTCCCCAACGTAAAGTTTGAAAGGTACGGNGGCGACCTCAGGTCCGGCCGTCCCGCGCTCAGCCGGGGGAATCATATCGATGACGAGGAGGGGGCGCGAATCGCCAAGGAGATCGACGCCATGGTCGGCGCAACCGCCCATTGAGGGGGCTGCACGTCGTGGCTTGCCCACGACATGGTNGCCGTTGAGAAGGCAGGTGTCCCCGCGGTGGCCATCGCCGCTAGAAGCTTCGCCAGAGCGTGGCAATCCTGCGTTGACGGATGGGGCCAGCCCAACACCGCCTTCGTCACCATACCCCACGCCACCACCGGTCAGCAGGCCGACTTCATAAACAAGATGGTTGACGAGCAGATCGACGACATCATCCGTGGCCTCACCACTATTCCCGCTGCATCTGGGAATGGCCGGAGCGCTAGGGCCGGAGGCCAGGCTACCGAGACCTTCACCGTGGAGATGGACGAAACACCGGAGGGACTGGACGCGGTGAACCGCTTCCTTGCCGAACGGGACTGGAGCGACGGTATCCCGGTCATGCCGCCCACTCCTGCCGCCGTCGGGCAGATGCTGAAAGGGACCAAACGAGCCCCTCAGGACGTGGTCATGGTAATGGAGCCCGGCTTCGGGCTGGCAACGGTCGAGAAGATCGCCATCAACGCCGTTATGGCGGGCTGCCGGCCGGAGCAATTCCCGGTTCTCCTTGCCGCCATCGACTGCTTGGCTAAACCGGAGATGAACCACCGGGATATGCAGGTCTCCGGCCACACGGAAGCGCCCATAATCCTGGTGAACGGGCCCATCGCCAAAAAAGCTGGTCTAAACTTTGGGACCACGGCCATGGGTCCGGGTGTCATCAACAGNGCGAACACGGCCATCGGCCGGGCGGTGCGGTTGTGCCTGATCAACATCGGCTACTGCAATGCCGGGGCGGGAGACCCCAACTTCGTCGGTCTGCCGTCCAAGTTTGGGATGTGCATCGCCGAGAACGAAGAGGTCAGTCCCTGGCCGCCTTACCATATGGACCGAGGGTTCCAACGGGACGAGAGCGCGGTCACCGTGGTCACCGTGACCGGCCCGACGACNATCATCGATTCCACTTCCAGGTCCCACGAGGACACGCTGAATAACATCGCCTCGATGATGTTCTACAAGAACGCCGGTGCCGGAGGCTGGATCAAGGGTTGGCAGTCTGCCCAGGTAGGCCACACCAACAAGCGAGTGCCCTACCGGGGCCCTTACCATCCCATCATTCTCAGCCCGTCCCGAGCCGTCATCATGGCCGAGGCCGGGATGAGCAAGCAGGACGCCCAAGCCTGGCTCCACGAAAAGTGCCGTATTTCCATACAAGATGCCATCGGCGCCCGAGGCGTTCCCAAGGACGCCGACGGCAAGTGGCTGAACCATCCCGAGCTGCGACACCTGGAGGAAGACCCCGAGGCGACCATCCCAGCGTTGGAAAGTCCGGAGCAATACCTGCTCTTCGTTACCGGCGGTTCCACCCACTACGCTCACTTCTTTTATGGTACTTACGGAATAGCTACGGTGGCGGTGGAAGAGGTTTAGTTCCTAGTACTGTTGCTAGAANATTTTGATGTATCAGCTTGCACCCCCTCTCTAACGCTTCCCCTAATAGTAGGCGAGAATAAATCCCTTTCCCCCGGAGGGGGGAAGGTTAGGATGGGGTGATTCGCTTCCGTCCTAATTGACTGGATGCTGTACTCGAATGAAGTAACAAGGGCACAGAAAAAANNCCCGTAGACTANAAATTTCCCGCAGCCCCGCGGGGCTGCGAACTATCACAACGGAGGATTAACCATGCCCATTGGAGACGCCGCCTGGCTGGCGCAGACTCAGGAAGCTACACTGGAGTCTGAACTCCCCATCTGCGACCCGCACCACCACCTGTGGACGCACCGGCCTGAGCCGTTGGCCTATCAGGAATACCTGTTACCGGAACTGTCTGCGGACATCAACAGCGGCCACAACGTCCGCTCAACGGTGTTCATTGAAGTCANGGCCGAATACCGGACGGACGGTCCTGAGGAGATGCGGTCGGTGGGCGAGGTAGAGTTCGTGCAGAAGATCGCCGATGAGAGCGCCAGCGGTGCCCACGGACCGGGCCGGGCCGCTGCCGCCATCATCGGCAAGGCCGANCTGAAGCTGGGCGAGGGGGTGAGGCCCGTGCTTGAAGCGCTCCAGGCCGCCAGCCCCAACCGTTTTCGCGGCGTCCGCCACTCGGTGGGTTGGGATCCCAGCCCCGACGTGCTGGACCGGGAGATACAGGGCGCCTTGGGCTCCGATGGNTACCGCGCCGGCGGCAGAGTCATGGCCCAGATGGGGTTAGTGCTGGAAAACTCACTGTACTTCCCCCAATTGGATGAGTTGGCCGATTTCGCCAACGCCGTGCCGGATCTAACCATTGTGCTGAACCATGTCGGCGGGCTGCTGCGGGTGGGCCCCTACGCCAATCGGGACGACGAGGTGCTGGCCGAGTGGCGCAGGGGAGTGGCAGCTGCAGCAAAATGCCCAAATATAATCATGAAGCTAGGCGGCGCGGGCCAGGCGCGGTACGGGTACGATTGGGCGGGCCGAGATNTCCCAGTCGGATCCGAAGAATTGGCCGGGACGCTGGCGCCCCTGATGAATCACTGCATCGAACAGTTCGGCGCGGATCGTTGCATGTTCGAGAGCAACTTCCCGGTGGACAAGATATCCTACTCATACAACGTCATTTTCAACGCCTTCAAGCGGCTTTCCCAATCGTATTCACCCTCGGAGCGGGCCGCCATGTTCCACGACACCGCCAAGCGGGTTTACTCNATCGACGTTTAATCCTCCAGAACAACCACGGCTTGTATGACCGGGCTAAGGTCTTGATGGTGGTGGCCGCGGCCGAAAACGTCTTCCATGAGCCGGGCGTCGCCGGGCCGGAATATCTGCTTGCCCCCGTCGCTCACCTCTATCTCCACCTCACCCTGCAAATGGATGATAAGCCGNCGCTCGGTCAGCGGATGGAAATCCATCAATCGCAGTTCGGGAAACTCGTGGATGCCGACCTGCGCGACATGCATCAACCCTTTCAACTCGGNATGCTTGGCCAGATCAACTTCGTCAATATGGCTTTCCCCATCCTCTGTGGGGTAGATACGGTATATGCTCATAGGGATTCTTTCTCTCCTGTTGTCTTTATCCGATTGCTTCAGTTGTCGCGGCTTGCTTCGAGCGCCGCGTAAACTCTCTCCGCCGTGATGGGTAGTTCGAACAAGTGAACACCTACAGCATCGGCGACTGCGTTTGCGATGGCGGCCGCCGTGGCATTGTTCGCCAACTCCCCGATCGCCTTTGCTTGATAGGGTCCTTCTCCGCCGCCGGTATGAACGAGAACCGTCTCTAGGGGCGGGATGTCCGACATGGTGGGCAGCTTATAATCCCCTAGACTGCCGTTAAGGACTCGACCATCCTCGGTCATCAACTCCTCAGTCACCGCCAGGCCGAGACCCGTTACAAATCCGCCGTCGATCTGTCCCTGATGCGCCAGCGGGTTGATGACGGTGCCTACATCATGGGCGGTGACCACTCGGACCACTTTTACCTGACCCGTTTCCCGGTCCACTACCACCTCGGCTACCTGAGCGCTGAAGTACATGACGTCTTCCGGTTGAGGGGCATCGTGCTCGACGGTGATTGTCAGGGGGAGGTTGGCTCCGTCTTGGATCGCCTGCCGCATCTGCTCACAGGCCTTCATAACCGCTTGGCCTTCCGTGTAGGTAACTCTGCTGGCTCGGGGACCTTCGTCGAATGGCGTGCTGTCGGTGTCGCCCTGGCTCACCCGCACCTGGGACAACGGCACCCCCATCTCGGTGGCCACCATCTGCTGCTCGATGGTGTGAGTGCCCGTGCCGACATCCACCGTGGGACTGAGGACGGCGAAGCCGCCATCAGCCTCGGCGGTCAACACGGCCCCCGACGCGCCGCCTCCTATCTGACGGCCGAAGATGGCGACTCCCTTGCCGCGGCCTGGTCCAGCTTTTTGCTCTCCCCAACGGCTCGCTTCCAGGGCGGCTTCCAACACCGGTCTGACATCCGCCACGCGCAGGGGCCGGCCCACGGCGTCTTCCTCACCGGCATCGACCAGGTTGATCCGCCGGAACTCAGCCGGGTCCATCCCNAGTTCCCGGGCCAGCAGGTCGGTGTGGCATTCCAGGGCGAAAGTGTATTGGTGAGCTCCCGGCGCTCTGAAGTACCCGCCNGGTGTGGTATTGGTACACACCTGCAGAAATTTGAAGGACGTGTTGGGTACCCGGTACCCTCCGCCAACGTAGTGGGATGTGGAGAGAAACGACCTGGGCTTCATGGCTCCATAGGCGCCGCTGGCGTGAATTGTTCGGACTTCGCGGGCAGTCAGANGCCCGTCCCGGGTCATCCCCGATCGGATCTTTACGAACGTGGGATGGGTGGGATTGCTGGCGGTGAGTTCTTCCCAGTAGCTCATCACGATCTTCACCGGACGCTCGGTCATCTTCGCCAGCAGGTAGGCGACGGGAAGGTCGCGAGTGTCTCCCTTTCCGCCAAAGTCGCCCCCTACCGAGACGACGTTCACTCTGATATCCTCGTCCTGCAAGCCCATCGCCTGAGCNAGTTGCAATCGCGCCCGGAATGGGGCTTTGCTGGAACTCCAGGCTTGGATGCGGCTGTCATCGTCGATGGATATGACGCTGGCGAAGGGTTCTAAGTAGCCCTGGTGACGGCTGGGGACGTAAAAAGAGTGTTCCAAGATGACATCGGCCTGGCNGAACCCCTCGGCCAGGTCGCCCTTTTCCCATGCGAGGCGGGTTTGGCCGTTGTGCACGTCCGTCGCGAGCACGTCGAGAGGCGCGCCGTGGTACGATGCGACATCGTCATGGATGAGGGGAGAATCCGGTTTCATGGCTTCATTGGGGTCGTAGACCGCCGGCAGCAACTCGTAGTCAACGTGAATCAGTAATATCGCTTCTTCGGCGGCTTCAGGGGTCTCCGCGGCCACCGCCGCCACGCGGTCGCCGATGTAGCGAACCTTGTCCCAGCAGAGAACGGGCATGTCCCGAAGGACCTTGCCCATGTAGTGGCCAGGGGCGTCCTGTCCGGTAATCACGGCCTTTACACCGGGGACGCTCCAGGCTNNGGAGGCATCAATGCGAAGGATGCGCGCATGGGGATGGGGACTGCGCAGAATCTTGCCCCAAAGCATACCAGGTAGATCCACGTCGGCTGCGTAGCGCGTTCGTCCCGTGACTTTTGCCGGCCCCTCAATCTGGGTGACCGGCGNACCGATGATGGTTGACTGCATGTTCATCCGCCTGTTTCTTTGGTTTGACCCGGCCGATCCTATCATTGGCCAAGGTTGAATCTTTCATTCCCAGCGACCCCGGCCCCTGGGTAGGTCTTACGCCTTAAGTATTTCCCGCCGGGACAGCACTCGTTCCATCAAGGGCTATGTTGCCAAGGGGGGTGGACTCTACCATGGGGCTGCTGCAGCTAATCGTATACTTTGAGTGCTGGGAACAGGCATGGGGAAATAGTACGTCGGAGCGGGCGGGCTTGTCCACTGCAGGAGATTGGGACGTTCCACATAATAAGCTCCGTGCAGCGTAGCTTTGCCAGGTGTAGAATTGTTGGCGCATTAGATGATTCGAGATAAAATTCTTGAGCTTCTGGCCGCCCATAGACAGACGGAGGGTGAGACCTTTCTTCACTCGCGACATTTGGAGAAGTAATGAAAACCAGAGCCGCAATTCAGATCGCTCCAGGCGACCAACTTTTGGTTGACGAACTGGAAGTCCCCGAACCAAGAGCAGATCAAGTCATAGTCAAACTTTACTCCAGCGGGGTCTGCCACTCCCAACTCCATCAGATGGAGAACGACGGTCTTCCCCGCCCTTTGGTGCTTGGCCACGAAGGGACCGGGATAGTGGCGCAGGTGGGCCGCGACGTGACCCACCTTAGAGAAGGCGACCACGCCATAGTAACTTGGGTTCCCAGAACACCCGTCAGGGGCCGTCCGGCGGTACAGCCTTCAGGCATCACCTACCATGAAGAGCCGGTTCACGGCAGCACTTATACCTGGGGAGAAGATGTCCTGATCAGCGGTGATTACGTGGTGCCGATTCCCAAGGACGTCCCCACAGACATCAGCTGTATCGTCGGGNGCGCCGTCCTCACCGGGGCAGGCGCGGTGCTGAACACGGCAAAGGTGCGGCCTGGGGAATCGGTGGCTGTGTACGGAGTCGGTGGCGTGGGTCTGTGCGCGGTGCGCATGGCCGCGATTCTAGAGGCTTATCCCATCATCGCTGTGGATCTCACGGACGAGAAGTTGCAACTAGCCCAAGAATTTGGGGCGACCCATATGGTNAACGCTTCCAAGGGGGACCCGGTTGAGGCGATCCAGGAGATTACCAACGGCGGCGTGGACTACGCCTTTGATGCCATCGGTCTAAAAATCACCAACGAGCAGATCCTGCCGTCGACCATAGGCGGCGGTCCAGGCGCCGATAACCACGGCGGCATGGCGGTGCTGATCGGCCTGCCTGGATGGGATATTACGATAGATTCCCGGCTCTTTGTGACGCACCAGCGCCAATACCGAGGCAGCCTGGGTGCGACCTATCCTGACAAGGACTTTGCCATGTTCTTGAGGTGGTACCAGGAAGGAAAGTTCCCNCTGGACAAATTGGTGACCCGCCGTTATAAGCTGGACGACATCAACGAAGCCTGCGACGCGCTGAAGGCAGGTGAGATTGCGGGAAGGGCCATCATCGAGTATTAACGTCCAAGACGGCAGTGGGATGCCGATACCCTTGCCGGGCCGCGTATCCTAAGTCATTCCGGCGCGGGCAGGAATCCAGGGGGCCTTTCGGCACCGGGAGAACGGCAAGAAAAAGCCACGTTTCTGGGTTCCGGCTTTCGCCGGAAAGACGGCGGTTAGCCGGCGGTACACATCTCACCTTGCCGGACCATGAATGCCGCATCAGCCGGTGTTCCGCTCTCCTTCAGCTAGGTTGGGACGAAAGGGCCTGAGATCAACCGATAGGCACATTGATGTAAGGCACGTTTTTGGAAGGGTCTATCGGACGTCGTTCGATGAAGGCCATCCGGCGTTCCCGGGCTTCCTCCGTTGCTTGGTAGTCGGGCATATATTCCTGTATCGGGGTCATTGCCGGGTCCTGGAAATGGTCGTGGCGATTGAATGACATCTTCTGGGTCTGAAGAATCACCGGGCTGACGTTCTTGATGTCGACGATCCACCGGTCAACCTCGGCCCAAAGCCGGTCAGGCTCCACCACAATGTTGACCAATCCCATGTCATAGGCCTCCTGGGCAGTGTACTGGCGGCACAACATCCAGATCTCCCGGGCCCGCTTTTGGCCCACCCTGGCCGCCAGCATGGCCACGTTATGGCCGTTGGCCGGGCTGCCAACTCTCGGCCCAGTCTGTCCGAACCTGGACCTGGTGGTAGCAATGGTGAAGTCGCAGGTATAGGCCAAGATGTTTCCGGAACCGATAGCGAAGCCGTCCACGGCTGCTATCACCGGCTGGGGCATCTGCTGAACCACCTGGCTATATCGCACCTCGGCCTCTCCACGGTATGCGGAGTGCTCCAACTCAGGGTCGTAACTCTGGTCATTCCCGGTGCAAAACCCGTTGGGTCCGGCACCGGAGATNACCACTACCCGGATGCTGGAATCGCCCGCGGCGTCCAACAGGCTATNGGCCATCTCATCCATGGTGATGCCCCGCTTGGCGTTATAGGTTTCCGGACGGTTCAGCAGCAGCCAAGCGACCCCGTCTTCNTTTCTGTAGACAACGTCGGAATATGAATTCGAGCCGATGATCGGCCCCAGGTAGTTGGAGAATTTTTGGTCCACCATGTCCAAGGCGTCCTGGAACCCTTGGGTGAGTTGAGCCGAAGTCATTTCGGAGCGGGCCTCGGCGACTATCTCATAGTCGTTGCGGGTTGCTCGAAATCCTTTGGTGCCCAACCAGCGGGTGAACCCCCGGGTGAAATCGTGCACCGCAGGGCAGGCCTGGTGGTTGAAGGGCAGCCGCTGGCCATTGGCCAGATCGTCCACCGTGATTTTGAGTTGGGCCTGNCCACCATCGGTTGGAGTGGTCAAGCAAAGATTAAATCTCACCCCCGCCGTTTCATAACTCCCGCTGTTCTCCATGTTGATGCTAGATGACATAAACCCCTCCGTGCCTNATGGCAGAGTGCGATATAGCGNCTTTATATGGGGCTCAGAACGAACAGTGGAAAGGCCCATTTTCGTTCGTGGTGAGCTAGTCGAACCATTTTGGGAGGCGGCTGTTAGAGTGACCGGACCGGCGGCCACATGATCCAGCCCCGGCGTCTCGTGTCGCGAGTGCGGATGAGGTGGCCTTGGCCGGACGTGACGTAAAGGGTGCCCTGGTCGTAGTCGCCGAAAGCGCAGTTGGTGGGACCCTCCACGCCCACGGGCATNGGGTAGGTCTCTAGGACGCGGCCGNCCGGCGTCCAAACGTAGATCATGGGGCCGGGGCCGCTCACCCAGTTGCCGGCGGTGCCGACGATGTTGCCTTCGGAGTCCAGGCACATGCCGTCGATGCCCCGCTGCGGTCCCCGGTGATCTCGCCCGAACTGGTGCAGCACGATATATTCGCCCAGAGTGCCATCATCCAGAATCGGGTAGGACCTTAGCTCCCGGTCGCCATCGGGGTCGGTCTGGATTATGTACAAGCTACGCTGGTCCGGCGAGATAAGCAGTCCATTGGTTCCCGTTGTGTCGAAGGTCATCTGCTGGCAGGTCCAGGTACCGTCTGGCTGAGGGTCGGCCCGCAATATGTCCTTGCCGGTCATCACCTGCTGCTCGCTGGGGTCTATGTTTCCCGCGTTCCACGGGTTGCTGANCCAGATGCGCCCCTGACGGTCGATGGCAAGGTCATTGGGAGTGTTGAGCGGCTGTCCATTCAAGCTATCGACGATGGTCGTCGTGCCGCCGTCAGGTTCGAAACGCACGATGGAACGTCCGCCTGAGCAGCAACCGTAAAGCCGGCCGTCCATGTCGAAAGCCAAGCCGTTGGTGTGGTTGGTGTTGTCTCGGTACACCTCACACTCGCCGGTGCCAGGGTCATAGGCCATGATCCGGCTGCCGGGAATGTACGTGAAGAGCAGCCGGTTGCCGTCCCACGCGGGTCCTTCCGTTAAACGGCTGAATGGACCGGCTACATGTTCCCATTCTAGTTCCATGATTTCCTCCTGATGGCTTTTGATTTGGCTCTTTAAGACGGCCAATCGGGCATTGCTTCTTAATCGCCAGCAACGGCTCTGGGATGCCTGAGACCGAAGTCATCGGCGATTTCATCGAACTTGCAAAAGCGCACTCCGGGGTGGGACATCAGGTAGGCGGCCAGCCGCTCCAACATAAGCAATACCTGTGGGCGTCCGCTCACATCCGGATGTATCGTGATTGGGAACACTGCTTCATCGTACTCGCGGTAGACGTAGTCAAACTGGTCCCGCCACATCTGTTCTATGTCCCTGGGATTCACAAATCCGTGGCTGTTGGGGGATTTCTTGATGAACATCATCGGAGGCAGATCGTCCAGATACCAATTGGCGGGTATCTCGATCAAGTCTGTCTCTTGCCCCCTAACCAGGCCTAGCATCCATTCGCCGGCGGTTTGAGTTAAGTCAATCTTGGTCCAATGGTCGCCGACCCGCACGTAGTAACACTCAAAGTCTTTGTGCATCAGGCTGTGGTCGTACTTGATCCCGTGTTTCAGCAACAGTTCATTGGTAACGTGGCTAAACTCCCACCAGGGGGCCACGTACCCGGTGGGCCTATTGCCGGAGAGGCTGGTGATCAGGTCGATGCATTTCACCAGGACTGCCTCTTCCTGTTCGGGGGACATATCGATGGGGTTTTCGTGGGAGTACCCATGCATCCCTATCTCGTGTCCGGCCTCGACTATCATCGCCGTTTCCTTGGGGAATGTTTCGATGGAGTGGCCGGGGATGAACCACGTGGTCTTTATCCCCAGTTTGTCGAACAGTTTAAGCAGTCGAGGGGTGCCCACTTCGCCGGCGAATATGCCCCTGGAGATATCGTCGGGCGAATCCTCCCCGCCATACGACCCCAGCCAACCGGCGACGGCGTCCAAGTCTACCCCGAAGGCGCACAATATCTGCTTATCGGCCATAATTCCTTACCCCATGATCAAATTTGGCCGGCAGCGCCTGGAGCAGACTTGCCGGCAGGGTCAAGGTCCGGGCGGCCAACCACCTGTTATACGAGATCAAAATCAAACGCCGGGTCGTGGAGCCGGCGAAAAGAGTCCCTCCCGGGGATTCTTCACCAATTCCCAGATCGGCCAATTAGGGTCAGTGAACCAGGCGCTTGACCCCAGCACTCTGGCGGTGATCGGTATTTTTATCTCCTTGGTCGCCACGAGTCTTCAACTATTTAGAGGGAACTAGCCAAAACTGGTTGAACAACTCGAAGGCTGAAACATCAGCCGGGTATCGACAGGACGGAAGAAATCTCGCTGAACTCTCGCCACTGTTTGTTCCAATAGTTCCCGCCGTCGTCGCTGCGGTATAGGTGGCCGTATCGGCTGCCGGCGAAGGCTATCTGGGGGTTGGCGGGTTGGACGTTTACGACCCACATGGCGCTGTTGGGCGGGTTTGAGAGGGAAAGGTTCTCCCANGTTTTGCCGGTGTCCTGGGAGCGCATCACCGTTCCAATTCGTCCAGGGGTGGTGTCGCCAATGGTCAAGAAGACGGTTTTGGGGTCGGCGGGGTGAATCATGATGCCCCGGGGATAGGTATAAGGGAAGACTTCTTTGATGCCCACGGCGGTCCAGGTGGCGCCGTCGTCGGTGCTGGTGAACACGTCGTTGTTGACCACGACCATCACTGTTTTGGGCGGCCCTGCCGTCACTGCTACGTTGTGCACGTCCAGATTGGGAATGTCTCGGCCGGCCTTTTCCCACGTATCTCCGCCGTCGGTGCTGTGGCGCAGACCGTCAACCTCGACGCCCGCCCAAATGCTGCGGGGATTTGTGGGGTCGATGGCGATGGCGGTCATTTGAGGAAGGCCGATAGGGCATTCTTCGGCTACCTCCATGGGCCGCTTCTCCCAGCTATCGCCGCCATCGGTGGACCGGAACATGGCGACGGGGCTGGGCGCGCCGGTCCCGGCGAACATGATGTCAGGGTTCGTGGGGTCGATGGCCATCGCCCAAACAGAAGAGCTGCTCATCAGAGACTCTTTAGACTGCCAATTCTTACCGGCGTCATCGCTTTGGTAGATACCCCGGTCGGTCCCAGCGTAGATGACGTTGGGCTTGGACGGGTGATTCGCCAGGACTCGAATCACCGGGTTCTGGTACATCCCCTGGTTGATGGCTACTCGTTGCCAGGACTCGCCATTGTCGCCGCTGCGCATGATTCCTTGGCCNGCGGTACCTACCAATATCGTCAATTCGTTCGCCATAANATCACCTTTCCNAATAGATTTGNCTACNANATTAANCTTNCAGCCNGGTCGGTCTTNGGGGCNTNAGGCAANTGCGTCAGGGTTGATNCTGGGCGTGAACTTGGGCGGTAGGCNCAGTTCCACCGATACCATGTCCCTGGTGGCGTCCAAGAACCCGCTGACCTTNATGGTCGGCGNGTCCACCAGGTATTCGATCTCGTCCCCAGTNACTTTAAAGGGGCGGTCGTGACCTGGATAGATGACCGATGANGCGTCGAATATCTTCTTGAGGCTGGCCTGGGCTTCTTCAACGCTCCAGAAAACGAAAGCNGGCAGTCCCCGNCGCACCGCTCCGGCGTCGGAAACGGCGTCGCCGCCAAGGCACACAAGGCCGCCGGAGGTCTGGACCAGAACGCTGTGATGTCCGGCGGTGTGGCCTGGCGTGTCCATCGTGTCTATGCCTTCTTCTATCTGCGTTTCCCCGGCAACTTCCACTACGTCATGCCCGGCCAGGGTGTCGGCGAAATACTTGGCCGTGGCGTAGTCGCCGGCCCTGGGGTTACGGCTGTACTCCAGCTCTCGCTTGGATATCACGATCTCTGCGTTGGGGAAGAGGTCGGTGTTCTGGGAATGGTCCCAGTGGGCGTGAGTGAGAATAACCCGGCCGATGTCTTCAGGTTCCAAGCCATGGGCGCGAAGGGTATCCACCAGCATGCCTCGGCGTCCGAAGTGACCCACGTCGACCACCGTCAGCTTTTCTCCCCGGACCAGGGTTACCGTGCAAAGGCCGAGGGTTGCTTGGTCGGTGTTGATGCTGAATCCGGGTAACAGGATTTCTATCTCCGGCATGATTCCTCCTTGATTCTGTGGTTGCTGCCAGCGTCGCGACTGGCCGGCAAGCAATCGATATGCTTCACGAATGGCATTATAACCGGGACAGGCAGGCTAGCAAACTTCACCCTGCCCGGTAGGGATTGTAGAGAATGCCAACGCCAGATTGTCCCAGCCTAATCAACGAAGTCGAAGCGCCAACCAAGGGCCTATCCGAATTCTGACGAAAAGGGAAGGTCCGGATCTTCGACAGATTCAGGCGTGCCAGAAGGTTCTTAGGGTGCTGGGTAACAATCACCCACAAGGTCATTACGACGTCGTTGCGAGCTCCTCCCCAGCGAGATCCTTCGTAGCTGAAAAAGCCGATTCCGAAGCTAATTTCTGCCTTGTCCAAGGTAGGTCACTCTGCTACAATCCGCCGAGAGCGCCGAAGGCCATTTACATGCCTGTCACGCCGGATTGCCATTCTTGGGCCGAAACGGGCTCTATCTAACGATAGTGGTCGAACCCGACGGGGAAATTGATTCTTGCCGATCGTCAACTTCAACAGCAGCCGGATGTCCGACCTGCTGGAATTCATCGAGTCTCTCAATAGTTGGGGCCCGCGATCCAGGGAGTTGGGCCTCGGCACCTTTCAACAATCTCTGGGTGTACCGGGCCTGTCCCCGGAGGACAACTGTTTCTTATTAGAGGAAGGCGGGCGGGTGCGGGGGTTTTCTTTGGTATTTCCGGAATTACCCATCTGC
>PAJQ01000036.1 GCA_002710215.1 Chloroflexota bacterium | reverse complement strand
GCGTCTATGAGCAAGGTCTTCGGCAGCGAAACCGTGCAGCGGGTAACCAAGACCAGCATGGACATCCTGGGAATGTACGGGTCCCTGGACCGCAACGATAAATGGGCGCCGCTTAAGGGACGGATTCAGGAAAACTGGATGAGCGCCTTTTCCGGCACCATCGCCGCCGGAACATCTGAGATCCAACGGAATATCATCGCTTCCCGCGGACTCGATCTGCCCAGAGGCTAGATCCCCGATTTAAGACAGTCTCACCCGGCCCTTCAACGGGCTCAGGACGAGCGGTGGGCGTTCTTTTCCCGTTCGCGGTGAACCCCCCGATGCAATCGGGGCGAGCCGGCGGCAACCGCTAACTAGTCCGCGGCCAGGGCTAGTGATTCCTCACCGTCAGCCTCCATAATGGCGTCCCGGCAGCGGCGTGTGATCCGGAAGATGGTCCGCACCGTTACCGAAAAGCGTTGCGCCGCTTCATCGGCCGTCAACCTCTCGGATTGCATCGTGCTCCAGACCTTCAAGTCCCGGGCCAACCGGCGGTGCCGTTGGAACCATACGGGGTCGTCATACTTGCACTGGGGCAATGGACAGGTGAGGCAGGACGGCGAAACTTCGCACCCNGTGTCTTCGTAATGGTAGTATTCCGGGNNTTGGTCNNNCATGGNTTTGACCGCTGTNGCNTTGGACATCTTCCCGCCTCCNAAACATGTGTTCTAATTTCTGAAACAGATTATAGAACNCCTGTTCTCAAGACGTCAATAGGTTTTTCAAGCAATTTAGCACCAATATCGAACAGTTGTTCGTAACCGGCGGCAACCCTATACTTCCTACTGTGATACTCGAAAGAGCATCAAAGAATTCATCGCGATGGACCATGGATCTGAGCCGGCCAGCCTATAGAAAAAGCCGAAAGGAGCAGAAGCGTGCCGTTACGGGAAGAGCGGCTCGAAATACTCCGGGCCGAGACCAGGGAATTAGAGAAATACCTAAGCGATTTACCCGAAGAAGCCTGGGGCCTACCCAGCGCGTGCGATGGGTGGTGTATCGCCGACGTGGTAGCCCACCTGACCCTTACCAGAGGATTTAATCCCTTCAGGATCCTAAGGGCCCTTCGGGGAGACGATTCCCCCGACGACCTGAGTCCCCGCCTCGTCCTTGGCGACGTCGATCCGGTGTCCGACGCGGAAGAGGCTATCACCTTAAGGAAGGAACTGGGTGGAGATCTCCTGGCGGAATATATTAAGGCCAGTCGAGGGATCGTCAACGCATTGGCGAACGTCGGCCCCCAGGACTGGGATAAGCGCGTGTTCCGCCCGTCGCGGCCTGAACCGGTCCGGAATCTCGTGGACATCTTCATCTGCGAACTGGCCGTACACGGATGGGACGTTCGTTCCCGCTTCGAATCGCAAGCGGGCCTGTCCCCCAAATCCGTTGCCGTGATGGTGGAACGCATCCCCCAACGGGCTACATGGTGGTCATTTAGGACCGAAGCGGGCTTTGCTTCATTGCCTCTNCGATACCGGTTCGAGGTTACGCCACCGGCTCAAAATCGGGTAGACGTTGTCGTAACGGAGGAACGGAGGTACATGGAAGCGGCAAGCAGCAATGATGCTCATGTTACTTTTCGATGTGATGGAGAGACCTTCGCATTCCTGATGTACGGACGTATCAAACCGGAAGTGGCAATCGCAGACGGGCGGATGTCCTATACGGGCGATCAGGAGCTAGCCAGCGCCTTCATCCAGCGCTTCACCGGCGGTTAGGGATGAACCGTCATGTCTTCGTATGGAAGCGGCGGCGGACCCGCCAGGCCTTTACCCAAAGTGGGGAAGCACTTCCCGTCCGAAAAGCTCCACGGCCTTTAGCGAGTCTTCATCAGGCATACCCGGCCACTGGCAACGCAGCACCAGTTCCTCAACGCCCAACTCCTGGTATCTCTTGATCTCTTCTATGCATTCGGCGGGGCTGCCAATGATGAACCGCCCTTCCAGAACCTGGTCGAAGGAAACGTCGATGCGGTCCGCCTCTGGCAGTTCTTGGCTATGCCCCAGGGCGGCCCGGTCCCGGTAAAGCCATTCCACGTGAGGGCGCACAATATCCACGGCCTGCTGGCGGGTCTCGGCCACGAACATCTCCCGCCACGCGGAGATGAAGCCTACTTTGCCAGCCTTCCCGGCAGCCTCCCGGTAAAGCTTGGTCTGTCTTTCGATGGTCGGCAAAGTGGCCCGNGAGCTTACCAGCCAACCGTCNCCTTCCCGGGCCGCTCTAGCAACCCCAACATCCAGGTTCGCTGCGATGTACATCTTAGGCTGGGGTCCTTGCAGCAGACCACCGGCCCCTGGAACATCATCCATATGAAAATGCTTGCCGTGGTGAGTGACCCGCTCTTGGGACCANAGCTTCTTCATCACCNCCANNACCTCACGNAANCGGGACAANCGCTCCTCTTTGGGCACGCCNAAGGCGTTGAACTGGAAGTCCNGCCAACCCAATGCCGGGGCCAAAACGAATCTGCCGCCGCATATCACGTCCAACGTGGCAACCTGCTCGGCAGCCTCAACCGGATGGTACAAGGGAAGCAAAGAAACCATGCCNAGTTCCAGGTCCGGAGCTTCGGCGGCGGCCCTAGCCAACAACAACATGGCATGAAAGTCGTTGTTCAGGTAGCCCGCACCGGTCCACAGGGAATGGTACCCCAAGGCGCTGGCTAGTCGAGCCTTCTCCANCCGGCCTGCTAAGGCCGCTGCCCTGGGTTCCTCAGGCAGATTTCCGCCGCCCAGATTGATTCCGAAGCGCATCATTCCACCTCTACTCCATTCCGAAACGCCCAAGACGAAAGACAAAATACCCGTCGAATCAAGGACCGCCGTTGGCCGGTGCAGTATAGCAGACGTGACGCCTGAAGACGTGCGAGGCGAAGCTGCTGTACCGGATGCGCATGCTGAGTTAACGGCCCATCCAAGCCCGGTGACAGACGCCCAAAAAAAGACCCCGGAGCGATGGCTCCGGGGTCTTTGTCATAATCGGATTATGTACAGAGTCCGCCGGGCAGGATGGTTACATTGCCCGCGCTCCCAATACCACACCGTTGGTTAGCTCCACCACGGCTTTAAGGTGCCGGAAAAAGAGGAACTGGTTCAGCTTGATGTGAAGATTTTCGGAATGGCGGGCCAGGTCNGGTGANACCAGCAACTCAACACCGTCCTGCTTAACCGTCCGGTAATTCAAGATGTTTCGCCGTGCAATGTTGGTGTCGACCGACACNTCCACAGTGGAACCGGCTCAAGATGACATGCTGATCAAATCAACGACAGCCCGTCCCCCCTTCCTTTGGATGTGGATCACTGCTTCTTCGCCCAGGGTTACATGCATCGGTTAACCTCTTCTTGTTTTCTACCGGCCCAACTCGGATACGGCTGCGTCTACATCCTTGGATGCAATTCTTGGCGGTCAGATGCGCCTTTCGGACTTCATTCGACGGCTCAGGTTGAATTCTCGGGCACTCCAGAAGCTACCAGTAAGGCATTTCGAGTCTCCACCATCACCGGATGGACCAACTCACCCCGATTGAGCCGGTCCATCGCCTGCCGCGTTAGAAAATGCAAGATTGCCCGGTCCAAGTCCTGGAATGCCATCTGGCGNATCTGTGGCAAATAGGGATAGGAGTCAATCTTCGCCGGGTCCAGTTTGTCGGCTATGAACACCACTTTGCCCAGCTCATCCAAGTCCGGGTTGGCCGTGGTGTGCCAGTAAACAGCCTTATATATAGAAATGTCGGTTAGTCCGGCTTCTTGTTGGAGAATCTCGGCGCCCACCGGTCCGTGAAGAAGTATGGGCACCCGCCGGTCAACTACCCCGATGGGTAGTCCCATACCCGCGGCACGGCGCAACAATTCACCATCCGTCATGGCTCTGGCCACATCATGGGCCAATNCCGCCAGGGCNNCCTGTTCTTGGTTGANACCGTGGCAGACCGCCAATTCCCGGGCAATCTCAACAACNCGATNGATGTGGGCCTGCAGACCCGCGGGCAATCGGTCGACCCGCCGCTGAACCGCAGCGAGATCCATCAACCCATATTCCCCAGCGGTTGCCCTCCCAGCAGGTGCAAGTGAAGGTGTTCAATCTCCTGCCCCGAATCCGGGCCNTGGTTCAACACCAGCCGGTATCCGCTCAAGGTCACCCCCTCACGGCGGGCCATCTCCTCAGCCACCACGAATAGATGGCCCATGATAGGGACCTGGCCAGGGCCGATGTAGGCCAGAGACGGCAGGTGCATATTGGAGATTATGAGCAGGTGGGTCGGAGCCTTTGGGTTGATGTCCCTAAGAACAAAAACCCGCTCGTCGCGGTAGATGGGAGCTTTATGGCCGGAGTCCCGCGCCATACCGCAGAAAATACATTCGCTGGTGCTCATTAAGGCTAATCTCCGATATCGGCCGCTGCATGAGGTTCGGGGTAGCGCCGGTGTGGCACTAGGTCAGTTGGCCCTCCACATACTGCAAGGCCACGTCCTTGTGAAAATTAACGTCGCCGTAGTTCAGTTCCTGCACCTTTGCCCGCCGGGTGTAAAGCTGCAAATCGTGCTCCTTGGTGAATCCGATGGCTCCGTGGGTTTGATGCGCCGTGGAGCAAACACGTTGGTATGCCGCGCTTACCCATGCTTTTGCCACTGAAACCTCACGCTGGGCCGGAACTCCTTCCGACACCTTCCAGGCCGCCTGGTAAGCGACGACCCGGCTGCCTTCAACATCGGTGGCCATATCGGCACAGTGGTGCTGCACTGCCTGGAAGCTGCCGATGGGACGCCCGAATTGGGTCCGTCCTTTCACATATTCGACGGTCATATCCAGGACAGCCGAGGCTCCTCCCAGCATCTCTATGCACTTGCCGGCGGTAGCTCGTTCCAGGACGCGTTGCAAAACCGGCCATCCTTGGTCTACTTCACCCAGCACCGACGATGCGGGAACGGACACCTGATTCAAGATCACCTCGCACTGCCTGTCGGCCGAGATGGTGCTTAGCTGAGTAACCGTAAGCCCGGAAGTTCCTGAAGGGACGAGGAACAGGGTTATCCCCTGGGCTGGGTCCCCTTCGTCCGACGTACGGGCCGCGACCAGCAACAGGTCGGCCACGTGGGCGTCGGGCACAAACAACTTGGTACCGTCAAGGACGAAGTTGTCGCCTTGACGGGTGGCCACGGTTTCGATTCCCCACGGCTCGTAGGTAGCGGTCTGCTCGGTCAAAGCCAGGGTCATCAGCAACTGACCGTCGCAAATCTTAGTAACGATGTCCTGTTTCTGGGCATCGCTTCCCACGTCCAAGACGGTCAAACCACCCAGCACAACCGTGGAAAAGAAGGGGCTTGGGCACAGCGCCCGGCCCATCTCTTCCAAGAGAACCGCTAGATCCAGAAAGTCTCCGCCGGTACCGCCGTAGGATTCGGGGAAGGCTACGCCGGTCCAACCCAGGCTGGCGATCTGCCGCCATAGTTGGTCATTTTCGCCCGAGTTATCGTCCTCCATGGCCCGCACCAGTGTCAGCGGACACTCTTGGGAAAGAAACTCCTGGGCGCTGCTCTTCAGCATCTGCTGGACCTCACTGAGACCCAGGTCCATACTCGTTCCTCCTTAATTAATCAAAAAACGTACCAGCCGTCAGGATTTATGCGCTTACCGGCACCCTCGCCACGGCGTTCATGGTTATGACGTCCAGTCGGGCAAGATGGCTACCTGCATTTTCTCTGATCGCTTGCCAATNCGGCGACGCGCCGAACGCGGCTTCTCTGGCCTTTAAGTCCTCGGCGTCGGCAAAGCTCCGGATCCATATGAACTGGTTTTTGTCTCCGTTGACCCACATGGCGTCAATCTTCATCCCCAGGTTTTCCTGAAGNGGCACTAGGGTTTCTGAGAACAACTTTACCCATTGGCCCATCATGCCACCATTCACCGTGTACATCCGAAGCTGGGACACCTTTTCGGGCCCTATAGTGAGGCCGTCGCCTTCCACCTTCGTGGCCGGCTCCATGGCTTGAACCACGGTCCTGGCAATGTGACTACGAGTGTGGTCCACCGTCCCGCTCCACTCCGCGGACCCATAGAACGCGGCCTCTTTGGCCGTCACGTCTTCAGCATCGGCAAAACTGCGAGTCCATATGAATTGATTCTTTTCTTCGTTAACCCACATGCCGCCNATCTTGATGCCATGCTTCTCTTGCATGGGTACCAGCACCTCGGTGAAGTGCTTGACCCATTGATCGGTCATACCTTTATTAACNGTGTAGATGCGAAGCTGTGAAATCATNNTGGGACCTCCGAATCGATTTTCNGATTTNGGTTNCTNNAGAANAGCCTCNATCNTGNNNTTCTGAGAGCCGCTAGTATATCTGAATGGNGTTGCCGCCTCAATCCCTGGTAACGCTTAGCCNAANCTTCTGACCATGGCGTCCAGCCGCTCCAGGGCCTTGGAGATGTTCTCCTGGGAGTTGGCGTAGGACAAACGAACGTATCCTTCGCCGAATTCGCCGAAGGCATCCCCAGCCAGCAGGGCAACGCTCGCTTCATTCATCGCCCGGTCTTCAAACTCCGCACTGGTCAGGCCGGTGCCGCTGATGTTGGGGAAGGCATAGAAGGCCCCCTCGGGCTCGGGGCAATTGATCCCCGGAATGGCTCGCAGCCCGTCGGTGACCAGACGGCGCCGAAGGGTGAACTCCGCCAACATCTCTTGCACGCCGTCCTGGGGACCGTCCAGGGCTGCGATGGCGGCCCGTTGGGAAAACGTAGCCGCACAAGATACGCTGTTCACCGCCAGCTTGACCACGTGAGGCACCAGCTCCGGTGGCATGATGCCGTAGCCCAGCCGCCAGCCGGTCATGGCATAGCTCTTGGAGAACCCGTCCAGAATAATCGTACGTTCGTCCATATCGGGAAAGGCCGCGATGCTGTGGTGCTCGCCGGTGTACAGAATGTCCTTGTATATCTCGTCGGACATTACGTAAATGTCGTCTCGTTCCTTGACCAAGTTGGCTATAGTTTCCAGCTCATCCCGAGTCAATGCTGAGCCACAGGGATTCTCCGGAGAATTGATGATGATTAATCGGGTCCGGCTGGTGATCTTTTGGGCCAGGTCATCCAGATCGGGGTGATACGCCTTGGACTCCAACAGCCGCATGGGCACGGGGGTGCCGCCGGAGAANCGAATCATCGACTCGTAGATNGGNAAGCCGGGNTTGGGGTAGATCACTTCAACACCNGGTTCAGACAACGCCAAGATCACGTANAACATGATCGGCTTGGCCCCGGGCGTGACCACCACATGTCCAGGGTCGGTGTCGATACCCCGAACCTCCCGGNTGTTCCGGGNTATAGCCTCCCTCAGCTCCGGCAGGCCGGGCGTCGGTCCATAATGAGTGTGGCCATCGCGCAGGGCCTCGACTCCTGCCTCAACNATNTGCTTGGGAGTGTCGAAATCGGGCTCGCCGATCTCTAGATGGACGATCTCCTTGCCCTGGGCTTCCAACGCCCTGGCCTTTGCCAGAACTTCGAAAGCAGTTTCGGTGCCCAGGTCATTCATACGGCTGGCTAGTGTCATGTACTCCTACCTAACTGATCAGCGGCCCGTCATAGGGTCTAAGATCTTTTCTCTGTCTCTTCTGGTNATCAGCGGTTGGGCCTGTCCTCTGGACGTCCGATACGCGAATATCGGTCAGCCCCGCCTCATCAGGTTCAAGGAACCGTCAGCGGGACGAAAGATATCCCACTTGGGCCGGAGCCCAGTTGGCATCTCTGCTTCAAGAATTAACTCGAACTCGAAACGGCGGAAAAACTCCACCACCTCATCTTCACAGATCAAGTATATAGTTCCGGCATACCGTTCCAGAAGGCGGCTGANTATAGCCCGCCCAATGCCATTGGCACGAACATCATCGGCAACGGCCATGCTGGCAATTTCGCAAAAATCGGGATAGGGCCTAAGGCGCCCACANCCNAGGATTCTTGCGTCTTCGCTTTTGGCTACGACGAACTGTTCGGCGCCGAGATCCGCCCGATCGCCCTTCACCGCCGCGATCAGTTCATCGATCTCGGGCAAATCGGCGGCTTTGGCCGCCTCTATCTCCCACACCTAATTCGTGGGCCTCTACTGGGATTGGGCCTGGTTCTGCGTGCGAACCGGGAGTCCATAGATAGCGATGAACCCCTCGGCCGCTGCTTGGTCGTAGTCGTCTCCGGGGTCGTAAGTCGCCAAATTGTATTGGTAGAGGCTATGGGGAGAACTTCGGCCCACCACGGTGCAGCTNCCTTTGTGCACTCTCAACCGCACGTCGCCGGTGACGAANCGCTGGNTGCTGCGAACGTAGGCGTCGAGATCCTGCCGGTGGTGGGTGAACCACAAACCGTTGTAAACAACGTCGGCATATTCCTGAGCAACGCGGGCCTTGGCTCGGGCCTGGTCTTTGCTCAGGGTCAATGCCTCNAAGGATTTGTGGGCCGCGTGCAAGGCCACGGCGGCCGGGGCCTCGTAGATCTCCCGGGACTTGATGCCCACCAGGCGGTTCTCCACGTGGTCAAGCCTCCCGACTCCGTGGCCGCCCAAGATCGAGTTGAGGTGGGGTATNAGGTCCACCCCGGACATGTCTTCACCATCGATGGCGGTGGGTATNCCNTGCTCGAAATGAACTTCCAGAAANGCCGGCTCATCCGGCGTTTCCGNCAGNGGTTTGGTCCACGCGTAGGCGTCCTCCGGCGGTTGTAACCAGGGGTCTTCCAGCTCTCCCGCCTCCACGCTGCGGCCCCAGATATTCTCATCCACTGAGAAGCGGCTGGCGCGGGCGTTGACGGGGATGCCCCTCGCCTCGGCGTATTCNATCTCTTCCTGGCGGCTCATTCCCCAGTCACGGATGGGACCTATAACCTTTAAGTCTGGAGCCAGGGCGGCCACGCCTAATTCCATGCGAACCTGGTCGTTGCCTTTACCCGTGCAACCGTGGGCCACCGCGAAGGCTCCCTCCGCTCGGGCCGCCTCGACCATATAACGGGCGATCAACGGTNTTCCCANAGCCGTGGCCAAGGGNTANTGCTCCTCGTAAATAGCCCCNGCTTGGAGGGCNGGATACANAAACTCTTGNACCAANGGNTNNTTGCCATCCACNGTNAGGGCCTTGGACGCCCCAACTCGCATCGCTCGTTCCTTGATGGACTCCAAGTCCACCATGCCCAAGTCGATGGTCAGGGTGATTACATCCGCTCCGTATTTCTCCTTCAGCCAAGGGACCGCCACCGACGTGTCCAGTCCTCCACTGAAGGCCAATACTATTTTGTTATTCGGCATTGATTGACGTTTGCCTCGTAGGTAATCCCATAACGATCCCTTATATCTTCCCCAGTGCATCTCCCAGCAGGGACATGGCCTGATCTATCTCTTCAGCGGTTACGTTTAGGGGCGGCATGAAACGGATGGCGTTGGGCTTGACCGCGTTTAGCAGCAACCCGCCGGCGTTGGCGTGGGTAAGCAACTGGCCCGCTATGTCGCTTTCAAACTCCATGGCCACCAGTAGCCCCTTGCCTCTGACGTCTTTGACAAAAGAGTACCTAGATTTAAGTTCATTCAAGCGGCGCTGCAGATGNTCTCCCATCGCTCTGGCATGGCCCGGTATGTCGTTTTCGATCAGGAACTTGGTGCCGGCGTAAGCGGCGGCGGTGGTCAGCGCATTCCCACCGAAAGTGGAGCCGTGGTCGCCGGGCACCAAGGCCATGCAATACTCTTTGGAGAGAAAGGCGCCGATGGGGGTGCCGTAGCCCAGGCCCTTGGCCAGGGTCATAACGTCGGGCTCAACGCCATACTCCTGGTAACCGAACAGGCTGCCCAACCGGCCCATGCCGGTCTGAATCTCATCCAGGATCAGTAGCAACCCCTTTTCATCGCACCACTCACGCACCCGGCTCAAGTAGTCGTCGGCGGGGATGTTAACGCCGCCTTCACCTTGGACCGGCTCCAGAAAGACGGCGGCGGTCCGGTCGGTGGTGGCGTTCATGATGGCTTCAACGTCGTCAAAATCCACGTGCACGAACCCTGGCANCAAGGGAGTGAAGGATTCCTGGTAATGGGGCTGACCGGTGGCCGCCACGGTGGCCATGGTGCGTCCGTGGAAAGAATTGAAAGCGGTAATCACTTCGTAAGCGCCGTCCCGATGCAACTTTCCATAGCGGCGGGCCAACTTCAGCGCGCCTTCGTTGGCCTCGGCGCCGCTGTTGCCGAAAAACACCTGGTCCAAACAACTGTTTTCGATGAGCATTTCGGCCAATTGAAGCTGTGGGACGGTATAGAACTGGTTGGAAGTCTGCAATAAAGTGCCTGCCTGCTCGACGATGGCCTGGGTAACGGCGGGATGGCTATGACCCAAGTTATTAACCGCCCAGCCGGCAACGAAATCCAGATACTCCTTGCCGTCGGCATCCCACACTCGAGTGCCTTCGCCTCGTACGATCACCACCGGTTGCCGGCGGACCGTCTGGGCGTAGTATTTCTGCTCTTTCGCTATCCAATCGCTACTGCTAGTCATGGGGTCTACCTCCCTGTGTTTCCCGAAGAATCCTGCAAGTCTTTCAAGGCGTCCCGGAGGCCTTCCAACGCCTTTTCCAGCCCGGCGACTGCCTTTTGAATCTGTTCAATATCTCTCGTATCGATCGCCGTCCCCGAGTCCGAAGCAACCTCCACCTCAGGCGGGGCTTTGCCGCCATGAACCAGCATGATCAGGCCTTCCTTGATCGAATCGGCCATAACCACGTCGCTTCCGTCGGCTAGGATTATTTTTTTCAGTTCCGGGAAGGCTAACACTTCGGATTGCAAATACATGGGCTCCACATAAAGTATTGTGCCGGCCATGGGTATAACCAATAACTGACCACGAATCACTCGGGAACCGGCCCCTTCCCAAAGAGTGAATTGCTGAGATATCTGTTGGTCGTTTTCGATCCGCGCCTCTACTTGGCTGGGCCCATCCACCTGCGGGTCTCCCGGCACCTGAAAAGCAAGGAGCGCGCCATAATTAGGCGCGTCGTTACGGGCTAGTATCCAACCCACCAAGTTTTTCTTCTCGCCGGCGGGCGTGAAGGGCAACATCAGGACGAACTCAACCCGATCTTCTCCCGGCGCTTTCAGCATCAGATAGGTGGGCCGGAGAAGAACCCCTCGTTTGCCGAATCGGCTTTCCAAGGGGACCGCCCACTGTTCCGCCTGGTTGAAGAAGACCTGTGGGTCGGTGACGTGGTACCGCAGAAACATCTGAGTTTGGGCGGTGAACAGCCCGATAGGATATCGTATGTGGTCTTGCAGATCTTGAGGCATCTGGTCAAAGTCTTTGAGCAGGCCGGGGAATGCCTTCCGGTACATCTGAACCAGCGGATCGCCTGGTTGAATCACGTAAAAATCAACTGACCCGTTGTAGGCATCCACCGCGACTTTGACGCTGTTGCGGATGTAGTTGAACCCTCCTAGAATCTCTCGATTTTCCGGCCTAGGCAATGGGCGTTCGGTCTGGGCCGAATATGGAATTCGATCGGTGGCAGTGTATGCGTCTTGAAGCCACCATAGTTTACCAGCTTGGTCCAGCACGGGGTAGGGGTCTCGATCAAGTCTGAGGAAGGGCGCCACAGCCTTGACTCTGGACCGAATCTCCCTGCGGTACTGGATACGGCTATCGGGAGTAAGCTGGCCGCTTAGCAAGATGTTGATGTCGCCGAACTGGGAGGCATAGGAAATTCTACGCAAGGTGGAATTAAGAGAAACGCCGCCGCTACCGCCGTAGTGCTGGGCTTCTTCGCCGGGTCCCACTTCCGGCAAGGCACTGTTGACTATGGCGAACCCGCTGGGCGTTTCCCCGTAGTACAAGCCGGGACGCTCCACCGGAAAATCTCCCCTGATGGGAATGTCTTGGAGCAGGAACTCCGGTCGGCCTTCACCCGGCGTGAATTCGGTGGCCGGACTCATAACCAACCCGTAGCCGTGGGTGTATTGTAGCCTTTGATTCACCCAATTCTTGGCGTCCTCTGGCAAGTTGTCTTGATTCAACTCACGGGCTGCCACCAGCACCTGGCGCATCTCGCCGTTCACCGGGTAGCGGTCCCAGTCGATGTTGAGAAAATTGTAGTAAAGCTCCATGAATTGGAGCTGGTTGTAGGCATCTTGCAAAGGTTGAAGGTCCCAGAGCCGTATATTATCCAGAACGGACCGGCTATCTTCGATGGCTCCGGCGGTTAGTTTGGGGTTCGCTTGGAACGTGGACTCCTGTATCTGGTCCAAACCGTAGGCCCAGCGGGTAGCCTGGATGTTGCGCTGAATATAGACCCGTTCCAGTTCGAACTCGTTGGGTTCCACCTGGAACCTCTGGAACAGCAAAGGATAAGCGAACCCCGCCAACAACGCGGCGATCACCCAAAGACTGAACGCGCCCATCATCGGCCTGAGGTCGGCAAAATAGATGCCGACCGCGAATCCCAACGCCGCCAGAGTAGCTATGCCGGTCAACAGCCACAGAACCGGCATGCGGGCGTGTACATCGGAGTAAGTAGCGCCGAAAACAACCCCTGAGCCGGAAAGCACCAATTCGTATACGTCCAATGCGTGACCCGCCGCAATGGTCAACATCAGGAAAATGCCCAGCACCGCCAGATGCTTCAGCATCCGCCCCGACACTGGTATCCCAACGCCACGCAAAGAATAAACCGCCGCATACAGAGACAGTGCGGCTACAATCAGGGTGATCGCCAGGCCGAGAAACCAGGCTTGGACGATGTGCAGTAATCTTAGTGTCGCTACGTAGAAGGTGGCATCGAGCCCAAACTGGGGATCGGCGACTCCGAATGGAAGCCGGTTGAAGTACAACAACACCGTCTCCCAACGGCCATGGGCCACCGAGCCAAATATCAAGCTGGCTATAACCACAGTCATAACCGCGCTGAGCACCACCAGCGCCCAAAGCAACCGGTAACTCTCAGCCGATAGGGAAAGGGTGAACGCGCCCCTAGAGTATCGGAACGCAAAGTAAAAGCTGGCGGTTAGAGCCAGTCCCGAAACCAGGGCTCCGGCTACGAACAGCCAGCTCTTCAAGAAGAGTATCTTGGTGAAGACGCTGCGATAGCCCAAGTGGTCGTACCAAAGCCAATCGGTGTAAACGGCTCGCGCCCACCACAGAATCAGGAAGACCAGAACGATAACGGCCAGCACGGAACCGGCCCGCTGGAACAGCCGCAGGTTGGACTCCGAAATTCCGGGGGGATTCGGCGCGGGGGGTGGCTCGGCGTCGTTGGAAAGGTTGTAACTCATCGGGGTTCCGCGGCGGCTCCGTCCCTATTGGGAAGGACGCAAATGATTGACTATGGTCGTGCCGGTGGAGCGGCCGTTCAGGCAATCCAAAAGAGCTTCGGGCTTCCGTCCGTCGATGATATCGGCCACGGGAGACCGCTCCAGGGCCCGCAAGCAAGCGGCAAGCTTGGGAATCATCCCGCCGCGGACAACGCCCGACTGAAACAGCAGACTGGCCCGGCGCTGGTCCAGACGGCGAATGACCCGGCCCGCGCCATCCATGACACCTTCCACGTCGGTCAAGAAGACCAAGCGCTCCGCCCCCAAAGCGTGAGCCAACTCCCCGGCAACGGTGTCTCCGTTGATGTTGAGCGGACCGCCCGAATGGTCCGAATCGTCCTGACATTGCCTCGCAAGAGGAGCAATCATTGGCATGTAGCCGCCGTTTAGAAGGGCTTTAATGGCCCCGCTGTTGACCGACGCAATCTCGCCCACGTAACCCAATTCCGGGTCCGCGACGCGAGCTTCCAGCAACCCGCCGTCGATGCCGCTGATTCCGATGGCCCGCCCGCCTAGGACATGCATCTGAGCCACTAACTCTTTATTGATCAAGCCGGTGAGAACCGCAACCACAATCTCCAAGCTGGCCTCGTCGGTGACCCTCAGTCCGTTGACGAAGCGTGGCGGAATTCCCTGGCGCTGCATCCATTGGGAGATCACGTTGCCCCCACCGTGGACCACCACAACATCCACCCCTTGATTCTGTAGGGTCACCAAGTCTTTTAAGGTGGTGTCGTGACTTCCAAGGGTGCTGCCTCCGATTTT
>PAJQ01000035.1 GCA_002710215.1 Chloroflexota bacterium | reverse complement strand
CCCAATCAGGTAGCCCCATGGACACAATCTCGCCTTCCCTGGCGCCGGTGTCGAAGAGTACGGTCACCAATGCCCTGTCACGGACTCCTTCCCGGGTCCGCTGATCACAGACAGCGAGTAGGCGCCTTACTTCTGCTTCCGTGTAAGTGGGCTGGGGGTTCACTCGGTAGCGCATCAGCTTCATGTCGCTGGTCGGGTCGCGACGTATCTCCCCTTCTCGGAAGAGGTACCGGAAGAACCTGCGAAAGGCAAGCTGGGCTTCGTGGACGGTTTTGGGAGCGCGGTCAGGATGTAAAGCGGCGATGTAGTCACGGACGTCGGAAGCTGAGATCGAGTTGGGCTTACGACCCTGGAAGTGGGTGGTGAACCTCTCTACATCACGGATGTAGTTATCGATGGTGTGTGGTCTTAGACCCTCAACTGTAAGAGCCAAACGAAAGGATCTAATTAGCACCGGGAAACCGACCGCTGTATGCATGTTGCCCCTCCTATAAGTTGAGGGGCGATAAAGGGGGTAACGTATCTGTATACAGCGCCCGGTTAGTTAGTGGTGGGCCCGGCTGGTGTCGAACCAGCAACCTACCGGTTATGAGCCGGCCGCTCTACCGCTGAGCTACGGGCCCTCGTTTCAAGCTTATTCCCAGGGTTCGGGAGGTGTCAAGAAAGGCCGAGGCGCTCCCGGTATTCCGGGTCCCAGGCGGCCATGAGGCCCAGTTCAACCATCCGTTCCTGGGGTATGCGCGGGACGGGATTGCCGGCCAGCGGGATCTCGGCGGTTATGGAGTCTTGCACCAAGCCTTGGTACACGTCGTCCTTCACTCCCAGTAACTCCTTGATCAGCCTCTCGTTGTCCTGTCCGAAGGTGGGCGCCGGGCCCCGGATGCGGAGCGGGGTGTTGGAGAACTTATAGGGGCGGCCCATGAAGATGCGAGATCCCAAACCCCGCTCTTCCGGGTAATCGACCCGTTCCAGGAATCCCCGGCTCTTGTACTGGGGGTCGAAGTGGACGTCTTTGCCGGTTAACACCGGTCCTGCCGGGATCCCCACCCCTTGCAGCTGGTGCATCATGTCGTACTTGTCGCGCTCCGCTGACCAAGCTTCGATGAGCTTGTCCAGCTCATCGTGATTGCGTTGGCGGGATAGGAGATCGGCGAAGCGGGCGTCTTGGGCCAGATCTTCCCGTCCAAGCACCGTGCATAGGGACTGCCACTGCTCGTCGGTGCCCACGGAGAGAGCGATCCACTCGTTGTCACCTTGTGCTGGGTAGCAGCCCTGTGGGGCGCGGTAGGGATGGCGGTTGCCGATGCGCTCTCCGTCTCTCCCGTTGGAGATGGCGTCCATGAGGTAGTCGGACATGAACATGACTCCGGCCTGGTACATGGCGATGTCCGCCCACTGGCCCTGCCCGGTTCGGGACCGGTACCGCAACGCCGAGCCGATGGCGAACAAAGCGGTCCAGGTGGACAGGAAGTCAACGAAGGACGCGCCCACCCGGTTGGGGCCGTCTCCGTCATAACCGGTGATCCAGCAATGGCCGTGCATGCCCTCAAGGGTGGTGGCCTGGGCGGGATTGTTGGAATAGGGACCGCCGCCGTGTCCGAAGCCGGTGTTGGATACCAAGATGATGTCGGGCTTGATCTTGCGCAGGTTGGGGTAGTCCAGCTCCCAGGCCCGCATCACCCGGGGGGTGAAGTTCTCCATCACCACGTCGCTAACCCGCACCATATCCCGGAACAGGTCCCGGCCTCGAGGGTCGGTCATGTCCAGGGTCAGCGACTGCTTGCCCCGGTGGAGCAGGTTATAGGTCGATGGACGGTTCCAAGGGTCGTCGCCCAGATCATGCTCCGGGTAACTGCCCGCCAGACCGGAGTTACGTGTCGTGTCGGGATGGGCCGGCCCCTCGATCTTGATGACCTCGGCCCCGAAGTCGGCCAGCAATCCCCCGGTGTAGGGCAGAGCGAACACGTAGGTCGAGTCCAGGACTCGGATACCTTCCATTGGCAACTGGGGCATTTGGCGCTACCTCACCGGTTAAGCATAATGCGCGCGAGATTAAATGGCGTTCAACTGACGGAGACGGCAGAAATCCTCCTGGGAGTAGCCCAGGCCGTCGACGTATATCTCCCGGTTGTGCTGCCCCAGTGTTGGAGCCGGATGACGCAGCTCGTAAGGGCAAAGCGAGAAATTAAAAAGAACCGCCGGGACTTTAATCTTGCCGATAACCGGGTGATCCACCTCACGGAAAAACTCCCGTGACTCCAGTTGGGGACACTCGGCTATCTCCTTGGGGGTTTGGACCAGGCCGAACAGTATGCGAGCCTCGGCAGCCTTGGCAAAGAGGTCCCATTTGTTCAGGCGGCTAAGGGCATCGACCATGATCTTGTCCATCTCTTCGCCGTTCTCCGCCCTCTCGTCGGTGTTGGAGAATCGGGAATCCAGCAACTCCGGTTCCTGGAAGAGATTGACGATGTCCTCCCAAGACGCCCCGCCCCCGGTCTGCACGATGACCCATCCGTCGGCGCAGGGCATGGGGTAGGTGAAGTCTTGGCCGGTGGCGCGGCGGCGGTGCTGGGTGCCGCCCATGAAGGGGTACATGGTCTGGGTGGCCATCATGGTGGAGGCGACGCAGTCGTTGATGGCAACGTCGATGTGCTGTCCCCCGCAGCCGTTCTCCATACCGAACAGGCATATGGCGGTGGACGCCGCGCCGTTGAGGCCGCCCTCGTATTGCGACTGGAACCCGCCGTGCTTCAGGGGTTCCTGGCCCTGGGACCCGCTGATGCTCATAATCATCCCCATGGCATAGCTGACAATCTCCTCACCCAGGTATTGGCTGTAGGGCCCTTCCTGGCCGAAGGGCGTGATGGAGGTCATCACGAGGGACGGATTGAGCTCCTGAAGGGCATCGTATCCCAAGCCCAGCGATTCCAGATGTCCGGGATGGAAGGTCTCGACCACGACGTCGACTCGCTGGACCAACTCTTTCAAGAGGGCCCGACCGGTGGTGGTTTCCAGGTTGATGGTGGCGCCCTTCTTGTTCAGGTTGAGCACCAGATTGAAGAGGCTCTTTTCGGGATGAGGGTCGTCCTGGTGGAAGGGACCCATACGCCGCAGTGCCGCCCCGCCCGGAGGCTCCAGCTTCAGAACGTCGGCCCCGTAGTCGGCAAGCAGCCGGGCGCAGAAAGAGCCGGCGATGTCCTCGCTCAGGTCCAAGACCTTCACGCCCCCCAACACCCCCGGCGGCATCCCAGCCAATCCTTGCCCGTTAACAGTCACTGCAGGTACGGTCCTCTCTAGCGCCAAACAAGCGGGGCGTGCCCCTATTTGGCGAGGTGATTGAGCGTAAGGGATTGTATCTGAAGGGGGCGGGTAAGGCAAATGGGGTAGGGGGAAAGAAGGGTGGGCGAACTCGGGTGATGGAGTTGTCGGCTGTACACGGAGTGCAAGTGCTCGGAAAGCCCCAGAATTCCGCTGGAACGGTCAGTCTATTACTTGACAAATTAGGGCTATTTATACATACCACTCAACAACGTCGGTGTGGTGAGGAGAGGAGACGTGGTATTTTCGGCTCGTGACCCAATAGGATTTTTCGAGGAACGCACGGATTCTACCATTCTACGCAGCATTTATAGGCAGGTGCTCATTGCATGGATAGAGTCTCTAGTTGAAATGACGAATGGGCTATATCTCGACGATATCATCCGTTATCTTTCCCCACAGGTTTTAAGAGCCAAAATAGATTTGCGGCTATTCGCCCTTGCGTCTCTGACCCCAATCTTGGGTGTGACGCTCGAACCAAACAAAACGGCAACCGCCCATCACGCCCTAATCAAGTTACCGTACGCGATGATCACTGCTTCTGCTGTCCGTGGAGCGGAGAAGGTAGTGCGTCCTGCAGGATTTCGGAACAATTATGTCTGTTTGCAATCTCAGTTCGTTATAGACGATAAGACAAATACGTTCAGGTTTTCTGATGAAGTAACTCCGGATGAAGCGTTCGTTTACGCCATCGTCATTCACGGGCCTAAACAAGGAGACCGGTATCGTAATGGATTCGTCCATATCGTGTTCTTAGATGCCGACGGAGTTTACCTACCCGGACGGATTAAGCTTGAAGAACGATTCCCTGAGGTATTGGAGGAAATTTCCGGGGTGGAGCAAATCAAAGACAACGTCACCGTACCTGCACGTACCAGACAGCAGCAAGAAGCTGACAANTCTTAATGTGAGGTAGACGTCATATGAANCTTGGAACTCCAGGATTTGTGGGACCACGTCTCCGGGAGGCACGGGAGGCACGGGAGGCACGGGAGGCACGGGAGGGACGCGGTTTGACCGCGATGTCTCTCGCCGAATTGTTGGGCATTACCCGGTCTGCGATATCTTATTATGAGAAGGGTACAACCTCACCGCAACCTGACGTGATGGAGCGCATCGCGACAACCCTAAACCTAAAGCCAGAATTCTTCTTACGACCTATCACGACAACCGCCGGTAACGTTATTTTCGAGCGCTCTATGGCATCTGCAACCAAAGGTATACGCCTCCGTGCTCGCCGGCGGCATGAGTGGGTGACGGAAATCGTTCACTTTCTTTGCCAATATGTGCTATTCCCTCAGGTAAATTTTCCTTCGATTGGCATCGGTGAACGCTGGCGGTCTATGCATACTTCAGAAATTGAAGAAATCGCAACCGATGTACGCAGATTCTGGAACTTAGGGGATGGACCAATAAGCAATGTCACACTGTTGTTAGAGAACAACGGTGCAATCGTGACCCGAACTGAAATGGGGGCGGACAATCTTGACGCCTTTTCAACGTGGGCCCTCCGGGATAAGTTGCCATATATCGTACTAGGTACCGACAAGGGCTCCGCTGTTCGCTCCAGGTATGATGTGGCCCACGAATTGGGCCATCTCGTCCTCCACGATGGTGTAGACCAAGCCAGATTAGCGCATACAGTCGATTTCAAACTAATAGAGGATCAGGCCCACCGCTTCGCTGGCGCCTTCCTGACTCCAGCTACCACGTTCGCGAAGGATCTTTTGATACCTACGCTCGATGCCTTTAGGGCGTTGAAATCCAAATGGCTTGTTTCCATTAAGATGATGATTCATAGGACACACGACCTCGGTATCATTCACAATGACCAAGCCCGTAAGATGTATATCAGTTATAACAGACGCTATGGCGCGGCCGGAATCGAACCGATGGATGATCGTCTCCAGCCGGAGGAACCCCGCCTGCTTCGTAGAGCGTTTGAGACTATCGTAGATGGAAAAATTCTTGAAAGGTCTCAGATTGTTGCCGAATTACCATTTAATCGGGTGGATGTCGAAGATTTGGCTGGCTTGCCGTATGGCTATTTAGACGATGAATCTCCATACGTTTGGGCGATTAACGCTCTGACACCAAGTCCGTAACCTTATCACCCCCCGAAACACTCCTCCAACGTCTCGGTGAACTCCGCGGGGGTGAAGGTGTAGTTTTGGGTGCCGGAGACTTGGACGGCGTAGTGGGCGGCGACGGTGCCCATCTCCACGCAGCGCTGGATGGGTTTGCCGTCTATCAGCCCTTTGATCAGACCGCCCCGGAAGGCGTCTCCCGCGCCGGTGGGGTCTATGGCGTTGGGGGTGGGGACCACTGGCACCCGCACCACTCCCTCCGGGCTGACGATTTCGCAGCCTGCGTCCCCTTTGGTGGTGACGATGGTGTCCACAATGCCCAATAGCTGTGCCACGTCCAGGCCGGTTGTGTTGGTTATCATGCCCAGTTCATAGTCGTTGGAGACCAGCATCTTGCATCGGCCCATGGCTAGGGTCAGATCGGGGCCGTTCCAGGCGGGGAGAGATTGTCCGGGGTCGAAGATGGCGTAGATGCCCGCTTCCTGGTAGCGCCGGGGGTAGTCCACCATATCCTGCAGGTTGCCCGGACCGACGATGGCGATTGTATCCGCAGGGGTCAGGCTGGTGAGGTCGACATCGGAGGCGTGCATCATCGCGCCGGGGTTGAACGCCGTGAACTGGTTGCCGTCCCGGTCGGTGGTGATGTAGGCGGAGGCGGTCC
This sequence comes from Chloroflexota bacterium, assembly GCA_002710215.1. Lineage (GTDB taxonomy): Bacteria > Chloroflexota > Dehalococcoidia > Lucifugimonadales > UBA3495 > UBA11650. The sequence goes on along the minus strand of PAJQ01000035.1, from coordinate 5,744 downwards.
ATTCTTCGGACACGACCCGTATGTCTTGGGTTGAGATTCCGTGCTGCCCCAGCCAATCGAAATAGCTTTGGTGGTCTCGCCCCACGCAGGCCAGAATACGGGGCTTCTCGCCAAGTAACGACAGGGAATAGGCGATGTTGCCGGCGGTGCCTCCCAGGTTCTCGGTGAGGCCGCTAACCATCAGGCTGACGTTGATGTTGTCCAGCCGGTCGGCCACGAAGTGCTCGGAAAAACGGCCGGGGAACTCCATTATGCGGTCGAATGCAATCGACCCGGAAACCAATATGTCCATCCTCACCGATCCTGGGGCAAAATTTTGGGGCGAGCGCACCGCTAAGGCCAGACGGTGACTCTCCCCTTGTAAACCACTAATCTACTCTAACGGGCGGGTCAAGAGAGTGCAACGGCGGTCTCAGCTGGGCAAATGTGGCCTGCTGGTTTGCTCTCGTCTTTCCGGCGAAGGCCGGAATCCAGTGACGTTGATGCTCCTTGTCGTTTGCCCACGTGCTGAATGTTTCCTGGATCCCGGCCTGCGCCGGGATGACGCATGGGGCGTGACTGCACTGTGTTAATTCAGCAGCCGAAGCGCCCAGAGAGACTTCCGCCAAAGGTTACCGTATCGCCGGTTTTCAGGCCGGATGCGGCGGCTACGCCCGCGTTGATCTCTAAATTGTAGGTTGCCGGGGCCGACGGGGAGTATGTGGGCAGGACGCTGTCATCCGAATCCGGTGGGGGACTGGGAACGTCGGTGGTGATATCCGCCACGGCGCATGAGGCGTTGATCCAGACCATGTCCAACGGGAAGCGCATGTCTTTCATCCAAAAGGTATGCTTTCGCTCCTCCTGGAAGATGAACAGCATGCCCGTGCCTTCTTCCAGGACGGGGCGTCCGGATAATCCTTGGAAGCGTTTTTCCGGGGTGTCGGCCACATCCACGGTAAAGGCAACGCCGCTGATGGTGACGGTTGGCATGGTACCTGCTGGCGTTGAAGAAGGGGTTCCCGGGGTGTTGGCCGGGACTTTGGTTGGGACCTCTGTAGGGGTATTTGCCGGGGTGGGGATGACTGTAAGCTTTGGCGGGACGATGGCGGACACGGGAGTGGCGGTGGGCGCGCCCGTAAGCGCCGCCGTGGCTGTGGGAGGTTGGATTTGGGGGACATCCCCACCGCAGGATATCATAACGGCGGACATGAGGCCGATCGCCGTGCAGATCAACTGAATATGTAAAGCACGCTGAATCTGCACTCGTCCCGGCGCGTCAGGAGCGGCCGACGGCTTTGTGGATGTTCTGTACCCGGTCCCGCATCGATCTGAGCAGCACTGCGGAAGGAGATGGGGCTACATGGGAGTAACCTACCCCCAGGTCCAGCAACTCCTGGGCAGTCAACGGCATGGATGCATGGTCCATCGTAACGGCCAGCTTGGCCTTGCCGATCTTGCGGACCTGGTCGGCCAGTTCTTTTAAGCGGACTTTCAGTCTGGGGTCGCTGGGGTCGCGGATGCCCATGTATTCGGAGAAGTCGTTGGGACCGACGGCTACCAGGTCGATACCGTCTAGAGCGGCAATCTTTTCGATGTCGTCGATGCCCCTCGCGTCCTCCACCATCACCGACAGAAGTAATTCCCGATTAGACTGCTCGCAATGCTCGTCCCAAGAGACGGTGCCAAACCGGGCGGCCCGGGTGCCTCCGGCGGCGCCACGGTGACCCAAGGGCGGGTAGCGAACGGCGTCCACGGCCCGTCTAGCCCCCTCTACGCCTTCAACGTGGGGAATAATGATTCCCTGGGTTCCCAGGTCCAACAGTCGCAGGATAAGACTAGCGTCGTTGCCCGGAACCCGGACGATCGGCGTGATGCCCACCAACTCAGCGGAAAGCACCATTCGTTCCACCATCGATAGGTCGAAGGTTGTATGTTCCATGTCGATGAAGGCGGCGTCGAAACCAGCCAGCCCGATGATCTCCACGACTTGAGGGTCAGACAAGGTCACGTAGGTGCCGATGGCCAGATCGCCTGCGCGCATTACTTTCTTAACCCGGTTCTCAATCACGACGGACCTCCAGTTTGATAAGCGAAATTGATGATCAAAACGTAACTTATATGCCCCTTGGGGCGGTTCGCGCCAATGTTAACCCAGGCGTGGGGAAATCACAAGAAAAGGCGCTCTAGCATGCGATCCGGCGTCGGCTTCAGCCTGTATTGACTAGGGTAACGGCGGTAGGGTAGTCTGAACGCAAGTCCGCCCTAGAGGATGAGAAAATGACTCAAGAAACCCAATCGGCAATAACTCCCGAAGTAAAGGCCATGATCGGCGTGGCCGGCGACGTCGTCGAGTCCTGGGGGGTCGTTGACGCGGAATACCTCCGCCGCTTCACCCAGGCCGTCATGGACCCAGACCCCAGGTACTGGGACGAGGAGTTCGCCAAGTCTACCCCGTACGGCGAAATCATCACCCCGCCTATCATGGTCAGCTACATGGCCAGCCGCAATCCTCCTAACGCTGAGGATCCCATCACCAAGGCCTTTGAAGAGGATCCGATGTCCGACGGGATCGGAAGGGTTGAACGACTCGGCTCCCTCCCCCGGGTGCCCACCGATCTGGTTCGGGTGCTGAATGCGGGGAACGAGTTGGAGATCTACCAATACCCGTCCATCGGCGACAAGATCTTCTTTCAGAACAGGTACTCGGACATCAGGGAGAGGGTGGGCCGGGATGGCAAGCCCTTCTTGATCGTTACCACCGAGACCACCTACAGAAATCAGAAAGAAGAGGTGCTGTGCATCACCCGGGCCTCTTCCATACGCCGGTAGCCGGCGACGATGGGCAACATTGCTCCCGCCCACGTTTCTCACGCAGATAGGAGGCAACTATGACCGTTGCGCTGGAAGACCTGCTCAAGATGTCCGCCGCCGAGATCTGGGCCCACAATGAAAGGCTGACCGCCGAGCAGCTACGGAACAAGGAACAGACCTACTACGACGACATCGAGGAAGGTATGGAGTTGCCCAAATATATCTACCGGCCTACTCCAACCCACCTGTTCCGCTGGAGCGCGGCCATCGAGAATTTCCACCGCATCCACTACGATCTGGACTTTGGACTGAATCACGACAAAAACCCCAGCATTCTGGTCCACGGTTCTTGGAAGCAGAGCGTGGTGCCCCAATACCTGAAGGACTGGACCCTGCCCAAAGGCTGGCCCTGGAAGGCTAGATTCGAGCACCGGGCGATGTTGGTGCCCGGCGACGTGCTGATAATGTGGGGCAAGGTCACCAACAAGTATGAAAAGGGCGGCATGGGATTCATCGATCTTGACATAGGCATGATGACCCAGGATAGCGTGGAAAGCATGCCGGGTAGCGCCACCGTCGTTCTGCCCATTAGAGGTGGCGCGGATATTCCCTATCCCTTCGTGCCTCCGGCCGATTAAAGACCACCCCCATCCTAACCTTCCCCCTTTACGGAGGAGGATTAAGGTGGGGGGGTCCTGGTCAGTGCACCAAAACCGAGTTGACACAGTACTAGAGGTGAACAACAAATATGGCCCGATTTATCGCGATTCACAGCGTACCGGGACTTACCGAGGAAGCATTTAGAGAGAAGCTCAGTGGCGTNGCCAAATGGCGTCCCGACCGGCGCACAACCATCCTCAAGGTTTATGGCGACCTAAATAGCGGCAAGCTGGTTACCGAATGCGAGGCCGTGGAACAATCCCACTTTGAAGACTGGATCAACCTGGTAGGCTGGCCCGCCGAGTCCGTCCACAAGGTAGATGTGATTTGTCAGGTGGGGAACTTCTGGAATCTATAGNCGCTGGATGAGGTGGCGCCCGCCCCTATGTAAATCCCGGCGCCCCGTCTTGTTTGCCCGTCCCGTTATTCGGCAGACCGTTCCCGACCGCTATCTGACGCAGCGATCCTCCCTGCTCTATGCCCAACTGCATGCGGCTGTGCTCCGCGCCGATCTCCGCCCCCAGTATCAAGATCAACGCCGAAACGTAGATCCAGAATAGCAGCACGATTACGGACGTCACTGACCCATATACCTGGTCGTAGATTGCCACGTTATCCAGGTACCAAAGAAACAGGCCCTTGGAGACCTCCAGCAGAACGGCGNCCACCACCGCGCCGGGCCAGATGTACCGCCAGTGGGTTTTGCAATTGGGCGCAAACCTGTAAATCATCAGAAAAATGAAGATGTTGATACCCCAAGGCACCATCCGGAGCGCCAGGTGCCCCAACCCCAACTGCAGGAAGAACTCTTGAGCGGGTATGCCAAGGTCGCGATCGGGATCGGTGATTACCTCAATGATTGACGTTGCCGAGGTAGATACCAGGAACAAGGCGCCCACGGCTAAAGCCATTAAGATGTGCAAGGGTTTGGCTACGTAGAATGGCCGGTTGACCCGGATGCCCCAAGCGCGGTTGACCGACCTGGCCACCGCGCCGAATCCGATGCTGGCGGTCCATAGGAATCCGAGTATCGCGCCGATGCCCACGACTCCCCGAAACTCCACCACCTCCCCTATGTTCTGTTCCACAAACGCCTTGGAGCCGGGCAGATTCTCGGTAACGAAACTCAGCAACCCTTGATAGGTACCCTCCGACGAGAGCAGAATACCGCCCAGGGCCAATAACCCCAGAAGCAACGGAAAGAGGGAGAGAAGAGCGTAGTAGGCCACGCCCGCCGCCAGGTGGGTGGACTCGATATCCCCCATTCCCTTGGCGACCCGTGCAATGAGCACCAATGTCTTGTTGCGGCAGACCGGGCTATCCAACATGGACTGCTTCAAGCCCCCCAATCGCGCCTTGGCTGTTGTGAACCACTCGCTACTCACCCTTGAATTTTACCAAGGGACAAATTCGCAAGCAGACTGCGTCTGCACCGGTTTGGCGGCATTATGGGTTGGAACGGTCGGCGGAGTGAGTTGCAGGACCCTTCTGGTTGAGCCTAAATAGGGCTTCTAGACACCCGAGCAGAGTCCTTCAACAGGCTAGGATGGGCGCTTGTCGCTGGCAGTGGTGTCTGGACCCATGATCAAGCACGACGGACGAATCGTTCCGAAGCCAAGTCCTTTCTGCGCCCCCAATTTTATTCTCTTGGAGGCTTCGGCGTACGTGCCCCTCTTTATGGAGCAATGACTGACATAAATCCCTAGTAGGAGAAAATGAGAAGGTCTAGAATCCCTCCAGCCGCCAGATTATACTAGCCGCATGGCAGAGCCATCGCCTCAACCAAAACGAAGTTCGCTACCCCACACTCGGACACGTGGCATNTTCGTCGGCCGACAGCGGGAGATGTCCCAGCTTATGGCGGCCCTTGACACCTCGGCTAAATTCCCCGCTGAGTCCCCGCTTTACCCCAGTCCATCCGCAGTAGGTACATCCGCTATAATCCCCGGCAACAANCATGCTCCAAAGAATCAGCAGATACGAAATCCTTGAGCGGATAGCCGCTGGCGGCCAGGGGACGGTATACCAAGCCAGGGATACCGTGCTAGACCGTGTTGTGGCGGTCAAGGTCATCAACCGGGCCGTTGCCAACGACTACGGCTTACCATAGCCAAAGTTTTTTCCTCATCCTTCAGGCGGCCGTAACACCGTCCTAGCCCGACTAGGAGGAGGGTTAGGTGGCCAATTTGCTCACTGGGCGGTGGCCCCACCGTCTATCACCAGTTCGCTGCCGGTGACAAAGGAAGACTCATCGGAGGCTAGGTATAGCACCCCGTAGGCAACGTCCGCCG
>PAJQ01000034.1 GCA_002710215.1 Chloroflexota bacterium | reverse complement strand
GACGATGGCGGCGATGTGGACCAGAGGGATCAGGTCGTTCAAGGCTTGCGCCCCGGTAAACGAGCCGATGTTGGTCGCGGAGCCGGTGGCGGCGGCTTGGGTGTTTACCGTACTAGCCAGCACCATACCGCTCCAGGGCCTTGTGGGCCAGCTTGGTGGCCTTGGCGACCTTGTTCATGTTGGCCTTGGAATCCAATTTACTCATAAAACCTACCTCGCTGATCGGAAACGGAACCGAGTCTAATAACGTTCACGGTTTGAGAGAGCGCGAACAGGAAGTCGGTACAACTTATCTTACCAGTCTTCAAAGATTCAAACTCACTTGCGGTGTCGGACACCTTATTGCTCGAAGCATACGGCTAATGGCTCCCGTCCCCCTACTCCTCAGCCACCACGTAATTTCGCAACTTCCCGATGCCGCTGATTTCTACCTCGATGGTGTCGCCGGGGAGCATGTCGCCGTCGGCGCCTTGGGTGCCCATCCAGATGACATCGCCGGGGTGGAGGGTGGCGTAGTTGCTTAGCTCGTGGATCCACTCTGCGGCGGACCAGATCTGTTCTGACGAGGAGAAGTCTTCCCAGACATCGCCGTTGTGGCGGACGATTATCCGGAACGCCGCCGGGTCCAGCCCGGTGACGATCCACGGCCCCATCGGCTTCCAGGTGTCGCAGTTCTTGCTCCGGAACATGGTCCGGTCTTCTTGCTGCCAGGGCCGCTGAGAAATGTCGTTGCCGATGGTGTAACCGAAGACGTAGTCCAGCGCCTCGTCCACCGAAACTTTGCGGGCCTTCTTGCCGATGACCACAGCCAGTTGCCCTTCAGGTTGCACCGCGCCGGAGCAATCCTTAGGCACGACGATGTTCTCCTCGGAGCCGATGATGGCGTGGACCGAACGGTAGTTCGGCGAGGGCCGGTCGGGGTAGCTGGGGGGCGTGCCCCGACGGGCGGCCATTCCCTCCACATGCCCCCGGTGGTTGGGCCCGGCGGCGTAGAGCATGCCGGGAATCACCGGCGCCAGGAGCTTCACCTGGCTCAGTTGATGAGTTGTAGCGGTGACCGTGTGCTCGTCGAACGGGCTGCCGGAAACCTCGGTGACAACGTCGCCTTCGACGATGCCGAAGCTGACTTTCTGGCCGGATTGAAAGCGGCACCAAATCATGGCTTTGCTCCTTTGATGGGGAAGATTAGGCGGTAGATTGGATTTGGGGTTCCTGGGGAGTGCGGAAATCCCCCCAACCCCCCTTTACTAAAGGGGGGTTGGGGGGATTTGGCCGTTCAGTACGGATTGAATCCACCGTCATCACCGGTCAACACCGGCCTAAGCTAATAAGGTCTGGTGATTTTGGCATTTTCCTTCAAAGCTTCCATGGAAAAATCGCTGGACTGGCACAGATCAATAATCATTTTCTCGTAGTCCGCGATGGTCTTCACCATGTCGGGGATCTGGGCGGCTATCCCGAAGGGAATGGACGTGACTCCGTGCTTGTCGCCATGAAGCAGGTCGCCTGTCTTCACGGTTAGTCCGCCGACGGTCACCGGTATGCCGATCTCGACTAGGTGAACGTAGGCATGGGATACTGATACCTCTTTGGCGAAGAACCGGAATCCCAGAGCGTGCGCCTCGTCCAAGTCCCGCACGGTGCCATCCGTAGCCACGCCAACGGCTCCTAATGCCTTGTGGATGTTTCCCTGCACCTCGCCCCAATACGCTCCCAGAGGCGGAGTGTCGATGTCGTGGAGAACGATGAATCGAGGCTCGGGCACCGATGCGATCAGGTCCCACCAGTCTTCCCGGGACACGTTGCGTCCTTCTTGCCGAACGGCGCTGATCACGCCGGTAACGGCATACCCCACCACCGGGGGCAGGTCCTGGAATACACCCTTGATCTCCGGCAGCATGAACCCCTCGTTCTTGGGCTGCACGTTGAAGCCCTCGATGGCGTTGCAGATGCTGGGGCAGTCTATCTCGCTGAGCGTTTTGATAAGCTCGGGACTAATTGTCTGATACAAGAGTCACCTCCTGGATTTTACGTGTCAGATTTTAATACAACGGGGCTGGTCATTGGGAGATCCCCGACCTGTCTTTGTCGAAATGGTCTAGCCCCCCTTTCGTAAAGGGGGGGTTGGGGGGATTTTCTACTCCGGTGTGACCAGGGACTCGGCTTCTTCCCCGGAAAGCAACTTTGCGATGTTGTAGTAGGCGAAGTCGGCAGCCCGCTGGGTCGACTCTTCGCCGGGACCGGCCATGTGGGGCGTGATGACCACGTTGTCGAGGTCGAACAACGGGTTGTCCACGGGAGTAGGCTCTACTTCCAGGACGTCTAGGCCCGCCGCCGCGATCTTGTGCTGGGACAGCGCCCGATGCAACGCCGCCTCGTCGACCACCGGGCCACGGCAGCAATTTACCAAGAAGGCATCGGGTTTCATCATTTCCAGTTCCCGGTCGGAGATCATCCCCCGCGTCCGGCGGGTCAGGGGGACGTGCAGAGTGACGATGTCTGACTCTCTCAGCAGGTCGTCCAATTCCACCGGTTGCACGTTCAGCTCTTGCTGAACTTCCTGGGGAATGTCAACCACGTCGTAGTATATTGTTTTGGTGTCGAATCCCTTGAGCCGCTTGGCAACCTGCTTGCCGATGCGGCCCATGCCGACTATGCCGATGGTTTTGTCGGTGATCTCCTTCACCCGGTATTTGTCCATCCCGGTTTTCCACTGCCGTTGTTTCATCGTGATGTCGTACTGGTGCCACAGGTTGCCGCTGAGGCTGATCATCATGGCGATGGTGTGCTCCGATACGGCGATGGCGTTGGCCCCGCCGTTGTTGGCCACCAGGATACCCATCTCCAGTATGGCCGCCAGATCCAGCATGTCGTAACCGGCGCTCAGGGTCTGGATTATCTTGACGTTGGGACATTGCTTTAGGATGTCCACGGAGACTTTGCTGGTAATCATGGCCGACACGTCACGGCACAGAGCCGCTTGTTCATCGTCGGACAAACTGGGGTCCACCAAGACGATCTCCACGTCGTCCGGCGCTTCGCTGATCATGAAGTCGGCGCGCTCCCCGGGGGGGCTGAAAAAAGCCACTTTCGCAGTGGGCATACCTGAATCCTCCTGAAATTATGGGCTGGGATATCGAGCTTGAACACCCTGCATTATAGCTTCAGGCCCGATGATGTCAAAAGATGTTGGCCGCATCTATTGCCGAGTCGTTGGGTGACAGGTATATTCGGTAGCAATTGCTCCAAGGTTAATTGGAGGTAAGGCTTGTCTGACTCGGCTCTGGGTGATGTTAAAGTCCTGGACCTAACCAACTTGATCGCCGGACCTTACTGCACGAAGCTGCTGGCCGATTACGGCGCGGAGGTTATCAAGGTGGAGCGGCCGGGTATCGGTGACGGCGCCCGCAGACTTGGGCCTTTCCCCGGCGACGTGCCCCATCCAGAAAAAAGCGGTCTTTTCCTGCACCTGAATACCAACAAGCAGAGCGTAACGCTGGACCTGACGACCCAGGCCGCCCGCGCAGTTATCAAGGAGTTGGTTAAGGAAACGGACATTGTGGTGGAGGGCTTTCGTCCTGGAACGATGGCCCGTTGGGGACTGGACCACGATACTCTGCGATCCATCAACCCCACTCTGGTGATGACCTCCATATCCAACTTCGGCCAGACCGGCCCGTACCGCGATTTCCGGATGGCCGAAGTGATGGTCTACGGCATGGGGGGCGAGATGTACTCCACCGGCATCGCCGAGCGGGAGCCGGTCAAGCTGGGCGTGAATGTTCTCCTTTACCAGGCTGGGGCCACCGCCTCGGTCGCTACCATGGGCGCTCTGTTCGCGGCTAGAGATCAGGGAATCGGCCAACATGTGGACGTGTCCATCATGGAAACCCAGGTGGGATCCATCGACCGGCGGATGAGCACGTTGATCGGCTATCAATACAGCGGTGACATCACGGGCCGGAGCCCTCTGGGCAGCGGGGGCGGTTACCCCTACGGCGCGATTCCTTGCAGCGACGGGTATCTGGAAATTTCAGCGGGACGCAATTATTTCCCCCGTGCGGTGAGCATGTTGGGGTCTCCCGCCGAATTGCAAGACCCCAAGTGGTATGCGCCCGGGGCGCAAAGAGACCCGGATCTTAAGGAAGAGTTCGATACGATGCTTTTGACTTGGTCGCTGGAGCAAACCAAGTCGGAGACCTGGGCCATCGCTCAAGAATCCAGAGTGATCAGCGCACCATTGAACACGATGGAGGAGCTGGCCGAAGATACAGAATTCAACAGCCGGGGCGGGTTCATTGAGATCGACCATCCGGTTGCGGGGACACTGAACTACCCGGCGCGTCCTTTCATCATGAATGACTCGCCCTGGTCCGTCCGCCGGCCGGCCCCTCTTTTGGGACAACATAACATGGAGATTCTCAATCGGCTGGGTTACAGCAGCGGCGATGTCGTGCGCCTTCGGCAACAGGGAGCGATCTAGGAGAGGAAATGCCAAAGTTGCCACTGGAAGGGGTCAGAGTACTTGACATAACCGTCGTCTGGGCCGGACCGTACTGCACGTCATTTCTCGCCGATCTGGGCGCCGAAGTGATTAGGATCGAGTCCCTTAACACCTTCGTTCCTCTTGGACGAGGACCCATGGCGCACCCCACCGAGGAAGACCTCAAGGGGATGTCTCCTTGGGCCGGAGCCACACCCGGCCGGGTGCCCGGCGCCCGTCCTTGGAACCGGTATCCCATCTTCAATGCCCACGCCCGGAACAAACTGGGCATGACCCTGGACTTTTTCCGGCCCGGCGGCATGGACATATTCAAACGCCTGGTTAAGATCAGCGACGTTTTCGTGGAGAACAATCCCACATCTACCATGGAAAATCTGGGCATCTCTTACCCGTTGCTTCAGGAGCAGAACCCCGGCATCATCATGCTGCGCATGCCCGCCTACGGTAACACCGGCGCTTACCGGAACCACCGGGCCTATGGCCTGCACATCGAGGGAGTGATCGGCCACACCCTGCAGCGGGGCTATGCCGACATGGACCCATCGGCCAACAGCACTGTCTTGATGTCTGATGCCGCCGGTGGGACCCAAGGCGCGTTCGCGGTCCTGGCGGCGCTGCACCACCGGAAACGCACCGGCAGGGGCCAGCTGATCGAGCTATCCCAGGCAGAGAACGCATTGCCTTTTATGGGACAATCCTTCATGGACTTCTCGATGAACGGCCGCAATGCCAGCACACTGGGCAACCGCCATCCTTATGCCGTCCAGGGTTGCTATCCATGCAAAGGCGATGACCGATGGGTGACCATCACCCTTTTCGACGACAAGGACTGGGCCGCCTTCGTCCAAGCCTTGGGCATTCCGGACTGGTGCCGGGAAGAAAAATTCGCCGACGCCATCTCCCGCTACCGCAGCCACGATGAATTGGACCGGAACATCGCCCAATGGACTGAACAGCTAGAGACTAATGACGTGATGCGGCTGCTTCAAAGCGTGGGCGTCGCCGCCGGTCCGGTCATGGATCAACGGGATGCTTATGAAGACCCACACTTGAATGAACGCGAGGTGTTCGAAGAGGTATACCAGGAGGACACAGGCACCCACCGCTATCCCGGCGCGCCCTACAAGATGTCCGAGACGCCCATCAAGATTCGGCGAGGTCCCGTGCGTCTGGGTGAAGACAACGAATACATCTACAAAACGCTCCTAAACTGCACCGGGGAAGAATACGCCGAGCTGGAAGCCCAAGGCCACATCGGGATGGATTACCCGGAGGACATGCCCTAGAGCCTACCGATAGAAAACGCCGTATTCAACCTGACAGGTGTTTCCAGGGACCCATACGACCCTGCCATTCGTATGTAAGCTGATGACCCGCCAATTTATCCGCATCACCAACTTGAAGTGGCCCGCGTTCCTCGTCTTGTTGTTAATCTTCGCGGCTTGTGCAACCTCCGCACCGCCCGGGAACGCTTCCTCGGGACCGAGGGAACCCCAACCATCCCCGCTCCCTCGGCAAGCCGCTGAAGTCGCCGAAGCTCCCTCATCCATTGGTGAACCTCTGACAGAGGCTGATCTCACCGCGCCCGTAAATGTGCCTGCGACGGTCGCCTTCACCCCATCTTCTCAGAACCCGCCGGCCAAAACTATTTCCGATCCACCGAACCTAGCAGTACAAACGTTAATCGCTGAGGCAACATCTGTACCGGTGGTCTCGACCACCGAGCCAGTCCCCACCGTCACGACTGCAATTGATCCCACCTCTACTACTCTTGCGACACCACCCGCCGTTACACCCGTGCCCGTCGCGGTAGTCCCACCGGCGGCTCAACAGCCGACAGCAGCTTCGGTTCCTCCGAGTACCCTGAGTCTCCAGCAAGACAAGGAGGCCAAACTGGGGAAGGAGCAATCGGCGGGGGAAGCCACTCCGGTTCCCACGGCGGTGGCCGTCTCCATTGGGCCGGCTAAGACGACCAAACCAGATCCGGCCCCGGCGGCTGTCAGCCCTCCAGCAGCCGCAGTGGATACCAATGAGGCGACCGGTAGCGCACGCCGTTTTGTCTTGCCTAGCGCCCAAGGCAATCAGGTTTCGTTGGAGGAATACCTGGAGCGGGGCAACGTCGTCCTGATTTTTTACCGAGCCTTCTGGTGAGTCTATTGCCGAGCGCAACTGGTGGAGTTGCAAGAGGATTACGATCTGATCAAGAGTCTGGAGGCGGATATCTTGGCCATCAGCACCGACGATCTTTCCGGCGCTGCATTTGCGGTTGATGGTTTGGGCCTGGAGTTCCCTATCCTGTACGATCCTGAAGCCTCGGTCGTCAAGGAGTACGGCGTTTTCGATCTGCTTGGCGACCGCATGGCTGCCCCCGCCACATTTTGGCTAGACCGGACGGGTAAAGTTCGATGGCAATAGATAGGGAAGAGCATCAACGACCGCCCTTCCAACCGGGAGATTATAATCAGGCTCAGGGATTTGGCCGAGGGGTAGATGTAGTTGGGGTAGCCATAATTGTACGATCAGGGCAAGGTGAAGCTTCGTCCTAGCTCCTACCCGTCCTCAGGGAACAACTCGGAAATCTCCCGGTCCAGCCTCTCCTCATGGGTCTCGATGGTCTCCCCTAGGGCCGGCGCCGTCCACCCTGCGGCGCTGCGGCTCAACTGCTCGTAGGAATCGGTGGAGCCGTATTCCCGGGTGTGGATCACCACCGGCATCGGCAGGGCGTGGCCGAATATAAGGGCCTGCTGCTTGGGCTCCAGACGAGCTAACACCGTCCTCAGTTGCCGGCTGCCCGGTGTCCCCTCTAACACTGCTTCGATGTCGCGTTCGTTGTCCAGCAGACAGGTTAACCGGGTGCCGACCTGGCTCATTACTTCGGAATCGATGCCGCTGGGGCGTTGGTCGATGACCATCAACGTGACGTTGTACTTGCGCAATTCCCGGGCGATGGTCCCGAAGATGGTGTGGGACGCCACCGATTGGCTGAGAAACTTGTGGGCCTCCTCGATGACGATCACCAAGGGCCTGGGCTCGCGGCCCTGCCCGCCTTCCGCCTCCTCTTTCCGGTCCACGTACTGGTTATGGATGCGCCGGGTCAGCAGGTTGCTTACCAGCATGTAGGCCGTCAGGTCCCGGCCATACTTCCCGAACTCCAGAACCACATGCTGGCCCCGGTCCAAATGCTCGACGACCCGGTTTGCCGCGTCTTGACGAGTGGATTCCACTAGGAAGTCGAACCGTTTCAACCGGCTCAGCCGATTGTACAGGGACCCCAAGGCGTTGGGCTGCACCTGGATTTCATTGGCCATCTCGAAGACGGAATCGCGCCCCTCCAGAGCCAGGAACTTAGACATCCATTCCCGCTGGCCGAATTTTTGCTGCAGGTTGAAAGCGGCAGAGGCTGCCACTTCGGACAGATTAAGGGTCTCCCGAAGCATCTCCACGTCCTCGGGCTCGATCTCCCCGTATCCGATGCGGACTACTTCATCGGTGGAAGAACCCCGGCGGCGGGAGCTGTCGTCGTCCAAGGTAAAGGTGGAAACCCTAGCCGGAAATAGCTGCTTCAGTCCCTTGGCGAACCGGTGATTCTCCGGGTCGGCGGCGCCCCAGCCGTATTCGCTGTGCATGTCAAATATCAGTGACGAAGCTTGGCCCTGCTGCAAGATACCGACCAGAAGCAGCCGGGTTAAGAAGGTCTTGCCGGTGCCGCTCTTGCCGAAAACGCCGATGGACCGCTTCACCATCTCGTCCAGGTCCACGCAGAGCTTGTGCTCCATGTCCAGGGGACTGCCGATCCAGAAGTGGCCCTGGTCCTCTTGCCCGAATACGGCTTCGACGTCCCGCTGGGACGCCACATAGGCGCGGGAAAAGTGGGGCGGGATGGTCTTCGCGGCGGAGGGGCCTTCATGGGAGTCGCCCATGACTGCCGGCATTATCAGGTTGGGGAGGACCGAGATGGTCCCGTAGGCGACCGTGCCGGACATTACCTGGGCGATGAAAGGGTTGTCCACTTGGGGAGGGGTGTGCTTCAACCTGGGGTCGGTGGTTCCCAGGCTGACGTCGGTGACCACGCCGAAGAAGTTGTTGTTGTCGCCCCGGATGGTGACGAAGGCCCCTACCTTGACATCCTCTACCGATGCTGAGGGGTCCAGGCGCACTTCCACCCCCTGACTCAGCGATCCGTCTACAACCAGTCCCAAGGCCGCGCCCTGGGAATCCAGATCAACGTCCGCGGCGGGACTGGGAGTATCTCCGTTCTGGTTTGGGCCACCGGTCATGGGGACACCTTCTTGAGGATGGAATTCAGCCTGGGTAAATCTCCGGCCAACTCGGCGGCCAGGGCCTTTCCGGCTCTCAGCAGAAAAGCTTCCGAATCATCGTGCGCCACCGCCGCCCCGCGCAGGCAGGCCCCCAGAACTTCATCGGCCATGGGTGGGCCGGAGTTGAGTAGCAGGCGCAGTAGATCCAATCGTGAAGTGAACCGGGCCACCTCTTGGGGGCTGCAGGTGTACACGAAAGAGTGTACCGGGGGCGGCAATGAAGGCAGGTAATGCCTATCGGCATCACCCTCCCGGTGACCGGCGATCAACGCCTCGAATCGGGAGGTCAGCAGACGGGTAAGTTGGGGATTGTCCCGAAAGACTTCTTCTTCGGTTTCGGCAGTCTCCCCGCGAGCCAACACCGGTCTGGAGGAATCCAGGGGCTCGGTTGCCACCCGGCAGACCACTCCGTAGATCTCTGGAGAACCAGCGCTCACGATGCAGCCCAGCGGTGGAGCGTCGTAGAGAGTGTAGCATTGGGCAGTGAACGATGCCGAGTTAGCCTCCACCACCTCCCCGACTCGCCGTGGCGGGCTGCCATCTAACGTCATTTCCGTCCCTACCTCAACCCTTACCCGAGTTTGCCGGAAGTCATGCCGGTTTGAATTTTACCAGAGTCCAATCCGGTGTCACGTCATCATAGACTGCCACCACCGGCATATCGACCCTCAGGTCGTCCAAATCGCATTCAACCATGTTGGAGATCATACGGGGACCCTCGTCCAGCTGAATCACCGAGTACACGTGGGGAGCATCCTCCCGGAAAGCAGGATTTACCGGTTGGTGCACGATGGTATAGGTATGCAGCCGTCCGCGGCCGCTCACACTAGCCCACTGGATGTCCGGGGAGAGGCATCTGGGACACTCCTCCCTGGGGTAGAAAAAGAAGTGGTCGCATTTCTGGCAACGGGGCATCACTAACTCGTGACGGTTGGCCGCGTCCCAGAAGGGTTTGGTCAGCTCGGGACTAAGCGGTCTGGGTAAAGGTTTCTGGTATTCCGTGGTCATATATATCGCCTCGTCATTGCATTGTCATTCCGTTCGTCCTGAGCTTGTCGAAGGAGCTGCCAAGCGGGTGGTTCGACAAGCTCAGGACGAACGGATTTGGTCTCGTTACGCCGTTGCTTCGGTCCCCAATATGAGCGTGCACATCACGCTCCCGGTGCCGCCTCAACCATTGACCATGGAAAGGTCGTGCTTGGCGACTTGGCGGTCATCCGCCCGGCCCATGACCTGGCGGATGCCCTCAATCACGTGGCGGAATCCCCCTGCGCCGCCCACGGGTTGTCCGCCCGATAGCTGCCCCCCGTCGGTATTTATAGGGAACGTACCCTTATAGGTTGTATCTACTTCGTCGAAGAAGGGTCCGATCTCGCCCTTTTCACAGAATCCGGCATCTTCGAGGCACACGGCCTCAAGGATGGTGTATCAATCATAGAATTCAGCGAACTCAATGTCCTTTGGGCTGTAGCCCGACATCTCCAACGCTTTGCGGGCGGATATCACCACAGGTGACGTGGTTATTCGGTCCGCTTGCCAGATGGTGTCGTGGCCGCTCACTCCAGCTGCCGCTCCCAGGATATACACCGGAGGATTGGGCAAGGACTTGGCCCGTTCCGCCGAGGTAACGATGCAGGCGGCGGCCCCGGCGCAGGGCATCACGCACTCCAACAGGTGCAAAGGGTCGTTGACCATCCGGGAAGTCAACACGTCGTCCACCGTGATGGGTTGGTCGTGAAACACGGCGTTGGGGTTGGTTAGGGCATTGAACCGCTGGTTCACCGCCATCTTGGCGAATTGCTCTTGGGTGGTGCCGAACTCGTACATGTGCCGCCGTTTCATCAGGCCGTAACCCGTGTTCGCGCCGGGGGCCATGCCGAAGGGGGCCTCGAACTCGGTACCCTTGGTAGCTGGCGGAGTTCCCCGAACCTGTCCGGGGGCGAGCCCCCCGATGGCCGGGTCCCTTGTCCCGCCGAACGTGCAGATCACCGTATTGGCCAGTCCGGAATTAATCGCCGACGCCGCTAGGGCCAAAGAGTGGGCGCCACTAGAGCCGTGCTGGGTGATGCCCTCGCTGAAGCTCAATGGCATACCCATGTATTCGCCCAAGTCCACGGGGGTAACGTCGGTTCCCCGAGTAATCAGCCCATCAACGTCTGCTTTGGTCAACCCGGCATCGGCGATGGCCATGCGGCAAGCCTCCGCCAAGAGAGAGTTGGTGGTCCTGCCGGGATAGGTGCGTTGGGTTGGCAGTTCGGCGAAGCCGACCACTGCCGCTTTAGCTCTCAAGCTCATGATGAGCTACCTCCTGCCGGTGTCATATGATCTGGGTAAAATAATGGGAGTTTCTCAAGTTACTAGATCGGCCCAACCCGCTCCGGGGCGTCGCGGGCTGCCACGAGGTACACAGGGTTGGGATTGATTGCGTATTCCTTGAGGCAGGCTTCGGTGAACTTTATGGAGTGGGCGCCACCGGCTGCCACCGCCCGGTCGATGAGATTGTCACGGTCTTCTGATGGCGCTTCCAGGTCCGTCGTATCCAGGGGAGGGACTACAGAGTACCAGGAGTATATGCCGGCGCAGGCTTGCCAGGCGTATAGGGCCGCCAACCGCGCATCAGCTTCCGCCAAATATGGCGCCAGTGTACGTAACGAGCTGGGGGCCGTGACCGTGTGAACGAACGCGATGAGGTTTTTCTGGTTGGCCAAGTACAGCCCGGCAAAGGTTTCAGTAAGGCTGGAGATAAAGGCGGAAAGGTCGCCACCGGCGTCTACCAGGTCGATGGCCGGGGCGAATTCCGGCTGTTCGTCCAAGCCCATGATCTGTTGCTGGATGGAGCCGCTGCCTTCGAACTCAGGCCCGTGCAGCCGGTCGACTTGGGCAATTGCGGAGCTGGGTGAGAATCCGCCGTTGGTGGGCGAAGGACTTCCCGGCAAGACTTGGTACCGGGCTGCCCAATAACCCAGTCCTTGAGCTAACTCATGTAACCGCTGGGGCGTTTCCAAGGCCGACAAGTTTCGTATGGCGTGGCTGGTGCGGAGGAGACCATGGGTTGCCGCCGCCATGACAGCCGGCGCCAACGGAGGGACCCATTCCCGCAGGGTTTCTTGCCACGGCTTTTCGGCCAGTTCTTGGTCGAAGAAGGCTATCCAATCGCCCAACCGGCTCCGGTCCCCAAGAAACTCCCGCCATTCGGAATGTGGGATTGGGTTAGCGGCCTCGGGCCCCTCTATCAAACCCGTCTTGTACTTCTCGACCCAAGGGAGGACCGACTCGCCCCGGTCCAATGTGAACAGAGCCTCTGCGGCCATGGATCCGTGGTTGGCGTTACCGTTGGCCCGCTCGGTCCCGGCGAAACTGAGCAGGTCCAGCATTTCATCGATGGTGATTGACATAATCTTCACCCTACTGGAAGGTTAGTTGAAGAATCGCCGTGTGCACCACTTGCTATCTCTCTTTGGGAGGCCCTTCTATTCCAATCTCCTTGCTTATCTTGCCGTCGCGCATCTCGAAGATGTGGGTCAACCGCATCTCACACTTGGTGCCCACCGGGAAGGGGACGAACCCTTCCTTAGCCACTTGAAAGGTAACCACGCTGTCATCGACGACCCGGTCGTCGGTGGCGAACCGGTCCTTCGTATGAAACTCCACGTGACTCAACACGGAAAAAATATCCCGGTAGTTGGCGGCCACCGCCTCTTTCCCAGAAATTACCAGATTCCGGGCGGGGGCTTCCCAGACCACGTCGTCGGTGTACAGGTCGATCGCGTCTTCTATCCTTCCCGTGGATTCGCTGGCAAAGTGGGCCTCGACGGCGGCTAGATTCGCGGATATCTTGTCCTGACTCATCTTGCTACCCCTTTAAATCACTCCGGATTCCGCCAACAGGGTAAGTTCTCCCTTACTGAGCGCCAGTTCCCCGCAAAAGATCTCCTCGTTGTGCTCGCCGATCAACGGGGCGCGGCGGGAGATGGCCCAGGGTGACCCGTTGTAGATCGCCGCCGCGCCAGGATAGGTAAAGCTTTGGCCCAGTTCCGGGTGTTCCACTTCCACGAAGAAACCCCGGTCTTCCAAATGCGGGTCTCCCATGATCTCGTCCATCGTCCGGATCGCTCCCCAAGGGAAGTCCCTCTCCTGACCGCCGGTCCATAGATCCTCTTGGGGCATGTTGGCGAAAAAGTTGGCGAGCACATCGGTGGTGTGCCGGGCGTCCGCCTGGACCGTCGCCAGGTCTTGGTATTTTTCGTCCAGCAGGTCCTGCGCCAGGCCGTGCTCGTCCATCCATTCGGCCAACCGGCGCAAACGGGCCGGATTGAGAGCCGAACCGGACCGGGTGACGTTGACCCAGCCGCCGTCCTGGGTGGGCAGTTGAATCTTGACTGAGTTATCGGGAGAGGCGTGGCGGCCGGTATGGCGTTGCACCACCTCACCGGTTGAGAGATATATGGCGATGGCCCCCTCGGTGGTCAGGGCGCAGGCTTCGTGGACCGAAGCGTCGATGTACTGGCCTTCGCCGCTGGCATCCCGGTAAAAAAGAGCGGCCATGATACCCATGTAGGCGTAGTGGCTGCCGATGTGCCAGGCGTTGCCGCCGCCGGGGGCGATGGGCGGCGCGTCGGCGACATCGTCGGCGTCGTATCCCGAAGATGCCATTTGACCGCCCGCCGCCAGGTGGGCCAGATCGCAGGTGAGATAGTCGCGCCACGGTCCCGTCTGCCCGAATGGCGTCAATGAGCACACGATTAAACCGGGGTTCCCAGAGGCCAGGTCTTTGTATCCCAAACCCAGCGCGGGAAGGTAGCCGGGAGGGAAGGTTTCTAGAACTATGTCCGCGGTGGCCGTTAGGCGGCGGAACAACTCCCGCCCTTCCGTTGATTCCAAATTCAGGGTGATGCCCCGTTTGGAAGTGTTGTAATGCCAGAAAGAAAGGCTACGGTCCTGGTGGGGGATGTCTTTGTAAAAAGGGCCTACGGAGCGGGTGTTCTGCCCACCTCGGGGCTCGATCTTGATTACGTCGGCGCCCAAGTCTCCCATTAACTTGCCGCAGAATTGGCCTTTTTCGTCGGCCAGTTCTAGGACTCTAAGCCCCGACAATGGTCCGGCTAGTGCGGCCGGGTTGGGTGAGACATTGTTGGTCACTTCAAGGCCTCCTCAACGTAGGGGTACATGGGCATCTCTTCAGGCCAAAAAGTGCCGTCCTTATAACCATCTTCAAGTTCGTGATGGCTGAGGCCCAGTAGCTCCTCCATGACTTCACGATTGTGCTGACCGATCATGGGAGGAGGCCGGTGCATCTCCGGCGGCGAACCGGATAACTTGAACGGGGCGTTCTGGAATTTCCATCGTCCTAACATGGGGTGGTCCATCTCAGTGTACATGCCCCGGTCTCTTAGTTGTGGATCGTGCTCCACACGGTCTTCGGAGCTCTGCACCGGCATAGCCCGCACGCCGTCTGCCTGGCATTTGTCCGCCAACTCGTACTTCTCCAAGGTCTTAGTCCAGGATTCGATGCCCCGGTCTATTTCCTCTTGGTGTTCGAGGCGTCCGTTCAACGTGTCGAACCTGGAGTCGTCCGCCCACGAGGGCGACCCCATCAATTTGACCAGATTCTTCCACTCCTGGTTGGAGAAGCAGGCGATGACGCACCAGTCGTTGTAGCCGCCGCCCTTGGTGCGGTATCCGTTATGGGGGGCCACCGTGGGTCCCCGGTAGTTGTTGGTGACGGGCGCGCCGGGCCAGGTGGTTCGGTTGCCGGGGGGATACCCTTCGCGGCGGGCCTGGCGGCCGTTGACGGTTTTGTCCAAGAAAGCGGAACCGGTCAATGTTATGCCGGTAATCATCTGGGACAGGTCTACGTGCTGTCCCTTGCCGGTGGCGTTACGGTGACGCAGGGCGGTCAAGGCGCACATGGCCCCATACATTCCGCCGGTATCGTCCAAGTAAGACCATCCCCAACCGGCCGGGGGCACGCCGGGCAGGCCGGACAGAAAGGTCAGTCCGGATAAAGCCTGGGCCGCCGGACCCATGGTGCCGTAATTGTGATGCCGTCCGGTCTGGCCGAAGCCGGCCATGGAGATGTAAACGATGTCGGGCTTGATCTGTTTCAATACGTCGTAGCCTAGGCCAAACCGCTGCATGATTCGGGAGCTGAAGTTTTCGATGACGACGTCGGAAACCGCGATGAGCTTCTTTATGACCTCAAGCCCCTTGGGAGTTCGAACGTTGAGGGTGATGCCCCGTTTGTTGGCGTTGGTGTCGGCGAACTGGCCCGTGGAGTTGGGTCCGGGTTCCACCCCGGTGGGGACGGTGAACCGGTTCATGCGCAGGATGTCCAGATTTTCCGGCCACTCTACCTTGATAACTTCGGCCCCAAATGTGCCGAGCCAACGGGCGGCCCAAGGTCCGGCCCTAACCCAGGTGAAGTCCACCACCCGGATTCCCTCTAACGGACGGGGCAAGCTCATGTTGGAGGCCTCCTTGCAGATGTGAATGAATAAGGTTAGCGCGGATTTTTTTTGCAGAAGCAAGTCTAAAAACCGGGTGACCAAGGCGATCGTTGGGAGTGTAGCCCCGCCTCTTCCCACTGTCAACAAGTGGCTATCAGTAGCTGCACATATCTAGCGGCGATGTCGGAGCGCCATCGGTATCTGGAGTCGAGCCGTGCCGATCCATGGCAAATCGTCCCGGCGGGCCGTGGTCTTGTTCGTGGACAAAGCCCCTGTCTCCGACGTAATATCTCCATCATGGCAACAGAACGCCTCCGCAAACGAATTGAGCATCTATTGGATGAGGCCGAGGATGCGATCTCCCACCACGATTGGGATGTGGTCCGGGATCACGCCCAATCGGTGTTAGCCCTGGACCCAGGCAATCTCGATGGTACTGCGCTCATTGAGGCCGTGGAACGTGCCGTAGGGTCTTTAGATGACCCTACGGTGACACCCACTTCTTTAGGCGTACCGCAAGCCGAGCGCCGCCAACTCACCGTCATGTTCTGCGACCTGCAAGGCTCCACGGCCCTGTCCCAGAAACTCGACCCCGAAGAACTTAGGGACGTCATCCGCGGTTACCAGGAGGTTTGTGGGGCCGCTGTGGCTCGATTCGACGGCTACGTAGCCAAATACCTGGGCGATGGACTCCTAATCTACTTCGGCTACCCTCAAGCCCACGAGGACGACCCCCAGCGGGCGGTCCGGGCTGGTCTGGCAATTCTTGAGGATATCGACCACCTTAATATTAAGCTCAAAGTGGACAAAGACCAGGAACTGGGCGTACGGATAGGCGTCCACACCGGCTTGGTGGTTGCCGGAGAGATGGGAAGTGGCGATTCCGTCGAATCACTAGCTATTGTGGGTGAGACACCCAACATCGCCGCCAGGCTGCAAGAGGCCGCGGAACCCAACTCTATAGTGATCAGCGACATCACCGCCAACCTCGTTCAAGGGTTCTTTGTCTGCGATTCTCTAGGGTTCCACTACCTCAAAGGAATCTCCGACGCCATGGAGCTGTTCGCCGTTCTCTCGGAGAGTGGCGCTCAGACTCGCTTCGATGTAGCCACCGCTGCTCAACTCACCCCGCTGGTAGGCCGTGAGCAGGAAGTGGGACTGCTTCTGGACCGGTGGGAGCAGGCCCAAGAAGGCTTGGGACAGGTTGTGCTGCTCAGCGGGGAAGCGGGGATCGGTAAATCGCGCTTGGTAGAGGGAGTAACTGAGCGGCTGGCCAAAGAACCACATACCCACCGGCAGCTCCGTTGCTCTGCGTACCATCAAAATAGTGCGTTGCATCCTGTTTTAGAACACGTGGAACGTTGGCTGGGATTCGAACGGGATGATTCTGCTGATGAAAGATTGAGCAAGCTGGAAAGTGCCTTGGCCAAAGTCGATTTCCCTCCATCGGAAGGAGTGTCCCTACTTGCTGGATTGCTATCGGTCCCCCTGGCCGAACGGTTCCCTCCCCTTGCGATGAGCCCTGAAGTGGAAAGAGAGCGAACACGTGGGTTGTTAGTTGCGCTCCTGCTGGACACTTCCGAGAATTGGCGCGTATTTCTCATTGTGGAGGACCTGCACTGGGCCGACCCATCTACTCTCGCCATACTTGGGCTTCTGCTAGACCAGGTCCCAACCACCAATGTCTTGGCATTGCTTATCTCCCGCCCCGATTTCACCCCACCTTGGCCAACCCGCGCCTACGTGACTCCGATTATGCTAAGCAGGCTGACCCGAAGGCTGACGAGCGAGATGATTGGCCGTCTAACCGGTGGTAGGACACTGCCGCAGGAGATTCTGAGCCAAGTGGCTGCTAAGAGCGACGGAGTACCCATCTTCGTCGAGGAGCTGACCCGCATGTTGTTGGAGTCCGATCTTCTTACAGAGGTCGGCGACCATTACGAACTAGCGGGCCCGCTGGCGCCGCTGGCGATACCTTCCACACTACAGGACTCTCTGACTGCCCGGCTGGACCGGTTGTCTTCGGCCCGCGAGATAGCGCAACTTGGAGCTGTTCTCGGCCGGGAGTTTACTTACGAGTTGATCAAAGCTGTTTCGCCTCTAGGAGAGAAATTATTGGGCAGCCACCTTCAACAGTTGGTCGACGCGGAGTTCCTATATCAGAGGGGCTTGCCGCCGGATGCAAATTACACGTTCAAACATTTTTTGATTCGGGACGCAGCCTATGAATCACTGTTAAGAAGCAACAGGCAGGAATATCACCAGAAGGTAGGGTTGGTGTTGGAAGAGCAATTCCAAGATGTTGCTGAGACAGAGCCAGAATTGCTGGCCCATCACTTCGCCCAGGCCGACCCGTCGCTGGTTATCGGAAAGCTAGTAAAGTACTCCCAGTTGGCTGGTGAACGAGAACTGTCGGTTTACGCTTGGGAGGAGGCCAGATTTCACTTTCAACGGGCCTTGGAATCGGAACGAGTGTCCTTGACCGCTCCCGAACCTGCCACGGATGCCGAGTCCGCAGAGCTTCTATTCGGTTTGGGCCGGGCTCTTGGAGGTGTGCTCCCTTTATACCGTATTCGGGAAGCGATCGATACGATAGCCCGTGCCTTTGACTATTACGCCGACGCTATGGACGTGGACCGCGCTTTGGCGATAGTGAGCTATCCAATCATGGGTATAGGGATCGGTCGCCGCTCAGGTAGAGCCCAGATGCTTGAGCGTGCGATTGAGCTGATGCCACCAGATTTCCAAGAGGAGGGCCGCCTCCTGTCCGACTATGGCCTGGCACTGGGCATCCAAGAGGGTGACGACAACGGCGCGCAGATCGCCTTAAATCGGGCATTGGCCATAGCCAGGCAGCGAGGGGATACGGTACTGGAGATGCATACGTTATGCAACTTCGCTCGTGTCGACAGGCACCAAGGGCGGCCTCAGGCCGCCCTAGACAAGAGTCTGTTAGCTCTTGAGCTAGCCTCTCGTGCTGATAATATCGCCGCAGAAGCCGATGCTCATCAACAAGCGGGAAGCCAGCTCCTAGATTTTGGCGACCCTGAAGCGGCTGATTATCATGGGTCAAGGATTGCGGCACCAGCACAAAAACTCGGAGACACATTTTTTATTCTAAACGGGATTCTTATAAAGATGAGAATGGCGTTCCTGATGGGAGACTGGACGGTTGCTCGTGAACTTAGTGACCGGGCGTTTGCGGTTTCCTCTTCGGATGCACGCCTGCTGCTTCACCGAATAATGCTGGAATACGAAGAAGGCGATTTCGCTCAAGCGGGGAGTTACTTGGGCCGGTTGGAGGAGGTGATGTACATCACCTCGCCTGGTCCGACACTAGACACCGCGTACTTAGCCGTGGCAATAGCGCTAGCCGCGCGTCTTTCAGGTACCGGGGAGCGATTGGGTTTGGCCGATCTGGCCTCCGAAGCTGTTCTAGCGTCACCGTATGCCACTAACTCTGTCACGATCGCGGCCACATGCGCGCGGGCGATGGTAGCAGTTTTCAAGGACGACGGAGCAAGACGGTTGATTATCGCGATGTATTGCAGCCGCATTCAGGCACAATTCTTGCTGACTCCGTCGTCTCGGTAGACCGCGTCCTCGGTCTTCTGAGCAAAACTACAGGCGACTGGAACCAGGCGACCGGGCCACTTCGAGGACGCACTGGCTTTCTGCCGCAAAGCGGGGTACCGGCCCGAGTTGGCGTGGACCTGCTGCGACTATGCCGACACCATTCTTCAGCGTAACGGTGAGGGCGACCGAGCCAAGGCCATCGCTTTATTGGAAGAGTCTCTTTCGATCTCTAGCGAACTGGGTATGAAGCCCTTGATGCGGCGGGTTGTGTCACGGCAAGAGATATTAAAAGCTTGAGATTTCGAGTTTCGATCTCAATCACTCCCCGATTGTCAAACAAACCTCATTAGAAGATAATACGGACGATAATCCAGGGGCGATATTATCAATTCGTCCAACCCCATCCCCCCAGTTGGAGAGATGAATGAGAGTCTTATTGATTGCCACCAATCGCCACCACCGGCTGATGAGCCGCATGGACGCCCGGCCCTTGCCCATCGGTTTGGCCTACGTGGCCGGCCATTTAGACCAGGACCGGCACAGCCTTAAGGTTTTAGACTTGATGTTCTCCGAAGACTATTTGGCCGATGTGGAGAACACGGTCAAGGAGTTTCAGCCGGAGATGGTGGGCATATCCATCCGCAATCTGGGCAATCACAGCTATATCGACCCCCAATGGGCCCTGCCTACCTCTAAAGAGGTCATCGACAAGGTTCGCAGCCTTTCCCCGGCCAAGATCGTCGTCGGCGGGCCGGCGTTCAACTTCCTGCCTAAAGAGTGTTTCGCCTACATGGGTCCGGATCTGGGGATCGCCGGGGATGGAGGCGAAACTTTTGCCGAGCTGGCCGATCTGCTGGATTCCAACAGCTCTTACGGGCATCTGTCCGGGTTGGTGTACCGGGAAAACGGAGAGGTGGTATTCAACGGGGTCCGCGCCAAATCAGGTTTCAACAAGCCGCCGAGGTTGGAAGACCTGGACATGGAAAAGTACACCAAGGCGGGTTTCGGCATCGGCGTCTTGACCAAGCTGGGCGACTTCGCCTACCCAACGCCGGATTCCAACGGTCAAGTGAAAGAGCCCGATTGGCGGGTCATCCGGCCCATTGATGAAGTAGTCAGCGAAGTTAAGGAGATGGAAGAGAAGTTCGGTCTGCGGAAAGTGTTCTTCATAGACAACGGCTTCAACATTCCTTTGGACCACGCCAAGGCACTCTGCCACGCTTTTCTGGAGGCAGACCTTAAACTGAACTGGAATACTTGTCTGGCCCCCTTTAGCTGCGACGCCGAGATTGTCGGGCTGATGAAGCAGTCCGGGTGCGCCCTGGTAATCATGGGAGGCATCAGGGGAGACCTGCACGACGGTGAGACCCTAGGCGAACGTCTGGAGCCTCTACGCCAGGTTTGCGCCATGTGCGAAGAGGGAGACCTCCATTACACCATCGCCCAGAGCTTCGGCGAGGTGGGGGAAACCGAGCAAACGGTGGCCGATAAGCTGGCGTTTTTGCATTCCATCAAGCCGGCCATGGCCAACCTCCGCATCGGAAGCCCGGTCCTGCCCGGCTCGCCTTTGGTAGCTACCGCGATCAAGGAAGGACTGATCTCCGACGAATCCGAGTTGATCCGTCCCACAATCTACGTAGAGGAAAATGTGCGGGACTGGATTGTCGACTATATGAAAGAAGAAGCCGCCAAGAACCCGCGTTGGAACTTGCTGTAGGGTTAAATTCCGCTCAAAAGAAGACGGACTATAGTGGTAACTATTCGTAGGGAAAGACCGGAGGACTCTCCAGCCATACGCCGGCTTTTGGCGGAGGCCTTTGGGAAAGAAGATGAAGCTCGACTGGTTGATGTCCTTCGGCAGCGGGGAGCGATAACGTTATCTCTGGTTGCAGTCCGAAGTGATCAAGTGGTGGGACACATACTGTTTTCTCCCGTCACCGTCAATTCAGAAGGAAGCAGCTTCAATGCCTTAGGTCTTGGGCCAATGGCGGTAGCACCAGCCCTTCAAAACAGTGGAATCGGGTCTGAATTAGTCAAGACCGGGCTCCGTAAATGCACCGATGCCGGGTATGAAATCGCAGTTGTCCTGGGTCACCCCAACTACTACCCCAGGTTCGGCTTCAAGACGGCGAAGAGCGTGGGCATCCGATGCGAATTTGACGTCCCGGACGAGGCATTCATGGTGATGGAGCTACGAGAAGGAGCATTGAACGGAAGAAGCGGCATCGTGAGGTATCAGCCAGAGTTCAACGACGTTTGAAAATTATCTTCAATGTTCGTCCGGGATTTTGCCAGGCGATTTCGTCAGTTACTCTGAGACTTGCTTGGGAAGGAAACGGCCCGTTGTCCTCTGTCAGGCCGAACGTAGGCCACACAGGGGCCCACGGAAGGGAGGCCACGTGAACACTAGCTTGAGAGGTAAGTACTGCATCGCCGGGGTCGGCGAAACCGAGTTTAGCCGGGGCTCCAACCGCACCACCCGGGCCATGGGCGCCGAGGCCATCCGCAACGCCATGAACGACGCGGGGCTCAAGCCGGAAGACGTGGACGGTATGTTGAGCTACCATGGCGGTGACTCGACGCCGTCTACGTCCATAATGTACGACCTGGGCTTAAGGCCCAACTTCTACATGGACTGCTCCGGGGGCGGCTCCAGCACCGAGGCCCTGGTCGGCCTGGCCATGGGAGCCATAGAAGCAGGTATGGCCGATACCGTCGCCATCTTCCGGTCGATGAACGGCTACTCCCAGATGCGCATCGGGGGCACCGGGGTTCGGGCCGCGTCTCCCATTACCGGTATCGACTTGTTGAAGCGGCCTTACGGCATGATCAGCGCCGTTCAGCAGTTCTCTTTCACCTTCACCCGCCACATGATGGAATATGGCGTCAAGAACGAAGACCTGGCCCACATCAAAGTGGCCCACAGCAATCATGCCAGCAACAACCCCAAGGCCTTGATGAAGCAGCGAGTGACCGTTGAAGATGTAATGAACTCCCGTTGGATCATCCGTCCGGTGGCTCATCTGCTGGACTGCTGCCTGGAAACGGACAACGCCACCTGCGTGATAGTCACCTCAGCGGAGCGCGCGAGGGACCTGAAGCAGAAACCGGTGTACATCTTGGGAGTTCAAGGACGTGGGACCAAGCCCGGCGGGGATTTCCACTACCAGCACGGGCCCATTAGCCGGGTGGCCGGCTACTACGTCGGTCCCAGGGTTTTCGAACTGGCGGGAGTCACCCACGACGATGTGGACGTCACCGGTTGTTACGACGCTTTCACTTACACCGCCCTGCTCCAATTCGAGGACTACGGGTGGTGCGAGAAGGGGGAAGGAAAGGACTACGTAACGAGCGGAATAATCAATCTGGGCGGCCGGCGGCCTAACAACACCAGCGGCGGCCACCTGTGCGAGGCATATACCCACGGCATGAACATGGTCATCGAAAACGTCCGTCAGTTGCGGGGCACGGTGGATGACTATTGCCCCCAGGCCCTGGAAGGCGTACACACGTACGACTACTCGGAGGGCCATTGCCGCCAAGTTAGGGATGCCGAAGTAAGCATGAACATGGGTTGGGGCACGCCGGCGGTGGGTAGCTCCCTGATCATGAGGAGATGAAAATATGCCCTCCTATGTATACCGGGGACAGCAGATCAACATCTCGGACGCTGACACCGAATACAAAGGGTATTTCGAGGCAGCCGCCGAGCATCGATTGGTGGTGAAGAAATGTCTGGACTGCGGTCTGCTGCGGGGGGAGCCTGGTCCCGGCTGTCCGTGGTGCACGTCGTTGCATTGGGAATGGAATCAGGTCAGTGGCAAAGGTACGATATACAGCTACCAGATCGTAGCTCACACCGTCGTTCCCAGCTTCAGGGATTGGGCGCCTTTCGCCATTGTATTGGTGGAGTTGGACGAGCAAAGCGGACAGCCTGATCAATATGACGGTCTCCGCATCACCGCCAACCTGGTTGACGAAAGCATGGAGCCGGAAAAAGAAGAGAACGTGGCCATCGGCAAGCGGGTAGAAGTGGCTTTTCTGGACGGCGAAGACGGCTTTACCCTCCCCCAGTTCCGGCTGATCGACGAGCCACCCAAGGGGACGGTTTGGCTGCATCAACTTTAGACGGCACCCCTATTGCACTCCGCTGTTGTCCGCCTTGAATAGATGCTCACCGAAGGTTAGGATGATGTCATGTTGGATTGGTCGTCGTGTCCAGCGGTCGAGCGCGACCCTCACTGCCTAGGCGGCAGCTGAGTGTTCCGCGGTACTCGCGTCCAAGTTACGGCTCTCTTCGAAAACCTGGAAGATGGAATCCAGCTAGCTCGGTTCGTGGAATTGTTCCCCGGCGTTACTGTTGAGCAGGTGCGCGCGGTTCTCGATCATGCGGTCAAAAGCCTGACGGTGTCCCAGGCCATCTGAGGAACATTAGAGATGTTGACCAAGTATACGCAGGCCGCTATGCGCCACGCGAAATATGAAATATTGGACGATGACGGTTCATTCTATGGTGAGATTTCCATGTGCAACGGAGTTTTCGCCAATGCCTCTACGCTTGAGGAATGCCGTGAGCAGTTGGAAGAAGTGCTAGAGGAATGGATATTACTCCGCGTTTACAAAAATCTCCCATTACCAGTGGTCGACGGGATTGAGCTGACGATAAATGAAGTTGCCTAATGCCTTCTTTTGGGCCGGTCAGGCGGCAGGACCTCATTCGTTACTTACGGCTGTCGGGGTTTGAAGGGCCATATTCGGGTGGCAGACATCAGTTTATGCTTCGACAGGACATAACCATCTGGATACCCAATCCACACCGAGGAGATATCGGAAGAGGTCTGCTCTCTAGGATCTTGCGCCAGGCCCAGATCAGCCGTGATGAATGGGAAGACCTGTAATGATTCACGCTTCCCACAAGAGTCTGGCATGTAGTGTCAATAGCCCAACGTTCGAGGTAAATATTTGGCCAAGCTAATCAGTTTTGATATTGACGGAACCTTGGAAGTCGGGGACCCACCGGGGATTATCACTCTGGATATGGTGAGGAAAGCCAAGGAGTTGGGGTTTTGGGTCGGCAGCTGCTCCGACCGGACCATCAGCACCCAGCAGCGGATCTGGAGGGACAGCGGGATATCAGTCGATTTCACTGTGTTGAAGCATCAACTCAGTACGGTGAAGGAGCAATTTGAGGCTGAAGAGTATTACCACATCGGAGACACCGATCTGGACCGGCATTACTCTGAAAGGGCTGGTTTCAGCTTTCTAAGCCTTGATGTTGGAGTGACGCCGCTCTTGGATTCCCACTCGCCCAGCTGATGAATCATTAACCGGTCGTGCCTCATCTATCGGCGCTCGACTCTGCTTCGTTTTCCGCCGTAGTGCCAGGCTCCGCAATTTCAATTGCGGTTTCTCCACCATTGACCAAGCTGATCGGCTCCGGGTTCTCCCGTTCCTGATCGGCGGCGATGGCCGTTTCCATGGCGCAGATGGCCACCTCTATCTGGGAGTCGTCCGGTTGCCTGGTGGTCAGCCGCTGCAAGATCAATCCGGGCTGAGATAGCATTCGCCCGAACCATGCTTCCTGATGCGCCCCGCTAAAGCGGATGACTTCATAGCTGAAAGCCGCGATCACCGGGACCAAGGCGATGCGGGAGATTATCCGCCATTCCATAGGAGGCCGCTGCAAAAAAGCGAACACGACGATGGATATAAGGACTACTGTTAGCAAGAATGCGGTGCCGCACCGGGGGTGAGGTGTCCCGAATTTGCGAACGTTTTCCACCACCAGGGCCAGACCTGCTTCGTAGGTATGGACTGCCATATGCTCGGCGCCGTGGTAGGCAAATACCCGTTTGATATCGCTGGACAGGCCGATCAGCTTGATGTAGGACACCAGAATCGTGAGGCGGATGACGCCTTCGATCACGTTGCTGACCAAGTCTGAAGCGATGTATGGGTCCAATAACCAGACAATCAGCAGGGGCAGAAGGAAAAACAACCCGACGCCTAGCAGCATGGATACGGCCAGCGTCCCGGCCATGGCCCAAGCGGGCAACTCCTCCTGCTCGTCACCATCCTCTTCCTGCATGGCGATATTGGCGGAGCGGCGCAGGGCCTTCACTCCCAGGGAAAGGGACTCCAGCAGGACCAGGATTCCTCTCAATAATGGGATGCGCCTGGCTGGGCCGGTGAACATATTATTGAGGAGTTCTTGCTGGCGGTAGATGGTGCCGTCCTGGCGCCGCACCGCCAAGCTGAAGTGGCTCCGGCCCCGGATCATCACGCCTTCGATGATTGCCTGCCCGCCGTAGTTAAATCTTGGTAGTTCCGCCAACGCTGTTCTTACCTCGTATCGCTGTATTCAGGAAGTCGATCTGGGGAGGGCGTATCGCTAGGTAAGCGGTTGTCCTGGGTCCGGATTGCTGCGCAAGCATGTAGAAGACTGAACAGCCTAGGGGTTTGCGGTTTCCTACGGAATCGTGTGTGTACTTGCATAAATGGAAGCATTCACGCCTGAAACCGAGGCCAAGAGGTTAACCGGGATTGTCTTAGGGACGCCAGAATACTTCGCGATCGCGGCCCGGACTAATCCAGGCTGTAACGCCGCTTCAAACGCTCAATGCGGCCTTGGGTATCAACCACCCGCTGTTCGCCGGTGTAGAAGGGGTGGCACTTGCCGCATAGCTCCACACGCATGGTTGGCTTGGTGGCTCCCGTATGGAACACGTTGCCGCAGGAGCAAGTTACCACAGAGTGATAAAACTTTGGGTGGATGTCTGTTTTCATATTTGGATACCAGTCAACTTAGATTTGAAACCTGAACCAAGGCATTCAGTCTTGATCTTTGTTTGGTTATAGTAGTTAGATGTCAGCTAGGCCGCGATGGATTCCGCCGCCTCAACGGGATAAACGCTGACTCTCCGCTTACCCTTTAACGCCCATTCAAAAGTGACCCGTCCATCTATCTTGGCGAATAGGGTGAAATCGCGGCCCAACCCAACGTTGGTCCCCGGGTGTAAGCGGGTGCCGCGCTGCCGCACGATGATGGAGCCACTGGTGACTGTCTCGCCGCCGTACTTTTTGACGCCCAACCGTTTAGCATTGCTATCGCGGCCGTTGCTCGTGCTGCCGCCTGCTTTCTTATGAGCCATTCTCGGCGCTCCCTTCTTCCTCTGCTACCGCTGCGCGGGCCCTAGTCCTTCGGCGTCTGGGCGGCGCGGGTGGCTCGGACTGGATGTCCTGAATCACCAATCTCGTGTAAATTTGGCGATGGCCTTTCTTTCGACGATATCTGGTCTTCGATTTGTACTTGAAGACCATGAGCTTTTTGTCTTTGTAGTGGGAGTCGACCCGAGCCAGCACTCTGGCGCCTTCAATCGTCGGTGAACCGAAGGTGACTTCCCCGTCGTTGGAGATGGCAAGAACTTCGCCAAATTCGGCGATGGAATCCACGGCCACCGTCAGCTTTTCCACGTCTAATGTGTCGCCCGGTTTGACCCGGTATTGTTTACCACCGGTTTTGAATACTGCGTAATCCATATTATTCCTCGACAATCAATACTAAGCTAGAGCCTCACGAGTGTCAAGGAGAATCGGGGCTGCTGGCGGTCGGGCCTGGCCCGCTCCCGGGATGCCGGTGTTATATAATTGGGCGCAGCCTGACCCTGATCCAGATCTAAATGTTCACGGTATTCCGCCCGAGATTACATTCGGATTGAAGCGCCTACCGATGTCACATCTAACCGCCGATGATTTGAGACAAGCCTTTGCCGCTGCCACCCGGGCCTTAGAGCGGCATCGAGAGGCCATCAACGCCCTTAATGTTTTCCCCGTGCCCGACGGCGACACCGGCACCAACATGCTATTGACCATGCGTTCGGCCATGGAGAGGTGTCCAACGGCCACTGACAGCACACTGGCTGAGGTGGCTGGGGGGCTGGCCGACGGGGCTTTTTGGGGAGCTAGAGGCAACAGCGGAGTGATCCTGTCCCAATTCCTTAAGGGTTTCGCAGAAGCCCTCGAGGAAAAGCAGGTATGCCGAGCGGCGGACCTGGCTTGGGCGTTTTCACTGGCCTCCGACGCCGCTTACCAGGCGGTGGGCCAGCCGGTGGAAGGCACGATGCTCACGGTTATCCGTTCTCTTTCGTTGGAGTCCCAAGAATGTCAGGAAGGCGGCGGCGAGGGTCCACGAGATCTATGGGAAAAGGCCTTCCGTGCCGGCCAAGAAGCCCTGGACCGTACGCCGGAACAACTGCCGGTCTTGCGGGAAGCTGGGGTTGTGGATGCCGGGGGTATGGGGGTGGTGGTTATTATGGGTGGAGCCCTGGCCCATCTGAACGGCACGGGCGATGAACAAGTAGCAATGGCCGTTGCCAGGGGCTACACCGGTTCGGATGCGAGCCGGACTGCTGGACTTGATGCTCATTATCTAGATTCGGTGTCGCAAATCCAATGGGGATACTGTATCCAGTTCGTAATCACCGGTGAAGATCTGGCGGCCGAGTCGATTCGCCATCAGTTCGTGGAAATTTCCGAGTCGGCCGTGGTGGTTGGAGGCGGCCGAAGCGTCAGAGTACATGTCCACGCACCGGACCCCGGGCCTGCGCTAAGCTTGGGAGCGTCTTTGGGCCAGTTAAACCAGATAGATATTCAGAATATGAACCAGCAAAATAGAGAATTTGCCGCCGGGCTAAGTACGGCCGTATCCGGTGGTGAATTGGCGGTGGTAGCCGTCGCTTCCGGGGACGGTCTGGACGCTCTATTCCGGGAGGTCGGCTGCGCCGTCGTGGTCAGTGGAGGCCAGACCATGAACCCCAGCGTGCGGGATATTCTAGAGGCAGTGGAATCCGCTGGGGCTAAACACACGATCATCTTACCCAACAACAAGAACGTGATCGCCACGGCGGAGCAGGTGGTGAAGGCTAAGAACGGAGTATACGTGGTGCCCTCCGATAGCGTGCCTCGGGGAGTGGCGGCGATGTTGGCCTTCAACCCGGAGGAATCCGCCGAGAATAATTTGGCGTCGATGAATTCGGCTCTGGCCGGAATCGTGGCCATCGAGGTGACCAAGGCGGTGCGGCCGGCCACGGTGGACAAGCTGAAAGTTGCTGCGGGCCAGTACATCGGTTTGTTGGAGGGGAAGATTGTCGCGGCGGGAGAAGTTCCGGAACAGGTGTTAGAATCCGCTTTGGCGCTGGCCGGGATGTCTCCAAGCCATGTGGTGACGTTGTACCTAGGGGCCGCAGCCGATCGGGACGATGCCGAGGCGTTAAGCCAACGGTTGGAGCAACGGCATCCAGGTATACAGGTTGACTTGGTCGATGGCGGCCAGCCCCACTATCATTACCTGGCTTCTGTCGAATGAACGGCGGTATCCATTGAGCGCCTGGAAGAAGTAGATGACGGTTACCATTAGTTGATGCGGGATTTGGGTCGAGAACAGGCGATAACACTTCATCGCCGGAAACCAATAGCCGACAGTTTTCGGGACCGGTTGAGATGCGACGGATACCAAATACAATGGGGAGGAGCGGCGTCCTGGTCAAGCACTCAAGGGCTTGACCCGCGGACAGACTCGCGATAAACGAAATGGCAATCAGGATAGTAACTGACAGTTCCGCGGACCTACCATCCGATCTGGCCGAGCGGCGGAACATCACCGTGGTTCCGTGCAACGTGATAGTGGGGGATGTCAGCTACAAAGATGGGGTCGACATTTCCCCCGATGATCTTTACGGCCATCTTATTGCCGGCGTTCATTACCCCACGACTTCCCAGCCTTCGGCGGCGGACTTCCAGTCGGTATACACCGCTCTGATAGACCAGGGCCACAGCATTCTATCTATCCACGTGTCCGGCAAGCTGAGCGGGACCTTGAACTCGGCGGAGCAGGCCAAGGCATCGATGGGAGACCGAGCTGAGATTCAGATCGCCGATTCCCAGCTTGCGTCGATACCCTTGGGGTTGGTGGTCTTGGCGGCAGCTGAATTGGCCGAAAAAGGCTTGCCATTGGCGGACGTGGCCTCCAAGGTGGCCGGCAGCCTGTCATTGACGAAATGCTATTTCCTTCTGGATACCTTGGAATACCTGCAAAAGGGCGGGCGTATCGGTAAGGCGCAAGCATTCGTCGGCTCCATTCTCAATGTAAAGCCCATATTGGGTCTAGAAGACGGGGAGGCTGTGCCGATCGAGCGAGCCCGCAACCGTCAGCGGGGATTGCGCCGGCTTTTGGAGTTGGCCCGCCAGGCGGCCCCGCTGACTCAGCTGGCGGTGATTCACAGCAATGATTCGCTGCTGGCGCAAGGGCTGCGCCAGGAGCTTTCGGAGCTATTACCCGAAGACCAGATAGTCTCCGCCCGCTTCGGAGCCACCTTGGGGACGTACATCGGTCCCGGCGCCGTGGGGTTGGCATTGACCCGCGCCGGTTGACTTGAGACGTGCGGTTGATCCCGCTTATAAGACTTGTTTTATGACACCAGCCCCTAGGCCGCTGGGAAGCCCGTGATATACTGAATTCCCGATGACTTCACGACCAAAAAGCGGGCTTTCTTGGGTGGATTCATTCCGGAATATCCTTGCCTTGGAAGAAAGCAGGGGTTTCGACAACACGGCTGTGATGGGAGGCCTGGACCGGTATATCCAGACTTGGACCGAAGAGATGACCGCCCGGCTTAGCGGCCTGCGAACAGCTTCGGATCTCTTAGACAACCCATACTTGGGGATGACCGCCGAGGAGCGGGGCAAATGGGCCGGCCGGTGGCGCGATCTGCTGGATGGAGACTCTTCAGGATCTGATGCCGGTGGTTCCCACCCGCCGGAAGCCAAGAACCCCCAGCCGTCAACTCCCAGCGAACCGGCAAAGAAGCCGGCTCCGCGGCAAGCTTCAACCCCCGGCGGACTAACGGTGGATTCTCCCGTGGATCGTTTGCGGGGCGTCGACACCAAATTGGCGGCCAGGTTCAAGCGCTTGGAAGTCACCACTGTCCGCGATCTCCTTTATCTGTTCCCCCGCCGCCACATCGACTATTCAACCATCACCAAGATCTCGGAAGTGTCGCCCGACGAACCTTGCACCGTGGTCGGTACCGTCTGGGAATCCCGGGCGATCAAGCAGGGCTACCAGGGCCGCCGGGTAGACACCGAGGCCGTGTTGAGCGATGAATCAGGCAACATAAAAGTCGTATGGTTCGGCCAGCGCCACCTGGCCCGCACTCTGAAGCCCAACACCAGAATAGCCATCAGCGGAAAGGCCGGCGTTTTCAAGGGTCAGTTGGTCTTCGAGTCGCCGGATTACGAATTGCTGGACCATGGACAGACCCCGATCCATACCGGCAGACTGGTCCCGGTTTACCCATTGACCGAGGGGTTGACCGCAAGGAACGTTCGGAGGTTGTCCTGGCAGGGGCTGCAAGAATGGTTGGCGGGCGTTGACGAATTTTTGCCGGAAGACGTTTTGTCTCAGAACCACCTAATGCCCCTGCAACAAGCCGTCATGCAGGCCCACTATCCCGATGACATGGCCGCTTGGGAAGAGGCGCGCCGCCGATTGGCGTTCGACGAATTGTTCACTCTTCAATTGGCGGTGCTGGCCCGGCGCCACCACCAGGCGAGCGAGGTCAAGGGAGTGGCGGTTCAGGTCGATAGTCAGATCCTGTCGGGGTTCTACGATTCGTTGCCTTTCTCGCTGACGGCCGCCCAGCGCCGTTGTGTAGACCAGATCCTGGGCGATTTAGAGCGAGGCACTCCGCCGATGAACCGGCTGCTTCAAGGAGAGGTCGGCAGCGGCAAAACCGTGGTCGCTCTGGCGGCGTTGCTGGCGGTTGCCGCCGACGGTTATCAGGGCGCAATCATGGTCCCCACGGAAGTGCTGGCCGAGCAGCATTTCCAGACCGTCGTCAGGCTACTGGCCGGCCTAGCCCGTCCGGTGCAGGAGGATAATCTCATCTCGATCTACCTGGAATCCCTGGGAA
This sequence comes from Chloroflexota bacterium, assembly GCA_002710215.1. Lineage (GTDB taxonomy): Bacteria > Chloroflexota > Dehalococcoidia > Lucifugimonadales > UBA3495 > UBA11650. The sequence continues at coordinate 102,938 of PAJQ01000034.1, read as the reverse complement.
GGCCAGTGTCGGTGGGACTGCTTACCGGAAGCACTCGCCGTCCGGTAAAACGAGAGCTTACCCAGATGGCCGCCGAAGGAAACCTGGACCTACTAATCGGCACTCAGGCGCTGATCCAGTCCGGTGTCTCCATGCCCAAACTGGTGCTGGCCGTGGCCGATGAGCAGCATCGATTTGGGGTGATGCAGCGCTCCGCCTTGCGGGAAAGGGGGGACGAGACTCCCCACGCCCTGATTATGTCGGCCACCCCCATACCTCGTACGTTGTCGCTAACCCTCTACGGCGACCTGGACATTTCCACCATCGACGAGTTGCCCGCCGGACGGCAGCAGGTTGCTACCCGGTGGCTCCCTCCGGAACGCCGCCCGGCCGCTTATGGATTCATGCGTAAGGAAGTTGAGGCAGGGCGGCAGGGCTTTGTCATTTGCCCGCTGGTGGGTGAGTCGGACACCATTGAGTCGAAGGCGGCGATCGACGAGCATAAAAGGCTGTCCGAGGAAGTTTTCCCAGACCTGCGGGTGGGCTTGCTCCATGGCCGGATGCCGGCCAAGGACAAGGACGCCGTGATGCGCCGGTTCCGGGAAGGAGAGGTCGACGTCCTGGTTTCGACGGCTGTGGTCGAGGTTGGCATCGACGTGGCCAACGCCACGGTTATGCTGATCGAAGGCGCCGATCGGTTTGGGCTGGCCCAGCTGCATCAGTTCCGAGGCAGGGTGGGCCGGGGCGAGCATAAAAGCTACTGTATCTTGCTTTCGGATTCTCCTTCGGAAGGGGCTCGGGAGCGGCTGGGCGCTCTGGAGCAGATTCACGACGGCTTCCAACTTGCCGAGGTTGACTTGGAATTGCGGGGGCCGGGAGACTTTTTCGGCACCCGTCAGAGCGGATTGCCCAATCTGCGGATGGCCCAATTGTCGGACCGCAAGCTTTTGGAAACCGCCCGGGACGAGGCAGCCCGAGTAAGGGATCAAGACCCGGAGTTGGCCGCCCCGGAGCATGCCGGATTAGCGGCTCAAGTGCGCCGGTTCTTGGACCAGGTCAGCGCCGAGGGGAGCTAATCAGCGGGGGCCGCGAATCGAACCTTATTCGTTAAGATGAGGTCTTGAAGCGGTAGCCGACGTTCCAGATGGTTTCCACGTAGACCCGGCCGGGACCTTCCACTTTAGACCGCAGCCGCCGCACGTGCACGTCCACCGTCCGGGTGCCCCCCAGGTAATCGTAGCCCCAAACCTGGCTTAGCAAGGCGTCTCGGGTGTAGACCCGGCCCGGATTGGAGGCCAGAAGCACCAGGAGTTGGAACTCCTTGTAGGTTAGCGATACACGGCGGCCGGAGATGGTGACATCGTAACGTTCCAGGTCGATCATCAACTCTCCGACCCTTAGGACTTTAGAGCTGGCTGGACCGTCAACTCGATAAATTGCCTGTTTTATCCTGGCGGCGAGCTCCGGTTCCTTTACGGGTCCGAAGATATATTCGTCGGCGTTAAGAGAGGGGTCATGATCTGAGGCTTGTTCTCCGGGAATAACCACCACGACGGGCAGCTTGAGTTGCTTGCATCGGTCAACGAACTGGTGGGTCTGGGCGGGGCCAACGGATTCCAAGTCCACCAGGACCGCTTCCGGCGTTACCGGGTCGCCACCTTCCTCCAAATGAGACAGGTCGGCGCCCACACAGCACGAAAACCCGGCCCGGTCTATTACCCCGAGCAGTGGCAGCGCTCCGTTTGAATCATCCGCCAGCAGAAATAAGCTATACAACGCCTTGCCCTGGCTCCGCCGATGTTTTTGAGACTAACTTGGGCAAGTATACCACCCGGTGAGAGGGTTTAGACGCCTACCTTCCCCCTCCCTAGTTTACCCGGCTGAACCAAATTGACTGGCCGGGAGGCGACAACTATGATGTTGGGAGATTCCGGTTGAATACCGGCGAGAGATTATTATATAGCTGGTTGAGAATTGACCAGGGGAGAATTTGATGAGCACTCAAACCTTGCCCAAAAAGCCAAGTGAAGTGTGGCAACAGATCCGTGGCGGGAGTTGGCGAGGGGTAACCTCCGGCGTTGCGCCGGGTTACGTTCAAGCGAATCTGGCGATTTTGCCTCAGGACTTGGCTTTCGAGTTTTTGCTCTTTTGCCAGAGGAACCCTAAGCCCTGTCCCCTGTTGGAAGTCATAGAGGCAGGCAACGTTGAACCGGTGCTGACGGCGGCGGGGGCCGACATCCGCACCGATATCCCCGGGTACCGGATCTATGAGAATGGAGTAATGGTGGATGAGGTTGAGTCCTTGGTGTCCCATTGGCGGGACGACTTGGTCTCGTTCCTGATGGGCTGCAGCTTCTCCTTCGAAACCGCGATGATAGAAGCGGGAATTCCGTTGCGGCACCAGGAACTTGAGCGCAACGTGGCCATGTACATCACCAACATCCCCACCACTCCCGCCGGGCGTTTTTCAGGTCCGATGGTGGTGAGTATGCGTCCGATAAAACGGGAGCAGATAGTCCGGGCCGTCCAGGTGACCTCACGGTTCCCGGCGACCCATGGCGCGCCGGTCCACATTGGCGATCCCTCGGCGATCGGCATCAAGGACATTTCCCGGCCGGACTTCGGGGACGCGGTGGACATCTATCCCGGCGAGGAGCCGGTGTTCTGGGCCTGCGGAGTAACTCCCCAGGCGGTGGCGCTTAATTGCAAGCCCAGTCTGATGATGACCCACACTCCGGGAATGATGTTCATTACCGGCCAGCGCGACGCCGATTACGCGGTTCTGTAGCTTTCAGGCTTCCGCTGTCAGCTATCAGCCAGCGAAAGGGTGATTAAAATGACCCAGACCATCGAAGATATTATTTTGGATCATGACAAACGGGGTGTCGCCCTCCTCCGGCCCCACATGCCGGCCGACTTTTGCTCCCAGGCGGCCCAGTACATCATGGACCATCCCGGCAACGTGGCCATCGTTACCGGGTTTTACATATTGTCTGCCGGCAGTCCGGAGACGGACGGACCCGCCGGAGCGATTGCCATCGGTAAAGCTTTGCAGGCGCTGGGGCGAAGGGTGACCTACATCACCGACTCCTACACTGTGCCCGTGCTGGAAGGTCTGTTGGAGGATGGGACGGAGGTAGTGGATTTTCCCATTGCCGACATCGAAACCAGCCGAAAAGCAAGCTCGGAGATCCTAGAGCGGCTGGACCTATCATTGATAATTTCCATCGAACGTTGCAGCAGGACCAATGACGACGCCTACTTGAATATGCGATACGTGGACATCACGCCTCACACCGCCCGGTTGGACTACCTGTTTGAGGCAGGCATTCCGTCGGTAGGCATCGGCGATGGCGGCAACGAGATTGGGATGGGGAACCTGGTGGAGTTCATACCACTAGTGGAAACCCTTCCCAATGACCCGGCGGTGACCAAAGTGGACCGGCTAATCATCTCCAGCGTTTCCAACTGGGGCGGATATGGACTGGTGGCCGCGCTATCGCGTTTTGCGGGGCGGAACTTGCTCCCGACCATTGACGGCGAGACCAAGGTGATCCAAAAATCGGTGGACATGGGCGCGGTTGACGGCACCACCGGCGAGAGGAAGTACTACGTGGACGGATTTACCACCGAGGAAAACGGGGAGTTGTTGGCACGGTTGCACGCGGTTGTTGACGGAGCCGACTGACAATCGGCAGTTCCGTCCCTGATACTCGCCTAGGTATAATCTGTCATTCCGAGCCCCGATGCAATCGGGGAGAGGAATCTGGGGTGAGGATAAGTTGCGCGAGTATTACGTTTACATTATGGCCAGCCACCGAGGAACGCTTTACATAGGCGTAACGAACGACCTGACTCGCCGGGTTTATGAGCATCGCAACAAGGTGGCACCAGGATTCACGGCCAAATACAACGTATCGAAGCTTGTGTATTTCGAATCATCGGACGATGTGGCGTCTGCCATAGCGAGGGAGAAGCAAATCAAGGCTTGGCGGCGAAGCAAGAAGGTCACTCTTCTTGAAAACGCGAATCTCTATTGGGACGACCTAGCCAGTGAATGGTTTGACCACCCCACGTCTCCAGACCCCTCGCTGCGCTCGGGGTGACATTTTGGGAGCGGTGCATAGGAATATACTGGAACTAATATTCGGTCTATGTAGAAGTGCCAAATGTCATTCCGACCGGAGGGAGGAATCTGGGGATAGGCGGGACCGGTCCACCCCAGATTCCAGGTCGCCTTGATCCTCCGAATGACTCTCTATGATTATCAGTCAATCCACCACGATCAACTTGGTGTATCGCTAGCCATTACGTGCAGGTTTGCTACTTGAGAATCTGGACTTAAGTGTTTCTCTACGACTTCTGAAGTCTGGACGTTAAGGTTAGGAGATGCTTGTCAGCTACGCTACTCCTCGGCGCTAATCCCCGCCGGCGACAGGGTCTTCTCTTCTAGAACCAGCAACCGCCTTAGCTCGTAGATCTCGTCGCGGAACTGGGCGGCTTTTTCGAACTGCAGGTTTTTGGCCGCCTCTTTCATCTGCACTTCCAAGTCTTTGACCACTCGATACATGTCGGAGCGGGACATTTCTTTGCGGACTACGTCGTAGCGGGTGCGGCTTTCCGCTATGGCTTTGATTCCCTCGGTGATGTCATGGACCTCTTTCTGGATGCTCTGGGGCTCGATTCCGTGCTCTTTGTTGAACGCATCCTGAATGGCCCGGCGCCGGTTGGTTTCGTCGATGGCCGTCCGCATCGAATCGGTGATCCGGTCGGCGTACATAATAACGTGCCCGCTGGAGTGGCGGGCGGCCCGGCCAATGGTCTGGATCAGCGAGGTGTTGGACCGGAGATAACCTTCTTTGTCGGCGTCCAGAATTGCCACCAGGCTGACCTCCGGTAGGTCCAAGCCTTCTCGGAGCAAGTTGATTCCCACTACAACGTCGAACACTCCCAGACGAAGGTCGCGAAGAATCTCTATCCGGTCCAAGGTTTGAATGTCCGAGTGCAAATAATTGTTGCGAATACCCATCTCCGAAAGATAGTCGGCCAATTCCTCGGCCATTCGCTTGGTCAGCGTGGTCACCAATACACGTTCCGACCGGTCGACTCTGATCTTGATCTGTTCCAGCAAGTCGTCGATCTGGCCTTCGGTAGGTTTTACTTCCAACGTTGGGTCCAGCAGGCCGGTGGGGCGGATCACCTGCTCCACCGTGGCCGTACTTCGTTGCATCTCGAAGGCGGCGGGGGTTGCCGACACGTAGATGACCTGGTTGATATGGCCTTCGTATTCTTCGAAGTTCAGGGGCCGGTTGTCCAGGGCCGACGGCAGGCGGAAACCGAAGTCCACCAATGTTTTTTTCCTGGACATGTCTCCGTGGTACATGCCTCGAACTTGCGGGAGAGTCATATGGGACTCATCGACGAACATCAGATAGTCTTCCGGGAAGTAGTCCAGAAGCGTCCATGGACAACTACCGGGCGCCCGGCGGGATAGATGGCGGGAGTAGTTTTCTACACCGGAGCAGAATCCGGTTTCCTGTAGCATCTCCAAGTCGTAGTGGGTGCGGCTCTCCAGTCTGGCCGATTCAAGTATCTTTCCTTCCGCGCGCATCTCCCCTAGCCGTTCTTCTAATTCTAGGCCGATATCAACGATGGCCGCTTCCAGCTTTTCCTTAGAGGTCACGAAGTGGTTGGCGGGGTAGATGGCTATGTCAGCAAGGTCGGCCAGCACTTCGCCGGTGAGCGGGTCCAGTTGAACGATGCGCTCCACCTCGTCGCCGAAGAACTGAACTCTTACCGCCGCCTCTTCGTAGGCAGGGATGATTTCCAAGGTATCGCCGCGGATGCGAAACTTTCCACGGGACAGGTCCATGTCGTTGCGCTCGTAATGCATGTCCACCAGTTGGCGCACCAGCTGGCGCCTATTCCGAATCTCCCCAACCTTTACCTGGGCAACTAAGTTGAAGTAATCCTCTGGGTCACCCAGCCCGTAGATGCAGGAAACCGACGCAACGATGAGCACGTCCCGGCGAGTCAACAAGGAAGTGGTAGCGGACAGTCGTAGCTTATCCAGTTCCTCGTTGACGCTGGAGTCCTTTTCGATGTAAGTGTCGGACTGGGGCACGTAGGCTTCGGGCTGGTAGTAGTCGTAATATGACACGAAATACTCGACGGCATTGTGGGGGAAGAACTCTTTGAATTCGGAGGCAAGCTGGGCAGCCAGGGTTTTGTTGTGGGCCATCACGATGGTCGGCCGCTGGACTTCCTGGACAATGTTGGCCATGCTGAATGTTTTGCCGCTGCCGGTCACGCCCAACATGGTCTGGAAGGTGGCGCCGTCATTGACGCCTTGCGCCAGCCGGGCCACCGCCTGGGGTTGATCGCCGGTCATCTTGAAATCGGCGACTAGCTCGAAGCGCCTGTCCTCCGGGCTTGCGCCGGCGGCCCAAACGTCTTTGATTTCCTTTCCGGCGTTGGCCCACTTTTTCGCGCGGGTAAATTCAGTCATGGCTCTTACAACCAGAGTGCTTCGGTGGGGATCAATCGTTGCTCGACCGGATCCACGGCAAGAAGAAAGGCTTCCAACGTGTGGGCGCCTATAAGAGCCTGGACGCCCTCGGGACCAAAAATACAGATGATTGTCCTTCTGACGCCATCCATTTCGGCCACCACCTCCCCGATTGCATGTTCAACGACTTCACCATTAGCCAGCCTCAACCGGATTTGGTTTTCCCTCCGAATACCGACGCGCTCCAATGTGGCTTCCGGAGCAGACGTGAACGTGGCTCCAGTATCTACCAGAGCGTCCAACGTTTCAGATTGAGTGTCCTGGGCCCCTATTAACGTGATCGGGTGGGAAAAGGCGCCCATCTTAGAGCCTCAGATAGTTGATTGAACCGAGATTGCCCTCAGAGGAATTATACCAGGCCGAAGTCTTGGCCATTTCTTAGATAATCCCTAGCCTCCGCCGCCGAACTGCTGCAGGGCCAGTCGGATACGTTCTTCCACCGGGAGTTCGGATGCGTCTTTCAACCCGTTTACCGCTTGGCGGGATTCCACGGCGGTGTAGCCTAAAGCCATCAATGCCTCAATCACCGCTCCGTCTCCGGAGCCTTCAGAAATGCCGATTTCTGCCGCGCCTTCGTCGATTTTGCTCTTCAACTCCAACGCTATCCGCCCCGCCGTGCGCCGGCCCACTCCGGGGGCGGAGCTCAGGGAAGCGATGTCACCGTTGAAGATGGCCTGTTGCAAGTTTGACACGCCTAGGCTGGAAAGCAAGGCCAGCGAGAGCCTGGGACCCACTCCGGAAACGCCGTTTAACATAAGGAACAATTGCATGGCATGGGTGGAGGAGAAGCCGTAAAGCACCGGCTGTTCGTCACGTATCCGTAGGTGGGTAAACAACCGGACTTGACCGCCCATTGGGCCCAGATCGTTAATGTCCGATCCTGGAACAGAGATCTGCAGGGAAACCCCACCTACTTGCAGGTGCACCCAGTCCGGTCCCACGGCCTCTAGGATACCGCGGACGCTAACTATCAACCGCTACCTCTCGAAACCCGGGGATATTTCCTGGCGCAGAGCGGCGGCGGACTGACTCTTTATCAGGTGGCAAAGCCCCACGGAGAGGGCGTCGGCGGCATCGGACTCCGGGGTTTCCTTCAGTCCCAGGGTGGCAGCCACCACCTGCTGCATCTGCTCTTTCGACGCGGCGCCGAAGTCGGACACCGAACTTTTAATCTCGGCAGGTGAGTAGGAGAATATGGGTATTCCCTGGCTGGCGGCCCCAATGAGAACGACGGCCTGGGCCTGCCCCACGGCCAGAGCCGGTCCGGGGAAACTCCTTTCCCCTCTTCCGACGAAAGGTTTCTCCACGGCGATGACCTCAGGGTGGAAAACGCTGATCATGTTCAAGATATGGGTGTGAAGCTGATAAAGGCGTTGCTCCAAGGGCATCTTGGAAGGCAAAGAGACTACCCCGTAATCTTCCGCCTCCGGCTGGGGGTCCGATGAAAGAAGACCGTAACCCATCCGCAGGGTGCCCGGGTCTATCCCCAACACTAACATAATTCTTTATTTATTCCCGGTTATCAGTTTGCTGACCGGTACCTTTCCAAGACCTCGGGCGGGAAATCGGCGCTGGTGTAGGCTTTTTGCACGTCGTCAAGGTCTTCTAGATTATCCAGCAGCTTTAGAGTTTGTTCGGCCGCCCCTTCTTCCAGGGTCACGGTGGTTTTGGGAATCATGGAAATCTCTGAAGAGTCGGGAGAGATACCTTCTTCTTGCAACGCTTTCTGGACCGCAAGAAGGACTTCGGGAGCGGTCAATATCTCCAGCACACCGTCTTCGATGCTGATGTCGTCCGCCCCTGCGTCGATGGCCATGAGACCAAGTTCTTCAGCCCGGGATTCATCCGATATCTCCAGGGCGATGACTCCCCTGGTTTCAAAATTCCAAGCCACACAACCGCTTTCACCAAGATTGCCGCCGCCCTTGGCAAAGGTCGACCGTACATCCGCGGCCGTGCGGTTCCGGTTGGTGGTTACTGCTTGGATCAGGATGGCGCCACCACCCGGACCATATCCTTCATAGATCATCTCTTCGAGCTGTTCTGCGCCCTCTCCGCCTTCGCCGGTGCCTCTTTTGACCGCACGACTGATGCTTTCTTGGGGCATGTTGTTGCTTTTGGCTTTGTCCAGCATCAGCCGGAGACGAAAATTCATGTCAGGATCACCGCCGCCACCGTCCCGCACGGCCAGGGTTATGTCCCGGCTAATCTTGGTGAAAATGACGCCCCGTTTGGCGTCAGCCGCGCCTTTTTGATGCTTGATGGTGGACCATTTGGAGTGACCCGACATGATAAAACCCCCTTGGAAATCGGCCCAGTCGCCGAGACTGCTTTCCCTAAGCCAAGGGACTGCTCAAGATTGCTGCCGTTACGGGATTGTAGCACTAGCTATTTGGCGGGGTCAAAGAGACTATCGCAGGCCTTCAGGTAATGAAACCACCATGACGCCCCGCTCCAGATCGATGTCCTGAACCACGTCCGCAAGGGCGGGAATCAATATCTCGCCGCCTTCGCCCGAGACGATATAGACGTCGTTGCTGCCTGTCTCCAAGATATCGCTGATCCTACCTAACTCTTCGCCCTCTTGGGTTAAGACGCGCAGGTCTAGCAGTTGAAAGTGGTAGAACTCGCCCGGTGGCAGATCGGGAGTCTGGGAGATGGGCACGGTGATCCATTGGTCGACCAGCGCCTGGGCCTGAGATTGGGTTGTTAACCCATGGAACGTGAGGATAAGTTGGTTGGATTTGCCAGAGCTACAGCTGGAAACCTGGTAGGGCGCCGAGCCGATGTAAAGGGTATTCCCGGTGTCGAACCGGTGGGGGACGTCGGTGTAGACCTCTATGCGGATGCTACCCCATAGGCCGTGGGGGCCGAGGATGCGGCCTACGTTGATGCTTGAGGAATCGTCCATCCCGAAACCACCGCCACCCAACCGGGGGATTGGCCTAGGGGCCAAAGGTTCGCCATCGAGTCTGGTCTAAACAATCTCCAATACCGCGTGGGTATCTTCTTTCACGGCCGCCACGCGTAACATTACCCGCATGGCTTGGGCCACTCGTCCTTGCCGTCCGATGACTTTACCTTTGTCTTCCGGAGCAACTTCCAATCGAAACACTACACGCCCTTCGGACTGCTCCTCGGTAACAACTACCGCATCGGGATTGCTGGTCAGGGACCGGGCGATGTACTCGATCAACTCTTTCATTCCGAGGATTCCTCTTCGGGCGTATCTTCAGGGTTTTCTTCACCCGTATCTTCAGAATCAGTATCATCAGCGGATTCGGCTTCACCGGTAATTTCTTCGACGGACTCTTCGGCAGCGACTTCAGCTACCGGTTCCTCCGCTGTTTCTTCGGCTACGACTTCAGCCACCGGTTCCTCGGCTGACTCTGCAACGACTGCCGTCGTGTCGTCCGCTTCAGGTTCAGGGGTTGGCGGCGCTTCAGCCGCCGGCGCCGGTGAGGGTGCCGCTACCTCGGGAGCTTCTTCAACTGCCTTGGCAGTAGTGCGCTGGGTGGGCGTCCTGGTCAGAATGCCTTTCCAGTCAAGGATTCGTGCAACCGCGTCGGATGGCTGAGCTCCCTGACTAAGCCACGCCTGTGCCCGGTCGGCTTTGATGGTGACCGCCGGCGGCTCAGCCATGGGATCATAGTTTCCGATCCATTCTACATATGCGCCGTCTCGTGGGGCTCTGGAATCCGCTACCACGATTCTGTATGACGGATTCCCCTTCTTCCCTACCCTTCTCAGTCGAATTCTTAGCATCTAGTCTCCGAAGTTCCTCCAAGATTGCTGGTAACCCAGTTGAAATTCTAAGCTGACAGGGCTCGGTTGTCAATTCCAACTTAATCCTGCCCGTGCGTATTTTGCGTCTGGAGGCCGGGCATGGCGTTGTATCGAGCCAAAAGAAAACCCCAGCGAGGCCGGCGTAGGAATGCCGTTCAACTGAGGCCGATCTATAGATATGTTCCGTGGATGCGGGTTAACCAAAATCGCTTAAAAAGGATCGGGCCCAGCCAACCTGCCGCATATTACCCCTATCCAAGTTTCCGAATTATAGGGGCGATGGTAGACATTGGCCTGGGCCCGACAACGGGTTTTCGTATTTTACGAAGGATAGTTAGGCTACGATCACCTCGTCGTGTCCAGACAGATGCCTACCATCGCCCCTACGTGCTAAACTAACTTTCATAAGCCATCACCTCCTTCAGCAAGATTCCGCCAAGCGGTTAAGCTATTCTAGCAACTGCTTTTCCCTAATGTCAAGACGGATTCAGCGTAATCTGTGCCGTTGCTGCCCCTACATCAATTGATTTTCCGCCATCTAGCGTCTCTTCTTGTTAATCGCGCCGGATAGGCAACACTGGTTGACCCGCCGTGGTAAGTATCCTGGATTGAGGGGAAAAATGCGCCTGGTTTTCATGGGTACTCCGTCCGCTGTTGTTCCGGTACTGGAAGGACTAGTTGCGCTTGAAGACATTCAGGTGGTGGGCGTTTTTACGCCGCCGGACCGCCCCAGAGGAAGGGGCCGGACTCCCGAGATGCCGCCGGTAAAAGCCCGCGCTCTGGATCTCGGGTTAAGGGTCTATCAACCAGACTCTTTGCGTTCTCCCCAGGTTCAGAGTGAACTGGCTGAACTCCGACCTGACGTCATCGTGGTCGCCGCCTACGGTAAATTTCTGCCGCCTACCATCCTCGAAACTCCACCCCACGGTTGCTTGAATATTCATCCCTCATTGCTCCCAAGGCACCGGGGTCCGTCTCCCGTGGTAACCGCGATCGAGCGAGGGGATACGGAAACTGGAGTCACGCTGATGTTGCTGGACCAAGGGATGGACACTGGGGACATCATCGCCCAGCGTGGTTACCCGATGTCTTCCCAGGAAACGTCGGAAGAGCTTACCGGAGTGCTGTTCGCATTGGGCGGTGAGTTGCTGTTGGAAAGCCTGGTTGCTTGGGTGAACGGTCAGTTGGAAGCGCGTCCTCAGGACCAGGCATTGGCCACAGTTACCCGCAAGTTGGAGAGAAGCGACGGTTTGGCCGATTGGGACGTGGCTGCAGCGGCTCTGGAGCGGCGTGCCCGGGCCTATGCGCCTTGGCCCGGTTTATTCACCCAGTGGGAGGGCGGCGTTATGAAACTTTTGCAGGTGGCGGTATCACCGTTGCCCGGTGGGGGAGTCGAAGCTCCTCCCGGCCGGGTCGTGTCCTTACCGGAGGCTGACATACCGGTGGGAGTGGTCACCGCCGAGGGCGTCTTGGCATTGAAGACGATTCAGGTGGAAGGCAGGCGGGCCCAGTCTGCGGCCGAGTTCCTCAGGGGCCGCCCCCAGTTCATCGGCTCCCAACTCTGAGTCCTTTCCGTTACCCAGTACTGGGGGCTATTTGAAACTGGGGACTACCTTCTCCATGAACAGCCGCAGGGACTTGCGTTGACGTTCCTGAGGGATGAGGTTGCCGTAGTTCACGTCGAATATGATCTGCTCCAGACCCAGTTCTTCCTGCAAAACGTGCAACCGGTCCTCTACCGCCTCCGGCGTGCCGTACGCCACTTTGTCTCTCAGCCATTCGTCATAGTCCGCGGCTAGAATCCGGTCCGACTCGGCCTGCCAGTCTCCCGTCGTTCCCCCGTAGGTCGCATAGCTCCCCACCCTTTGCCCGAGGCGCTCCACCGACAGCATAGCGCTGTCCCTGGGTTCGGAGTAGGCTTGCTCAGCGGTTTCCGCCACGTAGACGGGAATGCGCAACCCAACCTTGCCCTGTCCTTGGTGACCCGCCTTCTGCCAGGCCTTCCGGTATTCAGATATGTAAGGAGCCAATTCCGACAGCGCGAATACTCGTGACGGGTTGATCAGTATGGGGTAGCCTAAGCTCCCCATAATCGGAAAGCTCTCCGCTGAGGTGATGCCGATGTGGATGGGAGGGTGGGGAGTCTGCAACGGTTTGGGATGCACCGAAAGCTCGTTGCACGTGATGTACTTGCCTTCATAGGAGAAAGACTCAGTGGTCCATGACTTCACGATCACGTCAAGGAATTCGTCGAAGCGGTCCCGGCTTTCGCTGAAGGGAACGTTGTAACCTTCATGCACGTTGGGGAAGGTGCCTCGGCCCACGCCGAACTCCAGGCGGCCCTGGCTTATATGGTCCAGGGTGGCAACCTCTTCGGCAAGGCGTATCGGGTTCCCCAAGGGCAAGCAGATCACCGCAAGTCCGATTCTGACCGTCTTAGTTCGGGCGGCGAGGGCGCTGGCGATGGTTATGGGAGCGGAAAGTACCCGTCCGGGGTTGAAGTGATATTCGGCCAGCCAGACCGAATCCACGCCTCGCGCTTCGCCCTCGTCCGCCAGGGCAAAGCATTCCTGAAACGCTTCTTGTTGAGTTCCGCCCTCGCGGCGCGGGAACTCTAAAAAGAGTCCAAAGTCCATAACCACCTCCATGGGTCCCGCGGAGAATGTCCTGCGGGCGTCGTGCTTCTAGGAATCTGGCTTGATACTACATCAATACGCCCATGCGTCAAGTCTATTCGCGGCGACTGGGACGGATGGGTATTCACGAGCGAAAATGAGGAATAACTTGGCGGGAGAAGGTCTCCATCTGTTGGAAAATACCGTCGATGTCCGGGGCCAGGAAGCTTAGATTGAAGTCGCGCACTCCCGCGTCGATGCGCTCTTGAACGGATTGGACGCAGTCCTCCGGAGTGCCCGCTATGCAGAGAGCCTTGGCGATGTCCTCGGCGCTCCGCTCGGCGGTAACGTACCGCTGCCCCACATTTTCAACTGCTTGAGCCATGGCCGCCTCCGGGTCGTCCATTATCGATGTAGGTTGGTTCAGCCCCCAGTGAAAACCGCTTAGGTCCCTTCCGGCCTCGGCTGCTATTTGGGTAATCTCCTCGTTGCTCTGTTTCAAACGTCGAAGCGTAAACAGGTATGGATACCAGCCGTCGCCCAACAAAGCGGCCCGTCGCATGGCCGCATCGCTGCGGCCCGACACCCATATGGGCGGATGGGGCTGCTGGACCGGCCCGGGCAGCAAGGTCACGTCGTCGAAATCGAAGAACCGGCCATGATGGCTGACGTGTTCCTCGGTCCACAGCCGTTTCATCACCTGCAGCATCTCGTCGGTGCGCCGGCCCCGAGTCCGTACGGAAACGCCGACGGCGTCGAACTCTACTTGCGTGCCCCGCTGGCCGCTGATGCCGATGCCGAAGTCCACCCGCCCGGCCGAGACTACGTCCAGTGTGGAGATCATCTTGGCCAGCAGAACGGGATTATACAGAGGGACGATAACGATACCGGTCATGACCCGAAGGGTCTTGGTGGCCCCGGCGGCGGCGGCCATGGCAGGGATGCTCAGGACGGTTGGCCGAGGCGGATTGCCGTCCATCAGGTGCTCACCGGTGGTTATCCGGTCAAACCCCAGGGCCTCAGCCCGGCGGGCAAACTCGGCGGCGTCCCAATATCCGTCGGCGTTAAAATTGCATCCGAAAGTGACTTGAGGTGTCGCCATGTAGCCTCCTTATGCCGGTATCGGTCTCGCCGCTTTCCGGCTTGGTCACCAAGCATGATACCCACGGGCATTTATTAGGGCAAGACATGGTGGCCTGGAGCTGCTTGTGGGCGGTTTAGATGTGTGATATATGGTCTAACATCAGGATGGAGCTGGCGTCCGGACATCCGCCGAACCAGTTTGCGTCGAGCTATTGAAAATAACAGAACTCCAGATTTGAGGTTTAGACGTTGTGGCCGAAACCAGGCTGAAGATACAAGGCGCCCGTTACATCATGACTCTGGACCCCGAACGGAGAATCATTCAAGACGGGTCCATCATCGTTGAAGGCCAGCGCATCTTACAGGTAGGCAAAGCCGCGGAGTTGGAATCGGTGACGGCGGACCGGGTGATCGACGGCAGCGAGATGGTGGTGACTCCCGGCTTTTGCAACGGGCATATGCACATCAGCTATGCCCACGCCACCCGGGGCGTATTCCCCGACAACCTGGGAGCTAGCTACTTGCCCAACGTATTCAAGCTCCAAGGCGAGATGACCGGGGAGGAGGAGTACTACACGTCCCTCTTGGCGATCACTGAGCTTCTGCGATATGGCACCACCTGCTTTCTGGACCCGGGCAGCACCAAGCACCTGGAAACCTGCATGAAAGCTTATGAGGAGTCTGGTTGCCGAATCATCGTTGGGTGGCACGTGGCGGACCGTCCCAATCCTCTGAACCTTCCTGTCTCCTCCACTTCCGAGGCTATATCCATGATGGGACAGACTATCCAGTCTTTTGACAATCGTTTGGACGGCAGGATGCGGGCCTGGGCCATGCCCTTCTCCCCTTCTTTCTCCACCGAGGAGTTATTGCTTGGCGCTAAGGAGTTGGCGGACCGGTACGGCACGGGTCTCACGCTGCATTTTAATAACAGCCAGCAGGCGGTCGAGGCCAGTTTGAGCCAGCATGGCAAGCGGCCCGCCGAATACCTGGAGGACATCGGAGTCCTTGGTCCCAGTACCCTCTTGGCCCACTCCCTGGGCATCGACCAAAGGGAGGTGGACGCCATGGCCCGTACCGGGACCAAAGCCGTTATGTGCCCCACGGCGGCGATAAAGGGGGGAGCGGGCATGACCAAAACAGCCTTGCTGCCGGAACTGCTGCGGGCCGGGGTCACCGTTGGCCTGGGTACCGACGCAGGCAACAACTCCAACCTGGTGGAGACCATGCGTTCCATGTACTTGGCGGCGGTGCTTTACAAGGACGGAAGGGAAGACGTGGAGATGATACCGGCGGAGACGGCGCTGGAGATGGCCACCATTAAGGGAGCGGAAGCGCTGGGACTGGGCGACGATATCGGCTCCATCGAACCGGGCAAAAAAGCCGACTTGGTGCTATTCGACACCAAGCGGCCCGAGTGGCGGACCATTTTCAATCCGGTTAATAACCTGGTTTACAACGCCGACGGCCGGAGCGTTCACACCGTGATTGTCGACGGTAAGGTTGTGGTTGAGAACCACGAACCCCTGTTCGTCGACCAGTGGGAACTGATTCAAAGGGTGCAGAAGTTGGGGGAGGGATTGCTGGCTAGGACGGGTATTTCCTTTCCCCAACGCTGGCCTATCGTGTGAGGTGGGGCGAAATCCCCCCAACCCCCCTTTACGAAAGGGGGGCAAGGTCCCTCCGGTTTTTAGAATGGCGGCAGTAACTTGTGGGACCGGGATGGCTGGTTCTTATTCCGGCACCCAGAGGACACTGGAAATTTCGCTGAACTCCCGCCAAAGTTTGGTCCAGGAATCGCCGCCGTCTTCGCTGCGGTACATGTATCCGTATCGGCTGCCGGCGAATACTACGTTGGGCTCGGCGGCTTGCATGTTGACCACCCACATGGCGGTGTTGGGCTCGACCGGCAGAGGCAGGCTCTCCCAGGTCTTGCCGGTGTCTTTGGACCGCATCACGGCGCCGACCCGGCCGGGGGTAGAATCTCCGATGGTCACGAAGATGGTGTTGGGCTGCCCCGGTTGCACCATGATTCCCCGAGGGTAGGTATAAGGGAAGACTTCCTTTATACCCAGGCGGTCCCAATTTGCCCCGTCGTCGGAGCTGGTGTAAACGTCGTTGTTGACCACGACCACCACGGTCTTGGGCGGACCCCCGGCCACGGCCACGTTGTGCACGTCCGGATTGGGTATCGCGCCGTTGATGCTCTCCCAGGTGTCTCCGCCGTCTGAACTGTGCCTTAGCCCATCGACCTCAAGGCCCACCCACACGTCGCGGCGAGTTACCGGGTCCACGGCGATGCCGGTCACCCGGGGCACGCCGACATTGGGGCACTCCTCGGCCACTTCCATGGGACGTTTCTCCCAGGTCTTGCCTGCGTCGGAAGAGCGGAAGAGGGCGGCCGGGGTGGGCGTGCCGGTTCCGGCGAACATCAGGTTGGGGTCGCCGGGGTCGGTGGCTATGGCCCAAACGTTGTAGTCATTCATGGCCGTATCCACCGGTTGCCAGGTCTTGCCGGCGTCACCGCTGCGGTAGAGGCCCTTGTCCGTCCCCGCGAATACGATCTCCGGAGAGGTGGGCGTGTTGTGGAGAGCCCGCACTAATGCGTCGGAGTGCAGGCCGGCGCCGATACCGATCCGGCCCCAAGTCTCGCCGCCGTCGGCGCTGCGTAACACTCCCTGTCCGATGGTTCCCACCAGGATGGTCTTTACGTCTGTCATGGCAGTCCAACCTCCTGTTTTAATGGTCCTGGGCAAATCGAGGGTATTTGCCGCCCAGTCTATCCTGTCACTCCCACCGCATCAAGAGGCCGACCCGAAACCTGACAATGCCCAGTTCCATTTTCCGGCTATGGTATACCACTCCATTGCCGGAGTCATCCCCCGGCTTGCTTGGCGTCATGCCCATCGGTGCCGTGGTAATGAGATAGCATTTTCTTGGATGTTCGCCGCCATATCGCTATAAGATCTAGGAAAATGCGTTCGGTGGCTGACGAAAGCTCCGAAAGAGTTAAAAAGAGTTAAGAGGAAGGTGAAGATGTTCGATCTAGATGAGTTTATCGCGTCCTGTCAGGCTGCCTTAAAGGAGCACGCTCCTCAGTTGGCGGTGAAGGAGTTGATGGAGGGGACGATGTCGATGCCCGCCGATGTGGAATCGGCCCTGGGGACTCCGGCGGCAGGCGGGATAACCACCCTGCATCGCTCTTCAGACTTGACTGTGATCAACGTAATCTGGCCTCCCGGAATGACGATATTCCCCCACGATCACCACATGTGGGCGGTGATAGGGATCTATGGTGGACAGGAGGACAATACGTTCTTCCGCCGCAGTTCTCAAGGGTTGGACCGGGCCGGATTCAAGGCGCTGGACGTCAAAGATTCGGTGGGACTGGGACCGGAAGCCATCCACGCGGTTCACAATCCCAGAAGCGTTCTTACTGGAGCCCTCCATGTCTACGGCGGAGACTTCTTCTCTGAGTCCCGCAGCGAGTGGGACCCGGAAACCCTGGAGGAGAAGCCTTACGACATGGAGCATGCGATGCGCGCGTTTGCCGAGGCCAACGACGCATGGCTGGCCCGGCAAGGGAACTGATTGCCGCAGCCGTTGCCGCCGATGCCGTATGCGCCCCGCGACACGTAATTGCTGGCTAAGTGAGTCTAGTGGCCCTGGGTCCATGGCGCTGCAACCCGACGGCCGAGGTTGCCTTTGGGACCGATGCGAACTTGATCAATCTGGCGAATATTCCAGCCACCGAAGCGGCAGCTTGACGTGATTGGGCGCTTATTCTACACTGCACCGGAGCACGGGCCACCTCCAATTCGAACACTTTGAGTGGGGCCGGTGTGAGGCTTGGCCGGATAACGATGAAACGGGGGCACGTAGGTCTTGGAGCTGAAGGACTACATTCGAGACGTGCCCGACTTTCCCGAACCGGGGATCTTGTTCAAGGACATCACCCCGTTGCTGGCTGATCCCCAGGCCTTCAGCCATGCCATCGACAGCCTTCAAGGACTTTTCAAGGGCGAAGATTTCGACGCTATAGTCGCGGTGGAATCCCGGGGGTTTCTTTTCGGAGCGCCCTTGGCCGACCGCATGAAGAAGCCGATAATCCTGGTGCGCAAGCCGGGCAAATTGCCCGCCGCTACCCACACCACTGAATACGCCCTCGAATACGGCAGCAACACCATGGAGATTCACGTGGATGGCATCGGTCAAAACGACCGGGTGTTGCTGTTGGATGATCTGTTGGCCACCGGTGGTACCTTAGCCGCCGCCGCCCGTTTGGTGGAGATGTCCGGTGGGATTATCGCCGGCGTCAGTGTGGTCATCGAATTGATGGACTTGAAGGGCCGCAAGGGGTTGGAAAGGTACAACGTCAAGTCGTTGATTCAATACTAGAAAACAAAAATTAGAATCTTTTAATTAGAAAAGTTATATCAAGGAGAGGACAATGGCGGACAATATAAAGGTAGGCAATGTGGAAATCACGGCGGTGCTCGATTTGATCCCGCCGCCCCGCGAAGCAACGGTGATGTTTCCTGAGACTTCGGAAAGCGATTGGGCTTCCCACCAGGATGCCCTGGAAAATGGCAAGCTTCAACTCTACTACGGCGTTTGGGTGGTTCGCTCCCAGGGTCAGACGATCCTGGTTGACACGGGTATGGGACCCGGACCCCATGAGCATCTAGGGGGAGCCGAAGGGCAGTTGTTCGACCGGCTGAGGGACGTTCTGATACCCGCCGACCGGATGAACAACACCAACGTTGGACCATCCGATGAAGTCAACATTGTTGTGCATACCCATCTCCACGGCGACCACGTGGGCTGGAACCTACGGTACTCGGGTGGCATGCCGGCGCCCTATTTCCGCCGCGCCAGGTACCTGGTCCCCAAGGCCGATTGGGACCACTTTACTGCGGAAGGAACCATAGATTCAGCTCCGCAAGTCTCGCGCCAAATAATGCCCTTGCGCCGGTTGCGTAAAATGGACCTGATCGAGGGTGAGTACAATATCACCGACGAAGTGTCGACCTTGCCCACGCCGGGACACACCCCCGGCCACCAGGCCATCTTGATCTCCTCCCAAGGAGAAAAGGCAATGATCACGGGAGATGTCCTGCACAACAAGGCCCAGGTCCAAGAATCCGATTGGTGCGCCGGGGTGGACATCGACAAGGGCCTGAGCCGTCAGAGCCGCGAGAAAGTTCTGGACATGGCGGAAAAAGAGAGCTACGTGATAGCTGCCGGCCACTTTTCCCCAGCAGACCATATAGGAAAGGTGGTCCGGTTGGAGGGCCGCCGCTACTGGCAGGCTGTCTAACAACGGTTGGGTGGGTCAGAACCGGACGTAGGGGCACGGCTAGCCGTGCCCCTACGTATTTTCCCGGCGCGGGCAGTGGATCCGTCAGCCTACGAGCAGGTTTCAATTCGCCCCTTCTGACTTTGCCGGGCTCGCTGTTCATAGCCCTCAAATCCGTGCGGTGTTATAATTTCCCGGCCGAAAGCTGTATTTGTGAGAGATGACCTGTGACTACCGAGCGAGGCCCCAAAGACCTGCGGCGAGCGGCGGCGGAATTCCGTCTGCGCTATTATGGACGCTACGGCAATCCGGGCCCGCCTCCGGCGATGGCCGAGCTGGCCCCTGAAGTGATGCAACTGGTCGATGAGGCCATCTACGGGGAGATTTACAACCGTCCGGCGGTGAATCTTCAAACCCGCAGCCTGTGCACCATCGCCGCTCTGACGGTTCTGGGCCATAGCCCCGAATTGTTGGCCCGGCACATCCAAGGGGCGCTGCACGTCGGAGTGACCCGGGAGCAGATCTCCGAGATTATTTCCCAAATGGTGTTTTACGGCGGCATGCCCGCGGCGGTCAACGCGTTCCGCGTGGCCAAGGAGACCTTCGACCAAAACTCCGGCTACCGGTTCGGTTTGCAATCAGCTGCGGCTAACGCATCGCCGGTACCGGAAAGGCCGCCGCCATCCCAACCACCGGCCGGAGCCGCCGGTACCAGAGAAACAAGTAGGAGCGCTAGCGATGAAAGTAGGGTTCATCGGGACCGGGAACATGGGCAACCCAATGGCCGCCAATCTTATCAAAGCCGGCCACCAGCTAACCGTCCACGACCTCCGGCGAGAGGCGGCAATCAACCTTCTGGAGATGGGCGCGGAGTGGGCCGACAGCCCAAAGGAAGCGGTGCCGGGCAACGAGGTCGTCCTAACTTCTCTTCCGGTCCCAAGGGACGTGGAGGCAGTGGTCCAGGGGGAAAACGGAATCCTGGAAGGCGCAGCTGAGGGGTCGATATACGTAGACCTTTCCACCAATTCGCCTACGGTGATCCGCCGGCTGCACCAAGTGTGCGCGGACCGGGGCGTTATTATGTTGGACGCGCCGGTTAGCGGCGGGACGTACGGTGCGGCGGCGGCCACTTTGGCGGTGATGGTGGGCGGCGACGAAGATGTCTTCAACAAGGTCAAGCCTACCCTGGACGCCATTGGTTCCCACGTGGTCTATTGCGGCCCCATCGGCAACGGGTCGGTCTGCAAAATCTGCAACAACCTGCTCAGCATGGGCATCGGAGTCCTTATGGCGGAAGCCCTGACTTTGGGCGTAAAAGCCGGGGTGGACTTAGCGGTTTTGGCCGATGCCATCGCCAACAGTTCAGGCGGTAGCAAGCGCCTAACGGAGAAATTTCCCAGGTTCCTGTTCAAAGGAAACTTCGAGCCGGGCTTTGCCACTGCTCTAGCTGCCAAGGACGTGCGTCTAGCCACCGATTTGGGCCGGGAGTACGGGATACCCATGGAGCTTTCCAACCTGGTGGACCAACGCCACGTAGAGGCCATGTTCCGTGGTTGGGGCCCTGAGGACTCTGACGCCGTGGCCCGTATTCAAGAAGAGAAAGCTGGGGTGCAGTTGAGATTGCCAGAGTAGTACGAAGTGAACCTGGCAGTGATGGCGGTAGCTAATAGCTGAAGGCTGATAGCTGAAAGCTTTATTTGGAGGATACCCATGGTCACAGGTTTGGAAAGATCCGGCCAGGTCGAACCCAGCGACACCATTGAGGCTATTGAAGAATGCTATCGGTTGGGCTGGAGCGACGGTCTGCCGGTGGTGCCGCCCGTCGAATACAAAGTTCGGGAGATGCTGGAATATGTGGGCATGACCGGGGAAGAGGAATTGCTCTCCCTGGAGATGCGCAACCGGGTGCTTACATCCGAGAACGCCGCCGCCAACGCGGTGATGGCCGGATGCCTGCCCGAATACTTTCCGGTGTTGATCTCAACGTTGCGGACTCTGGAGGAAGAGAAAAACTTCGTCCACATGGCCTCCGCTTCCACCAGTTCTCCGGCTATCTTGATGATCGTCAACGGTCCCATCCGGGAACAGATCGGAATGAACTCTAAGGATGGTCTTTTCGGCCCCGGGTTCCGGGCCAACGCTTGCCTGGGCCGGTCCATCAGGCTCTGCTTCATGAACGGTTTCGACGCCCGGCCCGGCGTGCTGGACCGGGGGACCCTGGGCAATCCCGCCAAATATACGCTATGCATCGCCGAGAACGAGGAGGATTCGCCATGGGGCGGCCTTCACGTAAGCCGTGGCTTCCAACCCGAGGATAGCTGCGTAACCGTGGCGGTGGCCTACAATCCCATCACCGTCAACAACGCCTACGGCCACACCGGGGAATCCATTCTTGCCTCTTTGGCCGATACCCTGAAGTCAGCCTGCTTGGCCTGGCGGTTCCCGGCCCAGTGGGTCGTGGTCATCGGCCCTGAGCACGCTATAACTCTTAAAGAGGACGGTTGGACCCGCCGTGGCATGCAGGACTATCTGATGGAGAACGCCACCCGGCCCCTGAGCGAGTTGATCCGTCTGGGGGTGGCCCAAGGACCGGAAAAACCGGGAGACGACCAACTGGTGCGCCGGTGCGCCCGGGAAGCCGACGACATCTGGATAGTCATGGGCGGCGGCACCGGCGGCCGCAACAGCGCCATCATCGACACCACCGGCTACCGGATACGGACACGGAAGGTGGATGTGCCGGGGGGATAGAGTTACGGTGCTTCTGTCTTAGAGTATTCTGGTGAATCAACTGAGTTGTTGACCGACTGGTGGCGGCAAGATCCGTAGCAACGGATGGAGTATCAGTATGGCGCGTGATCTGAAAGAGCTGTTCCGAGAGGCGGCCGACTTGTCCGAGCAGGATAGAGCGACTCTCGTGGGGCTTCTGATTGAAAGCCTCGACCCAAAATCGGACCCGGACATCGAGCGGGCCTGGGCGGACGAGATTGCCAGAAGAGTGGCCGAACTGAACGCGGGAATCGTGGAGACCATTCCCTGGGAGCGAGTGCGCAACGAGATGTTCGGTCAGCGGGATGAGGATTGAATTCCACCCGTCGGCCCGTCTCGAACTGCGAGAGGCATATCGTTGGTACTACGTCCGCAGTCCTCTTGCAGCAGCAGGGTTTGCTCGGGAGATCGATGGTGCGCTGCAACGAATTGCCGAAGCGTTTGATCGTTATCCAGAAGCCGAGCATGGGACGAGACGATTTGTTGTTACGCGATTTCCGTTCACCATTGTTTATCGAGCTTCGGAGGCGGTTGTGACCATTGTGGCTGTTGCCCATCAAAGGCGGAGTCCCGGCTATTGGGCAACCAGTTAGCGGGTAGGACGCTATGGAATGTTCAAGATGGTGCAGTGAGCATACGGCCCACCTTGCAAATTCCGGGCTACTGTGTAAGATTAACAACAATCCACATTGATGTGCCCGTCCGACGGCGGGATGACGTAAGGAGGGACTATGGCGGAGACTGTAACGGTTAGGGATATGCGTTTGGTGAATCCCAGGGGGACCGACCTTTCCTCTGGCGAGTTCCACCTGAACGACCGGCCCAGCGAACTTAGCGGCAAGACCTTGGGCTTGCTGGAAAACCACAAAGCCAACTCGGACAAAGTCCTCCAAGAAGTGGCTGCGATTCTTAAAGAGAAGTACGACCTTAAAGACGTGATTA
Organism: Chloroflexota bacterium; assembly: GCA_002710215.1. Taxonomy (GTDB): domain Bacteria; phylum Chloroflexota; class Dehalococcoidia; order Lucifugimonadales; family UBA3495; genus UBA11650. Next base: position 79,897 of record PAJQ01000034.1, on the reverse strand, counting down.
TGCTTAGCAAGCATTCGGCCTCGTTGCCCACCAAACCCGAAGTCGTCCAAGAACTTATGGATAAGGTGGATGTGCTGATCACCGGGATCGGTGATTGAGGGTCCTGCAGTTCGTGCAGTGTGCACGACGGTATCGAGATGGAGCGCCTGGGGATTCCCACCGCATCTATCATCACCCACGTTTTCTTGCCCACCGCCAAGGCCATGGTGCGGATGATGGGCGTTCCGGACTACGAGTTCGTGGTGGCGCAACACCCGCTATCCAGCCTGACTGACGAGGAGTGCAAGGAGCGGGCCGCCGAGATTGCTCCAGAGATAGAGCGTATCTTGGTGGGCAGCGCTGCCAAGCAGGCAGTCTAGCCCACTAACCGTGGCCGCTGGCCGCAACATGGCGTCCAAAGGGGCGGCGGAAACGCCGCCCCTCATTTCGTGTAGGTTGAGTTCGATTCGATTGAACGCCTATTGGGCCTGTGGTACCATAAATCCGGATTGTTACCAAATTCACGAAGTCCATGATTTTGGTTCAACCTCCTTGATTCAACTTTTCGACCAACCTTTTCTTGGGAGCCCGGTAAATGGATGGGCTGAAACCCCGGATAGCCGACGCGATGCACCGCCAATCCCAGCCCACTGTCACCGTCCTTTCCACCCTCCTAGCCGTCCAGGACGAACTTGGCTTCATCCCCAAAGAAGCGGTTGAAGAGGTGGCGGCTTTTACCGGTTCTACTATCAATGACGTCTGGGCGGTTGCGTCCTTCTATCCGAACTTTCGTTTCGAACCACCCTGCTTGCACCAGGTTGAGGTATGTTGGGGCGCTTCTTGCCATCTGGTCGGCGCCATGCCGGTGATTGAGGCGGCGCTACAGGCCAGCGGCCTTGAAACCGAAGGCGATACTCCCGACGGGCGGCTGACGCTCCGCTACAACACTTGCCTGGGGGCCTGCTCCCAAGCCCCGGTAATGGCCATCGACCATCACTTGATTGGCCGCGCGACTCCGGAGTCAGCCAAGTCAAGAATCGCTGATTTGCTGGCGGAACAGAATGGCTAGTTTCGAGGAGATTGCCGCCGAAAGCCAGCAGCGCTGGGAGGAGTTGACTGCCGGCGGCCAGCCCTGGATCAGGATTGGCACAGCTCTTTGTGGGAAAGCCGCCGGGTGCGACGATGTTATTGAGGCCATCGAAGCCGCTCTGCAGCAGAATGGCGTTGCCGCCCAAGTGAGTCAGGTGGGTTGCTTGGGCCTATGCTTCGCCGAACCGCTGGTGGATGTCCAGCTTCCCGGCGGACCAAGGGTTTTTTACGGCAGTGTGACCCCTGAAACCGCCGCCGAAATCGTGGCTAATCATGTCGCTGGGGGAGCCCCACTTGCTCATCTGGCGCTGGGATACCTGGCGGCCGGCGGGTCAGATGGGACAGTTAATTCAGCCCTTGACGGGATACCAGACCTGAACCAACATCCCATGCGGGTGGTGGAGAACCGGGTAGTGCTGCGCAACGCCGGGACCATCGACCCCGAAGACATTCATCAGTACATAGCCAACGATGGCTACCACGCCTTGAACCAGGCTCTGACGGAGATGAGTCCCGAAGAAGTCCTGGAGCAGGTGAACACCTCGGGCCTGCGGGGCCGAGGGGGAGCCGCATTTTCCACCGGGACCAAATGGCGGTTCCTCGCCGGCTCCAACGCGCCGCAGAAATACATCCTGTGCAACTGCGAAGAAGGGGACCCGGGAGCCTTCAACGACAAAGCCATTCTGGAGAGCGACCCACAGACTTTGGTTGAAGGGATAATTCTGGCGGGCTACGCCACGGGCACCAGTCACGCCTATATATTTATCCGTCACGGTCACGACGGACCCATAGACCGGGCCCGCGCCGCGATAGTCCAAGCCCAAGAAATGGGATTCTTGGGCGAGAACATCCTGGATTCGGGCTTTAGCTTCCACTTGGAGGTGGCCCTAACCGGCGACTCATACGTAGCCGGTGAGGAGAGCGCCATGATGGAGGCTATTGAGGGGAAAAGGGCGATGCCACGATTCCGTCCGCCCTTCCCGGCTCAGGTGGGTCTGTTCGGTAAGCCCAGCAATATTAACAACGTTAAGACGTTGGCGTATGTGCCGCAGATAATCTCCAGAGGCGGCGAGTGGTTCGCCGGCATCGGCCACGACCAGAGCACAGGGACCGTTATCCTGTGCCTCACCGGTGACCTAAAATATACGGGCATGATCGAGGTTCCCTTGGGTATCAACCTGAAAGATGTGCTGTACGAGGCGGCCGGCGGTGTGCCGGACGGTAAAGCGCTGAAGCTGGTGCAGACCGGAGGGCCATTGGGAGGTGTTCTGGGGGCCGGCAACATCGACATCCTGTTGGACTTCGAGATATTACGAAGCGCCGGCGCTATACTGGGGTCCGGCGGCATTATTGCGGCTAACGAAGACAACTGCGTCGTTGACTTGACCAGGTCCCTTATCGCATTCTGCCAGTACGAGTCCTGCGGGAAATGCTTCCCCTGCCGGATGGGAATGAGCCACTTGTTAGAGGTGCTGGAGCGGATCTGCCGTTTGGAGGGTGTTCCAGAGGACTTGGACCTGATGCGTAAAGTGGGTCAAGATATGCAGGCCGGTTCCCTTTGCGGGCACGGCCAGCTTGGTTTCAATCCAGTGGCCTCGGCATTGCGTTATTTTGGCGAGGAGTTTGACACCCACATCCTGGACCGGCGCTGCCCCACCGAAGTGTGCTCGGTCCCCCGATTCTCGCCCGTGGCTAGCCGGAGGTAGGGTGTCGATTTCATGGGAACAATCTTGCCACAGAGCAACGGAGTTAGACGAGGGAACATGGTAATGGATCAATTTAATTCGAATTCTCGGTGTCTCTGTGGCCAATATCCATCGGAGCTAGATCGATGGCAGATGACATAACCATCTCCATTGATGGCGTTAAGATAACCACGCAGCCGGGGAAAATGATCCTGGAAGCGGCCATCGAGGCTGGGGTGTACATCCCGTACCTTTGCTACCATCCCGGCATGAAGCCCTTTGCCGCCTGCCGGATGTGCGTGGTCGGCGTGGAGGGGGGCCGAGGCTACCCCGCCGCCTGTGTGCAACCGGTGGCGGACGGCATGAAAGTCCGCAACGATGTCCCCGACGTTCTGGAGTTGCGCCGGTCGGTGATGGAGATGCTCATCGCGGAGCATCCAGACGGTTGTCTTACCTGCCACCGGGTCGACATATGCGGACCGAACGACGTATGCCTCCGCCACGTTTCGGTCAACGACCGGTGTGTGACCTGTCCCAAGAACGAGAGGTGCGAGCTCAAGGACACCGTTCGTTACCTGGGCATGAACCTGGAGTCACCCCTGGATTACAAGTACCGCCAGATTCCCTTGGAAGTCGCCGACCCCTTCTACGACCGGGACTACAACCTGTGTATCGTCTGCGGCCGTTGCGTCCGGGCCTGCGAGGAGTTGCGGGGCGACGACGCCATCTGCTTCACGGAGAGGAGCGGCTCCGCGCTGGTGGGAACATCTTTCGGGACGTCCCTTCTGGAGTCGGGGTGTGAGTTTTGTGGCGCCTGCATCGACGTTTGNCCGGTGGGCGCNTTNGTGGANNGGGNCCACAAGTGGGAGAAAGCNGNCNNGGTNGAGCGCACCATCTGTCCCCATTGTCCCGTTGGCTGCCAACTCAACCTGGAGATAAACTCCGCGGGCCGTCTGATCCGGGCCGTCCCAGACCTCAACTCGCCGGCCAACCGGGGTCAGGCTTGTTTCAAAGGCAAATTCGGCCTGGAGTACGTCAACAGCTCTGATCGGTTGCGCAAACCGTTGATCCGCCGCGACGGAGTACTGGAGGAAGCCACCTGGGAAGAAGCCCTGGACCTGGTATCGACCAGATTGTCCGAGTATACCGGCGACACGTTTGCCCTGCTGACCTCGCCCCAAAGCACCACCGAAGAGCACTATCTTGGCCAAAAATTCGCCCGNGTGGTGATGCACACCAATAACGTGGACCAGACATCTAATGTGCAACCGGAGTTGGCCGAAGCCTTGGAGAACGCNCTGGGCTACGCCGCGGCCACCAATCCTATCTGGGATCTTGAGAATTCTGGTTGCATCTTGGTGTTCAACTCCAACNTTACCGAAGAACACAACGTAGTTGGCGTGCCGATTAAACGGGCCGCCAAGCGCGACACNAAACTGGTGGTCATCGATCCTNGAGAAGTGGAGTTGACCCGTTACGCTCATGTCTGGTTGCGTCCGGCGCCCGGGACCGAACTGCTCCTCCTGGGTGGTGTGCTCCGGTCTTTGATCGACCAAGGATTGGAAAATCCCGAATGGCTGGAAGAGAACTGCGAAAGCCCGTCAACCGTCCACTACGCGCTGCATAATCTGGACATGGACCAGATTGTCCAGATAACCCAGGTTTCGCTGGATGACATTGCGGAGGCTGCCCGGCTTTACGGCCAGGCTGAATCGGCNTCGGTGGTCTACGCTCTGGACAACGTCGCGGCCGATTTAAGGCAGGACTGTGTCCGGGCGTTGATCGACTTGGTGTTGGTGACCGGTAATCTAGGCAAGCCAGGGTCCGGNATCTATCCCATGAGGCAAGGGGCTAACGAGCAGGGGGCCTGGGACGTCGGCTGCGTACCTGGGCGGCTTCCAGGTTACCAGCCGGTTGGCGACGAAAACGCCCGTCAAATGTTCGAGGAAGCCTGGGGAATCACATTGCCGTCCAATCCGGGGCTTGGTTTGGCCGCAGCCATCGAAGGGGCCGCCGAAGGACGTATCAAGGCAATGATGGTGATTGGCGACAGCGCTAATTTCACCAATGGAAAGTTGGGAGATGGGCTGTCGGCCCTGCGGGAGTTGAACTTTTTGGTGGTTCACGACACCTTTTTGGGTCCGGTGGCCGAAATTGCCGACGTCGTTTTGCCCAGAGTTACTTTCGCCGAGAAAGAGGGGACATTCACTAACTTGGAACGCCGGGTTCAACGGCTAACGGCTTCCATTCAAGTGAAGAACAACGACTCCCGTCCGGAAAGCTGGGTGATCTGCGAATTGGCTCGTCGAATGGGAGCATCGGGGTTCGACCACCATTCGCCCAGTCAAGTCATGGACGAAATCGCCCGCTTGAGCCCCATCTACGCGGGGGTNTCCTACCAGCGCCTGGAAGAGGAAAGNCGTTTGGTGCTAAGGACCAATCTGGAAAGCCCCCAGCCAACCCAAGTACTCCATGCCAGCAGGGAGTACCGGGGTATTCAGTGGCCTTGCCAAGAACCCGGCGCCCCGGGNACCGAAACATTGTACGTTGAAGGTTTCCAAGAAAGGAAAGCCGACCCGGCCACTCCCGAATTCCGGGCTGCCGAGCCGGCCGACGATTCCGAGCATCCATTCTTACTGGTTCCAGGGCGGGTTTTGCAGCAGAACCATCGGGACATGGAAATCATCAAAGGAAAGCGAAACCGCATCAAGCGACAGGAGTGGGTAGAGTTGAACGCCTCCGATGCCGCCGCGTGGTCGATCGGCGAAGGGGATGAAGTTGAGGTGCTCACACAGAGAGGCGACTTGACGGGGCAGGCCCGGTTGGTTGATTCGGTCCCGTCGGGAGTTGTTGCCGTCACTTCGATATTCGGCCAGTTGGCGGTGGACTTCCAAGACAGTCAAGACCCTGACCCGGCATCCAACGTTCCGGGTTTGGATATTCGGCCGGCCAAGGTGGTGAAAGCCGGAAGNAACGGCTCGAGCTAATAGGACGGCAAAGAGGTTTGGTTTCGGCAAGCGGGGTTGAACCAATTTATTNATCCGCCCGTTCGGGCGCATGAATCGGCTTGATCGCCCTTGAGGTAAACTGAATAACTGNTGGGTACGACAGATGTCGTTAGCTATGCTAAGGAGTTCTTGATGGTAAGCCAGACAACCGGAGGTAGCGCCCAATCACCCAGAGTGAGGGCGCTTCCTAACCTGCCCAAAGCGACTCTGGTGGAGCGCACCGATATCACCGAAGACTTGTTTGTGATCAAGCTTGAGCCGGAGCAGGGGCCCCTCAAGTTCAAGGCCGGACAATACTGTACTCTCGGTCTAGAAGGAATCGAACGGGCTTACTCCATTGTATCCGCTCCCCACGAGCCCTTGCTGGAGATTTTCGTGGAAGTGGTCCCGGAAGGAGAGCTTACCCCCCGAATGCACAAGATGAAGATCGGCGACCAGATGTCGATTCGTCCCCGGGCAAAGGGTCTGTTCACCATGGACCCTAATGTCCACCATCACTTCATGGTGTCCACGGTCACCGGAGTAGCGCCATCGGTCGGCATGATCCGCAGCTACGTTAACGAGGGTATCAGCGACCACAAGTTCTACGTGCTTATGGGGGCCAGCTATCGGGACGAGTTTGTCTACGATCGAGAGTTGGCGGAGTTCGCGGCAAAATATCCGGACCACATTCAGTTTGTCCCCACCATCAGCCGTCCCAATGAAGACCGGAATGCCGGATGGGAAAGGGCCAAAGGCCGGGCAAACGCAATTGCCGAGGAGTACCTGGAGCGGTTGAATCTGCCCCAGGAAGATACCCTGATATACGCCTGCGGCCACCCGGGTATGATCTCCGACGTGAAGGACAGGGTTGTTCCCAAGGGGTGGATGTTCAAAGAAGAGCGGTTCTGGAAAGAATAGCCGGCTTCAGCAGGCAATTTCCCAGTCTCAAATAGCCGGGGGCCGAAACGCCCCCGGTTTTTTGATTTCCGATGGTCGCCGCGGCATCGGCGCCAACTTGCGGTATCTAAGCGGGCTCCGGGTGGGGTAGAATGACTGGTGTAAACCGCTGGGCACGGGTGGATAGTGACGCCGATACGCCGCCAGTACCTCAAGATCAAACACTCCTTCCCTGACGCCATCGTCCTGTTTCGTATGGGTGACTTCTACGAAACCTTTGACGAGGACGCTCGAGTCGCCGCCATGGATCTGGAGATAACCCTCACATCTCGTAGCATGGGCAAAGACGTGAGAGTACCCATGGCGGGGGTACCCGCCCACGCCATGGAGAACTACTTGGCCCGGTTGGTAAGGAAGGGCCACAAGGTCGCGATCTGCGAGCAACTTACCGATCCGGCCGCTTCCAAGGGATTGGTCGATCGCGGAGTGGTGCGGGTGGTAACGCCAGGCACGGTGTTGGAGTCGTCCCTTCTCGACCAAAATACCAACAACTACTTGGCTTCGGTGGTTATCGAGGGCGAGTCGGCCGGATTAGCCTACGTGGACGTTACGACCGGCGAGTTCGCCGCTGCTCAACTCGACCGGTCCCAATTACCTCCGGAACTGGAACGCATCGCCGCCTCCGAGGTGCTGGCGCCCCGTCCTGATGATCGGTCCCAAGCGGGTCCCCTGCCGCCATTGGCTGCTATTCGTGGAGAGCCAACTCTTTTGGGCCCGTCCTGCTTCGAATACGAAGCGGCCAAATCGGCTCTGTTGGACCACTTCGGCGTTGTCTCTCTTGAGTCATTTGGCTGCCAAGACCTGCCCTTGGCGGTGCGGGCCGCCGGGGCCATCGTCGATTACCTGGGAGAAACCCAAAAGTCCGGCAATCTGCAACTAGCCAACCTGGCCGTTTACTACGTCTCGGATTATATGACCCTGGACAGCCAAACCCGGCGCAACCTGGAGCTGTTCGCGGCAGGCCGGGCGGAAAACAAGGAGTTGTCCTTGCTGGCAACGTTGGACTTGAGCAAGACACCCATGGGCGGCAGGTTAATACGCCGCTGGTTGGGCCAGCCGTTGCTGGAACTGGATGAGTTGAACCGCCGTCTGGACTCGGTAGGATACTTTTTCGAAGATGGCTTTCGCCGGGCCAATACCACCTCCCTTCTATCCCAAGTCCCCGATCTGGAGCGGATCTTGGGCCGGATAAACGCCGGGATGGTGGTCCCCCGGGAGCTGCTGGCCTTGAAGCATGGTCTCGACGCCGTGCCCGGACTGGTGGAACAACTCGCCTTTTGTTCGGAAACGGGAGATTCCCAGACTGACGGTGGCGAAGACGGTTCCATGGCCTGGTTGAGCCGGGAATTGTCTCCGATACCGGAAGTGGGCGCCCTGATCGAAAGCGCCATAGCGCCGGAACCGGCCGGCGCGGTGGGCGAGGGGAACGTGATTCGGGAAGAATTTTCTCCCGAGCTGGATGAACTTAAAAGAGCCTCCCGGGACGCCAGGGGCTACATCGCCGGATTGGAACAGAAGGAAAGGGAACGCACCGGGTTGAGGGGTCTGAAAGTCGGCTACAACCAGGTGTTCGGTTACTACATCGAGGTTAGCAAAGCCAATGTTGACCAAGTCCCCGAGGAATACATCCGCCGTCAGACCCTGGTCAACTCCGAACGATATATCGTACCGGAGCTAAAAGAGTATGAGTCTTTAGTGCTGAACGCCCGGGAGCGCCTGGATGAATTGGAGAAGACCCTTTACCGGCAGGTATGCCGCCAGATCAGCGAATCAGGGGCCGCCATCTCCCGGTTGGCTGCCGCCATCGCCCAGTTGGATGTGTTTGTCAGCCTGGGGGAAGTGGCGGTGCGCAACGGCTACGTCCGGCCTCACCTGGACTTGGGCGACGTCATAGAGATCGAGGACGGGCGCCATCCGGTGGTTGAAGGCGTCTTGGCTCCGGGCGGCTACGTGCCCAACGACGTTTATCTGTCCAACGGCGACGCCAAGATTATCGTCCTCACCGGACCTAACATGGCCGGAAAGTCGACATTCATCCGGCAGGCGGCAATCATCACCCTGATGGCCCAGATCGGCAGCTTCGTACCCGCTAGCCAGGCGGTCATCGGCTTGGTGGACCGGATATTCACCCGGGTGGGGCTTCAAGACGACCTGACCACCGGTCAGTCCACTTTCATGGTGGAGATGGTGGAGACTGCGGCGATCTTGAACCAGGCCACGCCCCGGTCGTTGGTGGTATTGGATGAGATAGGCCGGGGCACCAGCACTTATGACGGAATGTCCATCGCCCAATCGGTGATCGAACATCTGCACAACGACCCCCGGTTGGGTTGCAAAACCCTCTTCGCTACCCATTACCATGAGTTGACCCAACTGGCGAGCACCCTGCCAGGCGTGCGCAACTTCACGGTTGCCGTGGCTGAGGAGGACGGCGACGTGGTCTTCCTGCACCGCATAGCGCCGGGCGGCGCCGATAAGAGCTACGGAGTGCACGTGGCCCGCCTGGCTGGGCTGCCAAACGGCGTCGTGAACCGGGCCTGGGAGGTTCTGGCCGATCTGGAGGGAAGCAACAACAAGGACGGACACCCCGCCAACCGAAAGACCCGCCGCCGGGAGCAGGACCTGCAGATGCAATTGTTCAATCCGGCACAGGCCCTGGCCGACGAGGTCAAGGCCTTGGACATTCCCAACTTGACACCGCTGGAGGCCATAAACCGGCTTTATGAATTGCAGCAGAAAGCCCTCAGCCCGGAGGGCCCCGTTTAGCCATCACCAACATCATCCCAAAGCCGGTCATACGCGGTAGAATAATCGGAGGACCTTGATCTATTCAGCCTTAGATGGAGGAACCATGAGCAAAACTGCCTCTTTTTATTGGTGGCCTCGTTGATCGTCGTGCCGAAAGGTAAGAGAGTTGCTCTTACAAAACGGTGTCCAGTTGGAAGAAAGGGACTACTTTAAAGAACCCTTCTCGGAATCGGAACTGCTGGAGTTGGCTCAAGGCACTGGGATATCCGCGATGTTCGCCAGCCGGAGCCCCAGCTTGAAAAAACTGGGATTGGCGGATAAAGAGCTCTCCGACGCGGAAATGGTGTCCTTGATGCTGCAAGAACCCCGTTTGGTGCGGCGCCCCCTGGTACGCATGGACGGAAAGTTGCTGGTGGGCGCTAATCTCAAGGCGATGGAAGCTGCCCTGGCGGAATAGGAGTTGCCTAATGTGGGGATGTATCTCAGTCAACAAGCAACTTCCGGTGCTAATTTGCACTGTATTCGGAGCCGGGGTTACGATATAATCACATCCTCTGGTTCCCAATTCTGCTAATGAAAGAAGGGCCCACATTCGCCCATGAAGATATTTTTCGACGTTGATTACACTATCCTGGGGCTTGACGATAGTCTCCGTCCAGGGACCATGGAGACCCTCCAAAAGATAAAAGACGACGGTCACGAGATCTACATATGGTCCGGGATGGGAGAGCGCTGGGAAGTCGTAAAAAAGCATAACCTGGAACCTCTTATCAGCGGCGTGTACGAAAAGCCCACCCACCATTTCCAAGAGCGCCTGGAAGAACTGGGTGTTCCCTTCGAGCCCGATTTTGTCATCGACGACTATCCCGAGGTCGTCGCGGCTTTTAGCGGCGTGTGGGTCCCGCCCTACTTCTTCAAACGAAGCGTAGACCAGGAAATGGACCGAATCTACCAGATCATTGCCGACGTCGTCGCAACCGGGTCGTCGGAAGACCGTCAGTACAAAGCCAAGGGTTCCACCATACCTCTCTTTTAGGGCGCTGCCATGCCCATCAAGGTGCTCCCACCGGACCTGGCCAGCAAGATCGCCGCCGGGGAAGTGATAGAACGACCAGCGTCGGTGGTAAAAGAGTTGGTTGAAAACTCTCTGGATGGCGGCGCTTCCCGTATAGTCGTTGAGGTCGCCGGCGGCGGTACCGAAAGACTTCGAGTCACCGACGATGGAGAGGGAATCACTCCTTCTGAGCTGGAAACCGCCTTCGCCCGCCACGCCACCAGCAAACTTCAGTCCCAAGAGCAGCTCGACGCTATCGTAACTCTGGGGTTTCGGGGTGAGGCATTGCCCAGCATCGCCGCCGTTTCCCGACTGACCATGACCACCCGTCCACCCCAGTCCGGCTCCGGGCAGCGCATCGCCATTGATTGGGGTATCAGATCGGCGAATGGGGCCCAGGGATGTCCGGTGGGCACCACGGTGGAGGTTGCCGATCTGTTCGGCAACATGCCGGCCCGCCGTAAATTCCTGAAGTCCAATTCCACCGAGACGGGCCGGGTCCAAGAGTTAGTGGCCCGATACGCCCTAGCCTACCCGTCCGTCGCTTTTCAATTGGTCAGTGACGGGCGGCGATTGCTAACCAGTTCGGGCAACGGTCAAGCCCGGGAAACGCTGTTGGCGGTCTACGGTTCCGAAGCAGCCGAGGATATGCTGGACGTTCACGGAGAAGACCCGGAGAACGGCTACGGCGTCGACGGATTCATCAGCGCCCCCAATCTCCATCGCTCCAATCGAACTTACATGGCGTTCTTCGTCAACCGCAGGTGGATCCAGAGCCGCATGCTTTCCTTCGCCTTGGAGGAGGCCTACCATGGGTTGTTGCCGGAGCGCCGTTTTCCTTTAGCCGCTATCAACTTGACCGTGCCCTACAGCGAGGTGGACGTTAATTCCCATCCGGCAAAGCGGGAAGTACGGTTTCACCAGGAAGGAAAGGTTTTTTCCGCATTGCAGAGAACGGTTCGGGCCGCGCTGATCGCCGACTCCCCGGTTCCGCCGTTACAGTCGCCCAGCGGCTCTTCTTCCGCGATGAATCCGTACCCGGTGGGTAGCCAGTCCTATTTCCCCCGCACCGTTTTCTCCGGCCAACAGCAGGGGACGTTCTCCGGGCCGGCTGACGCCGCGGCGCCCATCGCCGCTCCTCCTCCGCTGAAGGTTGTGGGCCAGGTCAAACTGACCTATATCGTAGCTGAAGGGCCGGACGGAATGTTCCTAGTGGACCAGCACGCCGCTCACGAACGGATCTTATTCGACAGGATTCAGGCCAGGGACGACGCCGAGCGGCCCGGCGAGAGCCTGCTGGAACCCGCCATGGTTGATCTGTCTCCGGCCCAGCTTGAGGTTTTGCAAAAGAACCGAGAGATGCTGACCCAGTACGGGTTCCAGTTAGAGCCCTTCGGCGTTGACTCCTACCTGGTCAGGGCGGTGCCTAGCATCTTAAGCGAACAGGACCCCGGACAAGGGCTGCTCAATGTTCTGGATATGGTGGCGTTTGAAGGATTGCTGCGGCAACGAGAGGACATATTGGCCGCATCCATCGCGTGCCACAGCGCTATCAGGGCGGGAAAATCCCTCAGCGAAGCCGAGATGCGGTCACTGCTGGAGCAGTTGGAGGCCACCACCAATCCCCACACCTGTCCCCATGGCCGTCCCACCATGCTCCATTTCAGTTCTTTCCACATGGAGCGGGAGTTTGGGCGGCGTTAGCCAGTTGCGGGTTGAGTTGATGGTGGTGAATCGCCTGGGTGCGCCAACCTGTCATTGCTGCGAAAATAGAATTGCCAACCTTCGGGCGCCCACTTCGTCATTCCGACACCAGCCCTTCGGCGGAAGGGCGGCGAGGAATCTCAGGTCAATATTAGCAAGACGGTCCAGGGCTTGCACTAACGGCCTGTTCGCCCTTGGAGGCGCTCCCCAAGAAAACCTGAGACCCCTCGCTGTGCTCGGGGTGACATGAGTTTTGGGAGTAAGATCGCTAGATTCCCTGCCAGTAGCGGCGACACTCGGCTCTTACCACTTTGCCGAACCCTCTGTGGTGGCAGATCGCCAACGTAGCGTCCTCTGCCTCGGCCCGGTCCAATATGTTGGTCCGGGTCTTACTAAGAGGACTTGTTGCGGCGGGGATCCAACCGGGGATCTTGGGCTGGGTGGAATATGGAATCTTCGCCGGGGAATTCTTGGGACGCTGCTGTGGCCGTGGATTTCGGGTTACCTCGGCCCAGGCCGAGAGGCAGAGATACCGCGGCGATAGCCGCTACACCAAGACCGATCTTGGCCAGGAAACCCCGGCGGGACTGGCTGCCGGATTTGGATTCGGAAGTTTCAACACTCACAACAAACACCTACTAGAATGGGCTGGACGCGCTTGGGTATGATCGGGCGTCTTTGCGGCTTCCGAGTAACTGCGCCGCTCAAACTATTTTACTTGGTGGGCCGGATTTTGCAACTGCCGCCATCTAATCGACGGCCTCACCGGCGTCTTCCAGAACCATGCGGGCGACTTGCCGGCCCATGCGCACGGAGTAGTTGGTACCCCGGTCTTCGGGGTATATCTGCGTTGTGTTCGCCAGATACAGGTTCTTGATTGGGGTCCGGTGGTCGGGGATGCGCTGGCTATAGTTGGTACCGATGATTGGCTGGGCCCCATCCACCTTATGATGGTGGTACTCGAGTATCCAGGACAGTTCGAAATCGGGGTTTAATCGGCGCAGATGGGGAGTGAGTTCATCCATCAACTCCTCAGCGCTCTTCTGGTATAGTTCGCTTTCGCGGCTGGGGTAGTTGGTGAGATAGACGATGTGGTGTCCCCCATAAAGGGACCGGTCGATCATATTGGTGTGTTCGATGATTCCCACGAAGGGTAGGTTGTGGTCGGCGATACTTATCCAGTACTTGTCGGTCAGCGGCCGGTCCATGACTAAGATCAGTAGAACTGCCGAGAGGTATTGAACGTTCACCAGCTTGTGCCGATAGTCATCGGGCAAGTTAGAAACCAAGCGGGTAAAAATGTACGATGGAGTCGTGGCGATGACCGCGTCGTAGTTTCTGGATTCGGGTTCACTGTCAGGGAGTTGCACTTCCAATCCCAGGGCACTGTTGTCTTCGACTAGGATCCGGTTGACGCCGGCGGAGATATGGACCTCGCCCCCTTGCTGGGAGACTCGCTCCCCCAGTACGTCGAAGACCTCGCCGAAGCTTCCCATGGGGTAGCCCAGACGCTCTTTTTGCAGACCCTTCCCCCGGGAGGCGACCCGGAGGTAAATCTTGCCCCAGATCCACGTCATGCTGACCTTGTCGTAATAGTCGCCGAACTTTCCCCTGAGAAGCGGCTCCCAAATAACCCGGTAGGCTTCAGCGCCCATGTGCCGAACGAGCCAATCCTTAGCGGTGATGTCCTCAAACTTGCGCCAGTTACGGGTCTTTTGCAGGACGAAGGTCCACCACCCGACCCGGAGCCGTTGCAGCATGGATAGTGGCTTGAACCTAATCAGGTCCATGGGCGTGCTGAAACTCCAGATTGTGCCGCCGTGATACAATCCCACCTTGGACTCCAGCCAGGCCAGCTTGTCTCCCAGGCCCAACTCATGGATCAATTCGGTCATGGCCACGTCGCTGACAAACAAGTGGTGGTATCCGCGTTCCAGTTGGCCTCCGCCCACCGCAAAAGTCGAAGCCTGTCCGCCCAAAAAAGGCGCCCGCTCGAAAACTTCGGCGTAGTGGCCCCGCTTCGTCAGTTCGTAGGCCGCCGCCAGACCCGCTGCCCCACCGCCGATGATGCCTACTCTCATGACACGTCTTCCACTGACTGACCTGTCCGTTCCGAGGGCTGATCGATCTGTTCCGGCGGCGGTTCAGGTTTCCCTCCGGCCCCGGCCAGTTGTCTGATGGATAGGTTTTGCTTCCACGCCAAGGCCAACCCGGCCAGGTTCACCGGGAGCCAGAGCGCTATCAGGTGTACGAACCCAGCGTAAGCGGCCCCAACCGACGCGCCGACCCCCAATGCCAACAGGGTTTGCTGCGCCACTACCTCGAAGGGGCCGATGCCGCCGATGGCCGTGGGGAGGGACGTGGCCAGGTTTGACGTGGCGGTCAGTAGCAACACTACAAGCATGAACACCCAGACCGAACTGAACAGCTGGTCGATGCCGAAGGAATAGCCGATCAGAAAGTAGGTAGAGCTTTCCAGAAGCCATACCGGAAGGGAGAAGACGAAGAGCGCCAGATGTTGTTTTGTTGAGCTGAGTACTTTCAGTCCCTCGACAAAGGCGAACACCAGGTTTCGAACCTGGTTCCTGCCCCACCGCGCCGGAATTATCCGGATGCACCATTGGACAAAATCCAAGAATCGAGGCATAACCGCCAGACAGGTCAAAAATACCAAGGCGCCCAGGAACAGGGCCACCATCAATCCGCCGACCAATATCCAGGCAGTCCTTGAAACCCCGCCGCCGCCGTCGAACTGGCCCAACAACAATAAAACCGGCGCCGACACAGCGGCGAATGCCAAGAGGGTCACTCCGTCGTAAACCCGCTCAACGGCGATGGTGGCTAGGGCCGGGCTGACGTTGAAATTCTCCCGGCGCGCCAGATAGTAGGAGCGGACCAGCTCGCCCAAACGGGCAGGCAGCAAGTTGTTTGCCATGTAGCCGATCACTATGACCGGGTAGAGCCGGCTGACCGGAAAAATCCGCAAGGGAGAAAGCAGGTACCGCCAGCGCACACTGCGGAAGTAGACCGCTCCGAAATACAATGCAATAGCCGGAGCGACGTATAGGTAGTTGGCCCCCAAGAGGGCGCTGCGGATCTCGGTCAGGTCGACCTGGTAGAGCAGCAGCAACATGAAGAGAGCGCTGACAACCAGAGCGAGCCAGAACCGCCAATTAGTAAGCAGCAAACTCTAGATTCCTCGACAAGATAATCTTGAACGGAGTTGGAAAAATCACTGGGCGTCCTGGCAGAGCTTGCGGCGTTTTCCCATCTACTTCTTCACAGGATACGGCGCCCAGTATACTGGAGGTTCACGGGCCCGCTCAAGGAGATACCCGGCCCGGACTCTCCGAATTCCGGCGAATTTCTCGGGCTATCAAGGGTAAACCCTATTTGGGCAAGTAGCTGTAATACTCAGACTTGTACCAATCGGTATCCAGTTCCCGGAACAATACGTAGCCCAGCGTTTTTGCCCACTTTTCTTTGCTGGTGGCCGCCTCCCCGAAATAGCGGAAATCTTCTCCCAATTGTTTCCTGCTGGGGATGCCGCGGAAGCCCCACTGGAACCCCTCGTCTTGCCGATTCTCGTGGGGACGGCGGTAGATTTCGGGGAACCACAGTAGGTCTAAGAACGGGCCCTCTCTCTTGAACTTGGTCAACGAAGTGATGTTCGTTAACTTGTGTGCCATCGTTAGGAGTAATGCTTGAGATCCGGTGTCGTCCGAAGCGGGGTTGCAACTGGAATTCCAACCCTCATCCCCTTCGGCCTTGAAGCAGTTGAACCTTACGGTGTTGTCGTCCTGCTGAGTCCGCACGTACCACTGGAATGGGTACCACATGTCATAATCTACCAGAACTGCTGGATCGTCGGCGGGGTTTCCGGGCAGAGCTTTTTTCTGTAGCTTTTCAAAGGTGGCAGGCAGGTCGGCGCTACCTTGCGCATAGACCAGAATCTCCTTGTTGGAATCGTCGTAGGTGTACGCGGCTCGAAATGCCCCCACCGTTCCGAAGGCCAGCAGGAGGACGGCAAGTCCCAGTCCCGTCAGCACACCGCCGCTCGTTGGTTTTGGGGCGATCCTAACCAGATACGCCGCTGCCAAGGCCACTAGGGCCGTGCTTCCGACGAGGACCCATTGCACGCCGGGGAGGTTTCCTTGGGAATTAACAAATTGATAAACCAGATAGACCGCCGCCAACACCACGAGCGACGGCATAACCAGCAGGAATACCTGGCCCTGGCGAAGGATGTTGCGCCACCGGACCTTTTCAACCAGGTCCCCCAGGTACTTGCCGGACAGTAGAATGAAGGGGAGGGCAACGTTTACCAGCAACCATGGCATCTTCTCCGACGCCATCGTGTAAGCCAACAGGGTCAGGCCGGCCCAGCAGGCCAATACCAAGCCGAATACGTCCCCCTTCCTCAGAAAATAGACGGCTCCGGCCACCCCAAAGACTACCGGCAACACCTCGTACACGGAAAGACCGACGAAATAGTAATACCAGGGTTGGTTTCCCCGGGCCACGTCTTGCTGGGCGATCCAGTACCCCATGCCCAGCCACGAGCCGCTAAAAATTCCGGCAACGTTACTGAATATGGTGGTGTAAAGAGTTACCCAGATCCCGTAGAAAATTCCGGCGCAGATTAGCCAACGAGACCCAAGCCACGCCACCCCGAGAATCGCGGAGGCCGCCAACAAACCGAGAAGCAGCCCACCGGCCACCAGAAAGTTGACCGGAATGGCGTTAGCGCTGGCTTCCACGCTGATTCCGGATGGGAGTATATCTTTCAACACCGAGGCTACGTCGACCAGAGGGGTGAACACCGACAGGTACAACAATCCGGCTATGGCTGGGACCAGCAGCTGCAGAACTCCCCGTTTCCACGGTTGATGCAGGACCATCAGGGCTGCCACCGCACCGGCGAACAATAATCCGGAGATAGTTAGGTCGGCTGCCACCGCGATGTCGAACGATGATGCGTCCGCGATGGGGCGAAAAAGAGCGATCCCAGTCGCGGCAATGGAAACCAATGGGACGCCTATACCCACGGCCGCTTTGGAAGAAAGTTGCCTGTTGATAATTCCGAGTATGGCAACAAGAGCCACGATGATCAGGGAGTGGAACCACCACGGGGCGAGGTAGACGGGCAGCGCCACGAAGGGCGACCCCCAATGAGGAGCGCCGATGATTCCTCCGGATACTCCATTGGGGTTTACTAAAATCAATCCCAACGCGTCTTGGGCCAACCCGGAGATAGCGGCCCATTGGGGGAGAGTCAGGGTAATCAACAGCAGCAAGAACCCCGCCGGACCGGTTAGTTGGGAGAACTTGGCTCGTCCCAGCATCGTCGGCGCTAAGTCAGGAATGGCCAGCAGAAACATCATGCCGCCATAGATCAACACAATCATGTAGGCGGTTTCTTTGCTGGCGAACATGAAGGCTAGCACCCCTGCCGCCAGGTATAAGTAGCGATTTTTCTCCTCGTGGATGTATCGCCACATCAGGATAAACAAAGAGGTAGCAAAGAACGCCATCAGGATATCGTTGCGGCCGAAGCGGCTGAAGTAGAGCAAGGTGGGCGAGATAGTCAGCATCACCGCCGATATCAGAGCTCCGGTCCGCCCGATGTGATCCCTTAGAAAATATGGCAACCCCACCAGAGCCGTCCCGAACAGGACGTAGGCGATGCGGGCGGTGAATTCGGTATCGCCGACTATGGCGAAAATCAGGCCGGTGAGCTCAACCTGGAAGGGTCCATGCATCCAGGGGGAATGGATGAACTCTTTACCCTGGGCCAGTTTCCAAGCAAAGTGGACATGGATGGCTTCGTCGTAATGCATGGTGCGGCCATCCAGATCCCAAAGCCGCAACACCAAGGCAACAAGGGCCAAGAGCATGAATCCTGCCAGAAACCAGCCAGGGCGCCACCCGGGCCATAGGACGATCCATTCCCGCCACGCCAACTGTTGTGTTGGGTTAACCAGAGTCACCTTTGTTTTCCCCCAATGCCCCTGAGATGACCTTGTATATAACTACGCCGTCTTGGTCGAAAACGGTTTCCAAAAGGCCGTCTAGGTCTGGCAAGCGCAATCCGCCGTAAGCGGACTTTTCCCGGCGGCCCAGGTATACGTAGGTCACGTCGTATTTTTTCAAGAGACGGCCCACTAATTGGGAATCGTCGCTCTGGAATATCGTGGTGATGTCCTCTTCCCGCCCGTCCAGGAGCCGGGTGCTCCCCCGCCATTGGAGCTCATGGCCCTTCCAGCCCAGGACGGTGGGCAGACCGGTGCTTCCGGAGATTCTACCGTATTCGGAGTAGTCGTTGCCAACAGCCTCAACGATGCGACCCCATGGAGCCTCGTCACGAAGCCACTGGATCGCCGCGTACTCTCCCTGGTCGGCATCGGCAATGTATGCTAGGCCGTTCAGAGTGTTGTCGGAAAACGTGTGGTGCGGACTTGTGATGCCGGTTCGGTTCAGGACCGCTCCCACCGGGTAGTAAGCTGAGGCTATCAGGAGCAGAACCAGGATCCCTGTCCAGGCAAGGCGCCCCGGCCGAAGCGCCCGCCGTAAAGCGATGGGGGTGGCGCGCCGCTGGTTTGTCGTACCGGCTTGAACCGCCACCCTGCCGTGAGAGTACCAGAAGTACAACCCATATGCCCCTATTATCGCCAATAATAGCCAAGTCTGATAATACACTTTGAACACGGTGTTCATGCGGTTTCCGAAGGCATCGGCGACGAAGAATAGCTCGACTCCAACCAGCAGAAAGAAAGCGGCGGCCAGTAACAAAAGGGGAAAGGCCACCACCAGGTCTCGCTTGAGCAGGGCACGCTGAGCGGCGCTGCCACCGGCCAACGCCACGAAAGCCAATCCGGGCAAGACCCATAAAGTCCGGGTTAAGACTTTGGTAATAGCGGCGGCGGCTCCATCGCTGATTGCCGTGATTACGTACACGATAGGTATCCAGACGGCTAGTGGCAAGAGAGAGACGACCAGGATGAGCAGAACGCCCGGGGCTTCTCTCCGGGCTGGCAGAGATAACCCGCCGATCTGGCGAAGTACGAAAGAAACCCCCAGGAAGAAAAGTAAGCCCATCACCAGGAAGAAAGAGACCGGCCGGGTACTCACGCCGGTTAGAGGCAGGATACCCGATACTTGACTGCCCAATGTTAGGTAAAAAGGAAGGAACAAGACCACCGCGACCGACAATATGGGAAGTAGCATCAACGCCGAACGCGCCGTGGCATCCGGAAGGTCGCCTCCATTCTGTCCATATGCCTTGAGCAACACCACCATGGACAACAATACTGCCAACAGAGGGAAGTCCCAGGCGTTGATGAAAGCCAGTGAGCCTATAAGCAAAGCGACGGCAGCCGACTCAATCGGGTGACGCCACAGCCAGGCGGGGCCGAACTTGGTGGGAGACAAGAAGAGGTTAAGACATAGGGACAGGCCCAGGATCACGAAAGGCAGGCTAACCACGTGGGGATGAAGGTCCCCCAAGATAAAGCTGAACAAGGGGAACTCCGTGATGGTGTAGTCCAAGCTTTGGCCGGCTTGCAAAGTATCTATAACTCGGGTAGCTCGCCACCACCACCAGAAGTCGTTGGGGAAAGCGCTAGACCCGGCCGCGCCTGCTTCCAACCCCTTCACTCCGGTCCACGCCCAGAAGCCATCGCCGCCCCACCCTTGGGCGTGAATGAACTCCAATGCCCCTTCCAGGTTCCCGGCCAGAAGTAAGAGGGCAGGCGCGATCAGACCGAATCCAAGAGCCGTCAACCGGCTGCCTCCGGAAAGGCGGATGAGATTGTTGACCAGCCCGAATGCGCCCATGGCCGCCATCGCCGGCACCAAGGAAACCGACAAGTTGTAGGCTGTACTGGACGCGATCCCGGTAAGGTGGGTCAGAAAAGCCATAGTGAAATGGCCGAAGTAGTAGTAGCTGATGGATTCCCCGGCCAGCCAAGGGTCCTCCACCGGGAAAAACCGGCTCTGGAGCACCGCGTTCAAAAACGCGAAGTCCATGGGCTTCTCGGTGTGGCTGATGGCCGGGACTTCGGACACAATAAAAGCCCAGAAGATGAAGAAGCCCAAGAAGACCCCTTCGGCTGCCAGCAGTCCGGGCCATTCTCTTTTAAGAAAAGCCAGCAAGGGCTCTCGGCTCCGCCAGATAACCAGTACAGCGATCAAGCCGCCCAATACCAATATCCCGAATATCGTGGCTCTAGTATTTGGCGCGATGTGGCTGAGCCCCAGTAGCCATAATGAGTAAGACCCTAGAATCAATGCAAGGGGTTTGGCCAAGGTGTATCCGCGATCGGGCAGCCTGTGGAACAGAACGAAGCTCAGAGGTAGGGCCAACAGGCCGAGAATCTCAATGGACAGAAACCATATGGCGGCGTCAACCATGTTGCGTTTGCGAAAGGCTACTCAACGGCCACTGGCTGACCGCTGATAGCTGATAGCTGAGCACCCGGCTTAGTTGACCGGAGCCAACAATGCGTCAACGAAGTCCGTGGTATCGAAGGGCGNCAGATCGTCCAGGCCCTCCCCGGTGCCGATGAAGAGAATCGGTACCTGTAGCTCTTGCTTGATGGCAAGGACAATTCCGCCTCGGGCAGTCCCGTCCAGCTTGGCCAGGAAGATGCCGGTACAGTTTACCGTTTCTTTGAAAGACTTGGCCTGGGCTAGACCATTGTGCCCAGTCGTAGCGTCCATGGTCAGAATCACTTGGTGAGGCGCCGTCGGCTCCAGCCGTTGCAGTACCCGGTTGATTTTCCGGAGTTCTTCCATCAAGTTGGACTTGGTGTGCAACCGTCCGGCAGTGTCGATGATTAGCACGTCAGCGCCGCGGGCCTTGCTGGCCTGGTAGGCGTCGTACGCCACGGCGCCCGGATCAGCCCCTGAACCGTGGCTGATTACATCTACGCCCACCCGCTCGCCAAGGATTTCCAATTGCTCTTCCGCTGCGGCCCGGAAGGTGTCGGCCGCGCCCAGGATGACCTTCTTGCCGGCCTGCTTGAAGTGGTGGGCCAGCTTAGCGATGCTGGTGGTTTTACCGACACCATTGACCCCCACCATCAGAATCACGTAGGGAGAAGCCTCTTCGGTCGAATCCATCCATGGGTCGCCGGTGAGGCCTTCTTCCAAGTCTCTTACCAGCGATTCTTTCAGGATCTGGAAAACCTGGTCCGGGTCTTCAATTCTTTCCTCTTTCACCCTGGTCTTGAGTTCGTCAATTATCCTAAGAGAGCCATCCACGCCCACATCGGAAGAAATGAGAATCTCCTCCAGTTCCTCCCAGACCGAGTCGTCCAGACGGGAGGAGCGGAGCACGCCGAGNATCCGGCCAAACCAGCGTTCCCGGCTGGCCTGAACCACATCCGCGGTCTGCTTCTTGTTTTCATCGCGATTGCGCTTAAAGATTCTGAGCATTGACTAAGCTGACCCCAATCTTGATTGCTCGCCTATCGATTCTCGAACTCTGATCTGGAAATTCATAGATCNCGAAGGATAGCGGAAATTGTGCCNGGTCTAAGGTTTCNAGAGCCCCAATTAGGAATCGTTGTCTTGGCATGGGTAGTAATGTTGATCTAGATTTCGTGGTCTCCTTTCGCCTGGCGGTCAAACTCACAATCCAAAGCTCGGAGTCGTCGCGTGAGTTCCCGGTATCTCACACGGCAACCAACAATTCACTTAATACGCGAGGTTCGTCATTATCCGAGGCTACTGCTTCTACCTGTGGCGGGAGCGGGTCTCCGTTATCGCGGTATGATTCAATAAACGCCGCCGCCAAGCTTTGGAGGATTTNAAGCGNTTCGGCAGACGTGTCTCCCCACGCACGGCAGCCTGGAAGTCCGGGTATCTCAGCCAAGTATTTGTTTTCCGTATCGTCACTGGGTTCGTGCATCACNATGGGTAATCGGTATAGCTTCACCTGATCCCCCANTTAGCGGCAAATCATTTGCGTTTAGGATGCCAAGGCGAACACGGATACCCATTACGATGACCGGTTGACTCCCCNGGTCATCCCTACAGAGATTGTATCCTGCTTAGCGCGTCCCGGGCGGCGGACTGCTCAGCGTCGGAGCGCTTGCCCCCCTGTCCGGCGCCGGCGACCTCGCCGTCGACTAGAACTTCCACGGTGAACAGGGGTTTATGATCGGGTCCATCGCTGGAAGCCAGGCGGTATCTAGGTGTTGAATGACCGATGGCTTGAACGCGCTCTTGCAGGTCGGATTTGGGGTTATCCGGAGGGGCGCCCTGTTGGGAGATTTGTTGCAACTCTGGGTCCAGAGACTGGGCCACGAAACGGCTTGCCTGGTCGAAACCTTGGTCCAGATACACCGCCGCCACCACCGCCTCGAATGCCGCGGCAAGGATGGAATCCCGCTGACGGCCTCCCGAGCTTTCCTCGCCTTTGCCTAGCAAGAGGAAGTCCCCTAGGCTCAAACGTCGCGCTACTTTGGCCAAGCTCTCACCGCGCACTAGAGCAGATCTGAGCTTGGTCAGGGCCCCTTCGTTAAGAACGGGGAAACGCCGGAAGAGCTCCGTCGAAACGGTAAGCTCCAACACGGCGTCTCCCAGATATTCCAGCCGTTCGTAGGAATCCTCAGGCCGCCCCCCCTGTTCGTTCAGTAGGGACCTGTGGACTAAAGCCTGCTGCAACAGCTCCCGGTCTCGAAACTTCAATCCCAAAGCCGATTCCAGGANCTGGGCAGTTGGTGGCTTTTCCCTAGATGACCCCATGGGGCCAGGGCGGCTGCGGGCGTTTGANCTCGCCCACGTGAGCGAATTCGCTCATGGTCTTGATCAGCGTATCGTATATCTCGGCGGATTGTTCGTCCGNGGGAATGAACATCTTGAGGAAAGCAGACTTGCCTTCCCCAAAAACAAATGTAGGCACTCCGAAGGCCCCGACCTCGTCAACGGCCTTGGTGTGACTTTCGCCGATTTCCCGGAGCAGGTCAGGGTCCGACTGATCCTCGCGGAAGCGGGCCATATCCAGACCGGCATTAATGGCGGCTTCTTCCATAACCGCTGGNTCGTTCAGGTCCTTTTTGTCTTCGTGCCGGGCCTTGAGCAGGGTGATAAAGAAGGACTCAAAAGCCTCATTACCTTGCCGCTTGGCCGCAAGACCGGACCGGTGAGCCAAGAAAGTATGGTCAGAGCCGTCCAGATGCTCCGGTTGCTCCCAAAGCTTGATATCCGATTCTTTGTCGCTGTTCACCTGGGATAGAGAGAAGGGTTGCCAATCGACTTCGATGTCTTCGCCCTTGGCTTCCCTAACTTTTGCCAGCCACATGGCGGCATTGTACACGAAGGGTCAACGGAAATCGTAATAGGTCGTGAAGTTTGCCTCTGCCACGATGGTACCTCCTGGTGTTTTCGTGATTGGATTGTATCCATACCTGGTGCCGTTGTCAAAGCATTAGATGCAGGTTCCGAGACAAGGATTTGCCGGCCACCATGCTATAATACGGCGAGTAGGAGGCCCTCCACGCCGAATCCCCTTCACATCCATTCCCCCTTTGATGCTGTATTGCGCAGCTTAACCGGCGCTAGCCTTTCNGTCCTCCTCAAACTAAGGGAAATTGCCCTTGAGCAAACCCTTCCGTTGTATCTAGTGGGAGGCCCGGTCAGGGATATATTGATGGGAANGCCCATCAAAGACCTGGACTTCGTTCTGGAGGGAGACGCGCCGTCGTTGGCCGCCAGGCTGGCGGAGGAGATGGATGGCCGGTTGGTGGTCCATCCCAGCTTTGGGACCGCATCCGTGGTTATTGAAGATGCGACCGCCGATCTAGTGACGGCCCGGCGGGAAACCTACGCCAGCCCCGGCGCCCTTCCCGACGTGACGCCATCCAGCATCGACGACGACCTAGCCCGGCGGGACTTCACCATCAACGCCATGGCCCTGCCGTTGGGCCAGGAAAGCCCAGAAATTTTGGACCCCCATGGCGGCGTCGAAGACATGCGGATTGGGGGGGTCCGCGTGTTGCACGATGCAAGCTTTATCGATGACCCGACGCGTTTGCTGCGAGCGGTGAGGTACGAGCAACGTTTGGGTTTTCGCATCGAAGCCGGTACCCTGGTCCGACTCCAAGAAGCCGTCGTCAACGGATGCCTTTCCGCCGTCAGCGGAGACCGGTTGCGCCATGAGTTGGAGAGAATATTTGAAGAAGCCCGTCCGGAACCGGCCGTTACCCGGTCTGTTTGTTTGGGTATCTTAGCGGGGGTCCACCCCGCTCTTACCCAGGCGAAAGCCGTGGAACGATTGGCGGCCATAGTGCAGGACTCAATCCAGGACTCAATCCGGGTCTCAATCAACGAACCCGGCGCCGGTGGAAGCCCCGGCAGCAAATTCCCGCTTTCTTACCTGTCGGCTCTGAGTTACCCTTTGACGCCCNGCGACGCCGAAGGGGTGATAAGCCGATTTAACATGCCTTCGGATTGGGCTCGGTTGGTCCGGGATACGGTTGAACTAAGGCAACTAGAACCGCGATTGGCCGTCGAGTCCATCTCGGCGTCACAGGTGGTTGAAATGGTCGAATCATATACTGACGCCGCCGTGTTGACGGTGGCTGGGGTGACCGATGATCCGCTGACGGCAGAGCGACTGGGACGTTATCTTAGGGAGTTTCGGTACTTGTCACCGGAGCTGGACGGACGGGACTTGCTGGCGTTGGGTGTTCCGGAAGGTCCNGTGATAGGGAAAATACTCAAAGAATTGAGAAATGCCAAGTTAGATGGAAGAATTAGCACTGTCGAAGACGAAAGGCGATTGGCCCAGGAATTTCTGGCTCAAGGAGAACGGTTTGGCAACGAATGAAGAATTGGAGCCAGAGTCTTGTGTCATCTGCGGCGATGACTTAGATGGGGTGCACCAAACTTCCTGCCAGATGTGCGGCGGGAAGTTTCACCAGCCCTGGAGCAAGGACACCGATGTGCCCCAGTGCGGCCGCCTGGGCAGCCACGAAGAGGCCCTGGCTATTGTGTTCCTGTGTGATGACTGCTACTTTGGGCGAAGGCCCTGAATCCTATTAACAGACCCGGAGACACTTTTCTATGCAAGCTGTATTTATAGAGGCCCACGGCGGGCCTGAAGTCCTGACCCACGGCGAACGGCCCGAGCCGGTTACACTGCCCCAGCAGGTAAAAATNCAAGTAGGCGCATCAAGTCTGAACCGGCTGGACCTCTATACTCGGAAGGGCGACCGTGGCCTGCAAAGGGAATTNCCCCCGCCTTTGATCCTTGGGGGCGACTGCGCCGGACAGATAACTGAGGTTGGTTCGGAAGTGCGCGGCTTTAGCGTGGGAGACCGGGTGTTGGTCAACCCCAAGATTACTTGCGGGCAGTGCCAGGCCTGTCTGGCGGGACATGACGATCTTTGCCCCAGGCCCCAGTTCATGGGTAGCGCCATCGATGGCAGCTACGCTGAAACCGTCGCGGTTCCCGCGGCCAACGTTCACGCNATCGGCGACGACGTTACCTACGAGATGGCCGCAGCGGTGCCAACAACCTACTTGCCGGTTTGGAATATGCTCCAACGGAAGATCCAACTTAAGCCTTGGGAAACGGTCCTGGTGTTGTCCGCCTCCGCCGGTGTGGGTACTGCGGCGATCCAGGTGGCTTCCAAGGCCATCGGCGCCCGGGTAATCGCCACCACCAGCACCCCGGCAAAAGCGGCCAAGGCCAGGGAATTGGGGGCCGACGAGGTCATTAACTACAACGAAGAGGACATCGCCGAACGGGCCAGAGAACTAACCGGCGGCAGGGGAGTCGACGCGGTGGTTGACCACGTTGGCGCCGATTTTTTCCCCAAGGCCTTCAGTTCTCTGAGGGCGGGCGGCCGGTACGGTATCTGCGGCGCTACAACGGGCCTGCGCACCGAGCTTCATCTGGGGCTTTTGTTCAGCCGGCAGATCGAGATATTCGGAATCTTCATGGGCACCAAGCAGGACATGCACGAAATCACGTCGACGCTCAATCGGGGAGTTATCCACCCGGTTGTCCACCAGGTATATCCCTTGGCTAAAGCCGCCGCCGCCCACGAGGCGATGGAAAGGCAGAACTTCTTCGGGAAGCTGGTGCTGAAGCCGTAGACGTAGAGGCTGACGGCCCGAGCAGTCAGCGAAATTATTTCGGGGCGAAATTCTGAATCCAGCAAAGANAAAGGTCCGCGGATTTCCGCAGACCCTTTTCGCCCCCAGGAGTAACTTACACTGATTTGGCTACAGGTGTAAGCAGATCTTCGACTAACCGCTAGCTTGGACTATTTTGGACATTTCCCCGCTGTCGATGCTTGCGCTACCTGTGGGGAAGGCCGCTTCTCGAGTACCGATGGAATAATNGANGTGGTCAGTCACGTTTGCGGGGATGGTTCTCACCAAGGGCTCGGGCGGCGCCGGGTTGGGATTGAGCATCGTCTTGGGAATCGTCGAAGCCCACGGAGGCCGGATCTGGGTGGAGAGCGGTCTGGGCGAGGGCAGCAGCTTCACATTCACTCTGCCAAAGACTCNAGCAACCGCCGCCGTAGGCAGCGCCGGCGGAGATGGGTAGCCTTATAAGGAGAATGCTAGTCCGGCATTCCCAATATCGGGCCGAAAAGCTTGAAAGGTTGATACCTCGCCGGAAGAACAGCCAGCTACTTCTCCAGACGCCTGCCGTGGAAGAGGTATTGCTGGGCATAGCCGCAGTACTGGCCGAAGTAGTCTTGGGCCCACTCCAGTAATACCCGGTCCGGGGGAGGCTTCTGTCCGGGGAAGTACCACTCTCCCAAA
Organism: Chloroflexota bacterium; assembly: GCA_002710215.1. GTDB lineage: Bacteria > Chloroflexota > Dehalococcoidia > Lucifugimonadales > UBA3495 > UBA11650. The sequence continues at coordinate 52,904 of PAJQ01000034.1, read as the reverse complement.
GCTCTCCGCACCCAAACATCTATGGGGAACGCCTCCAGCTTGTCCAGGGAAAAGACGGCGATGCAATCGGCGATNTTCGGCCCGATGCCTTTGCATTCCATCAAAGCCGCCTTGGCGTCTTCGTAGGGCAAGTCTAGCAGGGCGTTCAGGTTAAGATGTCCTCCGGCGACCAGTTGAGCCGCTTGGTCCACGTAGGGTGCTCTGAATCCNAAGCCCAAGCGGCGCAACCCCATCTCGCCGGCGCCGGCCAGTTGGTCGGGGTCGGGAAAGGAGTGGCGCACTGTTCCATCCATATATATGGGATTGCCGTAGCTTTCCGCCATTTTTTCCATCCCCTGGTGGATCCGGGGGATGTTTGAGTTGGCTGAGGTGATAAACGCGATGAAACATTCCCAGGGTTCCAGGCGCAGCAGCCGCAAACCGGGGNAGCGGTCCACCATAGTGGCGACCCGCTCGTCCCGGGTGATTTCGGAGTAGACGTCGTCCAGGTCGTCGTCCATCCTGAAATAGCTGCGCATCAGGGGGAGCAACGACTCCTCCGAGCCGGGAGCGCAATGGTACTCGATGTATTCGTCCGTCTGGCGAATCTTGATGTAGTTGCCTTGGACGACACTGGTGTGCCAGNCGTCCTCCCTCTTCCAGCGGTGGGCTTGCCCGCTCTCCAGGCTGGCTACCATGTCTAATGGTTGTTCAGGAACGAGCCGCACGGTCACCTCCCATCCAGTGGGCCGCCAATGTGCCCACCGTCCCCAGAGTGCTCGGTAGCTGAGTACATTCAGGTATCGACTGGAGGAAGGACTTGCCGTAGGAGCGCCCGGTTATCCTCCGGTCTAATACTACGATAGTTCCCCGGTCTTCTTTGCTGCGGATGAGCCGGCCTATCCCCTGGCGGAATTTCAACACCGCCTGAGGGATGGAATATTCCCTGAATGGGTCTTCGTACTGGTCCGACCGGGATTTGACTATGGGGTCGGTGGGTACTTGGAAGGGCAGGCGGGTCAGGACCAGAGCCTTGACCGCGCCGTTGGGCATGTCCACCCCCTCCCAGAAACTGCTGGCGCCCAGCAACAGGTTATTTGGGCTCTCGGCGAACCGGGTCATAAGTTGAGGGGCTGAGCCATCGATACTCTGGGCCATCACTCCAATGTCGCGGGCCTGAAGGGGTTCCCGGACCCGCTGGCTGACTCCCCGGAGGGACGAGTAGGACGTAAAGAGGGCCATGGTGTGACCGCCCAAGGTCCGGGAAAGATCGACCAGAACCTTGGATATGGCCTGCAAATAACCCTCGGCATTGGGCTGAGGCATGTCTTCGGGTATCAATAACAGGGCGGCTTTCTGGTAGTCGAAGGGCGACCCAACCAGCAATTCATCGCTGTCTTCGGGAACCCCGGACCGCCTCCGCAAGTAATTGAAGTTGCCGTCGGTGCTGAGGGTGGCGCTGGTCAGAACCACGCTCTCTTTTTTGCCAAAAAGCTGGTCTTCCAGAGTGGGGGCAACGTCCAAGGGCGCTGCGTGGAAACTTATCTCGCTCCGTCCTTGGCCGCGGGCGATCCAGAGAATGAGGTCCTCGTTGGGCGGACCGAGTATAGATCCCAACCGGTCCCGCAATTGATCCAGGTTATCGTGCATCGCTCCAGCTTCCATCACCATGGACGCCTGGTCTCCGGCGCCGGGAAGCTCGGTGGTGTCCAAAAACCGGTGTAGCCTGGAAACGCCCTGGATGGTTTGTAGCAGCCCNACGTCCAGGTTCTCCCACGCCAGGGACAGATCTTCCCAGATCTGGGTAGAACGGCCATCCTGTGTTAGCAAGATCGGGGACTGGTCATCGGTGTTGTGACGCCGCTGTTCTTCCAGGTACCGTTCGCCGGCAGCCCAGAGACGTGCCCAGAGTTCTCGAAGATGCGGCGGCCGTTCTTCCACGTCGGCCGCAACTTTTTCCCCTTCCTGGCGTACGGCCGGGGCCGGTCCTTCGGCACGCAGTGCCATTCTTAGCTCCAGGATCAACCGGCTGAGATTCTCCACCGCTTCTTCCAGTCTGTCCGAGGTGATCTCATAGGCCAATTGGCCGGTGGCTTGGTCTTCCAGGTTGTGGGCTTCATCGATGATCAGGTGTTGATAATCTGGAATCAAACTCCCGCCCCGAACCAAGTCGGACATCAAGAGAGCATGGTTTACCACGATGATATGGGCTTGTTCGGCCCGCTCCCTGGCGCCCCTCAAGAAGCAGGGACTGCCGTCTCTTAGACCGGGACACCACCCCTTTTCTCCTGCGGAAACCTTGCTCCAGGTGAATGCGTCCCTCCCGGACAGGTTGATCTCGCTACGGTCGCCGGTCAGGGTGTCCTGAAGCCAAACCCCGGTCTTGCCCAGGAGTCTGGCGTCGTCGACGCTGGGGCTATCGCTGCGGGCCAGGTAGTTCCAGCGCCTCAGACAAAGGTAGTTGCTGCGGCCCTTCAACGATGCCGCCTGGACCACGCCTTCGNCGACCAGCCCGGCCCCTTCCAGTATCCGGACCACCGCAGGAATGTCCTTCTTTAACAGTTGTTCCTGCAGATTGATGGTGTTGGTGGAAACCACCACCCTGCCGCCGTGGGCTACGGCGTAGAGGACCGCCGGGAGCAGGTAGGCCATGGACTTGCCGACGCCGGTGCCTCCCTCCACCACCAGATGGCGGCCTTGGTAGATGGCCCGGGTGACGCTGGCCAGCATTTCCTCCTGTTCTGGACGATGCTCAAACCCGGAGAACGCTTGGGCAAAAGGTCCCTTGGGACCGAGGAAACCGGCGATTCGGTCTTCGTCAAGGGAACTTAGCCTGCTGTCGGCTTGACGTTTCTCGGGCCGGCCCAGGCGGTTGGCGATGGCTTCAAGGTCCAGGCCGGTCATCCCCACGGACGATGGNGCCGAAGTGGTTACATCCTGGTCCAGCCCCATCAACAGGGGAGCGATGGACCATCGGCTGCGGGTGGCCAGGCCGACGATGTAGGACACCAGCCCGGGGTCCATCTCGGCGGCCCGGCGCANCAAGGCGACAAAAACGCCCTGGGTTGCTTTGGCATCGTCCAAGGCTCGATGGGGCTTGATATGCGACACGTTCAAATGGGTGGTGAGNAACCCCAGGGAGTACTGCATGGTGTCGGGGAGCAACATTGAGGCCAGGTCCCAGGTGTCGTAGGTGGGGTTGTTCAAGCTCAACCCGTGGGAGGCCAAGAACCTCAGGTCGAAGTTCACATTGTGGCCCACCACCGGGTGTTCCCCCACGAACTGCTCAACATCGGCTGCGATGGCGCCGAAGAAGGGTGCCCGGGCAACCTGGCTGGGGGATATATTGGTCAGACGCTGGATGAACTCGGGNATGTTTCTACCGGGGTTCACAAAAGTCTGGAACGTGTCGATGATTTCTTCGCCCTGGAACTTAACCGCGCCCACCTCGATGATGGTGTCCCGGTTTTCGTCCAGGCCTGTTGTTTCCAGGTCCAGCGCCACGCAGATTTGCTCAAAGGGCGAAATAGTCTGAGAAAGTAATGACATGTTTGCCGGTCCTCCCGGTACCCCCATCATGAGACGAACTGTACGACGAGACGAACTGAACGCCGAGTTAGCCTCTCCCAACAATTTGAGGACGCCGTCCTCAACCAACCGCTTTGGTCCACCGAGACGGTTATTTACCCAGCTACGATTTAAGCCGTATAGGGCTGGAGATTCCCGGTGCGAAGCCCGACTGCCGGATAGAATGCTCCGGCATGGAGGGCCGCCAGGAATTCTTCTTCGTTGTTAATCTCGTCACGGAAGGCCGTTACGAATCGGCCCAGGCCATGGACCGAATGGGCGTCGCTGCCTCCGGTTGCCGGCAGTTTGAGGGCGGCGGCGACTTTCATGGCGAAGCCGTTCTCCTCATCCACGGTCCCGCCGTTGGCAACCTCGACGGCATTTACCAGTTTAAATACGGGATGGTCGAGGGCGTCTTCCGGTTGCTCCGGGAGTTCATCGTCCACCGCCTTGTAAAGCAGGGGNCGGTTGAACTTAGGNCGGCTGAATACGGCCCGAAAAGGATGAGCGGTTATAACAAACCCGCCCGTCGCCTTTGATGCCTTGCTCAGCATTTCCGCTTTATGGAACCCCGGTTGGTAAGTGTCCATGCCGAAAGCCAGCATGTGCCCCATGTCGGTTTCCACTTCCATGGCCCGCACTAATACGACGTTGTGACGGTCGGCAAATCGGCGGAATTCATGTGGGTCCCAGGGGCCGCTGTGCTCGGTGATGCAAAGGCCTCGCAGGCCCAACCGTTCGGCTTCCAGAATCAGGTCTTCCGGGGAAAGATTGCTATCGCTGCTGCCCTTGGTGGTGTGGATATGAAGGTCGAATATTNGAGCCATAACGTCCGTGGCTTTTAGCTATCGGCCGTCAGCGATCAGCTATTTTATCCGGTTTCTGCTGATCGTTGATTGCCCGCTAAGTCTATCGGTGATGACGGTAATCGTCAATGGCTGGTCGTCTTTCCTGACGGCTGATAGCTGATAGCTAGCCTGCCGCCTCGGCCAAGTCAGGAAATCGGTTCAACGGGAGAACTTTGCCGGTTTCTTCGAAGTGGTTGATCAACTCCCGCATCTCATCGGGTACTGGGCGGGTATTACCCGAATCGGCGTGGTAGCCAACGTAGACCGACTGAATGGTTGTCAGCAGGGTTTCCGAGTGGTTCTGATATATCTCGATGTTCAGAGTCAGGCTGGTGTTGCCGATGTTGGAGANGCGCACGTGCAGGTCCAGCATGTCGTCAACCCTGGCGGGGGCCTTGTACTCNATCTCTACCTTGACCACAGCGGTGTCGAAGTAGCCCTGGGCGGCAATTTTGTAAATGCTGAACCCCAGGTTTCTATAGTATTCCGACTGGCCGACTTCCAGGTAGTCCATGTACGCCCCGTTGAAGACGATGCCTTGAGCATCGCACTCCATCCAGCGAACGCGCAGAGGTGTTTGGAATTTGAATTCGGATTTGGGCATAAGTTTAGGCTTTCATCCCCGTGCCCTCTCCCTGGGGGAGAGGAGTTCCGCCGATGAAATCGGAGGCGGATTGGGGGTGGTCTTCGGTTGAGCGATATGTGGCCGGGCCATCAAGGGGAAGACTCCGGCCTGGCGTAGCCCAGCGAGCGTAGGTAAGTTAGGTCTTCCGAAGTCAACTCGGCGTTGTCTAGTAGGTCGGGGCGGCGGTCTAATGTGCGGCTAAGAGACTCCCGGCGGCGCCATTTAAGTATTTCGGCGTGGTGGCCGGAGCGCAGTACGTCTGGAGCGGCCATGCCCCGGAATTCCGCCGGACGGGTATACAACGGATGCTGGAGCAGGCCCGAGGTGATGGAGTCCTCTTCTATATTCTCTTGGGAGCCGACAACCCCGGGAATCAGCCGCGTTACCGAATCGATCAGCACCATGGCGGGAATTTCTCCCCCGGTGAGCACGTAGTCGCCNATGCTGATCTCCCGGTTAACCAGGTGACGGCGCACTCGCTCATCCACCCCGGCGTAGTGGCCGCAGATAATCACGATCTCCGGGGCTAGGGACAGCTCTTGTGCCATGGCTTGAGTCAGGGTTTCCCCCTGGGGTGACGTCAATATGATGGGGATGCCGGAGCACTGCTCTTTGGAGTAGGCGGACAGAACGTCGTCCACCGCTTCAAAGATGGGGTCGGGCTTGAGGACCATGCCAGGGCCCCCACCAAACTGGTAGTCGTCGGCGGTCCCGTGAGGGTCGTGGGTGTAGGACCGGATGTCGGTGACTTCTATGGTAACCAGTCCNCGCTGACGGGCCAAACCCACCATGCTGGACTCCAAGGGGCCTTGGAAAACTTCAGGGAAGAGGGTTAGGACTTTGAAGATCATTGAGTCATGATACAGGAAGCCCTAACCCTGCTCCCATCTCCGGGTGGCGCATCCGCTACAAACCCGTCACACAGGAGTAGGCCGGTGTCCAGTAACGCCTCTGTAGAGACGTGTTCTGGATTCCGGCCTATCGCCGGAATGACGGGGCCGATTTCCTGATACCCTCGGTGGTCAGCTTACAGGCTGGGGAGAGCCCGNCGCAGCTGGCACTTTGTTGACGAAGGCTTCTCCNCCCTTCATCACCATCTTGATCTTGTCCCGGTTCCTCAATATGGTGATGTCTTTCGAAGGATCTCCGTCGAGAANCAGCAGGTCGGCAAATTTCCCCGGTTCCAGAGTGCCGATGTCCTTCTGCAAACCGGCGCACTGGGACGCCAGGCCNGTGGCCGCCTGGATGGCTTGCATGGCGGTCATGCCCCGGTTTACCAGGATCTCCACTTCCTTGGCGTTGTCCCCGTGAACGAACCCCCCGGCGTCGGTACCGGCGACTATCCTCACTCCAGCCTCCGCAGCCTTGTGCAGGCTCTCCCGGTGGACATCCATGAGGGCCTGGGCTCTGGCTATCATGTGGGGCGCGCTGACGGTGGAGTGGAATTCGTATACTTCAAAAGTAGGCACGAAGAANGTGCCTTGATCCGCCATCATTTTCAGCAAATCGGGATCATCGGCCAGATAGCAGCCGTGCTCGATGGAGCCGGCGCCGGCTTCGATGGCCATGCGCAGTCCGGGACCGCCAACGGCGTGACACATGGTGGCCCGGCCCAAAGCCGCCGATTCTTCGATAAGGGCCTTGACTTCGTCCTTGCCGAACTCGATGTCCATGGTGCCGTGGCCCGGGCGGGAACTGGCCCCACCGGTGGTGGCGAACTTGATCTGGTCGGCCCCTACCCTGGCCATCTCCCGTACTTTGGCCCGTACACCGTCGGGGCCATCGGCCACTCCTANGGGAATTNGGGCGTCGACGTGAAAGGGGTTGTGGTGCCCGGAGGGACTGGGCCGGTCGGCCAGGCCGCCGGTGGGGGAAAGTATTCCCACCGTTAGGACCAATCTGGGTCCGGGTATCAGACCTTCTTCGATGGCCTGTTTGAATCCGATGTCCAATCCACCGGCTTCCCTTACGCAGGTGTAGCCGGCCAGCAACGTTTCTTCCAGCGCCTTGGCCGTCCGCAAATACCCCAGGGACGTGGGCTCGGTTAGGCCCCATCGGCTGGNCATAGTGTAGTCCTTGGAAGCTAGGTGGTCGTGGCAGTCGATGAGGCCGGGCATGATTGTCAACCCGGTTACATCCACAACCTCGGTTCCCTCCGGCCAAGTCGCGGCGGCTCGAGGACCGGCGGATACTATTCGTTCGCCGTCGATCAACACGGCCGCGTCGTTAATCACCGGACCGCCGTTGCCGTCGATCAAGTTTGCGTTTATCAATACCTTCATGTAGCACCTCCATCGGCGGCTACGCGATCGCCATATCGCTGCTCGCCGGTTGCCGTGATGCTAAAATACGCCGCCAGCCCTGTCAAGAGACAAGCCGGAGCAAGTATTCGTTCGACATTCAAACTCCAACTGATACGGCTTTCCTTTTCAGCCGGTAGGTATTCGAGCATCTACTCAAATNCCGGTTAGATGAAGCTTTTCGTCAAACCGGGCTTTTCAGGTTAAACCGGGTATTTCGCGGCAAGCTAACGATGCGTTGTGATTAGCTATAATCCACATCAGGGTAATCTTGGGNGTGGGGTGGCGGCCTCGGTGCCCGTACCTGGCAGTCAACCTGGGGATATAGAATGAAATTGCCGCGCTTGTCTCGTCTCATCGGATTGATGATGTCTCCGCTAGCCCTAGCTATGGGCATTGCTTGCCTTTCCTCTTCATCTCAGGAAATCGTGTATGTTTCGTCGGCAGACGGGGACATGGAAGTGTTTCTGCTTAACGCAAAATCCGGCGAGACCATTTCGTTGACCAACAACGGTAGCGCTGACTACGGTCCCAGACTGTCCCCAGACGGGAAGCGCATAGCGTATCTGTCCGACGAATCCGGCGACCTGGAGATCAACGTTGTGGACCGGAAGGGTGAGGGCATCACGCGGNTAACTCACGAAGCCGGAGAAGACGTTTCACCCCGGTGGTCTCCCGATGGCAAAAGGCTGGCATTTATCTCGCAACGCGACGGCCAGCCCGAGTTGTATCTGATGGACTCCGATGGCGCCAATCCCACTCGCATCACCTCCAATGATAGTGAANAACGATTGGGAGATTGGTCCCCAGACGGTGTGTGGCTGGTGTTTTACGTCTTGGGTGACGAAGAGGAACGGGGGCTTTGGCTGCGCAACCCGGATGGAGTCAACCTGGTTCATCTGACCACCGGCCTGGATCACTCGCCTTCCTGGTCTCCAGACGGCCTTCACATCGTTTTCGTCCGGGGAGAAGGCGGTGAGGAGGAGATCTACACCCTCAGCAAGCTGAAAAGACGCACTTGGCAAGACGAACCTGAGCTGANCCGTCTAACNCAGAACGACGTTTCGGACCGGGGAGCCTCCTGGTCTCCCGACAGCAAGTCCATAGTATTTGTTTCATCCCGGGACGGTAATTCCGACGTTTACACCATGCGGGGCGACGGGTCCAAGCAGGTCCGGCTCACCAACAACGGGGTCGAAGACCTGATGCCTTCCTGGTCCCGTGATGGCAAGCGCATCGCCTTTGTATCCCATCTGTACGGAGAAGGAGAGATCTTCGTGATGGAATCGAATGGGATAAATCAACTGCGCATGACCAACAATAGCTCCGAGGACCGGTCCCCCAACTGGTAAGGCTGATTCGGTGATTAGGCTACCTGGCGGCCGTCACCCTCACCATCCATCAATGAAACCGCAAGCCGGATTCTTCCGTTATATATAGCAGCAATGCCGCGCTTGGCAAAACTCCCCGCTAGGCGGTCCAACACGAGAAACCAACCCCTTAACCGTTCCCAGGCCGAACCCACCGATCTCTCCTGAACACATGGCTGATTAGGTTTTGAGGTCACANATGCTGTCAACAATTTGCAGAAGCCGTAGGTGGGTCGTGAATGGACCAAAGCCCGCCGGTTTATTGTTGCTTATGACTTTCTTAGTTGTGAGCTTGGCCTGTAGCTCCCCGGCCACGCCAGCGAGCACTGTACCGCCGGCTGAACCAACCCGCCTCGCGCCGCGACCGTCGCCNACCGTCGTGCAAGCGTCGCCTACNGCCACGCGTTCTAACCCAGACGCAAGTGGCGATTTAGCCGCTGTTGATCCCAACCCCTCATCACCCTCCACCACCGGCCCGGCGGCCTCCAATCCTGGAAATGACGAACACCAGGCCCTTCTGGCCTCGGCCCTAAGTTCTCTGCCGATTTCCACCGGTTGGGCGATGATNCAGATGAGCCCCGTTTTGGTCAGGTCCCGGTCGGGCTGGAGTATGTAGCCGGGAAGATGGCGGAAACCGGCGATCTCGCCTACGCTCCTATCTTAGTCGATTTCCTGCGATTGCAGATCTATTACTAAGGACGAGCCACGTACAGCACCTACCTATATCAATTGGTTGGTGATGAGGCCAAACCCGACTCGACGGAGCGGGACGAATGGATGCAGTGGAGCGAATGGCTGGCCAACCATCCCGAGATCGAGCCTCCCCGGGGCTACGCCGGGTGGAAAGGCCGCTTCCTGGCCCACATCGACCCGGACATGGGGGCCTTCTTCTACGACGGCGTGAAAACTCGTATNCGCTTGGAAGAAGCGGTGTGGGGAGGGGTTCCCAAGGATGGCATACCGGACNTGATTAACCCATCCTCGATTCCCGCCCTGGATGCCAGGTATCTGAAGTCCACGGACCGGGTCTTCGGCGTTTCGATAAACGGAGAACACCGGGCCTACCCGCTGCGAATCTTAAACNCCCACGAGATGGCCAACGACGTTCTTGGCGGCGTTCCCTTTGCCCTGGCATATTGAACTCTCTGCGGCTCTGGAATCGTGTATTCCACGAAGGTAGATGGAGAGGTCCTGAGTTTCGGTACGTCGGGCATGCTTTATCACAGCAATAAGCTGATGTACGACCGGGGGACCAAAACGTTGTGGCACCAGTTCTTAGGTGAGCCGGTTGTGGGACCTTTAGCCGACAGCGGCGTCAAGCTTGAGTTGATTCCCGTGGCGCTTACCACCTGGGCCGACTGGCTGGCGCTTCATCCGGACACCACTGTACTGAGCATCGAAANCGGGGTGTATCCGCCCAGCAGCTATGCGCCCGAGGATGACCGGCGGTCGATATACTTCCGCTACCGTAATACCCGGGACACCATATTCCCGGTTCCCCAACGCGCCGGNCTGCTGGCCACCAAAGCCCAAATACTTGGGCTAATTTTGAATGGACAAGCCAAAGCTTATCCTTTCGAGTCACTGTCGAAAGAGTTGGTAATCAACGATGCTTTGGCCGGCCAAGCGTTGGTGATAGTTGCCGCGGACCGGGGAGTGGGGCCTCGGGCCTACCAAAGCGGTTCGTATGTATTTTCCTTGGAGACCGGCAGGCCGAAGGGCAAGGAGATTGTCTTGACCGACCAGCAAGACCGGCGCTGGCGGGTTGGAGAGGAGGCGTTGGCATTGATTGCAGACCCCACTGAGCGACTTCCCAGGCTGCCCAGCCGCGCGTCCTATTGGTTCGGGTGGTACTCCTTTCATCCCGATACCCAGGTCTATGNCGGACTGGCCGGCGCTCCCTAGCTCCCTGCCCGGTTGCCGTTCAAGGACAGACGCGCTGGTCACCGGAAAGCCACGGTGCTACACTCGGGGTGCCCGATGGGCGGCTGGCTCTACGTAAGGGCCGAATGCCGGTGGTAACGTAACCCTTAATCCCCGCACCTCTCGTGAGCACGACATGGAACATGCCCGGATCGCGCCGATAATGGGGCGCTTGTGGTCTCCCATCGCTGCGGTCACCAGTCACTGGCACGGCAAATCCAACGTCCAGATCGCGGTGGCCATCGCGGCGGCTTCTATCGTTCCGGATATGCCTCGCGTTCTGCTGCAGATATACAAGACCAACTACAGTCACGACCTGATCTACAATAGCGGCTCCTTCGCCCTGAACTTTCTCCGCCAGGACCAACTTCAGTTGATTAAAGACTTCGGCCTGGTGTCGGGAAGGGACCGCGACAAATTGTCGGATGTGGGCCACGCGCCGCGGGCAACAGGCAGCCCGGTCTTGGACGATTGTTGGGGTTTCCTGGATTGCCGGGTGGTAAATGCCATGGACGGCGGCGATATGACCTGTTTCCTGGGCGACGTTTTGGAAGGGGAGACCCTCGCCCAAGCCGAGCCGCTGTACTGGCGGGACGCTCGCCGGGAGATTCCGGCCGCTTGGAATGAGGAGTGGAACCGAAAGATCAGCGGGGAGATCGAGGTCTCCAAACAGCGCATGCCCGACGTCGACTTCAAGCCATGGCAGCCCAAAGGGTAAACAATTTGATTCGGATTGATTTATGAGTGATTTCCGGGACTTGGTGCAAAAGATCCANGACTCCCCTCCGCAGGCCGTGCTGGCGGTGGCCGGGGCCGGTAGCGAGGCCGTTGCCTGGCTTTTGGGGGTGGCGGGGGCCTCCCGTACCCTTTTGGAGGTGGTGGTCCCCTACGGCTCCTTGTCGATGATCGACTTTATCGGCCATGAGCCGTCCCAATTCGTATCGGTGGAAACCGCGACTGACATGGCCAGGGCGGCTTACAACCGGGCGTTGCTCATGCGGGAAAGCCCCGTGCCGGTGTTGGGCCTGGGTTGCACCGCCACCATCGCCACCGACCGGCCGAAGCGGGGCGAGCACCGTTGTTGCATCGCCACTTGGACCGAAACCGGCGCGGCAACCTATTCCCTTCGATTCGACAAGGGACGGCGCGACCGGGCNGGCGAGGAAGAGGTGGTGAGCTGGCTGTTGCTCCAAGCACTGNCCACGGCCAGCGGATTAGAGGAAGATGTTTCTCTGGGCCTGGTCCCGGAAGATGAGTTGATAACCGGTGCGAAGGAGCACGACGACCCATTGTCGCGCCTATTATCCGGCGAAGTGAACAGTGTGCTGGTAGAAACCGATGGGCGGATGGCGGTGGAAGCGGCCGTCGATGGCGCATTGCTACCGGGCTCTTTCAGTCCCTTCCATGACGGCCATCGTGAACTGGCCCGCATCGCCGGGGAAATGCTGGGGACGCAAGTGTGCTTCGAGATCTCGGTGGTGAACGTGGACAAGCCACCTCTGGCCAAAGAGGAAGTGGAGCGTAGGCTGGTGCAGTTTTTGGGTCAAAACAGGGTGGTCCTCACNCGGGCGGAGACTTTCCGCAAAAAGGCCGNTCTGTTTCCCGGCATTACCTTTGTGATTGGATGGGACACGGCGGTCCGGCTGGTGGCCCCCAGGTACTATGGAGGCGAAACTTCGGCTATGCTGACCGCCCTGGCCGAGATGTGGGCTACCGGATGCCGCTTCCTGGTGGCGGGCCGCGAGGATAACGGCGCGTTTTATACGTTGGACGACGTTGAGGTCCCCCAGGGGTTTAGCCCCTTGTTCCAGGAGATTCCTGAGTCTCGATTCCGCAAAGATATCTCTTCCACCGCCTTGCGGGGAGAGTGTTGATAGCTGTGGCAACGGGCTTCACCAGCCTGCCGAAACGGCCCTTGGAATTGACACTCCAACTACCCGATGTTACCATGTGGGCNCTTGGCAGGCGTGCCTCTAGACCGTTTTTTCAGAGTTTTCTCCAACGCTAAACTATGCCGTTTATCGCTGGTCTTAATCTACAAGCCTTCAACNCCGGTCTGTTTGCTGAAAACTGGACGGCGGTTGCCCTATCGGCGGTCGTGGCCGCAGTGGCCATCTTGGGTATGTTCGCCACTTCCCAATTGTTGTCCGCTCGCAGACATTCCGAAGAAAAGCTCACGACGTACGAGTGCGGCATTCCTGTCACCAGTTATTCCTGGTCCAACATCAACGTTCGCTTCTATATCTTCGCCATCCTGTTTCTGATTTTCGACGTCGAGGCGGTTTTCCTATTTCCGTGGGCGGTGATCTTCATGGAACAGAAGGTCNTTCACAACAACGTGATACCGTTTTACGCAATGATAATGTTCCTGGGCGTCCTATTCTTTGCTATCGTTTACGCCTGGCGTAAAGGNGTCCTTGAATGGAGGAAATAACCCTAGGGACGGGCAACCGGCCAGGAGCCAGCCTCTTTGACCAGGCGACNGCCGGGAGAGTTCCCGGCGTCATTACCACAACCACGGATCAACTGTTTGGGATGGCACGCAAGTCATCGCTTTGGGCGCTGACCTTCGGTCTAGCCTGTTGCGCCATCGAGATGATGTCCACCTATATGGCGCACCACGACTTCGACCGTTTTGGCGTCGTTACCTGGCCGTCGCCGCGCCAGTCGGACGTAATGATTGTGGCAGGCACCGTGGTCAAGAAGATGGCGGAGCCCATCCGCCTGCTGTACGAGCAGATGCCAGAGCCGAAATGGGTCATCGCNATGGGTAGCTGCGCCACCAACGGCGGCCCTTACTACCGGTCTTATTCGGTGGTGATGGGAGTCGACCACATCATTCCCGTGGACGTTTACGTGCCCGGTTGCCCTCCCCGGCCGGAGGCGCTGCTTTACGGCATCCTCAAGCTACAGGAAAAAATAATGCAGGACGCCAAAGGCAGTGGTGGAAAATAACGATCCCGAAGCCACCCAGGCNTCCGAAGAGGCGGGGGTTGTTGACGTGGCCGTCGAAGGCCTGAGTCAATCCAATCTTGATATATTGGAAGTCCTCAAGGAAGTCCTCAACGATTTCAATCCCCAGCCCGGCGCCCTGGACGACCTGCCCCAGGTGACTATAGGCCCCGGAGATGTCCAGCGGGCGTGCCGTTTGGCCAAGGATGACCCCAGATTGGGCATGTCTCAACTGTCCCTTTTGGCCTGCGTGGATTACCTAGAGTATTTCCAGATCGTGTATATCCTCCACTCCTTGGACCCCGACCGGACGGCGGTCATAAAGACCGATGTTCCTTACGAAACAGCCGCGCTGCCGTCGGTGACCTCGGTCTGGCGGGCGGCCGATTGGTACGAAAGGGAGGCCCACGACCTATTTGGCGTACACTTCGAAGGCCACCCGGATCTGTCCCCCTTGTTGCTATACGAAGGTTTCGAAGGGTATCCCGNCCGGAAAGAGTATCCCTTCAACGACTATCAGGAGTTTTAATCGCGATGGAATCGGTGATGCTGACGGCTCGAGTGATTTGGGAAAGCGATCACTTCCTTGCCAAGGTTGACCAGCTGCCTTTGGAGGGCGTTGGCGAGTCGGTCGAGGAAGCGCAAGACCAGCTTATTCAAATGATGCGTTCCTGGATTGAGGAGAACGACGGTACTGACACTTTGGAGCAACTTTTGGCCGACGCCGGTTTTCCGGGTGTGGCTGAGGAAACCGAATTACAACTGGAGTTTGTGGATTAATCGGGCTTGATTGGAGCAGCGCCATTTGGCAGACGACGGGGAAAATGATGGACCCGGAGATCGCGTAGTTTATCAAGTGGAGGAGTCACAGTCTGGTAACACCTACCAGGCGTTTTGCCCNGAACTCATCCTGCTGGGCTTCGGCGACACGCCCGGGGAAGCCAGGGAGGCTTTGCAGCTAGAAGTGAGTTCTTATCTGGAGGACTGCGACCGGTTNGGAATCTTGGAAGACGTGCTGATTGAAGCAGGATTCTATGATGACGGGGACCGTTGGGTTAGCGATGCCGTGATTCCGGCCCGGGAACCTAAGATCGTGATGCTGGACAGTGAGTCNGGGTTGATCGAGGGACTTGAGGGATTGATGCCGGGAAATCCCCCCGACCCCCCTTTATAAAGAGGGACTAGCACCGGGAGTGCGGATGGGGGACCGAAATCCCCCAACCCCCTTTATAAAAGGGGGCTAGCACGGGAACTCCCTAGAGAGGATTTTAGACAAACAATGAGAGTGTTGGATACTAAAAACTTGAAAAAGNTTAGGCGATGACCAATATCCCAACTGGAGTGGTTGCCCGGGGTGAACCCGTGGAGATGCTGCTTAACATGGGTCCGCAGCACCCGTCCACCCACGGGGTTTTTCGCATGGTGCTCTGGGTTGACGGTGAGAAGGTCACCGACGTGGAGCCCTANATCGGCTACTTGCACCGGGGTTCGGAGAAACTGTGCGAAGGGGAGCAGTTTCACCAGGTCATCACCCTTTTCGACCGGATGGATTACCTGGCCAATTTCAATAATGAGTTGGTCTATTGCGCCGCCGTTGAAAAACTGATGAACCTTGTGGTTCCAGAGCGTGCGGAGTACGTGCGGGTNATTCTGTGCGAATTGAACCGCATCGCCAGCCATCTGCTGTTCGTGGCTACCATGGGTCTGGATGCCGGAGCGATGACGCCTTCCATGATTTGCTTCCGTGGGCGGGAACGAGTCCAGTCCTTATTNGAGGCCGTCTCCGGCGCCCGCATGATGCACAATTACTTCAGGATCGGGGGACTTAAAGAAGACCTGCCGGACAACTTCGAGCAAATGGTGGGCGAATTGATGCCCCTGCTGCAAGCAGACATTGAGGAGGCGGATAAGCTCCTAACGTTCAACGAGATTTTCTTGGCCCGGCTCAAAGGGGTGGCGGCCATATCCGTGGAAGACGCACTGGATTTCGGACTGACCGGCCCCTGCCTGCGGGCCTGCGGTGTGGACTACGACCTTCGTAAGGCGGACCCTTATTCGGTGTATGACCGGTTCGATTTTAATGTGCCTACCGGTTTGGATGGCGACTGTTGGGACCGCCATTTTGTCCGGGTCCAAGAGATGTACGAATCCATGAGGATTTTGGAACAAGCTCTGGTACAGATGCCCAAGGGCAATGTCACTTCCTCTTTGGGAAGACGGCTGCCNCGGCCCCCAAAAGGAGAAGTTTACGTAAGGGCGGAGAACCCCAGGGGTGAGATAGGTGTTTACCTAGTCTGCGACGGCACCGACAAACCATACCGGCTAAAGGTTCGACCGCCGTCTTTCTGCAACTTGTCGGCCATTAAGCACCTGCTGAAGGACACCTGGATCGCCGATACGGTGGTGGTCCTTGGCTCCCTGGATATCGTGTTGGGTGAGGTGGACCGGTGAGCCTTCCGATTCCTCTGCTNTCGGTCAACCTAATCACGTTCTTCTGGATCGTAGCCGGGCTGTTGGCGATGTTCACCGCCCTTTCTGTAGTGGTATTGTCCCTAACGTGGCTGGAACGCAAGCTGCTGGGAAGGCTACAGCGGCGATTGGGACCAACCCGGACCGGCCCGATGGGGTTGATGCAACCGGTGGCCGACGCCCTGAAGCTGATNCTCAAAGAAGACATCATTCCCACGTCCTCGGAGAAAGCCATATTTTGGGTAGCCCCGGTCCTGGTCGTGGTGCCGGCGTTCATGATTTGGGTCACCATTCCGGGCGCCGAGGACCTGGTATTGAAGAACCTGGGCGATCTGGGTTTGTTTTACATAATCGCGTTTTCCGTGGTGGGGATTCTTGGTTTGGTGCTGGCCGGTTGGGGGTCCGCCAACAAGTACGGTACCTTGGGGGGTCTCAGGGCGGCGGCCCAGTTGATCAGCTATGAGATTCCGGTAATCATGGTGGTGATTGCCGTGGGGATGCTGGCCCAGTCGTTNAACATGGTCGAGATTGTGGAGAAGCAAGGCTCCTACCCCTATGTCNTGGTGTTGCCCCTAGGATTGGTGATTTTCTTCATTGCCGGGCTGGCGGAGGTCGGCAGAACACCCTTCGACATCTATTTCGCCGAATCGGAGATCGTGGGCGGCCCGTTCGTCGAGTACAGCGGCGCCCATTGGTCGGTGTTCTTTCTGGCGGAATATATCAACACGTTCGCTGTGGCCGCGCTTACCGTTTTGTTGTTTCTGGGGGGATGGTCCGGTCCCTTATTGAGCGGCAACTGGGACATCATATGGTTCCTAGCCAAAGTNTACTTGGTGATATTGGTGATTTTCTGGATCAGGGGGACGTTCCCGCGCCTGCGCATCGACCAATTGATGGCCTTTGCCTGGAAGGTGATGGTACCCCTATCTTTCTACGCCATCGTAATCACGGCNGTGTACCTNTTCTACGGATTNCCCCCGTGGACGTTGACCCTGATGTCCCTGGNCGGATTGGCGGTGGTGGGCTACGCGATTTACCGGCGTTTTGCTGGACCGGCCAGCCAGGCGGCTCAGGTGCGAGCCAGGTACCAGGCCCTCCAGTCCCGGGCGGGGCCGTGAGGGTGAAATGGCACACAGGAATAATCGATGATATATAGCATGAAAGGGCTTTGGTTGACTTTAGTCTCCACGGTGAACGGTCTGCGCAGTCCGGTGACCCGCCAGTACCCGGCGACGGGAACGCTTTGGAAGCGGGATGAGGCGCCCACCCCGGTTCAGGACCGGTTTATGGGGTTCCCGTCGTTGACTTGGGACGGCGAAGTAGGCGAGCCTTTTTGCACCAGTTGCATGGTCTGCATCCGTCACTGCCCAACCCAGTGCATGACGGCGACAATGAAGGACAACCCACTCCAACAAGAAGGAAAGAGCACCCGTAGAAAGATCGTAGACAGCTTCGAAATCAATCTAAACCGGTGTATACTGTGCGGGATCTGCGTCGAGGTGTGCAACTTTGACGCCATCGTGATGAGTCACGAGCACGAAATGAGTACCTTCCAGCGCAACGGTGACCGGGTCAACCTCCCGGTCCTTCTGGAGATTGGGACCAAATTCCAACGGGAGACTGGCTGGATCCCACCCACCAAACGGGCCAAACCAGAACCGGAGGCCGCACCCGCCGTGGCCGGCGATGGGGAANCCGAAGGTTCGGAATCATCTTCTTGAAAACAGTGGATCAGGCTTATATAGTGACGCCGAATGGCTTTCAATCAGCAAGCAATCTTTTCCGGAGCCGCCGATCAGGTGGCTTATTATTTGCCTGGTACCGGGTGATGGTATGAGGAGAGTCCGGTCAAGATTGATTTCCATTCACTTGATTCGCGAAGCTCCCCCCTTCGCTATCCCGTCATACCNCAACTCTCTTGTTAGGTTGGCTAGCTAGCGATGTCCTGGATCTTATTCATCGCCTTGGCGGTATTGACGCTGGGAGGCGGCCTGGGAGTCGTGGCCACTAGAAACGTCGTGCATGCCGCTTTAGCGCTGCTTCTTTCTTTGCTGGCGGTGGCGGGGATATACCTTATCCTATTCGCCGAATTCTTGGCNATCGTTCAGGTTCTCATCTATGGGGGGGCCATAACTATCGTCCTGTTGTTCGCGATCATGCTCACCCGCACCGCTGAATATCCCCGAATCACCGATAACCGGCAGTGGCCCTTGGCGGCGGTAGCNGCGGTAGCCACGCTGGCCGTGCTAGCGGGGTCCTTTTGGACGAAATCGGCCGTGGGTACAGAACCTCACAACCCGGTGCTGACTGACCTGGCCAACTCATTGTTTACCAGATGGGCCATTCCCTTCGAGGTGGCATCCCTCGTCCTGCTGGTGGCGCTGATCGGGGCAATCATCATTGCCCGGGAAAGCGAGGAAGAGACCTAATCCGTGGTTGATCTAGTCTACTTTCAGTTGCTGAGCGCGGCCCTATTTGTCATAGGGATGTATGGAGTTCTAGCGCGCCGGTCCGCCGTCCTTATCGTCATGTCCATCGAGTTGATGCTCAACGCCGTGAACATAAATCTGATTGCCGCTGCCTCCCATTTGGGCTACCGCAGCGTTGGGGAGGCTTTCACCAACTTCGATGGTCAGATTATTGCTATCTTCGTCATCACCGTGGCGGCCGCCGANTTGGGGCTGGCCTTGGCGATTATTCTGCGCATCTACCGCAACCGGGGCTCGGTNAACGTGGACGAAGTGGACCTGATGAAATGGTAAATAGCTGTCAGCTTAAATCCCCCCAACCCCCCTTTACGAAATGGGGGCTATTCCAGAATTCCATCAGTGGGTGCGCTTAGTATGGAGTGGGCTTGGCTGATTCCTGTGTTCAGCTTTGCCGCAGCACCGTTGATCGTGGTGTTGGGACGGGTCTTGCCGGGAAGTGGATCATTCTTAGCTATCTTGGCGATTGCCGCCGGTTTTGCCCTGTTCTGGTGGGTGTTCGCCGGTTTCCTGGGGGCGGGCTCCGGCACGGAAAACTGTTTAGTAAGCGCACATACGGGGACCCTGACCTGCCATTACCAGATGGCCTGGTTCCATGCCGGTCTGGCCGGGATGGCCGGCAGCGTCGCCCTGTCCTGGGGCATAATCGTCGATCCGCTTACGGTGGCCATGCTGGGCCTGGTTACTTTCGTGGCTCTGATGGTCCAGATATATTCTCTGGGCTACATGCGCGGCGACTCCCGATTCGGCTGGTATTACGCCGTCCACGCCCTGTTCGCCGCCGCCATGTTGANCCTGGTGTTGGCCGACAACTTCCTGCTGCTGTACGTAGCTTGGGAGTTGGTGGGGATATGTTCTTATCTGTTGATTGGATTCTGGCACGAAAGACCGGCAGCCAAGGAAGCTGCCAAAAAAGCTTTCATCGTCACCCGCATCGGCGACGTGGGAATGCTCATCGGNATCCTGCTGATCTGGCGGGAGGTGGGCAGTTTCAGCATGTTCGACGCCTTTGAGGCGGTTAGCAGTGGGGCGATGACCCAGGGCGTTACCACCGTCGCGGCCCTGCTGCTGTTCCTTGGGGCCATGGGTAAGTCGGCCCAGTTCCCCTTCCANGTGTGGTTGCCCGACGCCATGGAGGGCCCAACCCCGGTCAGCGCCCTGATCCACGCCGCCACAATGGTGGTGGCCGGAGTTTTCCTGGTGGCCCGGGTTTACCCNATATTCAGCGCGTATGACGGCGACGCTCTATTAGTGGTAGCGATTATTGGTCTCATCACCGCCTTGATGGCCTCGACCATCGCCCTGGTTTCGGTGGATCTGAAGCGAATCCTGGCTTATTCAACCATCAGCCATCTGGGATTGATGATGCTGTCNCTGGGGGCATTCGGTTACACTGCGGCGATCTTCCATCTGTTGGCCCACGGCTTCGCAAAGGCGTTATTGTTCCTGGGGGCCGGAAGCGTCATGCATGGCACCGATGAGCTGGACATCAGAAATATGGGTGGCCTCCGCAAGGTGATGCCCATGACGGCGTTCCTCTTTTCCCTGGGAGCGCTGTCCCTGGGTGGAATTCCCATCCTGAGCGGTTTCTGGAGCAAAGACGAGATCCTGTTGGCGGTGAACGAACACCTTAACCCGGCCTTCATNGTTCTGGCTCTGTTGACCGCCTTCCTCAGCGCCATGTATATGNCCCGGGCGATGTTTGTGCCCTTCTTCGGAAACCTGCGTCAAGAGATGGAGCATGCCCACGAATCNCCGGCGTCGATGATTTTGCCAATGGCCCTCTTGGGAGTGTTGGCGGCTGTGTTNGGATTTATCAGTTTTAGCTGGCCGGGCGGTTACCAGGGTGTTGGCAGCTTCATATTTTTCCATGAAGCTGAGGGGTTTCACTTCAAGTGGTGGTTGGGCATCCTTTCGATAATCCTGGCGGTGGGCGCTTTCGTCCTGGGATACCTGGTGTACATTAAAAGCCGCGTCTCCCTGGAGGGGTTTAGGGCGAGGATGGGTGGTTTGATCCCGGTGGTGGAGAACAAGTACTACTTCGACGAGGTGTACCAATGGGTGGTGGACCGTGTCGTGCTGATCTTCGCGAATTTCATCGGTTTGTTCGACCGAATCGTTGTCAACGACTTGGCCGTTAACGGTCCGGCCAATTCAGTCTATCGGCTGGGNGTTGCCATGCGGCTGCACGTAACCGGCCATGTTTATAGTTACGCCATGGGAATGGTGGTNGGAACGATAGCCCTGTCCATTTTCTGGTGGTTCAGGGCAGTCTCCTAGGAATAGCATGGAAAACTTCGACCAAATAGCTCTGGCGCTAATCATCTTTGTTCCCTTGGCGGGAGCGATCGCGGCCATGTTCATGCCGGCCGACCGCCAGAAAGACGTTTGGTACTTCGCCATCGTGGTCGCCGGACTGTGCTTCGCGCTTTCCCTGTATATCTTCCTCCGGTACGACTATGGAGCGGGTGGGTTCCAATTCCAGGACAGCTACCGGTGGCTTCCNGCCCCGGTGGACATCAATCTGTCCCTGGCGGTCGATGGGATAAGCGCTCTTTTGATTCTGCTCAACGGGATCATTCTGTTGGGTGGCGTGCTGATCTCTCAGAACATCGTCTACCGGCCGCGGGACTTCTTTGTTCTGCTTCTAGCATTGGGCGCGGGTGTTTTTGGAACGTTCGCGGTGCGGGACCTGTTCTTCCTCTTTTTCTTCTACGAACTGGCCGTGCTGCCGATGTACTTACTAATNGGCGTATGGGGTAGCTCCACCGACTTCCGCACCTTCTTCCGGGCCAAAGACTACGCGGCGATGAAACTGTTTCTGTTCCTCGTGGCCGGCAGTGTGCTGGTTTGGATCGGCATCCTGGCGGTATACATGGGCGCGGCCGAATCCGGGTTCCCCACCTTCTCTATGGAGACATTGGGCCGGTTGGCCGAAGCGGGCCAATTCAGCGAAGAGTTCCAGACCTGGGTGTTCCCTCTGTTCATGATAGGTTTCGGAGTGCTGGCGGGTCTGTGGCCTTTCCATACCTGGTCTCCTGACGGGCACGTGGCGGCTCCCACGGCAGTCAGCATGTTGCATGCGGGAGTGCTGATGAAGCTGGGGGCCTACGGCATCATCCGGGTTGGCATGGTAATTGTCCCCGAAGGGGCGGAAAACTGGATGCCCGTGTTAATCACGCTGGGCACGGTCAACGTTCTCTACGGCGCGGTGTCGGCCATGTCGCAGACCGATCTCAAGTACGTCATCGGCTACTCCAGTGTTAGCCACATGGGTTACGTTCTGATGGGCGTCGCCACCTTGGACCGCATCGGGGTCGGTGGGGCCGTGCTGCAGATGTTCTCCCACGGGATAATGACGGCCCTCATGTTCCTTTTGGTTGGAGCGATCTATGACCGGACCCACACCCGCGACATAAATGTGCTGAAGGGGTTGTTCAGCCGGATGGGGGTCACGGGCTTCTTCTTCGCTATCGCCGGATTGGCTTCGTTGGGTCTGCCGGGGTTGAGCGGGTTCATCGCCGAGTTTATGGTGTTCACCGGGGCCTTCCGCACCTATTTACCCTTGGCGGTGCTGGCCGTCATCGGCGCGGCGNTAACTGCGGTTTACATCTTGCGGTTGCTGGCCCTCACGTTTTTGGGGGAGTCCGATGCCAAATGGGAGCATCTCACCGACGCCAGTCCCGTGGAGAAGGCGGTGGGCGGCGCCTTCGTATTAATCATGATATNCGTGGGTGTCTGGCCCGAGCCCTTGATGCGGCTCATCAACGTCAGCGTAGACGCCCTTCCCGGAGTGTAGGATTAGATGCCGGGCTTAACCGCGAATCTACAGCTGCTGACACCGGAGTTCGCGCTGGCGGGACTTGCCCTGCTTGTATTGGCCGTTGATTTGGTCGTTCCCCAGAACCGAAAGAATCTGCTGGGATGGTTGTCGATCGCCGGGTTATTGGGACTGATCGCGCTTTCCCTTAAGATGCTATGGGGTGAAAACGAGACCCTGTATGACGGTTTACTGGCCGTTGACGCCTTCTCCCTGTTCTTCAAGATATTTTTCCTGGGGCTAGGTATCTTCATCATCCTAAGCTCCATGGACTACGTAGAAAAGAACCTGACCAGCCGGGGCGAGTTCTACGGTTTGATNTTGTTTTCCATCCTCGGCATGAACGTGATGGCTCAGTCCAGGGAGTTGNTAACCGCGTACATCTCCCTGGAATTGCTTAGCTTCTGCCTCTACGTGCTGGCGGCCTACGCCAGGAACGAAGCCAAGTCCAACGAAGCGGGACTGAAGTACATCATCATCGGAGCCTTCTCGTCGGCCGTTTTGCTCTATGGCGTCAGCATGGTTTACAGCACTCTGGGAGTAACCCAGTTCGCCTCTATCAGCGCCGCTTTGGCCAATACAGGCGATGCTAGTCCGGCGTTGTGGGTCGGCATGGCCTTGATTCTGGTGGGACTGGGATTCAAGCTGGCTGCGGTGCCGTTCCACATGTGGGCGCCCGACGTTTACGAGGGGGCTCCTTTCCCGGTGACCGCGTACCTGGCCATCGGATCCAAAGCAGCCGCTTTCGCCCTGGTGCTGCGGCTGTTCGCCGAAGGATTTTTGCCCGCCGCCGATCAGTGGCAGATTGTGGTGGCGGTGATGGCGGCGATAACCATGCTGGCGGGGAACCTGGTCGCCTTGGCGCAGCACAACATCAAGCGATTGATGGCTTACTCAAGCGTCGGCCAAGTCGGCATAATCCTGACCGGTGTGGCGGCGTTGTCCGCCGACTCAATACTCCCGGCCAGCGGCGTGATGCTTTACCTGGTGGGTTACTCGCTGACCAACATGCTGGTGTTTGCCGGGTTGATTTCTTTTTTCAATATGACCGGACGAGAAGAAATCTCGGCCTTCAGNGGATTGGCCGATGGGCAGCCCTTTTTGGCGGCGACCATTGCCATAGGGTTATTCTCTCTTGGCGGATTGCCCATCTTCGCCGGGTTCACGATCAAGTTCTACCTCTTCACCGCTTTGGCCAGCCAGGGACTCCTTTGGTTGGCCGCCCTAGCTATCTTCAGTAGCTTGATCTCCTTGTATTATTATTTACAGGTCATTCGCCAGATGTATATTCGGCCCGTCGAAGAAGTGGCGGAGGCAGTCGCTGGAAGGGAAGTCTACGTCCCTACCGGCCCGTCCGTTTCGACTTCGCCTTTGATTCTTATTGTTCAGAGCGTTACCCTGGTTGGGGTATTCTGGGTAGGTGTTTATCCGGCGCCATTTTTGGCCGTTATTGACGCGGCGAGCCATGCCATTCTGCCCGGTCTTTAATTCCAATCGGGCGGCAAGAGTCGCTCAGATGGGTTTGGAAAAATGATTATAGCGGTCATCGGCGGCAGCAGTCCCACCAATCCTGAGCATGTTCGATTGGCTGAAGAAGTTGGCCGGGAACTGGCCAATCGCGGTGTCGGCCTGGTCTGCGGCGGACTCAGCGGAATCATGGAAGCGGCCTGCCGGGGGGCTAAATCGGCCGGTGGGACCACCATCGGCATACTACCGGGACGTTCAAGCAGGGACGCCAACTCCTACGTGGACATTCCGATCGTTACCACCATGGGTTTCTCGCGAAACGTGATTGTGGTCCACACCGGAGATGCCGTCATCGCCGTCGGCGGCGCATTCGGAACTCTGTCGGAGATTGCACACGCTCTGGGCGACGGAATCCCGGTGGTTGCTCTGAATTCCTGGCCGCTATCTCGAAACGGGGACGGCCAGCCGGTGGACGAAGCCATGATTCAAGCGACCGACGCGGTGGACGCCGTTGAAAAGGCAATCGCTGCAGCCGAGGCTCGGTATGGTGAAGGTTCGTCCTAAGCATATTCCGTTGCGAATCGNNATCGGTGGGTGGAGGGTGAGACAGGTCATGGCCCATATTGATAGTTCCCCCCCGGCAGAAATCTCATGGTAGGCCCTGGCGGCGGAGCGACGATTGCCGGCGTCCGGGGCAGGGAAGTTCTAGANTCACGGGGTAATCCCACCGTGGAAGCCGAGGTTACCCTCTCCAATGGTGTCACGGTTCATGCGGCGGTCCCTTCCGGCGCCAGCACCGGAAGCCACGAGGCTTGGGAACTGAGGGATCGGGACGCGGACCGTTACCGGGGCAACGGAGTCCTGAAGGCGGTGGCTAACGTCGACCATCTACTGGGACCATCGCTGGTGGGCCGGTCTCCATCTGACCAGGAAGGCATCGACCAGCGTCTCATCGAACTTGATGGCACTCCCGACAAAAGTAACCTNGGGGTCAATGCCGTCCTTGCCGTGTCCATGGCCGTGGCCAAAGCCGGCGCCGCCGTCCAGAACGAAGGCGAAGGCGTTTCCTTGTGGCGCTACCTTGCCGGTGGGGGCGAAGTAAGCCTACCGGTACCCATGTTCAACATCCTAAACGGCGGCGCCCACGCATCCGACTCCACCGATATCCAGGAATTCATGGTGGCTCCGGTGGGTGTGTCAACCTTCGCCGAGGCCTTGCGAGCTGGATCGGACATCTATCACGCTCTGAGAGGCCTCCTGAGAGAAGATGGACATAATCTAAATGTGGGCGATGAAGGGGGATTCGCTCCCNCCCTGCCTTCCAATAAAGACGCTCTAGAATTGGTCCTGAAGGCGGTGGAAACGGCCGGATATACCCCAGGCCGGGACTTATATATTGCCCTTGACGTGGCCGCTTCCGAACTTTTCCAGGAACGCCTGGGNAAATACCTGCTGGAGCGGGAAGGCACGAGTTTTACAGCAGAGGAGATGGGCGATATCTACGCCCGTTGGGCTAAGGAATATCCCATAATCAGCATCGAAGACGGTCTGGACGAGAATGACTGGGATGGCTGGTCCCAACTGAGCCAACGCATGGGCGAGACCATGCAGTTAGTGGGCGACGATCTGTTGGTCACGAATACGAGCCGTATCCAACGTGGCATTCAAAGCCGGGCGGCCAACGCAGTGTTATTGAAGCCCAACCAGATCGGCACTCTCACCGAAACCCTCCAGGCATTGACCCTGGCCAGGGACGCGGGCTGGGGCGCGGTGATGAGTCATCGGTCAGGAGAGACCGAGGACACTACCATCGCCGACCTGGCCGTGGCCTGGAACGTTGGGCAGATCAAGTCCGGCGCGCCCGCCCGGTCGGACCGGGTGGCCAAGTACAACCGGTTGCTGCGCATCGAGGAGGAATTGGGGTCATCGGCCAGGTACGCCGGTCGTGACGCCTTTCGGCACCTTANGGGCGTTTNANCTCGGCGGGAACTAAGGTGCCATTGCCCCCGGTATTGAGATTTTGATCTGTGGCGCCTCACCCCATCCTAATCCTCTCCGACTATAGAAGACGACAACCCCCTACCGGTTTTCCGGGGGTGGCGGGGACTGGGGGTTGGACGGCTTCCAGTTTCCGGTCAGGAAGTCGAAGAGATTGGCCACGTTCATCCGGTTAACCGCCGGGTTATCCTGATGAGGGGACTCCATGGGATAGCGGGTGATTTTGTCGGTGAGGCTGTAGATCGCGTCTTCCTTGGTTACTCCCCGCTCGACGGCATCCCAAACATAGTCTTTCCACTCTTGGATGTAGGACCCCTGTTCGTCCAGATAGCCTTTGTCGCACAAAAGGCCGTGGCCCGGTACGAAGATTTCCTCGTCCAACCGCCGCAGAGCCGCGATCGTTGTCAGCCATTCGTCGGGGCTGGCTTCTTGGATGTAGGTCTGGACCTTGTTGAATATGTTGTCGCTGGTCCAGACAACGCCTTCTTCTTTGATACATATGGCTGCTTGGTAAGCGGTATGCCCGGGCATGTGAATCATCTCAATGGTGTGGTCGCCAACGTTCAGGGTCATACCGTTCTTGAAGGTAATAACCGGGGCGTTGGGTGTGTAACCTTCCATCAACTTGGGCTCGTCGGGTCCGAAGCCGGATACCCTTTGGATGTGTTGCTCCATATTGGTTTCCAAGATGCGGCGCCGGACTCCTTCTTGGGCGATGACCGGCACGTCGAAGAACGAGTTCCCGGTCCAGTGATCGCCGTGGGGCTCGGTGTTGATGATGTAACGCAGCTCTCCCCTCTTTGCGATCTCCGCCTTCAGTTCCATGGCGTCGGTAGGGCGGTGGGGACTGTCGAACATGACGACGCCGTCGGAAGTGGTGAGGAACCCGAAGTTACAACCCATACGGCCGGTGTCCGCGAATATGTTACTGGTGATTTGTTGTAATGCCACTTTGAACCTCCGAATTGAATGAATAAAAAGTCTACAGAATCAACCTGGGTGGGACGAACTCTCCAACGAGTCTTTGGCTTGCGGAATAACCAGATAACGCACGGTTGGCTTGTCCGAGCCGTTTATCCCGACCAGATTATATCCGAGTAACGCGCTGGACTCTACCCATACCCAGATCAGGCACGTTTCCAACTTCCCAACCCATCGATAAGCGGGTATTATATACGGGCTATCCAGTGGGGCGTGGGCGCAGGGTTTTCTGCGGGCCGACCGGACTCAAAAACCGGCGCCGGCGCCAAGATTGTGGAGGTGGGAATTGACGACTCGAGTAGGAATCAACGGATTCGGCAGAATCGGACGCTTGGTCCTAAGAGCAACCAACGAGAGATATCCGGACAAGTTGGAAGTAGCGGCGGTTAACGACCTAACCGACGCCAAAACCAACGCCCATCTCCTTAAATACGACACAACCTATGGCGGTTATCCCGGCCACGTGGAGGCCAGTAACGGAGACTTGGTAGTCGACGGCCGGAGCATACGGGTCTTCTCCGAGCGCGATCCGGCGCAGATTCCCTGGTCCGAGATGGGTGTGGACCTGGTGGTTGAATCCACGGGGATCTTCACCGACGCGGAAAAAGCCGGCGGGCACTTGGAAGGCGGCGCCAAGAAAGTGGTTATCTCAGCGCCGGCCCGAGGCGAGGACCTGACCATTGTATTAGGTGTCAACGAGCATCTTTATGACGGCGCCAATCACAAGATTGTCTCCAACGCCTCTTGCACCACCAACTGCTTCGCCACTATGGTCAAAGTGCTGCACGACTCCTTCGGCGTGGAACACGGCGTCATGTCCACCATTCATTCCTATACCAACGACCAAGCCATCCTGGACCAGCGCCACTCCGACTTGCGGCGCGCCAGGGCCGCCGCCGCCAACATCATCCCGACTTCGACGGGGGCCGCCCGGGCGGTGGGCCTGGTTCTGCCTGAGTTGAACGGCAAACTTGACGGCATAGCGTTCCGGGTACCGACCATCACCGGTTCAATCACCGACTTCGTCGCCACGGTGTCCCGCGACGTCACCGTGGACGAGATAAACGCGGCTTACCAGGAAGCAGCCGATGGGAAAATGAAGGGTATTTTGGAATACTCGGATGAGCCGCTGGTCAGCTCTGATTTTAAAGGAAACAGCCATAGCTGCATCATCGACGGACTCTCCACCATGGTTATGCAGGGCCGAATGGTCAAAGTCATGGGCTGGTACGACAACGAATGGGGTTACTCCTGCCGCACCGCCGATCTATGCGCTTTGATCGCCGACAAAGGCATCTAAGCTCCCTTCTCGCATCGTACATTTAAACGGGGAATGGCAAAAAGGGCTGGTCAACGCCGGAGATGGTGAATGTCCAGCCTTTTTTGCGAACCCATTGAGGGGGCTCATCTTTGCCTGATTTCGCCCGATCTCCTCTCATTTTCTCGATGAATCCGCAAGTGGTCATCGGCTGAGCGTGCGGTTGTGCGAGGGGCGATGACACCACGGCTTCACCTTCCCGGCCGGTTATCCTGGGCCTTCTTGGTTCTTCCCCTCATCCTGTTGGTTGCCCTTGGCCTGCGGTTGCATGGGGTCAACTGGGACGATGGGAACCTTTTCCACCCCGACGAACGGGATATCTACATGCGCGCCGGTTGTATGTACGATGTCCTGACCGAAAAGGCGGGATATGGCCGGTGCGGGTACGTACAGCAATACCCGGAGACCGTAGGCGGACTTCCCAGCCCCGGCGTTTTCCTGGACGCGGAACGCAGTCCTCTGAACCCCCACTGGTTCCCCTTGGGCAGCATCCTTATCTACGTGATGGTTCTCATTCGGTCGGCTATAGAGCTGTTCACCGATATTTCGGCCTTGGACATGCGGTACGTTGGGCGGCCCCTCTCCGCCCTGGCCGACGTGGGGTCGGTGTTCCTGTTATTCCTGGTGGGCCGCCGGATGTACGGCCAGGGTGTGGGGTTGCTGGCGGCCGGCCTGGCCGCCTTGGCGGTGATACACGTACAGAACAGCCATTTCTACCGGCCGGAAACCTTCTCCGTGCTGCTCACCTTGGCCAGCTTCTGGGCGATGCTGCGCATGGTGGAACGCCGGCGTCTGCGGGACTCGGCGTTGCTTGGCCTCTTCGTGGGGTTGGCCCTGGCGCCCAAGGTCAATATTCTGCCGCTGCTGCTGCCCCTGACTCTGGCTTACTTGTACATCTTGCTGGATTCTGTCGGTGGCCGTTGGAAACGCATCACGCCCCGTGCGGCGATTCCAGTTGTTGGTCATGCCGCATTGGCCGGTGTCATCTCCGTTGGTGTCTTGATCTTGTCCGCTCCCTACGCCTTGCTGGACTATAACGCTTTCTTTGACGGAATCGGTAGCCAGGTCGATATGGCCCGTGAGGCCGGCACTCTCCCCTTTACCATTCAGTACATCGACACTCCGGCATTCACTTACCAGATCCGGCAGGTTGCCCTTTGGGGACTTGGGTTACCCCTGGGTACGGTGGCTTGGCTGGCGGTCCCCTTCACCGTGGTTTTGNCGGTGACNCAGCGGCGTCATCTACGGGCCGATATTTTGGTACTGGCTTGGGTGATTCCCACCTTCCTGTTTCTCGAAAGCTTCGAGGTGCGATTCCAGCGCTATATGTTCCCGTTGACGCCTTTCCTTATATTGATGGGCGCGCGGATGCTCCTTTGGACGGTGGAATTCGCCCGGCGGTTTTCCTACATCCGGAGCCGGCCNCCAGCCGTTAGGAACACGAAGATCGATATCCCGGTGATGGGATGGTTGCGCTCCCAGTCGACCAAAGCGGCGTGGCTTTTGTTGGCGCTGGTGGTGGCGTCCACCGCATTTTATGCTCTGGCTTTCCAGAGGGTGTACGCCAACAGCCACCCGGCGGTGGCGGCATCGCGTTGGATCAATCAGAACGTCGCCTACGGTTCAAAGATCGTCAGCGATAACCACTGGGATGAATTTATTCCCAACCTGTATTCCTATGACGTTTGGCAATTCCCGGTGTACAACCAACCGGACAATCGGGAAAAGATGGATGAACTGGCCAAGCGCCTCTCGAAAGCCGAATACGTGGTCTTCTACAGCAACCGCCCTTACAGTAGCGTGGCCCGTGCCCCGGATCGATACCCACTGAGCAATTCCTACTATCGGAAGCTATTCGAGGGGGAGTTGGGTTATCTGCTGGACCGAAGATTTACTTCCCATCCCAGGTTGTTGGGAATCTCCTTCCAAGACAATCCGTTCAAAAGGGCCGGTCTCCCCTCCCCGGAACCGACGGCGCCNGACCAAGACTCGCTCCTGAAGCTAGACCTGGGGTACGCCGACGATAACGTGGTTGGCTACGACCATCCCCAGGTATTGATATTTCATAACCAGTACAAGATGAGCGAGGGAGAGTTAAGGCTGGAGTTATCAAGGCCTCGAGTAGAAGGCTTCCGAAGGCCGCCGGTTGGATTACTGATGACGGCGGATGAAACGGCGGTCCAGCAGGGCGGCGGCACTTGGTCCAGCATAATCATCCGGGAAAGTTGGACCAACGCCCTGCCCGTTTTGGCCTGGTTGTTGGTAGTGGAGTTGATATACCTGGCGGCGTTGCCTCTGTCCATGTTCCTATTCAGGCCCTTGCCCGACAGGGGAATCGTTCTGGCTCGTATCGTGGGTTTGCTGGGAGCGAGCTACGTGGCCTGGCTCCTGGTTAGTCTGGGCTGGCTCGAATTATCCCGAACGGCCATCTACCTGGGGATACTGGCGTTGGCCTCTTTGTCGGGGCTGGTCCTGTTCTTCCGATGGCGGGTGATTCGGGGGTTTTTCGCCCAACATTGGCGGCTGGCACTCACTGGAGAATTCATCTTCCTGGCGGCTTTTCTGGCGTTCGTGGCGGTAAGGGCGGCGAACCCAGACCTTTGGCACCCTTACCGGGGCGGGGAAAAGCCTATGGAACTGGCTTATCTCAATGCGGTAGTTCGCTCCACGTCGTTGCCCCCCTTCGACCCGTGGTACGCCGGGGGCTACATGAACTACTACTATTGGGGTTATTTCGTGCTGGCCGGATTGATTCGGGTGACCAGCATCGTCCCGTCTACGGCCTTCAACCTGGCCGTACCCCTGTTTTTCGCGTTGACTTTTTCCGGGNCCTATTCCCTGGTCTATAACCTGGCCGAGGGTACACGCCGGTCTGATATATCAGGCNGCGCGGAACACANGGTGGCTGGAATTCGGACCCGGCGTAGGTTCTGGCGAATATCTTTATGGACTCCCACCGGCGCGGGTTTGACGGCGGGATTATTCGTTTCGGTCATCGGTAATTTGGACGGCATAGTTCAGATCGCTCAGGGTATCTGGTACAAATATCTGGTATGCCGCAGCTTGATCGGCGGACTCTTCCTGTCCGGGGTGGAAAATTGCCGGGCCTTTCCCGACTTCGACTTCTGGCGAAGCAGCCGGATGATTCCCCCGTTGGATAATTTCGACCCGTCGCCTCTAGCCTTTTGGGTGCCCGAGAAAATCGCCGGATCTCCGGACGTTTCTTGGCATATCAACGAATTCCCTTTCTTCACCTTTTTGTTCGCCGACTTGCACCCTCACATGATGGTGATGCCCTTCACCTTGCTGGTCATCGGCCTGGGATTGGCCATGGTGGTAGGGCTGCGCCAAAGTGGATTGGTATGGAGGTGGACTANGAGCGCGGCCTTAGCGGTGACTTTGGGGGCGTTGTGGGTGATAAATAGCTGGGACTACCCGTCATANGTCCTGCTCACCGTGGCGATCTTGGGGTTGGCGGTCTACTTCAGTCCGGGACGGGCCCCGCGTAGATTAGCTATGTTGGCGGTACTCGTCGTGGGCGTTTTGGTCCTCAGCGTAGTAGCTTTTTATCCCTTTCACCAGTTTTATGAGACGTTCCAAACCGGGTTGGAACCGACGAAGTGGCGGACNCCGCTGCACCGTTACTTGGGCATCCACGGTTTGTTCTTATTTGTCTCCCTGACATATCTGATGTACCAGACTCGGCACACCCTGGCATCGGTGGGACGGGATCTGACTGTCGGGTTCCGGCGGTCCGCTGATGAGGCNGCAGGCGCCAATGTCTCTCNTACGCGATTCTCGTGGCCTAGGGTGGCCTTCACACTTGGCCTATTAGTGGCCGCATATCTTGCCGCCGCAGACTACTGGACGGCTGCTCTTCTCGTTGGGGTGTTGTCGCTGACCGGAGTCGCGGCCCGCGATGTGCTGTTCTCCACAGAATACCGAAATCCCTACGCTATCTTGCCGCTGCTTTTGTTGGCTATGGGGATAGCCATAAGCGTTGGCGTGGACTTGGTCCGTTTGGAAGGCGACATCGGCCGCATGAACACCCAATTCAAGTACTACTTAGAAGCATGGGTGCTGTTCAGCCTGGCGGCGGCCTACATGCTTTGGTATCTGGGGTCCCAGGCCCGCTCCCAGGCTGGTCCGAATTGGGGGCGAAGGATCTGGATGGCCGTACTTGCTGTTCTCGTCGGTTCCAGCTTGATCTACACAGTTATGGGGACCCAGGTCCGCGTGGCCGACCGGTTCAACGACGGCCCATTTACCCTGGATGGTACGGCCTATATGGAACAGGCCGTGCACCGGGAGTTGGAACAACCGGTCAATCTGAAGTGGGATCTGGAGGCGATCCAATGGTTGCAGGACAATGTGGCAGGTACGCCGGTGGTGCTGGAGGCCCACAACGATCAATATCATTGGAGCGGCCGCATCGCCACCTACACCGGGCTACCTACGGTGCTGGGCTGGCCCTGGCACCAGATACAACAGCGAATGGATTATGACTATACGGTCCGCGACAGAGCGGCCCGGGTCAAGGAGATCTACGAAACAAGTGACTTGGAACGCGCTCGGTTCCTCCTGAATAAATACAACGTTGAGTATGTCGTGGTCGGCGAGCTTGAACGCATCTATTATTCGCCCCAGGGCATAAAGAAATTCGAGGAGCTTGCCGAATCTCAGTTGGTCGAAAGGGTATACCGCAACGAAGGAGTTTCCATCTACAGAAACCTGCGGTGACCGGAACGGTCCAGGTCTTGCGGAACGGTCCAGGTCTTGAATTTAGTNGCCCATTTTCGATCTTTCAGAGTGAGTCCCAGTTTATTGGGAATGCGGCCGGCTTGCCCCCCCTTCGTCATTCCGGCGAACACCGCGATCCGCAGACGGNTTTTCTGCTCGTTCATNTCCTCTGTGNGGAAAGCTCCTGGATTCCCCTTCCTCGGAAGGNCCGGAATGACGGGAAGGACGCTATTTGGTCGTTGTAGGATTTGCCTAAACAAAGAGATCTAGTCGATGCCCCTGCTCCGGGGACTCCCATAGGTTTGGGTTGTCATAAAGGTAGAGATTACTGATTATGTCAAAAACTCGTTCTCGAAATTGTTGACAANTGATTAACATAATTGTTAAGTTTGGTTGGAANATTAAATAAATATAAAAATACTTCCAGGTGGGCACATAGAAGCATTAGCCATCATCCGAGACGTGTTCGTCATCGTCTTCACCGGTGTCTCAACATTATTGTTGGCGGTGTGGAGTGTGTGGCTCTTCCGGGTGTATCGCTCAACCAGGCAAGTGACCCAGAACGCTGAAGAAATCACCGGGATTTTGCTAAATCGAGTAGCGCCTCCGTTAAGTATGGTTCCGACCGTGATGGAAGTGGTTAGGGGCNTGGTGGAGTTAGTTCAAGAATATAGGAACAAAGACCGGACATCCGATGATGACGAAATCGCAGGATAAAGGATATTCAATCTCTTAAGCAAAACTAAAATATCAGGGCTATCCCGGGCCTGGGCGTGACGCGATCAACCTCGAGAAAAGCCAAGGCCCAATCCGGCTGGCCCTTCCTACGGTAGTGACTGGCTAAGCGGTGTAGGGATTTTGGGGTGTGGTGTAGTCTTAGCGGTGACCGGAGGGAGGGCCAGTATTATTTTGATTCTTCGTCGATCCAACGCGGGTAAGACCCCAAAACTTTCAACACGCTGTTTGAGGTGTTGAGGGCTTGAATGGCATCATTCACTAATGGGTCTTCCCGGTGGCCGTCGCAGTCGATCAAGAAGATATACTGCCCAAGCAGTTGCTTGGTGGGCCTGGATTCTATTTTTCGCAGGTTAACGTTTCTGGATGCAAATTCATTCAAAGCGCGGTAAAGGACGCCGGGCGCTTCTTGATTGAAAGATAGGCACATCGATGTCTTGTCGGTGCCGGTGGGTGGGTGGTCGTGTAGGGCCAATACCACGAACCGGGTCATATTGTTGGGGCTGTCCTGTATGTTCCGGTCCAGGACCTCAGCGCCGTAAAGTTCGGCTGCCCTTCGGGGTCCGATGGCCGCGGCCGGAATGGAACTTCTTTCCATATCGGCAACGGCAGCCGAATTGCTCAACGAGGCCACCTGCTGGATGTTGGGGAATTCACGTTCCAGGTACTCTTGGCATTGCCCCAGGGACTGGGGATGGGAATAAATGACCTCGATGCTGCCGGCGTTGGTACCGGGCTTCGCCATCAAATAGTGGTTGATCGGCAACACCAACTCGCCAAATANGGACAAGTCGGGCTGGCTGATCAAGATATCCAGGGTATTGTTCACCGCCCCTTCCAAGCTGTTTTCTATGGGAACCACACCTTGGTCGGTGGCGGAAGACGACACGGCCAGCCCCACCGCGGGTATGGTTGGGAAGGGTTGGAGGTTGGCCTGGGGGTCGTACTGAAAAGCCGCCTCTTCCGTATAGGTGCCCGCCGGGCCGAAATATGCGATGGTTCTGACCACCCTTATACTCCAGTCAAAATGTCGTAAAGGGTCTGCTCGTCGCCGGTCATTGTCACCGCGACCAACTCGTCGTCTGCCTCAAGAACCAGTCCGTCGGCCGGCAACGACGCGCCACCCTTCTTGATCACCAAAGATATAAAGCTGTGGGGCGGCAACTCAACGTCTTCCAAACACATGCCAACGACCCCGGCNTCGCTGGGTATNGAGACGCTGATCAACTCGGTGCCAGGCGCGCTCAGGCTGCTCAGATGCACCAACGGACGGCCAGGAATGCCTTCCTCCAGGCTGGCAAGGACGAGATGTATCGAGTTAACGACCACATCGACTCCCAGTAGATGAAAAAGCGCCTCGTTCTTGGGATCCCTGATCACGGCCATGGTTCTTGGTACGTTGAACACGTGCTTGGTCATCTGACAAACGACCAGATTGGTATCGTCTCGACCAGTAACGGCAATCAGAACATCGGCCCGGGCCAAGCCAGCCTGTTTAAGGATNACCTCGTCGGTGCCGTCGCCCTGTAGAGAGATGCCCCCCACTTCGTCGATGAGTAACTGACATCTCTCCCGGTCCTTTTCGACCACGACCACTTCGTGGCCGGTAGCCAACAAGGATTTGGCCAGATGGTATCCAATCTCACTGCAACCAACGATTACCGCAAACATCAGATGTGGTTCACTTCTCTATGGACTGCCGGATATCCTGAAGGAGCCCGAAAGAATACCCTACCACATCCAGTCCCAGGCCGGCATATAGAATCTGGAGTTGGGGGTTGTCCAGGTGACANATCACTTTAGGGACGTTGAAGATGTAGCGGGCGATCTGGGCGGTAAGGGCGTTACGGTGATCGTCATCGGACAGGGCCAAAAAAATGTCCGTGGTATCCACGCCGGCCAGTTGCAGGTAGTCCTGCATGGTGGGCTCTATGGTCAACACAACTTCCACACCGGGGATGTCGGACACGGATTCCAAGCATTCGCGGTCGCGGGACAGAATGGTGATTTCAGTGCCGTTGCCAGCCAAGTCTGGCACTAAGGTGGTGGTTAATCTACCGCATCCCAGAATCAAAACCCGCATGGAGCAGCCTTAGGCAAGCACTGGGGTAGGGACGCGTTCCCGCCAGAAAATGACCTGGCAAGGAGCATTGTTGAAGATGTAGCTGGAGGTTGTTCCCAATGTGCAGGAGCCAAACCGCCGACGGTAGGGGACCCCCAGGATGACTGCGTCCATCTGCCGGTCTTCGGCCTCCATGACTATGGCAGGTCCGGCGTGTCTGGCCCTTAAGGACCTGGCGTGNACGTCCTTCAACTTTTCTTCTGAGGCGATAACTTCGATACGGGCCAGNATCTCCTCGCCCCGGTCGGTTGCCTCGGCGATCTCCGATTCCAAGGGCATCTCCAGGGGTACTTCGATGATGTAGACCGCGTGGAGGTGGGCTTTGGATTGGCGCGCCAACTGGCAAGCCCAGCGAAATATGTGCTCACTGGCCTGGTCTCCATTGACCGGCACCAGGATTCGATTAGCGTCTAGTTTAACTCCGGACACACAGCCTCCAAGACTGGGAGCGATTGACGCAGTGAAACGTCAACGGCAGATTATAAACACTGAGTGCGGTCAAATCAAGCATGAATCGCGACCGTTCAATATGAATCGGGCTGGACTGAGGATAGTGGCGGATCTATAAATAGCATAGGNTGTCGAAAGTGATTGTCATCGANCGGAGATTGCGATTGCCGGAATCTGGCGCGCGGCATCGAATCAACTCGCGGTGCGCACCTCGCTGCTTTCTGTTGGAACAGGGGGTGATAGGTCACGGGCCAAATCGTACAGGTGGCCTACATGCTCGTTGGTGCCGGCTACGATCAAAACGTCGCCAGGCTTGATCTCCTCATCGTTGGCCGGATGCAACACGTAACTGCGGCCCCGCCGTATCGCCAAGACGGANATATCGTACTTGTTCCCAGATCCTCCGCCTAGGCCCACTTCTTGCAGCGTATGGCGCAACATCTCCTCTGGGGGATGAACCTTGGTGATGCCGAAGTTGGGGATGATCGGCATGTAGTCCACCACCCCGGAGTCGAAACCGACGTGGGCTGCCCGGCGGGCGCTTTCCATCTCGGGGAAAACTACTTTGTCGGCGCCTATTCTTTCAAGAATATCGCCGTGCAACTCGTCCGCCGCCCGGGCGATAATAAAGGGCAGCCCGATGCTTTTAAGAAGGGAAGTAACCAGAATGCTGCCCTGGGTGTTGTCGTTGCCCAAGGCTACCACCGCCACGTCGAAGTCGGCCACGTCCAACTCTTTTAGCACCGATTCGTTGGTGGCGTCCGCCCTGACCGCATAGGTCACGTGGCCCAACGCATCCTGAATTTTAGCTTCGTCGATATCGATCGCCAAGACATCGTGACCCGATTGGTACAGTTCACGGGCCACTGTGGCGCCAAAACGGCCCAAACCGATGACGCAGACTTGTTTCTTCACCACTTCCCTCCATTATCCTGGCACTAGCCTATTTTAACCCTTTCCCGGACAAAGCGGTATACCGTGGCCTCCTCCCTGGGGACCAATGTCAATGCCAGCGTCACCGGGCCCAATCTACCGACAAACATCGCCAACATAAATATAGCCTTCCCGCCGACGGTGAGGTCAGGCACGATCCCCGTTGAAGCGCCGGTGGTGCCCAAGGCGGACACNGTGTCGAACAACAGGTCCACGAATGAGATGCCCTTTTCGATCAATACGTCCTTTTCTGTCAGTGTCAGGACCGCCACCAGCAGCACGGANATCCCAATACCCAAAACGGCCACGGCCAGCGCTCTATGAAGCTGGGATTGATGGATCTCGCGCCCNAATGCTTCGGCATGGGAGCGGCCCCGCAAGGAAGAAACCACCGCGGCGACGATTACAGCGAAAGTAACGACCTTGATCCCGCCGGCCACTGAGCCCGCACCACCACCGATGAACATCAAGCCTGTATAGGTCAGCTTGGTAATGTCTCTAACATCGGCGAAGTCTATCGTGGTAAATCCTGCCGTTCTGCCGCTGGCCGAGCCGAATACCGCTCCCGTCACCCGGTCCGCCCAACCCAGGCTACCCAGAGTCTCTGGGTTGGAGAATTCGGCGATAAGCAGAACAACGGCTCCGAATCCCCATAGGGCCAGGCTAGTGACGACCACGAGTTTGGCGTCCAGTCCCAACCGGGGGAATCGCCGGTTACGATAGATGTCCAACAACACTGTCCATCCCAAGCCTCCCAAGACTATCAAGACAGTGGTCATGAGTAACAGTATGGGGTTAGTGGCGAACCTGGCTAAGCTGCTACCCGTGGGTAACTCCGGCAAGATATTGAACCCGGCGTTATTGAATGCCGATACCGACAAGAAAGTGGATTTCCACAACGACTCCCCAAATCCCATCCCGTCCAGGCCCCGCACCTGCCAGAAAATACCCATAGTCCCCAAGACGTACAGAACGAACACCAGCAGGACGACGTTGCGGCCGATGCGTCTCAGCCCTTGCATTCCTTCCACTCCCACGGTGTCACGCATAAACCCGCTGGACATCAACCGTTCCTGGAGAGTAGACCGCTGTCCGATCACTAATAAAAGGAAGGTGCTGACCACCATGAATCCCAGCCCNCCAACCAACATCAACAGGAATATAACGCCTTGTCCAAATCCGCTCCAATATGTGCTGGTCGGCACCACCGTGTGGCCGGTGACGGTTACGGCNGATATGGCCGTGAAGAAGGAGATATCCAAGGAAGTGAATTCGTTTTGATGATTGGCGATGGGCAGCGCCAAAAGTAGGCCGCCAACTACTATTAGGAGAACGAAGCCCAAGAGGAGGATATAAGGAGTGCTCAAAGCCCGGGGAGGCCTTCGATTGGGTGCGAACTGAGCCACCGACCGTCGCACGTCTCTGGGCCGTGTCTGACGGATCACTGTCTCTCTGGGCCTGGACCTACGGTTTAGCAACAGGCTATTCCCGGACGACTAAAATCTGTGGGTTGGCCAGNTCTCGGGGCGTCAAGAACGTAACTTCANCCAGAGCCATCCCGGTTACGCAAAAACGCGCAAAAACTGGGCGAATAAACAAAGGAAGAACGGTGAGAAGGTGGGGGGACATTTCGGTGCGTTTTTGTGGTCGGATCGACGAAGCGTGCGCCGCAGCGAGGCGGCCGNTCAGGATGACCTCTAGCGAATCAGGGGGATTCTAGTAGCTTGTGGCCGGCAAGTCAATGACCAGGGAGGGTCAATCTCTGAGAAATGAACCGGCGCCCCAGAGGGACAAGCCCGTTCACTGCGGCGGCATCTATTCTAAAACGTATCTATGCTAAGATGTTTGGCAAGTCCAAGCACATCCGAGGTGACTATTAATGGTGGAAGCCCGGCGACACGTGGAGTTGCGCTACGACCCGAAGGAGATCGACCGGAAATGGCAAGACCGGTGGGATAAAGATGGTTTGCATCGGGTAGACAACGACGATCCCCGGCCCAAGTGGTACGAAATGACAATGTACCCCTATCCGTCCGGGGATCTGCATATCGGCCACTGGTACGCCATGGCTCCNNCCGATTGNCACGCNCGNTTCCGGCGGATGCAGGGNTNNAACGTCCTTCATCCCATCGGNTTCGACGCCTTCGGATTGCCNGCGGAAAANGCCGCNATNAGCCGGGGNNTNCANCCCNATTCNTGGACNATGAGCAACATCGANAACATGCGGNNGCANCT
The DNA here is from genome assembly GCA_002710215.1 of Chloroflexota bacterium. Lineage (GTDB taxonomy): Bacteria > Chloroflexota > Dehalococcoidia > Lucifugimonadales > UBA3495 > UBA11650. The sequence continues at coordinate 13,586 of PAJQ01000034.1, read as the reverse complement.
NCGTTCCATCGGNGCGATNTACGATTGGGACCGNGANATNGTTTGCTGNCTGCCCGANTATTANCGCTGGAACCAGTGGNTCTTCCTCAAGTTNNTNNANCANGGNTTGGCCTATCGNGCGAANGCNCCGGTTGTGTGGTGCCCCTCCTGNCAGACCGTGCTGGCCAANGAGCAAGTNNTCAATGGNANCTGNGAGCGNTGNGGGACNNNNATCACNCGNAGNGACNTGGAGCAGTGGTTCTTNCGCATCACCNAGTANGCCGACCGGTTGTTGGATTTCAGCGGTCTGNTGGANTGGCCCNACAAGATNNTNACCATGCANANNAACTGGATNGGNCGNAGCGANGGAGTGNAAATCTCCTTCGATATNTCNGNCANNGGCTTGGAACANAAGGANATNTCCACNTTNACNACCCGNATCGANACCATCTTCGGCGTNACNTTCATCGTGTTGGCGCCCGAGCATNCNCTGGTGGCGGACTTNNNCACNGAGGAACANCGNGNNGCNGTNGANGCNTACGTTGACNAAGCCCGNCGNACCTCNGAGATNGANCGGNTNTCCACTGAGANNGAAAANACCGGAGTGTTTACTGGATCGTACGCGGTCAACCGGCTCAACGGTGAAAAGGTGCCGGTATTTATCGGCGACTACGTATTGATGACCTACGGGACCGGGGCGGTCATGGGCGTGCCGGCCCACGACTCTCGAGACTTCGTTTTCGCCCAAAAATACCGGTTACCCGTCCGCATCGTCGTTGCCCCCATATCCTGGGATGGCAGCGAATTGACCGAAGCCTACCTGGACGGTGGTTTCATGACCAACTCGGGTGCCTACGATGGTATGACCGATGAGGAAGGGATAGAGGCCATCGCCGCGGATATTGAACGGAAAGGGTGGGGCAGCCGCACCGTTTCCTACCGGATGCGGGACTGGCTGGTCTCCCGGCAGCGATACTGGGGAACTCCCATACCGGTGGTGTATTGCGACAAGTGCGGCATCGTTCCCGTTCCTGAAGACGAATTGCCGGTCTTGCTGCCCACCGACGCCGAATATATACCCACCGGCGAAGGGTCGCCTTTAGCTTCCAACGCCGGCTTTTTGCACACCACCTGTTATCGATGTGGCGGTCCCGCCCGGCGCGAAACGGATACCATGGACACCTTCTTCGACTCCTCCTGGTACATGCTGCGGTATATCAGCCCCGGCTACAGTGAGGGACCCTTCGACCCCGCAGTCAAAGGCTGGTTGCCCGTGGACCAGTACACCGGGGGCGCCGAGCACGCGGTGATGCACCTTCTGTACTCCAGGTTCTTCATCAAAGGTCTGCACGACATGGGAGTGGTCGACTTTGAGGAGCCATTTCTACGTCTATTCAACCAGGGTGTGATCCTGGGTGAGGACCACGAAAAGATGAGCAAGAGCCGGGGTAACGTGGTGAACCCCGATGAGGTTGTAGAAGGTCTGGGAGCCGACGCGGTCCGCTGTTTCATGATGTTCATCGGTCCGTGGGACCAAGGCGGTCCCTGGAGTGAAGTGGGCATCAACGGCGTCGCCCGGTGGCTGAACCGGGTCTGGGACATCGTTGTCCGGGAGCCGGCTGACCTGGATGGTGGCAAAGTTGTGTCGCAAGCCGCCCGGGATACTACGCGGTTGCTCCATCAAACCATTCGCCGGTGCCACAACGACTTGGACAGATTCAAATTCAACACCGCGATCTCTGGACTGATGGAGCTTGCTAATCACCTGAACCGGGTCTGGGCGGAAGCCAGCATCGATTCGGCCACCTGGCGGGAGTGCATCAAGAATTTCCTGCTCATGCTGGCGCCCATCGCTCCCCACGTCACCGAGGAACTGTGGGAGCGCACCGGCCATGCCTACAGCATCCACCAGCAGGCGTTTCCCAGCTGGGACGATGACCTGGCCGCCGAGGAAACCATTACCTTAGTGGTGCAGGTCAACGGCAAAGTGCGGGACAAGCTGGAAGTACCCGCTGGTATCGAAGAGGCCGCCGCCCAGGAACTGGCCCTGGCCAGCCCCCGGGTCAAGTCCTATACCGACGGTAAGTCAGTAAGCAAGACCATCTACGTGCCCGGACGTCTGGTTAACCTGGTGGTGCGGTAAGCGCTTATCGACTCGGTTTTGTGGCTTGGTAAGCCATCCTCCGGGCCGGTTGTCCATCCATCTCATTGACGGGGTTTGGAAATGGACGTTGACGGACTCTTCCGGTCGTTGACCAAAGACGCTGGTTTACCCTCTATCAGAGCGACATGGGTCGAGAGGTACGTGAAGTCGCCCATAACGTTCTGGTGCGACATCCACGCCCCTGAGGATATGAAAGACCCCCCGGATCCCTTCGTAACCCTTCTCATTGAACGCGGCTTGGAACACCAGTCCGGCGTCATCTCAGAGTCCTACCCCGACGGAGTGGAAGAGGAATTCCACGGGGAGGAGGACGGCTTTCGGCGGACCCTGGAGTTGATGGCGGCTGGCACAAAGTTCATCTTGAACATGCCTCTCATATGCCGCAACATAGGTCTCGAAGGCCGGCCCGACGTTCTCGTCCGCGTGGATGACATCGGGAGTGACTTGGGGGACTTCAGCTACGTTGTCGTGGAGATTAAATCCGCCAGGAACATAAGCGAAGCCCATATTCTCCAAGGGGCCGTCTACAATCGGATGCTGGGCATCGTCCAAGGATATGAACCTGACGAGTATTACATCATCAACGGGGACAGCAACGAGAAGGTTATTCCGGCGGTCGACGTGGCGTCCAAGCTGGACGCCGTTCTCCAGAACGTGCGAATGGTTCTAGACGGCGATGGCGTGGATCCCTGCTTCGGGGCGGGCGATTCGCCCTGGCACTCCTACGTCAACGCAATGGCCATCCAGAACGACGATGTTTCTCTCCTTCCTGGGGTCGGTGGTGCCCGCCGCGAGAACCTGTTCGCCGTCGGTTTCAGAACGGTAGGTGACGTGGCCGCCGACGACGAACCGGCTTTGATTAAGGTCAAAGGAGTCGGTGAGCCGACAGCCAAGATCATCATCAGCACCGCCCAGTCGCTCCAGCGAAAAACTCCAATCAGACGCGATCTGACGCTGGAGATCCGCCGGGGCAGGACTGAAGTGTTCTTTGACCTGGAGGGCGCAGACCCAGGAATCGGTGGCGAGGGTCTGGAGGTGGTTAATTACCTGATTGGGTGCCTGGTCCGGCTTCCCGCCCGCCAGGCGGCGTTCAATCCCTTCTTTGCGGCAACCTTCGATGAAGAGGAGCGGGTGGTACGCGATTTCTTCGATTGGGCAGTAGGTCTGGATGACCCCGTGTTCTACCATTGGCATCATTATGAGCGCACCCACCTCACCAAGATGTCAGATTACTATGGACTGCCGGAATCCCAAGTCTTATGGGTCTTGGACCGTATGGTCGACCTTAGCCCCATCACCACCAACTCCTTCGCATTTCCGTGTTACGGAAGAGGGCTGAAGGATATTGCCAAATGCCTTGGATTTGCCTGGCGGCAAGAAGACGTATACGCTCTCACGTCGATGGTGCTGTATCTTCAATATGTGAGATTCGGCAAGGCCGCCGACAGCAACCGCCAGAAGATCCTCGATTACAACGAAGACGACTGCCTGGCGACGATGCATGTATTTGATTGGCTGCTGGGTCAGGACTGATAAAGCGGTCGGAAGCGGCCAACATCAGGCGGATTATTTGCCTTAATCTTACATTCGGTTGCTTCACGAGCCAAAAATCCCAACGCCAACGGCCAATCTCACATTCGTCACACTCCACCCAACCCTGTGCTAAACTGTGGCATCAAATATGGACTCCAACTTATGCTTATCTGGAGGGTGCGCGATGACGACACAGGTACAACCCCAGGACAAGACGGTAAACGCCAATGGGCTGAACCTGCATTATCTGGACTGGGGCAACACAGGAAAACCCACGCTGGTGTTGATTCACGGGCTGAGGGGGCATGCCCATTCCTGGGATGATGTTTCGGCGTCCCTCTGCCATGACTTCCACGTGCTCTCCCTGGACCAGCGGGGGAGGGGCGACACCGATTGGGCTCCAGACGGCGATTACGATACCGATGCCTATGTAGCTGACTTGGAAGGCTTCTGCGATGCCTTAGGCTTGGACTCCTTCATCCTCTGCGGCCATTCGATGGGGGCCCGCAACGGTATGACTTTCGCCTCCCGGCATCCGGAAAAGCTGGGAAAGCTCATCTTGGTGGATATGGGTCCCGACATTAACCGGGAGGGCGGCCAGCGCATCAGCCGTGAGCTCGTCGAGGTTCCAGAGGAGTTCGACTCCTTTGAAGCGGTGGTGGAGTACATGACCAAACAGAACCGGTTCGCGTCTGATTCCGTTATCCGCCGCCGCCTAACCTACGCCACCAAGCTGCTCTCGAACGGAAAGATCGGCTGGAAGTACGATCTGGCCATACGCGAAGCACGCCGTCAAGGAACGGTGCCCCCAAACCAGGACCTGTGGCCCGAGATTCCCAATATCACCTGCCCCACCCTGATTGTTCGAGGCTCGGATACCGATATCCTCACCCCTGAAACGGCCCAGCGCATGGTGGAAGTCATGCCCAACGCCCAGATCGTGGAGATCCCACGCTCCGGACACATGGTCTTCGAAGACAACCCTTCAGATTTCAACACCGCCGTCGGTGCTTTCCTAAAATAAACTCCCTTCGATCAGTACATGCCCCCATAATTAAAGCCCCCCTTTCGTGAAAGGGGGGTTGGGGGGATTTCCCACACATCCCACCACCCGCAACCGTTAAAATCAGAACCAGCAATCTCTCTAAACACAGGTGCCGCATGACCAATCGGCCCGACCCATCACCTCAAAACCCGGACAACAGTATCGCCATGAGCATTCAGGGAATCACCGAAGGAAAGTTGCCTGAAGGGCAGACCGGGGAACCCCTAGTGATCCAAACCAGCCGGGGAGATATTCCTATCATCGTGCACCGGGCGCCCGACTCTCAATTGGGAGTGGTCTGGGTGTGCGGCGCGCGGGGCGGATTTGGCGGGCCGGGGCCGGGCACTTACATGCGGCTGGCTGAGCAGTTCACCGGGCAGGGAATAACGTCGCTGCGGCTGGACTACCGGGACCCTAACAATCTGCCCGAATGCGTCTTGGACCTGATGGCCGGAGTCGCTTTCTTCAAAGGGCAGGATTACGAGCCGGTCGTGGTGGTGGGGCACTCCTTCGGAGGGGCAGTGGTCATCGCCGGCGGAGCGGTGAACTCCCACGTCAAAGGGGTGGTATGCCTTTCGTCGCAGACCTACGGCTCCGAGGCGGTGGGTCAATTATCGCCGCGGCCTCTCCTATTGGTACACGGAAAGAGCGATACCCGTCTTCCCTTTTCCTGCTCCCAGCAGATCTACGGCCGGGCGTTGGAGCCGAAACAACTGGTCCTTTATGACGGCGCGGAACACCGGTTGGAGGAATGCCGGGACGATCTGGAGCAACTGCTTAGCGATTGGATACCGGCCACTCTCGCCGCACCGGTAACGATAGACTAAAGGCGATCGACTAAAAGCGAGGAATATTATGCTGGACATGATTATCCGTGGTGGCGAGGTGGTTGCGCCGGAAGGGGCCGCAGACCTGGACGTTGGAATTCAGGATGGGCGCATCGCCGTTGTCGCCGCGCCGGGAACGCTGGATGGCGAGGCAGGTAGGATAATCGACGCCACCGGGATGATAGTGTTCCCCGGCGGAATCGAGCCTCATACCCACATCGGCATCCCCGTCCCCAAAATATGGGCCGGGCGGTCCGAGGTAATCACCCAACCGCCCGAAGCCGCCAGCCGGGCCGCTGCCTTTGGCGGTGTTACCACGTTGATTGACTTCGCCGGAAATCTGGCAATAACACCCGGAGAATCGCCAGCGTCCGACCCTATCATGAAGCAGGTTGAGGAACGGCGCGAGGCTTTCGCCGGTCATTCCTACACCGATTTCGCTTTCCATTTCATTCTGGCCGGGGCCACTTCCCCGGCTACCATCGGGCAGATAGGCGAGGCCATTCAGAACGGCGTCGCCAGCTTCAAGATTTTCACCACCTTCAATGCCGCCCGCACACCCTACGGTCACCTGTGGGAGATATTCCAGCAGGTGTCGCATCATGGTGGCATCATGGCCGTCCATGCCGAAGACGACGACATCGTGACCTACATGGAGGAGAAGCTAAAACGGGAAGGCCGGGACCAGGGTTATAACCTCCATCTGGTCCACAACAATATCTCGGAAGACATAGCCTTTCGCCAGATACTTCGTCTGGCCAAGCATACCGAAACGGGGATCTACTTCGTTCATACCACGGCCAAAGAAGGGGTGGCGGCCATCGCCGAGGCCAGGCTTCAGCAGCAACCGGTGTACGGCGAGGCCCTGCATAACTACCTGGAGTTCACCTGCGAGGACTACCAGAAACCCATCGGCACGGCTATCCACACCTACCCGGCCATCAAATACCCCGACGACCGGGACGCTTTGCAGGAAGGCCTGTCGGATGGTTCGCTGTGCACAACAGCCACCGACGAGTACACAACTTATAAAGACGTAAAGATGTCCGGCAATACCATAGAGACGGTGTGCGGCGGGCACAACGGCATCGAAACCCGGTTGCCCGTAACCTACACGAAGCTGGTGGCCACCGGCCGGATCTCCCTGGAGCGATTCGCCGCCATCACGTCCAGCAACGCGGCCAAGATACTGGGCATGTACCCACAAAAGGGCGCCATCGCGGTGGGCAGCGACGCCGACATCGTCGTCTACGACCCAAATCTGTCCAAGAAACTCACACTGGAAGACCTGCACGCCGACTCGGACTACTCCATATGGGAGGGGTTCGAGTGCCAGGGCTATCCGGTGATGACGATTTTGAGGGGAAAGGTAATCGTAGAGGACGGCAAGCTATCGGGTGACACGGCAGATGGGCAATGGCTGAGCCGAAAGGTCGCCCCCGGAATCCTGGCACGGCCAGGGTGCTGAAAAACTTTACAAGGGTTTAGCCAATCTCCTGAACCAGTTCTTTGACCCGTAGCTGAACCTGATCCCAAAGCTTGCCGGCAGCTTCGTCATCCATGCCGGGAGTGTCGGGGATGTCCCAGAACACTACCTTGCCATCTTCTTTGAGGTAATCAGGCCACTCAGCTTTGTCGTGGATTATTATCGCCAGGTCCATATCGTCGATCATCCCTGGTGTCAACTGGCGTCGGTCACGTTCCGAGAGGTCTACCCCAAGCTTCGTCTTAACATATTCCACGGCGCGTAGATTTGGAATATCCTTTAGCTTACTGCTCGGCCGTTGCGCCACTTGCTCGGCCACGCCAATACCGGCGCAGTACGACTCATGATTTGAGAGTTGTTCAAAACGAACCTGGGCCACTTGGCTCCTACCAACGTTAGCCTTACACACAAACAGTACTTTCATCGCTTTAATTATTCCTTAGCCAGTGATACTTGACCGTGGAGCGTTTCCCAGAGCGCGCCAACGATTCCGAGGATTTAAATACAAAAGGACGGCGCGACTCATTTAAGTAGCGGCACCACCTCTCGGGCGATTCGTTCGATCTGGTCTACGTCGGGCCAGGTTGGACCTAGGATCATGGTTTTGGCCCCGGCGTCGATAAACCCCTGAATCTTGGCGGCGCATTCCTCCGCCGAACCGAAAACGCAATTGTTGTCAACGTCGTACTGCGGGCCGTAGTAAGCGTGGGTGAATTCGACAAGGGCCTGGCGGCATTTCTCCCGGTCTTGGTCAACATAGACGTATGCCAGCCGTCCCGAGTCCAGCGATTCGGGGTCCTTCCCTGCCGCTTGAGCGTAGTCTTTAACCTTTTGCCATGTCTGGCGGTAGGCGTCGTTGCCGCCGCTGCCGCCGCCCACCCAACCGTCAGCCAGTTCGGCGCTACGTTTCAACGCACCCTCGGCGGAGCCCCCGAACCATATCGGGATACCGGGCTTCTGGACCGGTTTGGGTAGCACGGTCACGTTGTCCATGTCGTAAAACCGGCCGTGGTGGGTAACGTTATCTTCGGTCCAGAATTTGCGCATCAACGCCAGGCTTTCGCGGAACCGGCTGACCCGCCGCTCCCGGTCAATGCCCATGGGGCCGAACTCGAAATCCCTTCCTCCCAAAGAAATACCCAAAGTAAGGCGGCCTCCGGACAGGTGGTCAAGTGTGGCGGCGGTTTTGGCCAGTTGCACCGGGTTCCTGAACAGAAATAGCAGTACCGAAGTCCCCAGCCGGATCCGGTTGGTGACGGCTGCGGCGCAGGTTAGCAAGGTCATGGGCTCCAGGATGTTGATGTCGTGAAAAATACGGTCTATCACCCACAGGGAGTCGAATCCCAGCTCATCCGCCCGGCGGAAGAACTGGGTAAAATCTTGCATCGATGGCGGCGTACCGGCGAAGCTTCCGGGTACCAGCAATCCTATTTTGGCTTCTGTTGTCATGTTCTGCTCCTTAGGGAAATATCGGCCACCGCTTGTGTTACTCTAGCCGCCGCCATTATAAGATTGGCCTATCCGGCTGGCAACGCTCCGGTTCATGGCTGCGTGTTAGGTGTGGACTCCCATCGGGGCAACCCCCTTTGTAAAGAGGGCGAAGGGGGATTTCGTCCACACTGCCACTGAGCAGCCGCAATCGATTTCAACCTTATACAGAGTTCGACTGGAGCATGGTAAACTCTTATCACCGGTCCGGGAGTGGACCAGATGACGGAGGGAAAAGCCGATGGCTTCAAATATAGTTTTAGCCACTGAGAAATTTAACGTGGTGGGCAGCAGGCCCATTCGCCACGATGGCACGGAAAAAGTCACCGGGCAAGCCCAATACGGGGCCGACATACATCTGCCTGGGATGCTCCACGGCCGGATACTGCGTAGCCCACATGCACATGCCCGCATCAAGAGAATCGACCCCAGCCGGGCTCTGGCGCTCCCCGGCGTCAGGGCGGTGGTGACCGGCGCCGACATGCCGGAGCACGCGGGGAGAGTCATGGACCTAGGCGAGGGGGCCATGACCAATACCAGGTTCCTCAGCAACAATTGCATGGCCACCGAAAAAGCGCTTTACAAAGGTCATGCCGTGGCGGCAGTGGCGGCCACCTCCGGCCACATAGCCGAAGAAGCCTTGGCGCTGATCGACGTGGACTACGAGGTGTTGCCCGCCGTGGTCGACGTGCTAGATGCNATGAAAGACGACGCCCCGGTCCTGCACGAGCGGCTGGCCAACGTCACCAANGTCAATATACGTCCCGGCGGACTACGGTCCGAGGACGACGACGGCAAAGCGACTAACGTGGCTAACCACTTCTTCTTCGAGCTGGGTGACCTGGACAAAGGGTTCCAAGAAGCCGATCTGGTGGTGGAGCGGGAATTCCGCACNGCGTCGGTGCACCAGGGTTACATCGAACCCCACGCCGCCACCGTTCTGTGGAACGCCGACGGCAAGATGACCATCTGGTGCAGCAGCCAGGGTCACTTCAACGTCCGGGACCAGACATCACAGATTTTGGGTGTCCCTGTGTCCAACATCAAGGTGGTCCAGATGGAGATCGGCGGGGGCTTTGGGGGCAAGACCTTGGTCTACCTTGAGCCGGTAACCGCATTGCTGGCCAAAAAGACGGGACATCCGGTTAAGGTCACCATGAACCGGTCTGAAGTGTTCCAAGGGACCGGTCCTACGTCGGGCGGCTACATGCGGGTAAAGATGGGGGTGACCAAGGACGGNCGAATCACCGCCGCCGACACTACGTTGGCCTACGAAGCGGGCGCATTTCCCGGCTCCCCAGTCAGCGCGGGCAGCCAGTGCATGCTGGCCTCCTACGATATTCCCAACGGCCGCATCGAAGGCTACGACGTAGTTTTGAACAAGCCAAAAACCGCTGCCTACCGGGCGCCCGGCTCGCCNGCGGCGGCCTTCGCCGTGGAAACCGTTATCGACGAAATTTGCGAGAAGCTGGGCATGGACCCGCTGGACTTCCGGTTGTTAAACGGGGCTAAAGAAGGGACCCGCCGGGTGACCGGTCCCATCAACCCGCGTATCGGTTACCTGGAGACGGTCCAGGCCGCCCGTGACCACGATCACTATTCGACTAAACTGGAAGGTCCCAACCGGGGCCGGGGCGTGGCCGGCGGTTTCTGGTTCAACGGCACTGGGCCGTCAAGCGCCACTGCCAGCGTGCTGGCCGACGGGACCGTCAGCTTGGTGGAAGGATCGCCGGACATCGGCGGCAGCCGGACGGCGGTGGCCATGCAGCTTGCCGAAGTTCTGGGCATCGCCGCCGAAGACGTGAAACCCCAGGTGGGCGACACCGACTCGGTGGGATTCACCTCCATGACCGGGGGCAGTGGCGTCGCTTTCAAAACCGGCTGGGCCTGTTACGAGGCCGCCCATGACGTTCGCCGGCAAATGATCGAGCGAGCCGCCCGTATCTGGGAGGTTGACGTTGACGACGTTGACTATTCCGACGGAGTGATAGCCCACAAGTCGGACCCGGAACTGAAGTTCACTTTTAAGCAACTGGCCGGCCGATTGAACGGCACCGGAGGCCCCATAGTCGGCAACGCGAACGTGGACCCCCGGGGCCCCGGACCCGGCTTCGCGGTACACATCGTAGACGTGGAGGTAGACCCCGAGACCGGCAAAGTGGATATCCTCCGATACACCGCGCTGCAGGACGCGGGAAAGGCCATCCACCCCAGCTACGTGGAAGGGCAGATACAGGGGGGAGCGGTCCAGGGAATCGGCTGGGCGTTGAACGAGGAGTACTTCTTCGACAATCAGGGCCAAATGGCCAATTCCAGCTTCCTGGATTACCGCATGCCCACCAGTCTGGACCTGCCCATGATTGACACGGTAATCGTGGAAGTGGCCAACCCCACCCATCCCTACGGGGTGAGGGGAGTGGGCGAGGTATGCATCGTACCGCCCATGGCCGCCATCGCCAACGCCATCCACAACGCCGTGGGTGTTCGGATGGGCAAACTCCCCATGTCGCCCGGGAATATCCTGGAAGCCCTCTGGGACCAAAAGTAGCTTCCCTAATCGCCTACTACGGGGAGGGCTTATGCCCTNCCCCTCTTTAGCCTATCGGTTGGCTGCCCTGGATTCTGGCGAAGGCCGGAATCCAGGGAATTTTCCACCGTCTATTTNCCTGGACACCGGCCCCACCGGTGTGACGGTTAATGTTTCGCATACATTCTTTATGGGAACCGGCTTGCTGCTCCCCTTGCTGACCCCATTCGCCGACCGTCCGGTCAACCACTAGATCGGCATGTTTTCAGCTTCCGGTTGAGCTCGTCTCCAGGATAATCGTCGTCCGATCTCCGTCCGTTCATGTTTTCCCATAGAANCTCTTTCCGGCAAAAGGCATCCAAATAGCATNGGGGAGAAACGGAGGAAGACGGACAATGACCACGACCCACGGGCCACACGTTACCGACCTTACGCAGCATCTGTCCATGTGCCAGGAATTTCCAGAGGAGCACATCCAATGTCTGCTGCCGGGTTCAATTAAGCAGGTCTACGCTCCGGGAGAAGTGATTGTCAAGGCCGGCGAAGACCCTGCCGGGGTCCACGTTATCCTGGAAGGAACCGCCCGCGTGGTCTATCTNGTGGCGACACCACCTACCCCCAGGTGGGCGGTGATTGACTTGGTGGGTTCCGGCCNCTTGTTCGGCCTGGNCCCAGTTTTGGATGGAGAGCCCTACGTTGCTCAGCTTGAGGCCATGAACCAAANCAAGACTCTTTACGTCCCCAAGGACCTGCTTTTCGAAGAAATGAGAGAGCATCCTGAAGCCGCGATGAATTTGATGCGGNAGATTGCCGCCTACGTGAGAAAAACAGAGCGCTNGTTGGTGGACATCCTTTAGGCCGGGAGAAACGTAATTACGGTAATTACGAAGCGGTTGATGCTCGAAGGTGATCCCGTGGCCCCGGTATTATGCTTTGACCTACGGCAGTCGTCTTGGAAATTAAGACTGGCCTCGTGTTAGCATAGTTAGTATCAGCTTTAAGCCGCTTAGACAGAGTATCAATGTGCCGGCCCAGCCGGGCACTTGGAGATTTAACATGCGGAACATGATTCGAAATGCTTGGCGTAGTCGGTGGGTCACCGTGGCAACCGTATTGGCGGTACTACTGGCCGCCTGTAGCAGTGCGGCGGACCCTGGAGTTTCCAGCGGCGGCAGNCCGNCCAGCTCCAGCTCCGGCTCTAGCCCGGCTGGCGAAAAGCTAGCGCAGGATTTGTCTTNCACNNTTTATCAGGGCTCGGATGTGCTGGGGGAAGGTAATCTCACGATCAGCAGCCTTCAGGGCAAGCCATTGGTGNTCAACTTCTGGGCCGGACTCTGTCCCCCGTGCCGCGCCGAAATGCCCGACCTGCAGGAATTCTACGAAGAAAACAAAGACCGCGTGAATCTACTGGGCATCGACGTTGGGCAGTTCACCGGACTGGGGGACCAGGCGTCCGCCAAAGCGTTACTTGAAGAATTGGATGTAACTTCCCCCGCCGGTTTCACCAACGATGGCGGTGTCATGCGCGATTACAAGATTCTGGGAATGCCGACTACGGCTTTCATCGATTCTAAAGGCGAAATATTTCGCCATTGGGGTGGGGTCCTGAACAAGGACTTGTTGACCAAGGTCACCAACGAGATGTTGGAACTGGAGTCGGCTCCCTTGAATTAATAGGTTTACGATTATTTAATTAGGCGCCAATAATAATCCATCTAAGCTGGCGGCTTGAAATTCGGAGCAAACTCAATGGCCTCATCCAGTGAAATGTCTACGTCCACCAACCATATCCAGGTGCTGCGAGGCCTGCTATTGCCAGGCTTGATCTCCGCCATTGCCCTGTCTGTAGCGTATGTGGGTGCTCTCATCATCGGGAAAGACAGTGGCATCGACGGCGTCAACGGGTTCGTCGAGTCTCTTTCCGGCGGCTCTAGTTCCATATTGGGCGATCTGGGGCTTCTGGCGCCCTTGGGGTTCGCTTTCGCCGCCGGGATGGCCTCAGCGGTCAATCCCTGTGGTTTCGCCATGCTTCCGGCCTACCTGGGCCTATACATGGGAGACGGTGAGCAAGGTGACGAGACTGTCAAAACGGGCCGCCGTTTGGGTAAAGCGTTGCTGGTGGGTGGGTCGGTCACCGCCGGATTTATCGTACTATTCGGGACTACTGGCACCGTCATCAACCTGGGCGCCCGCACAATCGTGGTAGGAATCCTGCCTTGGCTGGGCCTAGCCATCGGCATTGCCCTGGCGATCGCCGGTTCCTGGATGGTGGGCGGCGGAAAGCTGTATTCAGGAATCGCTGCCCAGGCTGCGTCCCGCATCGGCGACCCCAGCCAGGCGAGCCCTAAGGGTTACTTCCTGTTTGGGTTGAGCTATGGCACCGCGTCATTAAGCTGCACCCTGCCCATATTCTTGGCGGTGGTGGGGATTTCCAGCTTCGCGGTTTCCAGCTTGCTGGTCTCCTTGGGTCAGTTCCTGCTCTACGGCTTAGGAATGGGCGTGGTCATCTTGGCTTTGACAATCGGCATGGCCTTTGC
>PAJQ01000033.1 GCA_002710215.1 Chloroflexota bacterium | reverse complement strand
TGGAGGCGACGGGCGGATTCGAACCGCCGAATAGAGGTTTTGCAGACCTCCGCCTTAGTCCACTTGGCTACGTCGCCCCGAGATGCCGGCTTNGTGCCGAGGGCGGGATTTGAACCCACACAGGCATACGCCCACGGCCCCCTCAAGACCGCGTGTCTACCAATTCCACCACCTCGGCCCNTTGGCGCGCGGATTATTATATCATGACATNAGCCCGGAATCACGCCCAGATATGCCTGTGCCGGAGGCCGCATCAATCGGGGATTGTGGGCGGGCTCTGATATAATGGCGTGCCTATACTATCGGCATGACTGCCGGTTAGCGAGAGCATCGGAGTACTCCGTTGAGACGTACCAATATCAAGCGTCCTAATCTCTTGATGGAGCGNCATGGCCTTTACTGACAAGGACGGCAGGAAAGAGGTCCGCCTGACTGGATTCGATAATGAGCCTATGGCCCGTCTGGCTGAACAACGCCTCTGGCAGTCGGGCATACCCTGCATCACCCGCAGCATGCGAGGCGGTCCAGGATTGTGGGGTTCGGCCTACAATTTACCGCACGACCTCTACGTCCACGAGGCAGATTATGCCAAGGCGAGGGAATTGCTGGATCTACCGGAAGGCTATGAGGGTGAACCAGAAGTAGCCCAATACCGAGGTTCGTCAGGTGGCTGGTTGCTGGTGGCTGTCGTCGCCATCGTTCTGGTGCTGAGCGTANTAGTTCCCTGGTTTTCCAATCTGGCTGAGTAACTCTGGGAAGGGAATGGGATTAAGGAAGGTCCCCCGAATCTGGAACGAAGAGCCCGGCCTCGATTCGTCGGGGCCGGGTTCTTACTAGTTGGCAGTCCAGAGTTCTAGGGATGTGGGAGGCGGCTAGATATTTAGTCGCGGCCCCTCAGCTTGGGGTCGAATATGTCCCTGAGGGCGTCTCCCAGCAGGTTGAACCCCAGGACCACCACAAATATTGCCAGGCCAGGGAATATACCTACCCAAGGAGCGGTTTTGAGGTGTTCTTGAGAAGCTCTAGTTAGCATCCCTCCCCAACTTGGTACGTCAGGTGGTGAGCCTACCCCTAGGAAACTCAGGGAGGCCTCGATAATGATAGCGAACCCCAAGTAGTAAGTGGCCATTATCAGGTAAGTGGCGAAGCAGTTAGGTGCGATGTGCCAGAAAATGATGCGCGTGGAAGAGGCACCTATCGCTCGGGCTGCTAGGACGTAGTCCAATTCCTTGAGTGTCAATACCTGGGACCGGATGGTACGNACCACCGGCGCCAACATTCCTATGACGATGGCGATGATTACGTTATTTAAAGAGGGACCCAGAACAGCCATGATGGCCAAGGCAATGATGAGACCGGGCAAGGCCATCAAGGCGTCGACNAAACGCTGAAAGGNCATGTCAACCTTGCCCCCGGCGTAGGTACTGGCAATGCCCAAAANGAANCCAGCNGTNATCCCAATCAGGACGCTGCCGACACCAACGTAGAGGGAAACCCGCGCTCCGACGATTACGCGACTGAAGACGTCCCTACCCAAGGCGTCAGCTCCCAATAGGAAGGGGGCCCCTGGGCCCGGGGAGCCGGGTGATGCGTGGACGTAATCGCCATGTGTGTCGCGTTCATCGTAAGGTGCAATCACAGGTGCNAANATCGCCANTACGAACAATATCACGGTGATTATTCCACCGATCGCTCCCAATGGCTTACGCCTAGAGAAATCGACTAACCATCTAGTCGATCGAGCCGTCTGCGTGAGCAACGCGGCGTGCTTGGATGGGATAGGAGCAACTACTGTATCTCGGTCGTCGATCATGGGCTTCTCCGATGTCGAGATGATATCAACTANATCGGATCCTGGGGTCTATTATCCCGTATAATATGTCGATCATCAGATTCAAGGCCAATACCACCGCCGCTGCGAGGAGGACCACGCCTTGGAGGACTATAAAGTCCCGGTGGATGATTGCATCCACCAGGTACAGACCTATCCCTGGAATCACAAAGATGGACTCGATGATAATCACTCCACCTAATAGTCGGCCGAATTGGTAGCCCGAGATGGTGATTACAGGAAGTAAGGCGTTCTTCATAGCGTGCCGAATGATGACAGTCCGCTCCCGGAGACCTTTGGAGCGGGCGGTCCGCATATAGTCCTCGCGCAACACCTCTAGCATCGCTGAGCGTGTCACCCGGGCGGTGAAGGCCATGTCATGGAAAGCCAACGCCAGTGCCGGGAAGAAAAGCTGTTGCAGGTTGNGCAGGGGNTNNNCAGTNANNGNGGCGTATTCCAATGGNGGCAACCANTCGAGCCCATAAGCTAGCGCATACACCGTGAGAAGCCCTATCCAGAAACTCGGCATAGCTATCCCGATCAGAGCGAANACCCGGCTAGCGTAGTCTATTTTGGTGTCTTGCTTCACTGCAGAGATGATCCCCAGGGGTACGGCCGCGACGAAGGCCATCAGGATCGCTAGCACAGCCAACTCTATGGTGACCGGGAACCGTTCCTTCAGGTCGTCGATTATGGGATTCTTGTACCAGAGAGACGTGCCCATGTCGCCTTTCATCAGGTCCCAGACCCAAGAGCCGTACTGGACATGTATGGGACGGTCCAGTCCCATCTTCGCACGAAGCTTGTCTATGTCCGCTGTGGNGACTTTCCCCGTCCCGTCTTCGTCTCCGGTAAGGAGCATCATGGCNGCGTCCCCAGGCACGATCCAGAACAAGGCGAACACCATGATTGTGGCCAAGAATAGTGTTGGTATGAAGAGGAAAAGCCTTCTGCTAGCGTACTGCCACATTATNTCTCCAGGNAATCACTTTGNGCTGCATCAGGTCGGACNATTGNGCAGTTGANATNGGAAACAAACGAGGGCGGGNAANGCTCCGCCCTCNTTCAGGGTCGAGANTAAACTAACATATTGGGCCGTAGGNTTCCGCGTTTATTAGACCTACGGGACGTATCCCGGTGTGGTAGGCATTTTAGCGTCTGGGTCCCAATACACGTGGTCCCACTTGTGGACCAACTGGACTGTCATCGGCGCATGCCAGTTCCGTAACCGGTAGTCGAACGTAGCTCCAGATGAATTCCACCACAGAGGCACTATGTGGCTCTGTCCTTCGTGTAGCACGTCGGCGAATTGTTTAATCAGCTCCCGGCGTTTGGTTGGGTCCTGCTCCATGTTCTGGTCAACCATCAGTTTATCGGTCCTGGGATCGGACCAGTTGTGAGGGTTGCGGAGCACGTCCGTAAGGAAGAACTGGTTGATGATATCACCGGGGTCCGTGATGATTATCCCGGTATTGACCAGTGACATGGAATGGTTGCCGTCTCTCATCTTGACGTACATCGTCGCCAGGTCAACCGCGTCNAGAGTTATGTCAGCGATTCCATCACGTCTGAACTGGGCGGCAACCTGTTCGGCGGCTTTCATGCTTGACCCGGCATTAAGCCCGTTGATCTTGAGGTTCGGGATTCCGTCGGGGAAACCGGCCTTGGNCAACAGTTTCTTGGCCTCGGCCAGGTCTACGTCCTTGTCCGTCCGGTAACCCGGTTTACCCTCTTTGGCGAACTTGGTAGAGTCCTCCACGAAACCAGGGCTAAAGAATGTACCCGGGACTCCGAAACCTCTATAGGCGACCTTGCCNAATTCTGGCCGGTTCAGAGCAAGATAGAATGCCTTTCTCAGATCGGGATTGTCGAAAGGAGGCCTATCGTTCCTCAGCCAGAGAAATGCGATACCGACGCCGTTCAAGATGGAGGCCCGCATCCGACCGTCAGTATCGATTTCCAGCTGTTCCATATTCCACGGGGTATTGCCGCTGGTCCAGGGCAGGAAGCTCCCGAAGGCCTGTCCAGCCTTCCATGCGGCCAACCGCCTGGCCTCGTCCCTAACGGTGAATACCTTCATACCATCGAAAAAGGGGCGGGGACCTTTAAAGTAGGNGTCGTTCCTTTCGAATTCGAAATTGTTGTCTTTCTTCCAACTCTTGAANATCCACGGGCCGGAGCCGTATGACTTCTCGGGACAGCAGTTNAAGTCGTCCTGAGAAACTGTCTCCAGGGCCTTGGGGTACATCTTGAAGTAGTCGGTAGCTACGTTCGGGATGAAGGTGGCTGTGGGGAACATCAGAGGGACNTTGATGGTGTATTTATCGACNACCTCTGCGGCCCCGTGCTCGTGGACCGTCCTAAGGTAACCGGTCCGGGCCCTNAGAGCGTCTGGCATCGTGATGCGGTCCAGTGTGAATTTGATGTCAGCGGAGGTGACTTCTCCGCGCCCCTTACTCCACTGGACGCCCTCGTGCAGTCGGAACGTGTAAACGTCGCCTGCTTCGTTCACTTCCCATGTCTTGGCCAGGTCACCGATGATCTCGGTCGGGTTGACAGGGTCGTATTCCACCAGTCCATTGAATCGGGGACTCGATGGGGTGAGGACGGTGTTCAAACTGCCGCCGTAATGGACGTCCCAGAAACCAGGGTTTCTGATAGCCATCAGTGGAAAGACGCCTCTGTAATGTTTGCCAGCGGCGATGTCCTCCCACGCTTCCTTTCCTTTGGCCTCAACAGGTGCCGCTACGGGGGTCGCAATGACCATGACATCTCTGTAAACTTCTTTGACNACCTCTTTCTCTACGATTACTTCCTTNGGTACTTCTTTGATGACCTCTTTGATCACCGGGANTTCTTTGATNACCTCTTTGATTACTTCNTTCTCCACTATCACGGGTTCGGCCGAGGACCCGCAAGCCACGGCGAACAGCAGGATGAAGATTAGAGGAGCATAAAGCACTGCCTTCTTGTTCCAGAGACTAGTCATATTCCGACCTCCCGGCTGATTCGTTTCGGTGAGCTGAGTTAAGGGCGACGACGGCACACAATAGGTCTCTTCAGCGCCGATACACCCACAAAGAGGAAAAGTTATTCGGTGATCTGATAGGTATAAATCAAACTATGCGCACACCTGGTAAAGCATTAGCGCGAAGCTATGCCGCAATAGCAACCGATAATATATATTATCCAATGGCGGAAAGTCAATAGTGGTTTTAGATTAGTGAATCCGTGAATATCGGAATGGGACTCCCCGGCGGGAAGCGGTGATGGACCCTTGTTGCAGAACCGTTCGGAGAAAAGCGCGTCCCGAATGTCACAATCACGGTTTTGTTCCAGCCTTATGCGTGTCATATCATAAGAGCCCATCCCGATGTAATCAAGGTTGGGCTCCAGTCATCATGCCTCCAAATGTTGAGAGGCGTGACGATGAGTGGAATCTTTCTAACGGCCTCTCAGCTTGGGGTCCCACACGTCCCGGAGGGCGTCACCCAGAAGGTTGAATCCGAACACCAGCACGAAAATAGCCAGACCGGGGAAGATGGCGACCCAAGGCGCCGCCGCGCCGTACTCTTTTTGCCGGACCAACGGGAAGGGATTGACGGCTTCGGAGCAGCAGCCTACACTCGTTATAGAGAAAATCTATGACTGGCGGGATTGAATCAACTTTTGGAACAGGTGCAGGAACAAGTCAGCGAACAAGTCCGCGTTTGCCGCGTCTGCGGCCACTTAAACCCTTCTAATGACTCAACTAGGTGTGTTAGCTGCTGGTCGTTCCTCGCAGGTGCCGACCTGGTCCCAAGAGCACAAGTACAGCGACGCTCTCGCATTCCTAGCCTGCATATCTGGCGTAAACGTTACCAATACAGTCTGCTGGCGGCCGTGCTGGCGTTAATCCTGTGGAGGGTGGCGGTCTTTCTTGATCCGGTCCCTCTAGTCTTCGCCCCGTCAGGGGCTTCAACCTCCGCCGGCCCGGCTACCAGTCCCAACGCTTGGGCCCAGTCCGGAAACGATTTCCGAAATACCGGGTATACACCGGCTGAGGCTCCCTTCCCGGAAAAGGTGAGGTGGACCTTCTCCTCGACCAACGGCCTTGCAACATCACCCGTGGTCGTGGACGGACGCGTTTACTTGACAACGGAAGACAAACGCACCCTCGCTTTAGACGTTCGGTCGGGAGAGATGTTGTGGGAGTATCACAGTGGATGGCCATCCAGTTCGACGCCCGCGGTGACCGGTGATCTGGTGATTTCCGCAGTCCGTCCGGGAATCGTAGTGGCTCTTGACCGAATCACCGGCGAGGTGAAATGGGAGAATCACACAGGGAGTCCGATACTCTCGTCCCCCGTCGTCGCCGACGGCACCGTATACATAGGGTCGGCCGACAGCAATGTGCACGCTTTGGACGTGGCCACCGGGGAAACACGTTGGACATTCCCCACCGGCGCCTGGGTCACTGATAGACCCGCATACGTGGATGGCACGGTCGCCGTGGCTTCGCTGTCTAAAGAATTATACATAATAGGCGACCGATCGGCGCGCCAGCAGTTCTTCTACGATACCGGTCGAGGCAGGCAAATTTCCGGAAGTCCGACTTTCCAAGGAGATTACGTTTACTTTGGCACGCAAGACGGTAGCGTGTGGGCCCTGGACCGGCATGCAAAGAGCTACCCACTTGAGCGAGGTATTCTGTTCTGGAGGGTGAACCTGTACATATGGGGGGTACTACCGCCGCCCGTACAGAATGGCACCGTCTGGACAAACCGCGTGGTAGGTGGGATGTCCGTAGGAATCGCGGTTGCTCCTGACGCTTTGTATGCCGGTGGCTTGAAAGGCACGGTCAGCGCCGTCGACGCCGAATCGGGCGAGAAGATTTGGGGGACTAACGTGGGCAGTCAGGTTACCTCCACGCCCACAGTGGCGGGCAACACGGTGTTGGTCGGGACCAAGGATGGGCGGGTTGTAGGGCTGAACCGGGGATCCGGGGAAATTATTTGGGAATTCCAGACCGGTGACAAAGTCACCGCCAGTCCCGTGGTGGCCGAAAACACGCTGTTCGTTGCGTCAAGAGACGGTAGTCTATACGCTGTCGAGGCGCGCTAGCTTCGGGATAACGCGTTTATTGAAGGGTTCGTCCACCAAGTACAACGTTCACTTCCATCTATAACTCGGGAGAAAAACATGGGCAGATTGGACGGCCGGGTGGCGATAATCACCGGCGCCAGCCGCGGCATCGGCAGTGAGATTGCCCGGTTGTTTGCCTCCGAGGGCGGCAGCGTGATCTGTGCGGCGCGCACTATGCGTGAGGGGGACCACCCCCTGGAAGGGTCGCTGGAAAAAACCGTTGGCGATATTCACGAAGCCGGCGGCGAGGCTACGCCCGTTGCGGTTAATATCTCCCTACCCGAAGACTGCGAGCAGTTGATACAAGCCACGCGAGACATTTATGGACCGGTGGACGTGCTGGTGAACAACGCGGCGCTGACCTACTATTACCCCGTTAAAGACTTCCCGTTGAACCGGTGGATGCGCTCGTGGGCGGTGAACTTCCACGCTCCGTTCTTGTTGAGCAAAATGGTTCTAGAGGACATGATACCCCGGGGTAGCGGCAGCATCGTTAACATTTCGTCGGGGTCCGCCGTCGGTCCTGGAAGGGGCCCCTACCCGGCCACCTCTACCGATGGCGGAGGGGCCTGTTACGGCGCCGAGAAGGCGGCACTGGAACGGTTCACCCAAGGTCTGGCCATCGAGGTTTACCAAGATGGCGTGTCGGTAACGTCCCTAGCTCCTTCCCAGGTGGTGGCCACGCCGGGTACGGTATTTCATAACTTGGTCACCGGGATGGACGACCCCCGAAGCGAAAGCCCGGACTTAATGGCCAAGGCGGCCCTTTTATTGGCCACCGAGCCATTGGACCGGGTTACCGGACGGGTAACCTACAGCCAGCAGATCCTGAAGGAGTTCGGCTGGATCGCCGAAGGCAAGGGCAGGGGCGTGGATGCCGACCGGCCGGGAACCGGGTATAGCCAGATCTAGCTTCGTATCGGTCTAGCTCGTTGCTCTAGGATTGATGCTGATGCCGTGCGGCAAGACGGGGAAACTGACCCGCCCACTCCGGTCCCAAACAGGCCCAACGCTACCGGCCGCAAGAAGTTCATAGCGAGAGAGCCCATGTCTATCAGATTCGGCGTATTGCTCATTCCATCGCCGTCCTTTACCGCCAGGGTCTACCGGGCGCGCCAGTTGATCTGCGGACAATATGGAAGCTGGGCCGCCGAGATGCACATGTTGCACCTGACCGTGGCCGGCTTCTTTCAGTGTTCTGAAGCCGCTCTGGCCGAGGTTGAGGCCGGTTTGCAGATCGCCGCCGAGGAAAGCCGCCAGAGAGAACCGCGATTTTCTCTACACCAACAAGGCGTGACCGGCGCTTCCGGCAACATCTTCCTAGACCTCTCCGGGCCTCAAAGGCCGGAAGCGCTGCATAAGTTGCATGGGGACGTCGTTGACATAGTAAGACGGGTTTCCGGCGCTGTACTGGAGATGGAACACGTGGAAGGGGGCTATTGGCCCCACGTCACTATGATGCAGTACGCCAAGTTGCCTTCGGCGGTGATGGCCGACGCCTTGGAGTTTGCCCAAGGGGTCGTTGATGACCTGGCCGTGCCGGAATCCACAAACGCTTGGCGGTTGCTATTAGTCCGTTTCCAATCCCAGGCCGCCGAAGAAGATTGGAGCGAAGGCCGGTGGGCGCCCGACCTTAGCTGGGATATAATATCGAGCTATCCTTTATAATTCGGGTTCGCTAAACAAGCTGCGGTTAGATGGCGAGCCACAATAAGGAGAAGACCATGAAAACTACAAGCAAATTACGGCAGCTCCTGGCTTCGGACCAAATGGTCGTGGCCCCATTTGTGATAAACGCTCTGCATGCTAAGATCGCTGAATCGGTGGGCTTCGACGCGGTTTACATGACGGGCGCCGGCACCGCCGCAGAAAAAGGATTTCCAGACGTAGGCCTGTTGACCATGAGCGAAATGGTGGGCAACGCCAAGTACATCGCCAACGCCATTGATGTCCCTGTGATATGCGACGCAGACACCGGATACGGCAATCCCCTCAATGTTCAGCGCACGGTGCGGGAGTACGAAGCGGCCGGGGTGGCTGGGATACATATAGAGGACCAGGTTTTCCCCAAGAAGTGCGGCTTCTTCGATGGCAAGCAGGTGATACCGTCGAACGAGATGGTTCAGAAGATTCATGCGGCGTTGGACGCCCGCAACGATCCTGAGTTTGTCGTCATCGCCCGTTGCGACGCCTACGCCGTCACTGGCTGGGAGGACACNGTACGCCGCTGCCGNGAGTACATGGATGCCGGCGCAGATATGGTGTTTGTCGATGGTATCAAGTCGGCNGAAGACCTGCAGGCCTACGCCACGGATCTGCCCGACTTTCCCCGAATGTACAACGGAGACCTCTTTTCGACTCANGANGTTNCCGNCTTGGGNTACAANCTAATGATCTGNGGCGGCACCATCTGGCTGATCTATCAGCAACTGCGGGCTTCATATGAGGAGTTGAAAACCCAAGGAAAAGTGGACACCTCCCGTTACGGCACCCGATGGCAGGTAGCGGAGTTGTTGGGATTGCAGGATGTATATGAACTGGAAAGCAAGTACGGAGTGTCCCAGATAGCCGTGTCCTAGAACCGTTCGGAAAATGTGGTTTGACAGGCCCACCAAGATCGGGAGTAGAATGCGTTCGGCGCTGGCCAGCCGTCGCCCGTAAGATTCAGTGAGGTGAAACAAGGCTCGTTATATGATTCAGGCATCATACTCTACCCAGGGAATGTCCGACTTGGTCAATAACCCTCAGGACCGGGCTGCTAACCTCCGGCCGGTGATAGAGCGCATGGGCGGCAAGATGGAGAGCTTCGACTACGCTTTTGGCGACTTTGATGCGGTGGTCATAGTCGACATGCCTGACAACACGGCGGTGGCCAGCGTAGCCATGGCCGTTGGCGNCTCTGGGGCGATCTCCTCGATCAAGACGACCTTCATTCCTATGGAAGAAGCCATGCAGGCCATGCGGCAGGCAATCGGCGTGGGATACCGGGGGCCAGGCGGCTGATAGGGCTTCGTTTTCACCACAGAAAACGCGGAGAACACAGAGCTTTGGAATCCTAAGATCAGACCCACGAGCCTTCGGCGTTCTCTGTGGTAGGTTTCTATCGGCGCTGGAGCGCTTGTGCCAGGCGGTCAGTCCTGCGGGATCAAGGGCATCACCTGTTTAGAAAACTGCTCCATCGCCTCATCCAATGCGGCCACGCTATCGCCGGGNAAGCCCAGGATGAAGTTGCGGACGCCCAGGTCCTGGTATTGGCGTAGGTCGGCGGCGATCTGCTCGGCGCGGCCGCTCATCATGCGCCGGGTAGCCCCTGGAGAGTTATCGAAGGTCACCCCGGTACTGAAACACAGCGAAACCGCATCCTCCGGTCGTCCAGCCCGGACGGTAAGTCTTCGAAGGCGGGCAATCTTTTCCGCCAGTTCTTCGGGCTCCAGAATGGCCGGCGGGCGCAAACCTATGGGCATCCAACCGTCGCCGTACTTGGCGGCACGCCGAATCGCCGGGTTGGTGTGACCCCCGATCCAGATTGGCGGATGGGGTTTCTGCACCGGTTTGGGTTGGAAGCCCGACTCTGATAGCTGATAGTGCTCCCCATGAAACTCGGGATTGTCCTTGGTCCAAAGCTCCTTGAACAGCTGGATGTATTCGTCGGTCACCGCGCCCCGTTGGGCGTAGGTATCCAACCCAAGAGCTTGGAACTCCTCTTCCATCCATCCCACCCCGGCGCCTAGGATGACTCGCCCTCCGGACAGCACGTCCAACGTCGATAGCATCTTAGCGGTCAGCACCGGGTTTCGATAAGGCAGAATCAGCACGTGGGTGCCCAGACGGATCTTCTGAGTACAGCCCGCCAGAAAGTTAAGCGTCGCCAGGGGGTCGTAGTAATCCTCGTCGGGCCGGAAAGTGGCCACGCCATCCGCAGCGTAGGGATAGAATGAGTCAACTTTCCTGGGCAATATGATGTGGTCGCTGACCCAGACCGAGTCAAAACCCAGGGACTCGGCTCGCTGGGCAAGTGTCCGGAGGTTTTCCGGGCTAGCCATGTCGCCCCGGCTGGGCATTGAAGTTCCGAAGGTTGTAGGCATGAAGCGCCTCCTTGAGGTTTGGGAAAGTCCTGCCGTACGTGGGCAGATGACCCGGCTGGGTTTCAGCGGGATTGTAGCCAGGCCACGGAGGAGTGTCAATGAACCCCATGAAGCGTCACCAGCTTTTCATGCCACTATTGAACTTCAACTTAGCGGCGTGCTAGGCTGTGTAATTGAGGATTAACGATGACGGAAAGGGTAGTAGTCGCCATGAGCGGCGGCGTGGACTCGTCGGTAGCCGCCCTGCTGTTACAGCGGCAGGGGTTCGACGTGATTGGCGTGACGATGAAGCTGTACAGCCTGGACGAGGCGAACCTGCCGCCGTCCTACCAGGGTTGCTGCACGTTGGACGACGTGGAAGACGCTCGCATGGTCTGCCGCAGTTTGGGGGTTCCGCACTATGTACTCAACGTGCAGCGGGAGTTTCAGGAACACGTCATCGACTACTTTCGCCGGGAGTACAGCAAGGGCCGGACTCCACATCCCTGTATCGCTTGCAACGACAAGATCAAGTTCAGCTTTTTGATGAACCGGGCGGCGGCGCTGCAGGCTGCCTACGTAGCCACCGGTCATTACGCCAAGATCGAGCACACCGGTGATGGTTGGGTCCTGAAGAAGGGAGTCGATACCGCCAAAGACCAGTCCTACGTGCTGTTCGGCATGGGACAAGAGGCGTTGGCTCGCACCCTGATGCCCGTGGGCGCCTATGCCAAGCAGGCAATCCGGGACATGGCCTTGGATGCCGGCTTCATCAACGCCGAAAAGCCGGACAGCCAGGACATCTGCTTCATTCCCTTGGGCGATTACAAAGCTTACTTGAAGCAGCACATCACAGCGGTTCCGGGAGACGTCGTGCACGTGGATGGGACCGTCTTGGGTGAACACCAGGGAATCGAGTATTTCACCGTAGGCCAACGCCGGGGCTTGGGGATCAATTCCAGAGAGCCTCTCTACGTGGTGCAGGTGGACGCTGAGACCAATCGGGTTGTGGTTGGGCCGGAAGAAGCCCTTTATCGGGACCGGGTTTGGACGTCCCGTGTCAACTACACGTCGGGTTCTCCTCCTGAGGATCCCACTCGGGTGGCGGTAAAGATTCGATACAAGGCATCCGAAGCCCCAGCCGTTCTGTACCCTCAAGACGACGGGGCGATGGTCTGCTTTGACGAACCCCAGAGGGCTTTGACCCCAGGGCAGGCGGCGGTATTTTACCAGGGTGACGTGTTGATGGGAGGTGGCATCATCGAAGGAGACACCGCGAACAGCGAAACTCTTTGGCAAGGGACCCCTGGCGGCCCGGCCAAAGAACCCATCCCTGGCTGAACGGGCCATGCCCGACCTATCGCTGGAACTAGAACTCTATCAGCAAGGATTTGCTCTGGTGGCCGGAGTGGACGAGGTCGGCCGAGGGCCTTTGGCCGGTCCCGTGGTGGCTGCCGCCGTCGTTCTTCCGATGGGATTGAGCGGTTCGGAGCCGTGGCTGGCTCAATTGGACGACAGCAAGAAGCTCTCCCCCGCCCGGCGTGAAAGAGTGGTCGAACTGGTGGAAACCCATGCCTTGGGCATCGGCGTAGGTCAGGTCGGCCCGGAAGAGATCGACCGCATCGGCATCGGCCCGGCGAATATTCAAGCCATGCTGCAGGCAGTGGCCAATCTGCCCCTCTCCCCGGCGTATCTGCTGTTGGACTTCGTTCACATGCGGGATTGTCCGATTCCCTTCCAACCGGTGGTGGGCGGCGACGGGCGTAGCTATTCCATAGCCGCTGCTTCCAACGTGGCCAAGGTGACTCGAGACCGGTTGATGGAGCAAGCTGACGCTATGTATCCCGGCTACGCATTTGCTCGGAATAAGGGTTATGGGACCGCGCACCACATGGCTCGATTGAGGGAGATGGGGCCCTGTGGCATCCACCGGCATTCCTTCGCTCCGGTGCGGTCAGCCGCCCAGGCAATGGAAGGCGGTTAGTGTGACTACCCATCGCATCCGCCTTGGAAAGTGGGGAGAGGGCGTGGCCGTCCGCTTCCTCCAAGAGAAAGGTTACGTGTTGGTGGCGACCAACTACCGGTGCCGGTGGGGCGAGGTGGACATCGTGGCCCAGGAGGGCGATGACCTCGTGTTCGTCGAGGTACGTACCCGACGTAGCGTTCTGTACGGTACTCCCGAGGAGTCGATTACCGCCGCCAAAGCTCGGAAATTGGTCGCCACCGCCCAGGAGTTTCTACAGGCGCACGACCAAGTTCACGCCGGCTGGCGTATCGACCTGATAGCGATCAGGTTGGACGGCGATCGGCGGGTCCAGGACATCACCCACCTTCGCCACGCCGTTCAGGAATAGGGGCGACGCCAAACGCAAAGCCGTCAAGGGCCTGATTCATCTTTGAACTGCCGGTGGCGCCTCCCGCGAACTCGGCGAAGTGACATCGTCGGACAGCGGCAATCCGATGGTCCGGCAAGTCACCATCAAGGTCATAAAGAGCAACGTCACCACGATGCCGGTGACCAGGCAAGGTACTCTCACAAGTTCGAGTACCACTGGGCGATGGCTTGACCGATCTCGTCCGGAGAGTCTTCTTGAATAACATGGGTCCCTTGAACGGTGACCTCTTCCTGGTTGGGCCAGGCGCGGCAGAACTCTCTTTGGGCACCGACCAAGATCACCCCGGGGTCGGCGTTGATGAACAGCTTGGGCAGGTCGCTAACGGACAGCCACCGGGAATAACCGGTCACCACCTCGGCTACGTCGGCGGGCTGTCCGTCCAGGGGTATCTCCCTGGGCCAAGTTAAGGTGGGTCTCCTCGATTCCCCTGCCTCTAGATAAGGGCGCCGGTAGACATCCATTTCCTCTGAGGTCAGTCCTCGCATCACGCTGGCCGGAAGGATTCGATCTACGAACAGATTTTTCTCCAAAATCATTTCATTACCGGCGGGCGAGCGCATGGCCTGAAAGATTGACCTCGCCGACTCGGGCCATTCCTCCCAAGTTAGGGGACGGACGATGGCCTCCATGTATACAATCCCTTTCATTCTGATCTGGTGGCGGTGGGCCCAGTGGAACCCAAGGGCGGACCCCCAGTCGTGGACGACTAGAGTCACGTTTTGGCCGAGCGCCAGAGTTTCGAACCAGCTGTCCAAGTAGGCCATGTGATCGGAGAAGCGGTAGTTCCCGTCTTTCGCTTTGCCCGACTCCCCCATGCCCACTAAGTCGGGGGCCAGACACCGGCCCAGCGTCTGCAGGTGGGGTATGACGTTGCGCCAAAGATAGGAAGACGTTGGGTTGCCGTGGAGAAACACGATGGGATCGCCTGAACCTACATCTATATAGGCAATTTCCGTTCCGGCGACGGAGATCGACCGGCGCTGAAACGGGTCGTGTGGCGAGATTGAGCTATCGTTCATAGTTGGAGTGGGCCATGAATCGGGTAGAGCAGATTGTACACCTAGCGTATTTGCCGTGGCTAGTAGATTACGGTTTGGGATTTCATTGCTGTGGGGCGCTTAACAGTCCGGATCGATGATTGTGCCATTGGAAATGGGAATGGTATATTTAACAAGAGGTGTCAATTGGATAATATAAAGACAAAATTGGGACAAGGTGGCAGAATAGTCCTGCCTGCGGAATTCCGCGAAGCTCTGGGTGTCAAAACCGGTGATGAGCTTATTTTGTCACTGAAGGATGATGAAGTACGTGTGTACACTCGGAGGGCGGCGATCAAACGAGCCCAGGGTATGTTAAAACACATCGCGCCCGGTCGAAGTTTAGCCGACGAATTGATTCAGGAAAGACGGGCAGAGGCGGCCAGGGAATAACATGTGGGTGCTCGACGCATCGGCAGTTCTGGCTTTCCTTCATGGCGAACTGGGCGCCGATGCAGTGTCCGAAGCATTGGTGGATGTAAGCGTTGTCAGCGCTGCGAATTGGGCAGAAATATTGTCCAAGTTCTCCGATGAAGGAGAGGACCCTGACACCATTGCCGGGCGGCTGGAGTCCGAAGGTGTACTGTTTTCAGGACTGGAGGTGCTTCCGGTTACCGCAGTTGACGCCAGGATGATTGCTAGACTCCGTCCTTTGGCTAGGTCGGGAGGTCTCTCTCTAGGCGACCGTGCTTGTCTTGCTCTGGCTCTGCGATTGGGGTACGGTGTGCTTACCGCCGACCGGCAATGGGCAAACTTGGACCTCGGTCTCGAGATAATAATGATTCGTTGAGGATTTCCTGAATCCGCACCGGACGGCGGTGCAGATTCAATTTCAAGGAGTTGATAAGGGTGGCTACAGACCGGCGCGATGTAATTGTTGTTGGGGGCGGCATCATAGGCTGCTTGACCGCCTATTTGCTGTCCCGCGAAGGCTTGAAAGTGACGATAGTCGAGGCCGACGCCGTGGCCAGCCACGCCTCTGGCTTCGCGTTCGGCGGACTGGGACCATTGGAAGGAGCCGGGATTCCAGATCCGCTCCTGGGATTCAGCGTATGGTGCTTAGAACGGCACGTATCTCTTTCTCCGGAGCTGGAAGAGGCTTCAGGCGTTGATACCCAGTTCCATCTGCGGGACCGATTGATCCTGGCCTTCGACGATTCAGAGGCTCTACGGTACAAGGAAGAGATCAAATGGCAAAAGGACGTTAAGGGCTTCCATGTGGAATGGCTGGACCAAGCGGACGTTCTCAAAGTGGAACCGAGAGCCAATCCGGCGTGCCTGGGGGCGTCATACGCTCAGGGGACAGGAGCGATCGAGGCCTACCGCTATAACTTGGCAGCGGCCCAAGCCGCGGAAAAGTTCGGCGCCGAGATCCTCCTGCGCCGGGTGACCGGCTTAATCAGCCAGGGCGGCCGCTGTTCCGGAGTAACTTTGGAGACCGGCCAACTTGAGGCNGGCGCGGTGGTCCTGGCGGTGGGGCCCTGGTCTCATCAGGCTTCCTCTTGGTGCGGAGTGGAGCTTCCGGTTAGCCCACTCAAAGGCCAAGTCATTCGCCTACAGTTGACCGCCGATCCAATGCGGGCTTCCCTGAACTACGCCGGCAGCTACGCCGCTTCCAAGCCTGACGGTTTGATCTGGGCTGGAACCACCGAAGAAGAGGCGGGGTTCGACGAGGGGATAACCACCGCGGCCCGAGACAAAATCATGGGAGACTTGCTGAAGATGGCGCCTTCCCTGGCCGATGCCGAACTGGTCCAGCAAACCGCCTGCCTCCGGCCCATATCCGCCGATGGGCTACCCATCGTGGGCAAGGTGCCCGGCTGGGAGAACCTGTACGTCGGCACCGGCTCCGGACGCAAGGGCATCCTCTGGAGCACCGGCATGTGCCACGGCCTTGCCGACCTAATCGTAAAGGGCGGCACCGATGTCCCCGGAGTAGCCTCCCTGGACCCGGCCCGGTTTGGTGGGGGGTAGGGGGTGGGCTGCAGACTGGTTTGGTGTGCCCTATATCTCCCGTCTACCAGATGCTGAGTTAGCGGGATATACNGCATCACTCCGAGACTACCCCCGTTCCCGTCCATGTACCAGACTGAGGGATAGGCTCATCTGATTGGCGCAGCCCTTCCAAGTGGAAGGCGAAGGCATCGCGGATTAGGCGCTCGGTCTCCTCCCGTGTATCCCCGGCTGCAACGCAGCCGGTTAAGCCGGGCACGTAGGCCGGCCAGCCTGTGCTNGTCTGCTCGTATACNGCCACGTATTTCATTTTTAGCCCCCACTATAGTACCCGGCTTCTTTCTAACCGGTGCTAGTCTTCCAGTTCTTGTTCCAACAACTGGAGTAGGAGAGGGACCAATGGAGGGAGATCGTTATGAACGGTGTCCCAGACTGTGCGTACATTTACTCNATCATACTCGTGGGCTACAACGTTGCGCATCGCACGCATGTCTCCCCAAGGTACATGTTCGTGGAGTGACGTGACATTCTCTGGAACNAGACGAGCCGCTTCCCCAATGATCTCGAGGTTTCTCAAAGTTGCGTCGCTAGTCTTTGAATCGGCTAGAAACTCCTCCAAGGACATGCCGTCGACGTAGTCCTGTATCCTCTCCACCGCCTCAATAACATGGCGGAGGCGAAACCTCCACCGGNGCGGCCTAGAGGACATTAACCGCCTCTCCGTAAATGTCCTCTTTTAACTCCTCGTAGACGGCTTCCCGCATCACCAAGTCTACGTGCGCGCCTTCCAGAAGGCCTCCAAGGAAGTCTTTCACATGTATAAAGTGGAACAATCCGACCGTGCGGTCGAACTCGATCAGCAAATCCACATCGCTGTCCGGTCCTGCGTCGCCCCGGGCCACCGACCCGAAGATAGCCAGGGACTTTACTCCCTGCTCTTTTAGCTCGGTTTCATGGGCGGCCAAGGCTTTCTTAACGTCATTCAGCCGCATTAGACCGCATCCTGCTCCATTCTTCAGAAGATAATAGCCGCACAGGCTGGGTTTTCTACTTTGCCAGCTACCGCATCTACNTATTTATGGNATCACGCCGGTTGACCCACCANGTGCCACGAGTTACCCAGCCACAACCTTCCGCGCCACCAACTGCCCGTCCTCCCGGTTTACCTTCATGGCGAAGGGGTATTTGTTGACTTGAAGGGCCAGTTCTACGTCCTTGGGGTGAAACTGGGGTTGGGTGTCGTCGAAGAATTTTTGGGTTGCGCCGCCCTGCATGATCAGGCTTTGCATTGCGGCAGGGTCGGGGTCACGGCCTTCCAGGAGATTGCGTAAGTAGATCCCGCAGTGCTCGTCCTCGTCGGAGCGGACTGTTCCCTGGTCGCCCATGGCGATGATGGATACCAGGGCCGGGTTGTCTCTCAAAATGGCGTTGACGGTGGCCTGGGCTACCACTAATGAGCCCAGGTAGATAGTGTCGGCCTTGCTGGCAGCAGCTACGCCCACGGTGCCCGCCCGAGTGGACTGGACGAGGGTCTTGCCCTCCAGATCGGCCTGGGAGATTTCGTAGGGAGAGTTGCCGAAGTCGAACCCCTCGGGGCGTTTGCCGGCTACTTCTCCCATCAAGAAGTCNCCGACTCCCCTTCGGTGAAGGGCCAGGGCGTCCTCTGCCTCAGCAACCAGGGTTATTTCACGGACGCCGTGATCGAAGGCGATGGCCGCCGTGGTGAAGGCCCGGAAAACGTCGATGATGATGGCCGTGCCCTCGGCTTCTTTGGCGTCTCTGACTTGGCTACCTAATCTAATTTCCATGCGTTATCCTATTTGAATTTNCTTGAAGCTCTCGATGTCCTGGACAATGCCTCACCAGAGGCCAGTTGGCTATGTTGAGCTCGTCATTCCCGTGTCCAGTGCCGTCTCCCAGGCCTGTTGCGTCGCAATATCCTGAGTCCAGGGCCGCATCACCGCCGACGCCCGAGCGTCCCGGTAATAACGCTCCAGCGGGTAGCGCTTAAGCATGGCCCTTCCGCCGCACACNCGGACGGCCTCCCCGGTAAGTTGCACCACCGCCCGCTGCACTTGGACGTGGGCGGCGCGGGCCCGTTGAACAGCGTCTACCGGCGGGTCCAAGCGCTCTTCGGAGATGGCGCGGTAGAACAGCGCCCGCGTCGTTTCCAAAGTGAAGAGCATCTCGGCCACGGCATAGCCGGTAGCCGGCCCTATCTCTTTGCGGCTGGGCGCATCCGGTATCTGGCCCGTGAGATAAGCGATGGTAAAGTCGTAGGCCGCTTGCATCAGGCCGAGAAATGTAGCAGAAAAGCCGAGGAAAATGTGGGGTTGCCGCTGGTAGAGTTGCCCGAAGACCCCCGGAGGCAAGATCTCCCCGTCGTCCGGGACCCACACATCGGTCAAGGTCATGTCACGGCTCACGGTGGAACGCATCCCCAGCGGGTCCCATTCGCCGGTGAACTCCACGCCGGCTGCATCGCCCGGAATTGCCAGGTAGAGGGTGCGCGGCTCCCAGGGTCCATCGCCCTCCAAAAGGGCGGGGGTGGCGTAGTAGTCGGCCGTACNGGCTGACGAGACGAAAAACTTGCGGCCATTGACCAAGTAACCGCCGTCGACCCTTTGGGCCTTCGTGCCGAATCGGCGTCCACCAACCCCTAACTCGTCTGCGGCGCCAGTTTCCACCGGCTCGCTGTGAGGCTGGGCATAAAAGACACCCCGCTCCACCACCTCGCGGTAACGCCGGGCGCTCAACTCCTGATGACGTTCCAACACTTTCGGCGTCAGGTCAAGGTCTCCGATAGGACCGCCCATCATCATCATGGTTAATGCGTGCATGTTATGGGTGAGCGCGGTGGATGCATTGCCTCGGGCAAGTTGCTCGGCGACCAGACAATAGGTCTCGAAGTCCGCGCCTAGGCCTCCGTGCTGCTCGGGCACGCAGAGGGCAAGGTATCCTTGATTCANGCAGGTCGGCATAGTCCTTGACCGGGAAGGCCGCTTCGCGGTCATAGCTTGCGGCCCTGGGGGCAAAACTCTCTACGGCTAGCTTGTAGGCCCGGTCCACCAACTCCCGCTGGCGGGGACTTGGTTGCATGTCCATAGGAGTTCCTCTTAATGCTTACCGCAGAGCACGGGGAGAACGCAGAGCTATGAATTAGTTATTTCGTTTTCTCTGCGCCCTCTGTGATCTCNGTGGTTAGAGCGTCTTCGTCAGTGGCTGGGCGCGGACCGGAACTGCTGCTGCCGTTTCTCCAGCATGGAGTCGGCGATACCTTCCACGATGCGCCAAAGCATCCGAAACAGGTCGCTTCCCTCCAGGTAGTCTGCCTTGTAGGGGCCCACTGTTAGGCGGTCTCCTTGGGCCAACTCGAAGGACTTCTTCAGCTCCGAGTCCTCCGGAGGCCACACGCCGATGGCGTGGCCGGCTAAGGCTTTAATCATGGAGAAACATGGAATGTCGCTGGGACCGTCGCCGATGTAAACCATGTTCTGGAAAGGGACTCTCTTGTCTTCCTCTTTCATCGCGTCATTGACCCGGTAGGGCCTTCGCCGTAATTCTTCGCCGGAGATGCCTTTGCTGATGGCGTGGGCGAACTTGGTCTTCTCGGTGAAAGTGACGGAGCGTTTCACGGTGGTGGCGCGGCCGGTGGGTTCGTACTCGAAGGCGCAGCCGAAGATGTCCGTGGCTATTCGGCCCAACTCTGTAGCCCTCAGAATGTCTTCGATGCCGCTGCTGAGGATGTACCACTCGATGGAGATNCCGGCCTCCCGGTACTCGGAGTTGCCGCTGAGTCTATCCTGGAGCCGGCGAACGAAATCCAAGGCTCCCGGATAAAACTCCACTCGTCGGCCCACGTCTTCCATCTTGGATCTGCTTAAAGGGTCGATGAGCCGGTCGCGGGTAACGTCCAACAACTTGTTCAAGTAGGCGAGAGTGTGATCCCAACCATCACCAACCAGCGCGTCCACGTCCCGGTTCCAGAACTCTTCGGTGTTAATTCCCAGGCCGGAAACAAGTTGGTTGGTGGTGTCCGGGCAGAGAGTCCCGTCGCAATCGCAGATTATGGCGATAACGTCTTGCGCCACGGTTAGGTCCTTAGATATCAGGCTACGATATGGAAGGGTAGCTTAGCCCTTGCGGACCAGCTTTTGCAGCGAACGGATCTCGTCCGGCGGNTTGGCGTATCTCCTTGAGGCTGTCCAGGAGACTTCCCCCACGTAAATGTCGCCGTGCGAGTCGATGGAAACTCCGTGGGGAGCGGTAAACTGGCCGGGTTCGATACCTTCGGGCCCGTCGCCCAAGCGGGCAAGTACGTTGCCCTTGATATCCATGATCGTGACCCGAGGCCCGAGCCCGTAGGCCTGGCTGTTTGGTCCGATGGCCACGCCCAACTCTCCAACGTAGACCCGCTGCTCGCCCGATTTGTCGATGAATAGACCGCAAGGTTTGGCCATGTTGATCCATTGGGTTTCGAACTTGCCGTTGCGGTCGAAGACCTGCATCCTCTGGTTCTCCCGGTCGGCCACGTAAACCCAACCGTCCTTGTCGGTGGCGATGTTGTGGGCAATGTTGAACTGGCCGGGGCCGGTCCCGGACTCACCCCAGGAGAACATGAGCTTGCCGTCGGGAGAGTACTTGTGCACCCGGGCGTTGCCGTAGCCGTCGGAAACGTAAAAGTCTCCGTTGGCGGGGTCGATGGCCAGGTGGGTGCAGCGATTGAAGGGGTTGCCGCTCATGAAGGGGGCCGGCTTGCCGCTGATGCCCAAGGTCATGAGCACCTTGCCGTCCAGGGTGCAGTGGCGCATGGTGTGGTCGCCGTCGTCGGTTAAATAGATCGTATCATCGGGGCCCATGGTCACGCCGTGGGCTCTGGGGTAAACGCCTTCGCCCCAGGAGCGCAGGAAGTTCCCCTCCCTGTCGAAGACNATCACTGGGTGTTCGCCCCGGTTGAACACGTAAACGTTGTCTTTTGAATCTACTCCCACTGCGGCGGCTTCTTTGAAAGACCAGCCGTCAGGCAGCTTGNCCCAGCCTTCGGCTACTTCATAGGTAAACTCAGCTGTTCCCAGTGTCACCATGACGCTACCCCTTTTTGGAGTTTGCCGGGCGGAAATGCCCGCGGATTGCTCCAAGGGATTGTAGCACCCAGTGGCTTTTATTCAACATCGTACTTGATATTCAAGGCGCGAGTCTNTCCAGGAACATTCCGCCTGGCCTAAACTTCAAGCCGCGGCGGCGTTGTCATCGAGTGCCGTAGGTTCTATCATTTAATCTGTGCCTCGAGTCTATATTCAAGGAATCGCCGGAGTAAGGAATTGACAATGGCTCAAGAAGGAAGACGGGACTTCGTTAAGTACTCATTCTTTAAGGTAGACCCTCAATGGCGGAGGCTGTCGNNGGGAGAACGGTCCCATAGTAAGAACGAGTTCGCGGAGGTGGTGGCCGAATTCTCCGGCAGCGTTACCATGGCCAGCTACAGCCTGGCAGGTACCAGGGGCGACGTGGACTTCATGCTGTGGAAAATCAGCCCCACTCTGGAACCATTGAATGACCTGCTCGCCCAACTCCATAAAACGCAGTTGGGCAGTTATCTGGAGATGCCTCATTCCTATCTAGCCATGACCCGGCGGTCTCCCTACNTAGACACCCATCAGCANGAAGGACAGGAAGGCGCGNCGTCTACCATGCGCATCATCGGCCGCAAGTACCTATTTATATATCCCTTTGTTAAAACGCACGATTGGTATCAACTGTCCCTGGAAGAACGGCAACGCATGATGAGCCAACACTTCACCATCGGGCACAAATACCCCGACGTGAAGATCAGCACGGCCTATTCCTTCGGACTGGACGATCAGGAGTTCGTGCTGGGTTTTGAAACCGACGACCCGGCCAGCTTCTTAGATCTGGTCACGGACCTGAGGGAGTCGGAGGCCCGGCCCTATACAGAGCGGGACACACCCATATTCACTTGCGTCAGCAAACCGTTGCAGGCTTGCCTGGATGACTTGGGGTAACAGGGGTTCGCGCTGAAGGTTGGGCGGCAGACAAGAATCGTTNGCCGGCGGCTCGCAGAATTCAATATGGAGATCTGGGGTTAACGATATAAAACCTCTGAGGGGCTACCCCTTCAGAGGTTTTCTTATCCGTTTCCGGTGTAGTCTCGGGAAAGACGCTTGCGTTTACTTGCGCTTCAGGTCCGAGGGATCGTTATTCGTGAAGTAATCGTAATTCAAGGCGATGTAGTTCGCCCATTGGGGAGGCGTCGCGTCTTCGGCGAAGATTGCGGTAACCGGGCACACCGGCTCACAGGCGGCGCAATCGATGCACTCATCGGGGCTGATGTAGAACATGTCGTCCTGATCACGGGTGTAGATGCAGTCAACCGGGCAAACGTCCACGCATGCTGAATCTTTAACACCAACGCAAGGCTCAGTAATGATATAGGTCATCCTAGACCGCTCCTTAGAATTTGAATGTGGCGCCCTTCTCAACCCTTGACTTCAGCCTCGGTGGAGGGCTTCCCAGCGAATTATAGCATAGGCTCCGGTGTTTGCAAGGCAGACGCTTGTAGGAACTCTGACCGAGGCATACCGGGTCCCGCGCTTAGGCGAAGAAAACCCCGCTGGGAATCAGGTTACCCGGCGGGGAAAATCATAAGGTTCGTCTTGCGATTAGTGTTNAGTAGTTTGAGCTGTTAGAGCACCAATCCGTAGGTCCGCTTTTTGATGGCCAGGTTGACGAACGTCTCTGTGCGTTGCACTCCCTCGATGACTCCGATCTTGGTACGCAAAAAGGTGCCCAGACTTTCCGCCGACTCCAATCCTGCCCAGATAAACACGTCGTAGGCTCCGGTGGTGATGGCGACGTAATGGGCTTCTTCCAGAAGTGCGATGGCCTCGGCTACCGCGTCAGACTTGCCCGGTCCGGTTTGCAGCCCGATAAGGGCGGTGGTGGCGTAACCTAATTTTTCCAGGTTGGGCACGGCGATCACTTTGACCACGTCCTCTTGGATCAACCTNCNNAGACGCCGCCGTACAGTACCTTCGCTGACCCCGACCTCACGGGCAATCTTGGCGTTAGATGCCCGCCCGTCCATTTGCAACAGGCTGATTATTCGGCGGTCGAGTTCGTCCATTTGTGTTCTCTCCGTTGTGTATTCCAGCAGTTTCTCACACCGAATGATATGGCATGCGCCGATGACTGTCAATGCCNGCATTGAAACGGNGAATGGCGCAATATGTCTAGTATTTGGTTAGTTCAAGTCGTTGCCGTTACCAGCGGGCATAAATCATTTCGACGAATGACGTTTTCTTACCTTACCATTCCGCCCGGCGTTTTCCGCACGGATACAGCCTGAATTTGCACGGTTATATTNCAAGACCGCCGCGGACTCGGNCCTGTCCATTCGCACTGCGTCCGAATTTCGGTGTCTGATTGGGCTATTCCGCCGGGTATTGCTGTGCCTGGGGCCATTTGATAACATGTACCCAGTATGGGAGGGATCGCATAGTGGTCTAGTGCGGGCGCCTGCTAAGCGCTTATCCTGAGAAATTNGGATCGTGGGTTCGAATCCCACTCCCTCCGCCGCTCATATATCACCAGACACGTTTCTTTCTGGGTAAGAAGAGTAATCAGAATGGAAAGGTTCCACCTCTGGACCATCGGATGCCAGATGAACAAAGCCGATTCCCAGCGGTTAGGGTCGGCGTTGGAGCAACTTGGCCTACGTGAAGTTGAGACCGCCGGCGAGGCCGACTTGGTGGTCTTGAACTCCTGTGTCGTGCGCCAGCAGGCCGAGGACAAGGTGGTGGGGAACCTCACCTGGATGAAGCCCTGGAAAAGCAATGAACCCGGCCGGGTGGTTGCTTTGATGGGATGCATGGTTGGCGCCAAGACCGACGAATTGGCTCGCCGATTCCCCTTCGTGGACGTGTTCATGCCTCCCCAGCAGTACGGTCCCTTGCTGGACCTNGTTGGTGAGCGCGTCGGCCTTGATTGGGAAGGCTGCGTGGGGTCCCTGGCGCCGGCCCAACCCGACGTGACCTGTTACGTCCCTATCATCCACGGCTGCGACCTTATGTGCACCTTCTGCATCATCCCCTACCGTAGGGGGCGGCAGGTGAGCCGCCCGGTGGGGGAGGTAGTTCGAGAGGTGGAGTTGCTGGTGGACCGGGGGGTTAAGGAAGTGACGGTGCTGGGCCAAACGGTGGATGCCTATGGTCTCGACCTACCCGAAAAACCTGATCTAGCTGACCTCTTGACCCAGTTGAACGGTGTTGACGGCTTGGAGCGCATTCGCTTCCTGACTTCCCACCCGTCCTTCTTCACCGGCGAGATTATTCGGGCAGTGGCGGACCTTCCCAAAGTATGCGAACACATCAATCTGCCGGTGCAAGCCGGCGACGATGACGTGTTGAAAGCGATGCGCCGGCCTTACACTCGTCAAGAGTTTAAAGATCTGGTCGGGCGCATCCGCGATAATATCCCCCACTCATCATTGGCTACTGATATAATCGTGGGGTTCCCCGGTGAGACCGAGGAGCAATATGAAAGGACCGTGGACTTGATCGCGGAGTTGCGCCCGGACAAAGTCCACTGCGCCGCTTACTCGTCCCGTCCCGGCACGGTAGCGGGNCGGACGATGGAGGACGAGGTTTCCAAGGATGAGAAGGCCCGCCGGAGGGTGAGGCTAGAGGAATTGCAAGAAGGCATTCTCACCGAGATTAACTCAGCCCTTGTGGGACAGAAAGTTGATATACTGGTGGAAGGCCGCAGGGATGGGAAGTGGCATGGGCGCACCCGGTCCGATAAGCTGGTGTTCTTCCGATCTGAGGATGAACACCTGGGAGAGTTGGTCAACCTGAATATCACGCGATCCAGTCCCTGGTCGTTACAAGGGGAACTGACTCAGCAATAAGTTCATTTGCATCCCTGAGGGAACAATTGATGGCCACCCGAACCCGTCCGCCTACGATACCCATCACCGAGTTAGAGCACGCCGCTTTCTGCAAGCCCGAAGACGAGCTTCCCGCCAAGTCCCTTGCTGAAGAGATGGCGGTTAACATACGCTGGCAGAAAATCTCCACCGAGTACCTTCACCTAAGCGCCGAAGAAATAGACCAGCGGATTCATGAGGCCAAACAAAAGCTGGGCAAGTCGGTGACGGTATTGGGACACCATTACCAGCGGGAAGAAGTCATCAAGTACGCCGACTTCCAAGGCGATTCGTTCCTTTTGTCCCAGGAGGCTGCCCGCCTTCCCGACGCCGATTACATAGTCTTTTGNGGCGTTCACTTCATGGCTGAGACGGCCTGTATTCTGTGCGGGCCCCACCAAAAAGTCATCTTGCCCAACATCACTGCGGGTTGTTCGATGGCCGACATGGCGCCTATGGATGACGTCGGCGACTCCTGGGAAGACCTGCAGGAAGTTCTGGGAGACCATGGCGGCATCGTTCCGGTCACCTACATGAACTCCATCGCGTCCATCAAAGCATTGTGTGGCCGAACCGGTGGCGCGGTCTGCACCTCGTCCAACGCCGTGGCGGTCATGGACTGGGCCCTNAAACAATCCCAGCGGGTCCTTTTCCTGCCNGATCAACATCTGGGACGTAACACCGGGTTGCGATTGGGCCTGAGCCTGGACGAAATGGCGCTCTGGAACCCCTTCAAACGCTTGGGTGGGAATACGCCGGAGCAGCTTAGAGATGCCAAGCTCATCCTTTGGCAAGGCCATTGCGCCGTGCACACCCGGTTCACCGTAAAGCAGATAGAAACGGCTCGGGAGCGCTATCCAGACATCACGATTCTGGTCCATCCGGAATGCACCATGGAAACGGTGCAGGCCGCAGACCTGTCCGGCTCCACGGAATTCATCAGGAAGGCCATCAACGAGGCTCCGGCGGGCAGCCAGTGGGCCGTGGGCACCGAGGTCAGCTTGGTGAACCGTCTTGCCCTGGAAAATCCGGACAAAGTTATCTTTTGCCTAGATCCGGTGATCTGCCCGTGCTCCACCATGTACCGCATTCATCCCGCCTACGTATTGTGGGTGTTGGAGGGCCTGTTGGACGGTCAGGTCATCAACCAGATCACCGTACCCGATGACGTAAAACAAGACGCCCTAGTAGCTCTGGAAAGGATGTTGTCGTTGCGCTAGGTCAGATGATTTTTCCCGGTATCGCCAGCGAAAAGTGGCCCGCCCGGCGTAAATAAGGCGGGCCTTTACTTTTGCCCACTCCAGCTACAGGAATTTGCGGTACAATTGTCCGGCAACCGAGCCCAATCGGGATATGTATCCCGTTCGTGGTGACCCAGATGTAATCAGAGCGAACGACCTTGCCGGGTATTCGGATGCGCTCTTGGTACTGACGCGAGAGGAGGACGCCTCGTGAGTCAATTGCCTCCGGAAGTTTACAATCTGATCGACGCCGCACTGTCGGAGGATCAGGCGTTCAACGATCCCACGACCCAAGCCTTGGTCCCCCAGGGAGTTCGGGCCGTGGGCATGATCCGAGCTAAAGGCCATGGGATGNTGGCGGGCATAGAGGTCAGCCAGGCCGTTTTCTTGCGCGTCGATTCAAGCCTGGACATCCGGGTGCTGTTGCCCGACGGTTCAGCCCTTACCCCCGGGACGGATCTGGCACGGATAGAAGGCGACGCCGGCAGTATCCTGCGCGCCGAACGTGTCGCCCTGAACTTCTTACAGCGGATGAGCGGCATAGCCAGCGACACCAACCAATACGTTAGGGCTATTGAAGGGAGCCAAGCCCGAATAGTGGACACCCGTAAGACCGTTCCGGGGCACCGGTACCTGGACAAGTATGCCGTACGAATGGGCGGNGGCCACAAC
The DNA here is from genome assembly GCA_002710215.1 of Chloroflexota bacterium. Lineage (GTDB taxonomy): Bacteria > Chloroflexota > Dehalococcoidia > Lucifugimonadales > UBA3495 > UBA11650. The sequence continues at coordinate 22,611 of PAJQ01000033.1, read as the reverse complement.
CATCGTCTCAACCTGGCCGACGGCATATTGATCAAGGACAACCATATCGAGGCGCTACGCTCCCAGGAGATGGGGCTTCAGGACGTCATCAGGTTGGCCTTGTCCCGGGCATCCCACACCATCAAAGTCGAAGTGGAAGTGGAGACTTTGGAGGAGGCTGGTGAAGCCGCGGCCGCAGGGGCCCACGTTATCTTGTTAGACAACATGTCTCCGGAATTGATGCGTCAGGCTGTGGATATCATAGACGGCCGGGCGGCGGTCGAGGCATCGGGAGGTATTTCATTGGAGACAGTGCGGGCCGTGGCCGCCTCCGGCGTCGATCTGATCTCCGTCGGAGGTCTGACCCATTCCACCAAAGCCCTGGATATCAGCCTGGACCTGGAATTTGGATAAAGCTGTCAGCTATCAGCAATTAGGCGGAAGGCCGCAGAAAATTAGGAGGAAACGATATGGCGAGACTGCCCAATGTGAACAGGGACGAACTCAAACCTGAGGACCAGCAATATTTCGACGAGATAGTCGGCAGCCGTGGGAGCGTTAGGGGTCCCTACGGCGTCCTACTCCACAGCCCCCAATTGGCGGCCAGGGTCGCGCACACCGGCACCTTCGTCCGCTTCGACTTCGATGTACCGGAAGCTCTTAAGGAGCTGGTGATAATTACCACGGCTAGGGAGATTACCTCCCAGTATGAATTCTCAGCCCACGCTCGCTTGGCCCGTACTGCGGGCGTGTCCGAAGAGACCATTCAGGCGGTGGCCANAGGCACCGCTCCCCAGGGCCTTTCCGGCGACGAAGAGATCTTGGTGCGTTATACCAAGGAACTGGTCAGGGACCATAAGATTAGCGATGCCACATTCAACGCGGTTAGGGACCGGTTCGGTGTTCAGAATACAGTGAATTTTACCGGCTTGATCGGCCACTACCTTCTGGTGGGTCAGATATTGCTGGCGTTNGATGTTGAGCTTGCGCCTGGAATGACCGCTGAAATCCCCGTATAGAGCCCCTTTGGACGCAAAAATGAGGAGGAGATTTTGCTTCCCGCCGAATCCATAATCTACGCATTACAACGCAACTGGGAGATGGTGGACTCTGCTTTGGAGGGTTTGGACGAAGCCGCATTGGCTCGCCAACCTTCGGATCAATGCAACTCCGCTGCCTGGATCCTGTGGCACATGACACGGGTGGTAGACACCTTCGTTCATACTCGGCTCAGGTCGATTCCCCAATTGTGGACCCAAAACGGCTGGCACCAAAAGTTCGACATGCCAGATGACNCGGAAGACCGGGGAGTGNGCTGGACTGCCGGGCAGGTGGCGGCTTGGCAACCCCCAGCCAAGGAAGTTCAACTGGGGTACTACGCAGCTATAAAATCGGCCGCGACGGAGTATTTGNAGTCATTGACCGTGGCTGACCTAGAAAAAACGATGGTAATACCGCCGGTGGCCGAGCCTCGCTCGGTGGCCATGCTTCTGGGACAGTTCACTTGGGACAACGTAGCCCACGGCGGCCAGATCGCTTATCTAAGGGGCCTTTTCATCGGAATGGGCTGGCACCGCTAGCCCCGCCGGGGACGGTTGCGGTCGGCGCTATCGAGCATAATCGTGACCGGACCGTCGTTCTGCAGTAGCACTTGCATGTATTCCTGGAAACGGCCGGTGGCCACGGTCAATCCGGTATTGCGAAACAGCGCCACCGCCTTCTCGTATGCTTCTCGTGCCTGCTCGGCCCCGGCGGCCCGGTTGAAATCCGGNCGGCGGCCCTTGCGGGTGTCGGCGTACAGGGTGAATTGGCTCACTAAAAGAAGCTCCGCCCCCACATCGAGGGCGGAGCGGTTAAACCGGTTTTCCGAGTCCGCGAATATACGCAGGTTCACGGTTTTTTCAACCAGATAAAGGGAATCGGATTCCTCGTCGTCTCCGGCGAAGCCTAGGAAAACCACTAGGCCAGGGCCGATACGCCCAACTTCTTGGCCTTCCACCAGGACCGAGGCTTCCACCACTCGCTGAACCAAGGCCCGCATCGGCGATTACCTTCTTCTATGGCCCTAAAGNCCAGGCCCTTGGGTGCCAACCCCGGTAATGAGGCTAGCTCCCGTTATCGCTGGAAGCCTTTGCCGAACTCTCGCGTTTGGAGTCCGGCGAACTGGAGGATGAAGTTGAAGATGTATCGCTGGAACTCGATTTACTGTCCGAGCTACTGGACGCCCCTTCCGTGTCGGCAGGTTTGCTTTCCTTGGTAGAGGAAGTGTCCTTGCTGCCGTTTTCCACCGGGGGCTTGGGCCGTCCGTAATCTGTGGTGTAAAAGCCGGAGCCTTTGTAGATCACTGGAACAGCGTGAAATACTCGTTGTCCTGCCCCGGAACATACCGGGCAGGTCCCTTTCCCAGCCTCACTAAAACTTTGGGTTAGCTCGAACTCTTCGCTGCAAGACGTGCAACGATAGTCGTAACGTGGCACTCGGATACTCCTATTGGGAAAGGTCTTGATAAAGAAAGCCGGTCACATTAGACCAACTCATCCAATTTACCAGCACCACTTTGGGCTGTCAATGCGATTCTATGCCGGGGGAACGGCTTTATCGCCCTGTCCTACTCAAGAGCGATCGATTGACCGGTTACTTTGGTCATCACCGAATGGTATTCTGGTGGCGCAACGATCGGGCGCAAAACTCGAAGACAATACCCGAAGATAAAAAGAGGAGAGAGCATGGCGGAAATTTTTGTTCTGGGCGGCGGCACGCCTACTCCAACCGCGGAGCGGTTTGGCAGTTCCCACGTTATCAAGATCGGCGAGCAGTTACTGATGTTCGACTGCGGCCCGGCGGCCACTCACAAGCTGGTGAAAGCGGGGCTGTTCCCCACTCAGGTAGACCACCTGTTTTTCACCCACCACCACTTCGATCACGACATAGACTATCCTTGTTTTCTTTTGTGCNGTTGGGACCAGAGCATCGGGAAAGAGAACCGGCTAAAGGTGTTTGGACCGGCCCTCACGGAAAAGATCACCGAGGGAATCATCGGAGAGCACGGTCTCTTTTCCCACGATTGGAAAGCGCGGGTCAATCATCCCTTGAGCCAGAAGGTGTTCGTGAACCGGGGCGGCACGCTGCCGAGACCGGTCCCCGTTGTGGACGCTTTGGACGTGGGTCCGGGCCCAGTATACAGCGGCAACGATTGGCAAGTGACCTCGGCCAACGCGGAGCACGTCCAACCATGGCTGGATTCCTTGGCCTACCGGGTGGACACTTCTGAGGGCAGTGTGGTGTTCACCGGCGACACCCAGCCCTGCCAGAGCGTAATCGACCTTGCCAAGGGCGCCGACATGATGCTATGCATGTGTTGGGACGACCAGGAGGTTATGGACGAGAATGGAGAGGCGGGCGGCCAGTGCGGGACCACCGGGGCGGCGCGCATGGCCCAGGAGGCTGGAGTTAAGAAGCTGGTACTTGTTCACGTTGGCCCCCACTTATCGGGCCACGGCGCCATGGAGAAGGGCATCGGCGACGTGCGCCGCATCTATGATGGACAGTTGATCTTCTCCGAGGAGCTGATGCGTATCGAGGTTTANCCTTCGGAATAGATTGCGCTGATTGGTAACAATAATTTAACCAAGACGCAACAANACCGTAATAATACCTTCTTAATCCGGATCAAAATCTNATTCCTCAGCCGGAAGCTGACTGGGCATTATGTCGAGGTTCTGAGGCGTGGCATGAAGATCGAAACCTTGGCGGTGCATTCAGGAAACAGGGTTGATCCCGCCACCGGCGCCGTGACCCTTCCCATCCACCTCACGACTACTTTTGAGCGTGGCGAGGACGGCGGCTATCCCCAGGGGTATATCTACGCCAGGAACTCCAATCCAAACAGGGCGATGTTGGAGGAGTGTCTTGCCGCCTTAGAGGGAGGGGCGGAGGCGGCGGCCTTCGCTTCGGGCTCCGCGGCCAGCATGGCGGTGTTCCAATCCTTGTCACCTGGTGATCACGTCCTTGCTCCCAATGACGTCTACCACGGTACGGCGCGAATGCTCAACGAGATATTCGCGCCCTGGGGACTGGAAACAACATTTCTAGACATGACCGACCCGGCCCAAGTGGAGCGGGCGATACGCCCGGCCACTAGGTTGGTATGGATCGAGACACCTTCCAACCCTTTGCTTAAGGTAACGGATATTCAGCGGGTGGCGGAGATTGCCCGAGGGGTNGGCGCNGAGTGCGTTTGCGATAACACCTGGGCCACTCCGGCCCTACAGCGTCCTCTGGAGCTGGGCGCCGGCTTGGTGGTCCACAGCACCACCAAATATCTAGGAGGCCACAGTGACGTGACCGGAGGAGCCGTGGTCGGCGCCGCCGCAAACGAGCTATTCCCCAAGGTGAAACAGGTTCAGGTTTCCGGGGGCGCGGTGCCGTCACCCTTCGATTGTTGGCTGGTCTTGCGGGGCATCAGGACTTTGCCCTACCGCATGCGGGCCCATTCGGAGAACGGGGCGAAAGTCGCTGCTTTTCTTAGCAGTCATTCCGGAGTAGAGGCGGTTCACTATCCGGGACTGGAGGAACACCCCGGCCACCAAACCGCGGCTCGGCAGATGAAGATGTTTGGCGGCATGATATCCGTCCAGGTGAAAGGCGGACGGGAAGAGGCGATGGCGGTGGCGGCTAGGGTGGAGCTATTTACCCGGGCGACCAGCCTGGGCGGCACGGAAAGCTACATCGAGCATCGGGCNTCCATCGAAGGGCCGGACAGCCAAACACCGGAGAATCTTCTCCGGCTATCGATCGGTCTGGAAAACGCCGATGATTTGATCGAAGACTTGGACCAGGCGCTAGGGTGAAGCGGAAGAGGGCGACTGCAGTAGAAGAAGTCTTGGTCAGATGGAAGCCGACGAAGGGTTGGAGCGCCGCTTTATTCAGTCAAGCAGCGGCTGCTAACNGGCCTTGGTCGGGTTCAAGAGCGAAACTAGGCCGGCTTAGCGGCGGTGTTGACGGCGTCGCCGGCGGGCGGCACGCTGGGCGGCCAGGCGTTCTTTCTGCGCCTTGGAGCGGAAGAAGCGGCGGTCCTTTAGCTCCCGGAGAATTCCGGAATGCTGGACTGATGCGCGGAACCGGTTGACCAGGCTCTCGGGGTTTTCCCCCTCCCTTGGGGTTACGTAGGCCATTCAAGACTCCTTGTGGCTAATTCCAACTGAGCGTAATTTACCACATTATCCCGAATAAGGGCAACCGCATATGACGGCCCCTTCCGAGAAAAAGTGGAGTCCCCTGGAACCGCCAGGGATACTAGGTATGGGTAAACCCCTGTACAACTATGGTGTTTTTCCAGGCTGACTTGCGTCCGCTTTCGGGGTTATATNAGCGGCAGTACGATTCCCCGTTTGTCCTGGCCGACATCAATCGGGGTACGTGGATCATATGAGCAGCNGCGCGGGTCCGCAACGTGAGACTGAAGTCCTCAGGTTGCAGGTCGAAACGTTTTATCAGGTTAACAGGTTTATCAGTTCCATCGATAACCTGGAGGACTTGCTGACCCTCATTATGCAGGAGGCGGAGGCTGCGGTGGAGGCTGAGGCCANCTGTATCGCCCTTTATGACCCGGAGGACAACCGGCTGCACATAAAGTTCGCCTCCGGTGAGGAAAGCGAGAGCGTCCGGCATCTGAGCCAGGCTATAGAGCAGGGGATCCCTGGGGNTGCAGCATCAACCAATACCTTTGTGCTGGTGGAAGATGCCCAGAACGACCCCCGCTGGGACCCCACCAACGATAGAAGAACGGAGTTTANCACCCGCAGTATCTTGGCTACGCCGATCAAGAGGCGGGAAGAGCTCTTGGGCGTGTTGGAAGTGATAAACTAGCGGGGAGGCCCCAGGTTCACTGAGACTGACGGCCGGCTTTTGGAGGTTGTCGCCAACCAAGCAGCCATCGCCATCGAGAACGCCCGCTTGGTCGAGCGCATGGTCCAGTCCGCGCAGCTTTCGGTCATCGGCCGGATGGCCTCCTCCATCATCCACGATCTGAAAAAACCCATGTCGGTCATCCGGGGATTCGCAGAGTTGCTGGCCGACCCGGATATGGACGCCGGCCGGCGGCAGACGTTCTCCGACCTGATACTGGAGGACGTCGACCGGTTTCTTGCCATGACCCAAGAACTGCTGGGCTACTCCAGAGGAAACATCAGCTTGCAACCGCAAGAGGTCCAGGTTGGCCAGTGGCTGGACCGTATCGTCGAATTCCTCCGGGAGGACGTTGAAGCATCCAACGTTTCCTTGATTACCGAACTTGAGCATCGGGGGCCGGTGAATATCGACGCCGATCGTTTGCGCCGGGTCGTCATAAACATCGCGGGGAACGCTACCGACGCCATGCCCAAAGGCGGGANATTGACCATAAGCAGCCGAGTCCTGGGTGATTCCTGGGAGCTGGCCGTGACGGACACGGGTACCGGTATTCCTGAAGACCTCAGGCCCAGGATCTTCGAACCATTCGTCACCTCGGGTAAACAGCATGGCACCGGCTTGGGGTTGGCCATCGCCCGGGAGATCGTTCGTGGCCACGGCGGCGATATCCGGATAGAGACCAGGACCGATGNGGAAGAGGAGGGTCGACCCTCTGGCTCCACCTTTGTCATTACGTTGCCTCTTAGCGGGGTTGTCGCGGAGTAAAACTGCCAGCAGGTCCGAACTTTTTGCTAGAATAACTTCCGTCGTTACACCGATCCACACTGCTTTTCCCAGGGCCCTAACGCCCCTTCCTTGGAGGTGACCCATGTCGCAAGAGCTATCCCGCATGGAGCGGCCCAGCACCGACCGGTTCAGCGGCAAAAGAAAGTTGATGCTGGTGCCATTGCTGTACGGCCCGTCAACCGGGTCCGAGGAAGGAATGGCGATCTTGATGCGTTATTGGGATCAGGTTCAAACCCAGATATCGGACTTGGAGTCCAAGCTGGGCGGCTTAAGCCACATCTACCACGAAAGCCTGACTTCGGGTGGCGACGAGGGGCTGAAGCAACTGGAGGCAATGGATCAGCGGAGCCATGGGTTGATAGCAGCCAAGTGCCAGGCGGGAGCGGCCCTGGAAGCCACCGAAGATCAGGAAATCTTGATGGAGGCGTTGGACCTGCAAAGGTGCTTGATGGTCCCGTTAATGACCGAGAAGGTTTCTCTGGCCCTTAATGAATGGATGACGGAACGCAACCGGAGCAGGTACGAGAAGATCGGGTCTCAGATAGACGAAACCCTGGGAGAAAATGAGCTTGGTCTACTGATGATCAACGAACGCCACCAGGTCCAGTTCGCCGAGGACATTGAAGTATTTTTCGTCGCCCCGCCGGCCCTGGCCGACTTCCGGACNTGGTATCAGCAGTGGGCCGCTCAGCAACAACAAGCGGCGGCCAACCCACAACCTGATCTAGAGGAGCCAGAATCCGAGGAGCCGGATGCGGAGGAGGAACCGGCCTAGAACGGAGTGGCCAGTGATTCGTCCCGATGACATAGGGGTCACCACGAACGAAGGGAGTCCCCTTTTCCGTTCGTCCTGAGNTNGTCGAAGGNCATAACATCGCTAGAGCAAGCTCGATCAAAGCTACTGAAGCGCTGCATNCACCCGCTTCCTAAAATCCTCGGCCCCCAGCCGTAGCAGGCCTTGCGCCGATATAGTCACGAAGTTGGCGCCCAACTTGATGAACTCGGCGACCCCGGCGGCGTCGGCGGGGGNATTACCGCCTACTCCCACATCTCTGCCCCCGGCCCTTATCTTGGGGATGACCTGGCTCATTAACCGCCGGACGTCGGCGGGTCCGGGATTGCCCATGCTCTGTCCCAAGTCTCCCGCCGCCACGTGCAGAACGTCGACTCCGGTTACGCCCAGGATGGCGTCCAGATTTTCCACCGCCTCGGTTTCCTCCACCATGGGTATTACCAGAGTTTGGGAGTTGATCCAGGCCGTGGACTCGTCGCGAGAAACCCCCACTCCGTAGTCGTGGGCACGACCACCGCCCACTCCCCGGTGCCCGTCGGGATAGTACCGGGCCGCCCGGGCCACGGCGTCGGCCTCCTCCCGGGTGTTGATGTGGGGCACGATGATGCCCTGCACTCCCCGATCTAGAAACCGTAGGATCGTGTCGTCGGCATGATTCGGGATCCGGGCGATGGGCGTGATGCCGAACACTTCACCGGCTCGAACCATGTGCTCTACCTGGTCCAGATCCATGGGACCGTGCTCACAATCGATCATCACGAAGTCGTAGCCCAATGCTCCGAAGAGTTCCACCTGGTCAGGGGCGTAACGGTTGATGATCGCCCCGAAGACTACCTTCCCTTCGGCCAGTTTTGCTTTGGTGGTGTTGGTGCGCATGAATTCTCCTCGTTTTGAACGTTCTAATTAGCCACAGAGCGCTCAGAGTTACTTATTTTTTTATTCCCATTTTAAAGGCTTGTTCCGGGCGAATTATACCAGTGGCGGTCTACCCGGCAGTGGCGGTTTGGTATATATTTGCCTCGACGAAGGTCAACGCATCATCCCACAAGCAGGTGCTCAAAATGGATCACATTTATCTCGACTACAACGCCACAACTCCCATCGACCCNCAGGTGGCCGAGGCCATGTTGCCCTATATTCACGAGCAGCACGGCAACCCCTCCAGCAACCACGTTCCGGGCGTGGCCGCTAAACAGGCGGTGGATAACGCCCGGCGGCAACTGGCGGAGGTGTTGGGAGCTACAGAGGAAGAAGTCATCTTCACCAGCGGCGGCACTGAGTCCAACAACCACGCCATCAAGGGGGTTTTCGGCGCTTATCGTGAAAAGGGCAACCACATAATCACTTCGTCGGTGGAGCACCCGGCGGTGCTGGAGGTGTGCCGTTACTTGGAAGAGCAGGGCGGCCGGGTAACCTACCTATCCGTGGACGAGTTTGGCATGGTGGACCCCCAACAGGTGGCCCACGCCATCACTCCCGAGACGATATTGGTTTCCATCATGCACGCCAACAACGAGGTCGGCACCATCGAGCCTTTGGAAGATATAGGCAAGATCACCAANGAACGGGGAGTGCTGCTTCACGCCGACTGTGCCCAATCGGTGGGTAAGATACCGGTCAACGTGGACGATCTGGGGGTGGACCTGTTGTCCATCGCCGGACACAAGGTCTACGCGCCCAAGGGCATCGGCGCGTTGTACATCCGTGCCGGCGTACGCTTGGAAAAGCTGATGCACGGCGCCAGCCATGAGATGGGTTGGCGGGCCGGGACCGAGAACGTTATTGAGATGGTCGGTCTGGGCAAGGCCTGCGAATTGGTGAAGAACAACCTGACGGAATATCACCGGCGAATGCAGACCATGCGTGACCGGCTGGAAGCGGGGATAGGCGAACGATTCGAGCACGTACGGATCAACGGCCATCCAACCATACGTCTACCCAACACCCTCAGCGCCAGCTTCCGGGGCATGGAAGCAAACGTTATTCTCGACGAATTACAGGGTGTCTACGCTTCGGCGGGGGCCGCTTGCCACAGCGACCACGTGGAAGTCTCCAGTGTGTTAGAAGCCATGCGGGTGCCCATGGAATACGCCATGGGCACCCTGCGCTTCTCGGTGGGCAGATACACGACTGAACAAGAGATAGACCGAGCCCTGGAGGAGATCACCCGGGCGGTCGGCAAGTGTGCGGTCCGTTCGACCGCGCCATAACCTGTCGCGAAAAAGTCCGGTACTCCAAGTATACCTACAACTAAAGCCCCCCTTTCGTAAAGGGGGGTTGGGGGGATTTAGGCCCCTCCTCATAAAACTGGCGAAAATTCCGCGTGGCAAATTCGGAGTAAACGAGAGGGGCATCCATCTGGATGGATGCCCCTCTTTCACAGTTGGCTCCTAGGCCGTAACGGGTACGTGTGCCTTGAGGAACTGCCGTGCGTGTTCTACGACCTCGTCGATGCGCTCTNGCGAATCCTTCCAGGGATAGATCGTCACTTCGGCGCTAGGAGCGAGGTCAGCGACCTCCATCGCCATCTTGTACGGGTGCGAGGGTACGTCGTCGGGCGCTATAAGCAGTGGCGTCTGCATAGAACTCACGAAATCGCGTGTGACGGAGAACACGAAGCCGGGGTGATCGGTGTACATACTGGTGAGGAAGTCACTGACCATGTCCATCGTCAAGTCAGCACGCTGCTCGCAAAGCGGCGGCCCCCAGCCTTNCATGTTGTTCTGGTAGAAAAGATTCGGGAGCTCCGGCCTGAAACCGCTGGGTTGCATCATCGCGGCCGCGACTACCCGCTCCGGGGCATTCTTGATCAGGTTGAGAATCATCGGTCCTGCGACGCAGAAGCCTATAACCCCGAACCTATGGATGCCGAGGTGATCCATCAGCCCGAGGNGGTCATCAGAGTAGGAATCCCAGGGGCGGTCGATCTCCAGTGGGCCGCTGGACTGGCCGGAATAGGCGTTGCGCCGGTCGGCGGCGATGCATCGGAAGTCGTCTTTGTACCTTTCCATAGGGTTGAAGGGCGACTGCAAAGATGCCAGGGTGCCATTAAGTCCGCCACCCGGGATGATTAGCAAGGGAAAGCCGGAACCGGCCTCTTCGTAGTAGATACGGNTGGATNCTCTTTCGTAGAACGGCATGTTAAATGTCCTCCATCGGTGTGTAGTGCGATTCAGGTCTTGTCGGCTATTCGCTCGGCTGTCGGTGAAAACGGTGTCGTCTGACGATGTTCGTCGTCCCCTTAATATACACTTCGCGAGCTGCATTGTGCGGAATAATAAGACGCCCCTTCTTCACGTCCCTAGCCCAAATATATGGAATAGTTCCAAATTTTTGNTTGGTATTGACGCATCTTCACACAGGCCCAGACCGCTGCAGGATATAGAAGAAACAGAGCCCATCGCCACAGATTTGACGTCCTGGAAAAGCGAAATTATAGTTGACGCCATCCCAAATCGCGCCACAGACAGGAAAATCGATTCGACCAAGGAAAGCCCGGCTAGCCACCATTGGCCTGGAGAAAAGATGCTACACACCAGATTGACAGAAATGCTAGGGATATCCCACCCAGTAATGTCCGCTCCCATGACCATGCACTGCGGAGGGAAGTTGGCCGCCGCTGTATCACAGGCGGGAGGCCTCGGCAGCTTCGGCGGANTCAATCCTGAAGGTCCCGACTGGGTTCTCCAGCAAATNCGCCACATCCGATCCNAGACGGATCAACCCTTCGGGGTAGGATTCATTACTCAGATGATCGCAGACCTGCCCGACAATTTTCAAGCCGTTCTCGACGAGAGAGTTCCGGTAATCGCTTTTTCTTTCGTTGACCCGAAACCCTGGCTGGCTCAAGCCAAAGACTCGAGCGCGCTGGTTATGTGCCAGGTACAGAGCCTGCAGGGAGCGGAAGAGGCGGTATCGGCGGGAGCCGATGTGCTGGTGGCCCAGGGCAACGAAGCAGGAGGGCACACCGGAGGTATGAACTCCCTGCCCCTTCTGGTCCATCTCCTGAACCGGTACCCCCAACTCCCGGTGCTGGCCTCGGGCGGCATCTCCGACGGACGCGGCTTGGCTGCGGTGTTAGCGGCGGGGGCCGAAGGAGCCTGGGTGGGCACCGCCTTCCTGACTACCCCTGAAGTCGTGGAGGTGCCCGACACTTTCAACGAGCAGATCCTATTGAGCGATGGCCAGGACACTGCGTTCACACAGCTGTACGACCAACTGGGAGACGCTCCCTGGCCCCAAGGCATAGGGGNAAGGGTTTACCGCAACCGGTTCGTCCGGGAATGGGACGGTCGAGAAGAGGACATCATAAAAAATCGCGACGAACTGGTCGCCGACGTGGCCCAAGCCTGGGAACGACACGACCCCGAAGGAGCATCGGTGTACATGGGGCAGTCCGCGGNAGGCGTCAACTCTATCAGACCGGCGGCCCGAGTCTTGCAGGACATTTGCGACCAGGCGGAAAGCATTCTCCGGACGCGCTCCCGAGACCTCCTGCGCTAGGTTATGCATACATTTCATCCGAGCCAAATGAGGGGCGATAAAGTTGAGGGACCCTAGATAGCGCCGAGCTACCTTGTCAAACTAGGTGAATATTTGCCGGAACCAGCCCCAAAATTCTCTACTGTAGAATTCTTACCTAATCCCTTGCCCATCACCGATTCCTCCCGTGCGAGACGATGGGCTGAGTTTAGGTCGACCCCGGTTAGGGGTTGTGGGACTGGTTTAAGGAACGATTGACGCGTCGCACTGCCATCTCTAGAATCAGGCAGGATTCCACGACTTAAAGGAGCATGAATTGTGACAGATAAGATTCGCTTGGGGTTCGTGGGAGCTAACGTTAATTCGACCTGGTCAGCCCAGTCGCACTTCCCGGCGCTGATGGCCAGCCCGGATGTTGAGCTTACCGNGGTTTGCACCACTAGGCCTGAGAGCGCGGAAGAGGCGCGCCAACATTTTGGAGCCAAGTTCGCCTTCCACGATTTCCGGGAAATGATGGCGTCGCCGGAGATCGACGCGGTGGCCGTGGTCGTGCGGGTGCCGTCACACTATGAGCCAACAAAGGCCGCCATCGAAGCCGGCAAGCACGTCTACACCGAGTGGCCCCTGGGCCGCACTACCTCCGAAGCCGAAGAGCTGGCAGCGCTTGCCCGGGCCAAGGGGGTGCAGACGGTCGTCGGCCTGCAATCGCGGGTCAGCCCGGCATTGCTATATATCAAGGAGTTGATCGAGGATGGCTATGTGGGCGATGTGCTGTCCTGCAATCTCACCACGATGCGTGACGGCTCCCTGCAACGCCCTTCCAGCCGCAATTGGAATCTCGATGNCGGCCTCGGCGCGAACACCCTGACCATCGCCAACGGGCACGTCATCGACGCCTTGCGCTTTGTGGCGGGTAATTTCACGCGGGTGGCGTGCATGGTCACGACCCAGATACAGCAAGTTTATGAGACCGACACTAAGAGATTCGTGGAAGTTTCCTCCCCGGACAACGTGCGGGTATGCGGACAGCTAGAGAGCGGCGCGGCGGCGTCGGTCCACGTCGGTGCTGTCCCCTGGGCCGGCGGCGGCTTTCGGATGGAGATCTACGGCCGGGAAGGCACGCTGGTCACCACCGGTAGCGTCTCGTCTCAACGCGGCGAGATGCTACGCGTTCAGGGAGCGCAGGGAAGCCCCGAGTTGAAGGACCTGACGATACCCGAGCGTTTCGAATACGTCCCGGCCGACTTCCCCCGCGGCGATCCGTTCAACGTNGGTCAGATGTATGCCCTCTTTGCCGAAGCGATCCGAACCGGGCAAAACCGCCTGCCGACGTTCGATACCGCAGTTGACCTGCATCGCTTTATCGATACGATCAAGCAGGCGTCGGATACGGGCCGGGAGCTTCCTGNCGCCTGAGGCAACTTTGTAGTAACCGTCAAAAGCCCCCCTTTCGTAAAGGGGGGTTGGGGGGATTTAACCCCTCCTCCTAAAGTAAGCTGCCCTGCGGAAGATCTTAAGAACCCTTCATCTGGGACCCAAAGCCGTTCTACCGAGATTTCGCTCCAAGTTCTACCGGTTGACCGTGCGGCGTATGGCGATATGAGTCTGCCCACGCTTCCTTGCGTTCACTTAAGGCGGTTAGATCGGTCAGCTTCTTGTCCGTCGCCAGCTGTTCGAGCGCAGTGATCCAGTGTTCGAAATATCGAGAGCCATCATCAGGTTCGCCGCGCTTGACCGCCGCTTGGAGTTGCTCACCAAGGGCTGTCGTCCACTCCGTCCAGGTGAAGTGCCCATCCGCCGACAACTGCACGGCCATGGCAAACGCCTGCGCTTGCCATGGTTCCGCAAACACGGGGCCCCCGTCGTCTCGGGGTAAAAGCAGTGACGCCGCGAACCGCTCCGCTACATCTTGTGCGTCAGGCCGGCTCAATGTAGTCTTCCCACATATCGATGTACACCGAGTCGTTCGGCGGCACTTCCTCTCCCCATAATTCGCGCCCAGCATAGCGAATCAGATAGACGTGCTGTGGCTTGGGTTNGGCTGACGCTTCCTCGTTGTCAGGCAAGTTGAAGACACCGCGGTNGCGCTCCACGACACCCGCCTTGCCACGAGTGTAACGCGGCATACGAGTGTGCGTGGCCGGGTTAATGTTCCGCCCACGTACACTTTCTCCGATATGAAACCGCGGCGTAAGTTCGACATCCTGCTCCGTCTTGGTAGATCTGAAGAGAAGATCACGAGCGACCTCCGGCGTTAACGCCAGTGTCGCTTTCGTCGAAGCTGGATCTGCTCGGCCGCTATCGACTTCGGCGCGGGTCACGGTTCCGCTCTCGATGATCTGCTTTACGAGCGCGGTGTACCAGCGTTCGTAATAGCCCATGCGAAGATAATCCGCGGCTGGAATGCCCTCGATATACGGCCGCAAGCNGCCCGTTCGCATGGCCTGTACCAGCGCGAACAACCTTATTTCCCACGGCTCGTCGAAACCAGGCGCGCTNTCTTTGTAACCAATCTCACCCAACCCCTGCATGCCGCCCATATCGTGGATGCCGTTCATGAAACACCTCCCGCACTAGGTGAGGCCACCTTCGCGACCCCGATCATCGCATCCCGCGTCACCAGCGTCGCAAGGTCGGCTTCGCTCATGGAATCCGTTCCATCAGGGCGCTTCGGCAGCACAAAATAGCGGGAAGCCGCATTGCTGTCCCAGACCCGTACTTCGATGTCTTTGGGTAGATCCAATCCCAGTTCGCTCAGCACGCCACGTGGATCGATTACCGTCCGAGAACGAAAGGCCGCGGACTTGTACCACGTGGGCGGCAAGCCCAAAACGGGCCAGGGATAGCACGAACACAAGGTACAGACGATGACNTTGTGGACCGAGGACGTATTCTCCACGACGGTGAGCTTCTCACCTTGCCCGCCGGAATAGCCGAACTCTGCCATCGCCTCGGTGCCGTCATCAAGCAGGCGTTGCTTGTAGNCCNGGTCTACCCAGGCTCGAGCGACTACCTGTGCCCCGTTGNGCGGACCAACCCTGTTCTCGTATGTATCCACCAGAACGTCCAGTGCATCTGGATCCANCAGCCCCTTTTCTACCAGTAGCGACTCGAGCGCTTTGACTCGTAGGGACGGATCCGAGGGCACGTCCGTATGGTCTTGGGAGTGATCGGAGCTAGGTTGACTCATGCTGGTCTCCTCCAAGTAAAGAATCCCACCGAAAGCAGTGGAGCTATTGAGAGGAAGCGATTTATCATCATGGGGAATCTATCCCCAGGGTTGCTGACCTGGAATAAACTAACTCGCTGAACAGCGGCGGCCTCGTATAGGATGCGCTAAATCCTCGCCGGATTCTGCCGCTGGCCAGTATGGAGGGAATAGTACGTCGGTCATAGCGGGTTTGTCCACGGACAAGGGCGGGCGGGTTAAAAACTTCTTCCTAGGTAGGCATGAATTTCGACGTTCTCCGCCTACTCCGCTCACCGCCCAGCGTGAATCAGGCCGGTGAGTGGATCCTTGTGGAAGTTGCTGACCGTCACGTAGCTCCGTGGTTCGGACTGGCCGGTAGGAAGCAACTTTAGGCCGATCGGACCGCGAGATTGCCGCAATCGCTTCGTCGAGGCGGCATAATTGGCATAGTGTCGGCCAATAGCGGAGGCGGATAATGGGGCGGCGTAAGTCGCCCCGATCCATGATCGCCTACTCCTCGATCCCGAGGAGTTTCGCCGCCGTCCCACCGAGAATCTTGATCCGGTCTTCGTCGCTTAGCCCGGGAATCGCCATGATGTGGTCGACCGGAGCGGTATTCCATGGGAACGGGTAATCGGTCCCGAGGACCACGTGATCTATCCCCGCCTCGGCTATCAGGTGCCGCATGCCCTCGCCGGTGAACATGATCGAATCGAAATACAGTTGGCCGCCTCGGATATATTCGGTCGGCTTCTTCTTCGGATAGGGCCCGACCCGGTCCGGGAAGGTCGTGATCACCGCGTCCGATCGGTTGGCATAGGACGGTAGGAAACCGCCACCATGCGAGGCGCAGATCTTGAGGCCTGGAAAGCGGTCAAGCGTTCCTTCGAAGATCAGATGCGACAAGGCTATCGTCGTTTCCAGTGGGTTGCCGATCGTGTTCGTCAGGAGACCATTTCCGGCCAACCGGCCGCTCGGTTCCAATTCGCGGGTACCCAGCGGGTGCATGAAAATGAGCACGCCCAACTCTTCGCATTTGGACCAGAACGGNTGGAATTTCGGGTCGGCGAGTTCCTCGCCGGCGACGCTGCCGCCAACGCCGATGCCGCGGAAGCCGAGCGTCTTGACTGCCTGCTCGACCTGTTCAGCTGCCAGGTCAGGATATTGCAATGACGCGGTGGCAAAGGCGACGAACCTATCCGGCTGCGACGCGCAGAACCCGGCCAGGACCTCGTTCTGCACCCGGATCAATTCGGCGACGGCATCGCGCTCAGCCCCGTACCAGTANGGATTGATGCTGAGCGCCTGGACATCGACGCCCGATCGATCCATCTGCTCCAGGCGGTCGCCGATATTGGACCACAGAAGACCCGGCGATTCCAGCGAGCGATTGATCAGCTGCGCAGCCTCCGGGACGATGCAATGCGCATGGACGTCCACGGTCTTGACTCGCTTCCCACTAATGACGACCTCGCGGCGCCCATGCGCTTGCACCTGGCCCGAACCGCCGCCCCCACCAGCACCGCCGTCAATCTCACAGTCGACAAAGGCCAAAATCGGGCCGGTATTCATGCTTCCGCGAATAGGCATTTCCGTTCCTCTCATTCTTATGATAGTTGTCACTGGTTGCAAAAATTGTCAAACATCCTCACCCATTGTAATCGCTGAAGCATTATGGACGACTGTTCAGTCGAGTTCCCAGAGTACTTGGAAGTATCCGCCGCCCACAAGCACGGTGTTAGGAATGTGGTAGTGGACGGACCAGCAGGGGCCTGTTCGTAATATTGTGTGAAGCACTCGATGACATCCACCGAGGCTCCGTTCACTATTCGCCGATAGTTCTGTTCAGTACAGCTTAGAGGGGCACTTCGTCTTTTAGGCCGAAGCCGGTGACGGGCACGAGCACCGTATCGTTTTCCCGGATGACGCCTTGCTTCGCAATCTCCTCGAGGCCCGCGAACGCGGCCGCCGACGTGGGCTCGGCGAATATACCCTCCTGCTTCGCCAGATCAAGTTGCATCTGCATGATGCTAGGCTCCTCGACTGCCACAGCGGTCCCTTCCACCAGCCGCAGGATATCGAGGATCTGCTCTTGTCGAGAGGGCGCCGCTATGGCAATACCGCCGGCCACCGTTCTCGAGGCTGCCTCTGGGTCCCACGCTTGGCCCGTGAAGGCAGCGACCAATGGCATGACGTTACGCGCCTGAACGCAATGGAGCCGGGGTATCTTGCCGGTGTGTCCTGCGGCTTGCAGCTCGCAAAACCCCTTGAACGCGCCTATGAATAGGGAGCCGTTGCCCACGGGGAAGACGATGTGGTCGGGAAGCGCTCCATCAAACTGTTGCGCCACCTCGTATGCGAAGGTCTTCGTGCCTTCAGCGAAGTAAGGGCTCAACATGTGGGATGCGTAGACGAGACCTTGTTGTCGATGGTAAACCATGGCTGCCGCGGTTACGGCATCCCGGAGTCCTTCGATAGGGTGAACTTCGGCGCCATAAATCCTGATCTGCCGTAGCTTGGCCTGCGGGGCGTCGGCGGGCACGAATACGTGGGCCTTTACGCCAGCGCGAGCTGCGTAGGCCGACACCGACGCCCCGGCGTTCCCTGACGAGTCTTCCACCAACTCGGTCACCCCGTGATCCATGGCGACAGAGATCATCACCGCGGTGCCCCGGTCCTTGAACGACCCTGTCGGATTCAAGAACTCCAGCTTCCCGTGCAGACGCCGCATGCCCAGATTCTCACCAAGGGCCTTTAGATGTACGCACGGAGTGTCCCCCTCTCCCAGAGATACACCGGAACTTGCATTGTGCACCGGCGTCCGGGCTTCGTAGGTGTTTGACTTCCCGTCTGTTTTATGGTCAGCGAGGTACTCGACGTCCAGCGGTGCGCCGCAGTCGCGACAAACATCCGTTGACATATCGGCCGGGCGGGTCCTGCCGCATCGGGGGCAGCGCAACACGATGTGTGACAATCGAATGCTCCAATACGTAGCTATCTGAGATGAGATGCCTGGCGCCTAAGGCGGTTAGGCGTAATCGACAGGCGCCTCCCTTTCGTAAAGGGGGTTGGGGGGATTTAAGGCCCCTCCTCGTAAAACTGCCGGGGTGACCGGGCCGGGAAGGGCTGGTAGGGGTGTTGCTTCAGGGCATCCTCGTTCAGCTCGATGCCCAAGCCGGGGCCTTGGGGGATGCTTATATACCCGTCCTTGACTTGGAACGGGTTGTGGGCGATCTCCTGACCGAAGCCTTCTAGGTTCACGAAGTACTCGGTGATGAGGAAGTTGGGTATGTTGGTGGACACCTGCAGCGTCGCCGCCTGTCCCACCGTGGTGCTGTTGTAGTTGCAGGGTGATACCACCACGTAGTAGGGCTCGGCCATGGCCGCGATCTCTTTCAGCTCCAGGATACCGCCGACGTTGCACACGTCCGGGTTGATGATGTCGGCGGCCTGCTTCTCGAAGATCTCCCGGAACTCAAACTTGGTGTACAGTTCTTCTCCGGTGACGATGGGGATGTTGATCTCCCGCTTGACCGCCGCCAGCGCGTCGACGTTTTCGGCCAGCACCGGCTCCTCGTACCAGAAAGGCCGGAACTGTTCGATGTTCCTGGCGATGCGGACGGTGTGCATGGGCGCCAGCCGGCGGTGCATCTCCACCAGGATCTCCACGTCGGGTCCGACGGCTTGGCGCACCGCGGCCACGTTTTCCACCGCCACTTCCTCGACTTCCCGGCTGACGTAGCTACGCCAGGGACCGGGAATCGGGTCGAACTTTAGGGCGGTGAAGCCCATCTCAATCACTTGGGATGCCTTCTCGGCCAGGGCCTCGGGCGTCTTGGCGCCCTCGGACCATCCGTTGGCGTAAACCCTTATCTTATCCCGGCAGGCCCCACCCAATAGCTGATGGACCGGCACTCCCAGTTTCTTGCCGGTGATGTCCCACATGGCCTGCTCCAGGCCGCTGATCGCGCAATAAAAGTCCATCGCCCCGCGCCGGCCGGCGATGTCGTCGTAAGCCACCTGGGTGAAGTGCTTGATGTTGAAAGGGTCCCGGCCCACCAGGTACCGCTCCAGTTGATCGACGTGAGCCACTACTTGAAGGTCCCGGTCCGACTGGGTGTAACACTCCCCCCAACCGTGGATGCCTTCGTCGGTGTCAAGTTTGACGAAGCACAGGTTCTTCCCAACTCCTGGATGGGCGAGGAAGGTGGTAACTCCGGTGATTTTCAAAGGACGTCTCCCTAGGTCGATATGCAATACCCCGATAAGTCGCGGACGCTCTCTGGATACTAGTGGGCGCTGATGTAAGCGTCAAGGGCAGGAGTTAAGCCGGCGCCAAGTATGCCCGGCCGGCGTCTCTGGTATCATTAGTAGTTGAATTCCAGCATGAAATCGGTACTAGAAATCAATCTCTCGCCCGTGAAGTCCCTGGGTCTGGTCAACGCCGGAACGGTGCATGTTGGCATGAGCGGTATCATGGAAGACCGGCGGCTCTTTTTGTTGGACAATCGTGATAGACTGGTGACCCAGAGAGAGATGGGGCGGCTGACGCGAGTAAAAGCTGATTATCGCGGCGATCCGGATTGGCTTAGTTTGGTTATACCCGGTGGCGCTGCGATTGAAGGGCGGCTGGAACTCGGAGAGCCGGTGGCAACCAAGCTGTGGGGCCGCGATGTGATGGGGTCGGTCGTAACCGGGGATTGGGGGGACGCTCTCTCGGACTTTTGCGGCCAGACTGTTCGATTGGTCCTCTCAAGCGCTCCAGGGCAATGCTTCGATGAATATCCCATCTCGTTACTGTCTCAAGCCTCGTTGGATGTCTTGAACGGCCAAGTGGATAATACGTTGTCTTTGGATGCCCGGAGGTTCCGTCCTAACTTTTTGATCGGTGGATGTGAGCCCCACGAAGAGGACACCTGGCTAGGCCAAACCATACAGATCGGAGATGATATGCTCCTTCATGTGGTGGCCCGAGACCCGCGGTGCGTCATCACTTGCCTTGACCCGGATACTGGGCAGGCGGATTTCGAGACCCGGGAGTTGATCGCGCAGTACCGGCCCAGTCCGGGTGCAGTATTTTTCGGGGTATATGGAATCGTAGAACATCCTGGTAACGTCTCTATCGGAGACCAAGTTAAATCACCCATCAATGCCTCTTCGTAGAGTATAGGAGAAGAGCCTGATGCCAGATGAATTAGTGAATTTCTCAGAGAAACCTAACGCCAAGTATCTGATAGCGGGCTGGCGCCGCCAGTGGTCTGACGGCGGACGGGTGTCCGGAGGATTGACCAGGTACCTGATCGAGAAATTAGGCGCCAAAAAGATCGGAGAGATGACTCCGAGGGTTTCTCACGACTGCTATCCCTTTCAAGTTGCGGGGACCCACGATACGTTCCGCCCCCTGGCCGCCTACGAGGACGGACTGCCCACCAAGGACATGTACCGGGAAAACTATTTCTACGACGCGGGCAACGGGCTGATCATCTTCAGGGGAGAAGAGCCCTGGTTCCACATCGAGATATTCGGCCAAGCCTTCTTCCAGGCCATCAGCGAGTTGGGCATCCAAACGACGGTGGCCGTGGAAGGAGTCAACGGGCCGGTCCCGCCGGAGATGGAAAGACGGGTCACTTGCGTCTACAGCAAGGCCGAGATGAAAGAAGACCTGGAGAAGATCGGAGTGCAGTTTTCAAGCTATGGCAGCGAAGGGCGCAGGGGTCCCACCATAGCGATGGCGCTGGTGACATTGGCCCATTTCGAGTATCCGGACGTGGATATGTTCCGCTTGGGGTCCATGGCTCCCATGTATCCATTTTCCACCAACACCAACGAACAGGTGGGGATAACCAGGGACCACCGGTCTTATTACGATATCATGCGCCGGTTGAATGCTAAGTTCGACCTGAACATCGACCTGGCGGAGCTTCAGGAGTTGGGAGAGGCCGAATCTCAGCAGTTGACCGAAACCTTGGAAAAAATCAGTTCCAACAACCGGGAGGCCAAGCAACTCATCGAAAGCGTTAGGTCTGATTACAGCTACACACCCTTCGAGCAATCGGTGAATCTTGACCCGGCTTTGGACAAGACATTAGAAGATATTCTGCGCAACATGCCGGAGTAGCCCAAACACTCTAGAGGGTAAATCGTGACTGTTTAGGCTCCCAAGTGTGCCATTGCCCCGCTTTTCGGCGGATATTTCCCGCACGCGTGTATCAATTCGCCATAAAGAGCGAAAGGCATAGTATTCTCTAGTAAATATTACTTATTGACAGGGTATGGTGCGCCGCACATATCTGGTAAAATAAGTTTCGGTGCAAGTTTAGGTTTCTGTTACATCGGACGACCTCAACTGGACCAATACAACACATAGGGAGGCCATCCGAATGGCGATTTCAGACAAAGACCTAACTTGTAGAGACTGTGGAGCTGTCTTCACCTTCACAGCTGGCGAACAAGAATTTTTCGCGTCCAAGGGGTTCACCAACGAGCCTAGCCGCTGCCCGGCTTGCCGGTCCGCCCGGCGGAACCAAGGTGGAGGGTATGGCGGTGGTGGCGGTGGTGGCGGTGGATACGGTGGACCACGAGAGATGCACCCTGCGGGGTGCGCCCAGTGCGGCATCGACACCGAGGTCCCCTTCCTGCCTAGGGGTGACAAGCCGGTCTATTGCAGTGACTGCTTCAGCTCAATGAGGCGGTAACAGCTAACTAAGCAAAGAAGCCGCCATTTCTGCGGCTTCTTTTTTATTACGGTAGGGCTTGATTCTAGAAGCCCGTTATTGGAACTCTTTTAGGAATTTTCAATAAGTTCTGGCTCACCTCTGTAATCGCACGTGGGGAGCCGGCGCTGAGATTTGGACCCATGATCTTTTCTTCGGAAGCAAAAGGTCAACCGGGCGACGCGAACGGGGCAACCGAAAGGTTGCCCCGTTTTTTATGATTAACGGCCCAACTGTTGCCGAAAAATGTAATTGCTACCAAAAGGCCGGACTACGTCGGCTAAAACTACATTCCGCCTAGGATTTTCTTATCAAGATGTCAAATCCGTCGAGACGGACCTCGAACAGCTTTATCGGGTCAGTGGCTGGGGGACCGGTCGCCTCTCCCGTGGTCACGTTGAATTTCGCGCCGTGCAAATCGCATCGGACTTCTTCCCCTTCCACGTCTCCCGCCGATAGCCGGTAGCCTTGATGATTGCACCAGTTGGCGCAGGCGTGAATCACTCCATCGACATTTACCAGCAAAACTTCCTGGCTGTACCCTATCTTTACGGCTTTCATTTCGCCTGGCGGAATCTCACTGACGTCGGCTACCCTAACAAACTCTGGATCATCGATAGCGAGTAACCTCCGGGACAACATTTATTTGTGTGGAGCGGGCGATGAGATTCGAACTCACGACTTTTTGCTTGGGAAGCAAACACTCTACCACTGAGTTACGCCCGCATTCTGCGGGCTATTGTATCATCCTCGAGGTT
>PAJQ01000032.1 GCA_002710215.1 Chloroflexota bacterium | reverse complement strand
ACCCGGCGGATGAAGGCTTTCAACGAGCCCAGTTTCCTCAATTTGATCGAAATCTTGAGGGCGGCCGACGTTTCGGTGGTGAACCTGGAGATGCTGTTCCACGACTACGAAAGCAGTTGGCAATGGAGCGGGGCCACCTACACCCGGTCCGACCCCCGAAACCTGGACGAACTGAAGTGGATGGGCATCGACGCCGTAACTACCGCCAACAACCACTCTTTCGACTTTTCCGAGGGCGGGTTCCTTACCACCCTGGAGCACTGCAAAGAGGTAGACCTGCCCCAAGCCGGCGGCGGCCGCGACATCGACGAGGCCCGTGCTCCGGCGTACGTTGACTCTCCCCGAGGCCGTCTGGCCGTCATGTCCGCCACCAGCACCTTCAGCGAGCAGTCCAGGGCGGGCGGCGGCAGGCCGGACTTCCCCGGCCGGCCAGGCGTGAATGCCCTGCGCCACGATCTGGTGCACCACGTGGAACGGGATGTGTTCGATGCCCTGCATAAAGCCAATCAGGAGTTGGGATACGCCGACATAGAAGAAGCCACCAACGCCTTTGGATTCAGGGGCCACAGCGAGGCAACCGACCACGCCACGGAGATCGAGTTCATGGAGAAGAAATTTATCCTGTCCGAGGAGTTCGGCGTCAAAACCTCGCCCAACCAGGATGACATGACCGGGATGGGCAACTGGATCCGCGGCGCACAAAAGCTGTCGGATTGGATGATTTACGCCACCCATTGCCATGAAAGCGGCACCGCCGGCGAGTTCCACGGCACCACCCGGGTGTCGCCCCCGGCGTTTTTGGAAGACTTCGCCCGCTGGACCATCGACCAGGGCTGCGCCATGTTCGCCGGGCACGGGCCCCACTTTCTGCGCGGCATCGAGATATACAAGGGCAAGCCCATCTTCTACAGCTTGGGCAACTTTATCTTCCAGAACGAGAGCGTGCTCCGGCTCCCCAACGAGGCCTACCGGCGCTTCGGCCTGGGCTATGACCAGACACCCGGCGACTACCTGGACACCCGCTCCGGAGGAGGCACCCGAGCCTTCGCCGGCGACCCCATCTTCTGGCAGAGCGTCGTCGCGGTCTGCAACTACGCAGGCGGCAATCTCAAAGAAATCGTCCTACACCCCATCGACATGGGCCATGGGCGTCCCATCGCCCAGCGGGGCCGGCCCGTTATAGCGGATAGCGCCATCGCCCAGCGAACGCTGCGTTGGCTTCAAGACGTCTCCAAACCCTACGGCACCGAAATAACCATAGAGGGCGACATCGGAGTGATTCGGCTGTAAAGACGTTCCCAGTTATGGGCCTCAACAGACCCCTAAATCCCCCTTTCGTAAAGGGGGATTTAGGGGGATTTCCCCGAACAACACAATCTAAAACCTAGAAGGATTATGCAAGACACCGACCTGTTTTACACACCAGTCTGGCAACTACGAGAACTCCTGGACACCCGACGCGTCTCCTCTACCGAGCTGACCGAGACGTTCCTGCGTCGTATCGAACGGCTGAATCCCAAGCTCAACGCCTATCTCACGGTCACCGGGGAAGAAGCCTTGGCCGCGGCCAAGGCCGCCGACGAAAAGATCGGGCAGGGACGGGAGAATGGGCCGCTATTGGGCATCCCTATCTCCCTGAAAGACCTGGAGGCCACCAAGGGGATACGCAGCACCATGGGGTCTCTGGCGTACCAGGACGCGATACCGGAGATGGACTCAGTGGTGGCCGAGCGGGTCAAAGCCAGTGGGGCCGTGCTCCTGGGTAAGACCAACACCCCCGAGTTCGGACTGCAGGGCACCACGGAGAACCGGCTGGGCGACCCGTGCCGAAACCCATGGAACACTGAGCGCACCGCCGGAGGTTCCAGCGGGGGAGCCGGAGCGGCGGTGGCCGCCGGAATGTGTCCCTTTGCCACCGGCACCGACGGCGGCGGATCCATACGCAATCCCAGCAGCTTCAACGGAATCTTCGGCATCAAACCTACCCTGGGCAGGGTGCCCCGGGCGGGCGGTCTGGGCCGTCCCGCTCCCAACCTTACGTCCCAGTCGGGGCCCATGGCCCGTAACGTTCGGGATGCCGCGATTCTGCTGAAAGTGCTGGCCGGGCACGACTCCAGAGACCCAGGGTCGATGCGAGATTCGGTGCCCGACTTTCTAGCCGGGCTGGATAACAGCGTGCGGGGACTGCGGCTGGCCTGGAGCACCGGCATGGGTTATGCCGCCATCGACCCGGAGGTTGCTTCCATCACGTCAACGGCGGCCCGTGTCTTCGAGGAATTGGGATGCACCGTGGACGACCCGGCATTCGCCCTGGATAATCCCATCCCAGCGTTCCTGACAATCTTCTATACGGGAAACTACACGGTGTACGGACACCTGATGGAAGAGTGCCCAGAGAAACTGAGCGACAACGCCCGGTTCTGCTTCGAGCACGGCAGTCAAGCAACCGCCGCCGACTACGCTCGCGCTATCAGGGCTGTAGACGAGATGAAGGCCAAGATCGATGACCTGATGGACACTTACGACCTGCTGCTCACGCCAACGATGGCGGTGCCACCCTTCCCCATCGGCCAGCCCCCGGACAGAATCGATGGCAAGGACGTGCCGCCCAGGTCATCTTATTCACCCATGACCCGGCCCTTCAACCTTTCCGGACAGCCCGCCGCCAGCGTTCCCTGCGGCTTCTCCAGCGAGGGGCTACCCATCGGCCTGCACATCATCGGCAAGAGGGGAGACGAAGCGACGGTCCTCCGCGCCTCCGCCGCCTTCGAACAAGCCAGACCTTGGGAGCACTTGCGGCCGGATATCGAATGAACTGGGACTAACCCTCTACCTCAACAATCATCTCAATCTCTACGGCCATCTGGCCGGGCAGCATTGCCATGCCCACCGCTGACCTGGCGTGGCGGCCTGCTTCGCCGTAGATGCCGACCAACAGGTCCGAAGCCCCGTTGGCTACCGCTGGGGACTCACGGAAATCGGCGTCGGCGTTCACCATACACAGCAGTTTGATCACCCTTTTCATCTTGTCCAAGTCCCCGATCTCGCCCTTGAGCGAAGTGAGCAGGTTCAACATAGTTTGGCGGGCGGCGGCGTAGCCATCGTCGACAGTCAAGTTGCCCCCCAACTTACCCGTGTGGGAAAACCCGCCCTCGGGCAAGGACGGCCCGTGACCAGACAGGTAAACCAGGTTGCCAGTCCGCACCGCAGGCACGAAGTTGCCCGCCATCACCGTCCTGGGCGGAGGAAGCTGGTACCCCAAATCGTTAAGCTTCTTTTCTACTTCCGGCATAATTTTTCTCCTGTTCGGAATTTTGCGCCGTAATCCCACCCTCGTTCACCCAGCACATTGTACCC
This sequence comes from Chloroflexota bacterium, assembly GCA_002710215.1. Classification (GTDB taxonomy): domain Bacteria; phylum Chloroflexota; class Dehalococcoidia; order Lucifugimonadales; family UBA3495; genus UBA11650. The sequence continues at coordinate 15,720 of PAJQ01000032.1, read as the reverse complement.
TTGCCCACTGAGAAAACAACCGGATCCTTAGCCCCTCCGGAGGGCGGCACGGTGGTATTATGCTGCTGACAATCGCCTGCTAGGAGCGAGGACAACATGACCACCGTAATCAAGAACGCGACCATCGTGACCGGAGACAACGGCAGGACCGTGCTTTACGATTCCGCAATCGCCATCGACGGCGACAGAATCGTGGCAATCGGTCCAACACCTGAGGTAACGGCGGCCCATCCCGCCGCCGAGCAGATCGAAGGTTCGGGCAAGGCGTTGTTTCCTGGCTTGGTTAACTGCCACACGCACCTGCTGGCGTCCAACGACCGGGGTATCTTGGAAGACTGGGGGTTCCCAACCACACTAAAATTTCCCGCGTCGGCCCGGTCCCTGTTATCCCAAGAGGAGCGTCAGGTGATGGCAACGTTGGGCGTGCTGGAAGCCATCCGCAGCGGGACCACCTGCTTGCTGGAGGTCCAAGCTGAAGTCGCAGACTATGCCGAGTATCTGGAAAAGACTGGGATGCGGATGGTTTTGGCGGACAGCGTGAACGACGTGGACGAGTCAGCCGGACCGTCAGGCTCGTCATCGGCCCGCATGGACCAGGGTCTGCAAAGATGCGCCGACCTGATCGACACCTGGCACGGCAAAGGCGATGGGCGGATCTCTTGTTTCGTCGCCCCCCACGCTCCCGAGACGGTTTCACCCGGCCTGCTTCGCCGGAGCCGGGAGATGGCGGAGAGCTACGACGTGGGCTATACGATTCATCTCTCCCAGAGCCCCAACGAGATCGAGTCGGTGATGCGGGCCAGGGGAGTTCCTCCAACCCACTATCTTTTCGCCAACGACTTCCTCGGTCCCAGGTTGGTGCTGGCCCACTGCCGCTACGTGAATTCCGCGGAAGTGGCTTTGTTGGGTCAAGCGGGGTGTGGCGTGTCCAACAACGCCGCCATCGCCGCCCGGCGGGGAGCGGCCGCGCCTGTCAAGGAGCTTGTGGCGGCGGGATGCGGCATGGGCATGGGCTCGGACAACATGGCCGAGGACATGGTGGAGGTCATGCGAGCCGGTCTGTTCCTGGAACGCATACGCCGCAACGACCAGATGGACCCCCAACCGGAAGACGTCCTGGAGTGGGCCAGCCATGGCGGGGCTCAGATTTTAGGGTTGGGTCAGGAGACGGGCAGCCTGGAGGTGGGGAAGAAGGCTGACCTATTCATGATCAACATGATGCGCCCTCACCTAGTGCCCACGCTGCGTATCGTCTCTGGCTTCGTCCACAATGGCCAAGCATCCGACGTTCAGGCGGTGATGGTCGACGGACGCTGGCTGATGCGTGACGGCAAGGTTTTGACCATCGACGAAGACGATATCGTCCGGCGGGCGGAGCAGGTAGGCCACGCCGCATGGCGGCGGCTCCTGAAACAATACCCCAATGTACCCTTTCCAGTCTCGCTGCCCCCGCAGCCGATCCACTTGCCCTAAGCCTACGAATCTAGGTTGGCGACGAGGGCGAGTCCGTCGCGACAAGAACTCTAATCCGTTCCGATTCCTAGGCTACCTCGGCCTTGGGATTGGGACCATATCGATTCTCTCCCGGCTCACCGTCTGTCGCGTAAAACACGATTAGAGCTATCCAGCCGAGGATTGGAACTAGTACAATCAGCAGCCACCAGGCGCTGCGGCCGGTGTCGTGCAGCCTACGTATCCCAACCCCAAGGCTGGGGAGAACTACGGCGAGAGCGTAGATCCCTTGGAGAATACCTGGATTACCGGCGATGCCATCGACGACACTGAGTGCAATGGAGATGATCGTACTGATGAGAGTGAAAATCCAATATTCTTGACGTCTTGAGCGCCCGCTGAACACCACGTACTGTCTAATAACCGTCAGATATCAACCCATGCTTTTCCCCCAAAAATCAAGAGTTGCCCAAATTTTGAACACATGAAGTCCCGGTGTCAATCCGTATCGACAACTAACCGAAACCGGATGTAATGCTGGTGATTTATCCCCAAACCTCTGGGTTCCGACTCAGCAATATCCAAACCGCGCGATTCAGCTAATCAGGTAAGATGTGCCGATACCCACCGTCCTCGGTTGGTTATTGAAATAGGAGCATAAGAATGAAAATCACAAGTGTGGAATGTCTGATTCTGGACCGAGTTAATCCTTTCGTGAGGGTGTATACCGACGAAGGGATCACGGGAATCGGTGAGTGCTTCCGCCGCCAGCCCCAGGTGATCAAGACATTGATCGAGTACACCTTAGGCCCGGTGCTGGTAGGTCAAGACCCTCTGGACAACGAGCTCCGTTGGCGGGACATGTACCGCGCCGGCTCGGCATCCGACATGGGCGGCGCCGTCTACTGCGCCATCGCCGGTTTGGACATCGCTTTGTGGGACATCAAGGGCAAAGCCCTGGGAATGCCCATTCACAAGCTCTTGGGCGGCAAGCTGAAAGACAAGATCAGGATGTACGCCAGCTCACTGCGCCGGGATATGTCCCCCAGCGAAGAGGCCAGGCGCGCCGCATCCTTCGTGGACCAGGGCTATACAGCGTACAAACTGCACAGCGCGGTACCCGGAGAGATGGACGACCCCGCCGACCAGACCATCGAAACGGTGCGGGCCGTCCGGGCCGCAGTCGGAGACGACATCGAGATACTGGTAGACGTCAACGGCGCATTTACCACCCACCACGCATTGGAAATCGGCAAAGCCCTGGAAGACCTGGGAGTCTTCCACTTCGAGGAACCCAGGCCCCACTACGACCTGCCGGGATTGGCCACGATAGCCGACACCCTGGACATACCCATCGCCTCGGGAGAGATGATCTACACCCACTGGCAGTACCGGGACCTGATCTTGCAGGGCCACGCCGACATCTTGCAGCCCGACATCGTGAAGGTCCCCGGGTTCACCGAGTTCCAGAAGATCGCCGCCCTGGCGTCGGCATTCGGCAAACCCATTACCGTGCACAACACCCAACCAACCATCAGCACAGTTGCCCACCTACACGTCTGCGCCGCCTACGCCAACATACCCTACGCCCAGGAATACAACATCGAGCCTCTAAGCATCCGGGACGAGTGGCCAATCTTGAAAGATCCCCTGCAGGTCAAGGACGGCTACCTGAAAGTACCCGACGGCCCCGGCCTGGGCGCGGAGTTGGACGAGGCGGTGGTGAAGAGGCTGGCTGCGGCTTAACGGCTAGACCAATACCCCGAACCCAGAGACGGTGCAGAGCTCGATGCGGTTGCCGTCGGGGTCGTTTAGGTAGCAGGCCCTCTGGCCGTCATTCCGAGTCTGAATCTCGGTAACATCCACGCCCGCTCCCATAACCGCGTCCCGGGCCGCGTCGAGATCATCGACCTCGAACGCTGTGTGGTGGGACGGCGCCGATGGAGCGTCTACGTTTTCGATGATGTGTACCATCGCACCGCTGGGCAGTTGGAGCCAGTACAGATGGTCGCTGTTCACCATTTTGGGGATCTGCTTCAACCCTAGAATCTCTTGGTACCACTTCAACGCAGCGTCTTTATCTTTTACGTTGTATGTTATGTGGTTGATATTCTTCAGCCTGACCTTGTCATCGCCCAATACTGACATTACTCTCTCCTGTCATCACCGCTTCCGGTGGAGTCGCCCCATAATACCAGGCTCCCACGTCAAATAGAATCCCGTCCCAAGGAGAATCCGGGCGTGGTAGAGAACCAGCCTTTAGCTGATCAGGTCGGCGATCCGCTCCCCAATCATCAAGACCGTGGGGTTGATGGGCGCGCGGACCAAGTCGGGCATGATCGACGCGTCGACGATGCGCAGACCTTCCATACCGTGAACCTTTCCGAACTGGTCGGTAACCGCCATGGGGTCGCTGACCGGTCCCATCTTGCAGGTGCAGGAGACATGGGAATAGGTGTGGGCCTCGCGCATGATCCACTGGTCCAAGGCATCGTCCGACGCCAGGTCGGTGTCCGTTGGCTCCATCCGCTCGCCGATCACGTCCGCCAGCCGCGGGTTTTCGGCCAATGTCAGGCACAGCCTGACCGCCTCCCGGAGCCGTTCTCTGTCGAATGGCTCAGCCAGGTAGTTGTAGTTCAGGTAGGGCTGAATGGTGGGGTCGGTGGATGTGAGCTTGAGTTCCCCTGAACTTACCGGCAGGAGCAGTCCCACCATCATCTCGATCCGCCGATCGGACAAGTCGCTGCCGTCTCGGGAAGCCGCGTGCTCCGACGGCTTGAGCCTGGGGGTAACGAATGCCCCCATGCTGATACCCAGGTCGCTTCGCAGATGGGACCCAGTGGCGGTGAAGCGAAAGGCCACCCCGCCGCGTGCCGGTCTCTCCTCCACGGGATAGCCTTCTTTGACCCGCCAGGTGAGGTACAGTTTGGGATGGTCCCTAAGGTTTTGGCCCACGCCGGGCAGGTCCAGGACTACCGGGATCCCCAGGCTGGCTATGTGCTCCGCCGGACCAACTCCGGACAACATCAGTAGCTGGGGAGAGCCGACGGCCCCGGCGCTGAGAATGACCTGATCTCCTTCGACAGAAAAGATATCGCCGCTGCTTTCTACCTCAACACCCGTAACGCGTTTTCCGTCAAACAGAAGCCGCTGCGCGGCGCAGTTAGCCCGAATGGTCAGGTTCAGCCGATGCCGTCCTTGGCTCAGGTACCCTAGGGAGGTGCTGAAGCGGACACGGTTGTGGTTGTTGGTGATGGACGGGCCGACCCCCTCGGAACCCGGTTCATTATGATCCTGGGTTTCCGGAAACCCGGCGTCCACGCAGGCGTCGTAGAAGGCCGTCTGGGTGCTGTGCCACTGGCTGCGGTCCGAATGGTGCACGAATATGGGACCGTCGCTGCCGTGGTGTTCGTCATGGCGGTCAACGTCGGTTTCCAGGCGGCGGAAGTAGGGGAGCACTTTGTCGAAGCCCCACTCATCGTTGCCCATGTCCGACCAGGCTTGGAAGTCATCAGGGATACCCCGGTAGAACGCCGAGGAGTTTATGGCGCTGGATCCGCCGGTGACTTTGCCCCTGGGTACGGCCATCTCCGGCGCAAGATCCGTTGCCCTGGCCACATACTGCCAGCTGTGGATGCTGGACGCCAATGCCACGGGATGGCCACCGGGGGTACGCATCGGCGGGGTGCCGATGCCCGTGTCGTAACCGTACTTAACGTCGTCGGGGAGATGCTCGAAGTCGGGATAGTCGGGCCCGGCTTCCAAGAGCAAGACGGACCGCTGGGAATCTTCCGAGAGCCGGCTCGCCAGAATCGCCCCGGCAGACCCGGCGCCAATTATGATTACGTCGTATTGCAAGGATTTACCTCCCGATCCTCGATGGGTGGGCCATAACTACAAGGGGCCTGCCACAATCGTGCATCAGGCCCCGATGTCGCTACGTAGATTGCTAACCCTATTTAGGCGTGTCAGATCGTGCGCAGGAACGATTCCGCGTTGCCTGACATGTGGCTCTGCAGTGCTTCGTCTCCCAACTCCTTCCAGAAAGGCCAGTTAATAACTATTTCCGCGGTGTCGGGAAAGTGGGCCTCATTATGGGGGTAGTCCGACTGGTGCATCAAACAACCGGTGCCCAACAGGTCGATGCAGGCCTTAGTCATTTCCGGCCCTTCGAACGGCTCGGCGCCGCACTTGAACCGGCCCATCTGAGCATATTCAATTGGTTTGTATTCGGTGGGAGGCGTGGTGCCGGCAACGTAACTGACCATTTCCCCCAGGCGAATGAGCCAATGGGGCAGCCAGCCGTGGCCGACCTCGGCAGCGCCGGCGTTGATGTTGGGGAACCGGTCGAAAATCCGGCCAACGATTAGATAGGACAACAGCCGGGCAGCCCCCCATGGGTGAGCGGCGGTCCTGGCTACCGCCACGTTGCCCCACATGTCCCGGTAACCGGGGAAATACGGGGCCTCGAAGGTAAAGCTGTGGTGCAAAATCGGAAGGTGGGCATCGTTCATTACCTCCCACAAGGGATCAATGGCGGGGTGGTCCACCGGCATCCCCTCGGGCAGAATGGGCGTGACGGCGGCGACCCATTTCTCGTTTGCCAGGGCTTTAACCTCGGACACCGCCCACTCTATGTCAGCACATGGGACCAGGATCAGGCTCTTGAGGCGGTCGGGCGATGTACTACAGTACTCCCGCATGTAGTTGTGATAGGCAGCGTAAAGGCCTTCGGCCAGGGACACGTCCTCCAGGCTGCTCAACCCGTTGGCCCAGGTGCCGGGAATTATCACGTCCACGTCCCGGCCTTCCATGTCCATGTCCAGCAGGCGTCCCTCGGCGTTTTCATCGCTGACCCCGTGCCTTGGGTCCACCCGGTGGTGCCCAGATGTCTTGGAAACCCGTCCCTCCAGCGCGCCGCGGCCTCCCAATACCGGCCGAACATCATCATCCGCGGGCGCCTCGCCAGGGAACCGGTCAAAGGGTATGGACGCCATGCTCAAAGCGGTATAGCTGCCCACTGTACGCAAGTAGGGCTTCAATTCGTCCAATCTGGACCGAAAACTGGGGTCGACGTACTTGACCAATGTATCGTAGCTGGGATTTACGTGGGTATCTATATCGACAACTCTGTATCCGTTCTTCATTTCGTAATCCTCGGACAGCCGGATGGTGACATTATGCCGTCGCCACAGCGCCTCGTCAACGTGCCTGATATTAGAGGTTGACAGCGACACTCACAGATACGGGATTGGGCGGCTTGCAAGTCAGTCCTTCAGATAGCGGGAAAGCCACTCCAAGCAACGGCCCCACGCCATGTAAGACGCCTCGGGCCGGTAGCTGGCGCGGGTGTCGGAAAAGAAAGCGTGACCCGCGTTTTTGAAACTCGCCGTTTCGAAAGTCTTGCCGTGGTTTTGCAACTCTTGCCGCAGCCGTTCCACGTCCGCCGGGGAGGGATTGGTGTCGTCGGCGCCAAACAGACCCAGCATGGGACAGCAGAGGCCGCCGACCATCTCTCCAGCCGTCACGGGGTTCGCTTCCGTGGGTTGAAATACGCCGTTGGAATAGAAGTTTACGAAAGCGGCCAGTCTTTGGGTGTTGCAGGCGAACATCAGGGCCACACGCCCACCGGAGCAGAAGCCCACCAGCCCGATGCGCCCGTTGACGAACGAACTGCTTTCCAGGAAGTTTTGCCCGGCCAGCAGGTCCCCGTTGGCCTGGGCGTGGGGACGAGCGGTCAGCCAGCCAGCAGCTTGACTTAAATCTTCCTCCTCAACGACGGCCAGAAACTCGTTGCGGCTGTAGAGGGCAGGCACGATGGCAGCGTAACCCAGAGCGGCGAACCGGCGTGCCACGTCTTTCATGTGCTCTTCATAGCCATGAACGCCATGGACCAAAATCAACCCGGGGTACTGGCCCTCGGCAGAGGGACGGGCCACGTAGGCCGGGACCGGGTCGCCGTTGTGTCCGGCAAGCCCCACTTCGTAGGCCTTGATGTCCGCCGGATGGTAAACCAAACCGGGAGGCAATATCGGCGAAACCATGTGTTCTCCTCCGGATCCGGTGTAACTCCTATTTCCAGGCTGCCAGGTCCTTCGACAGGCTCACGACGAACGGCAAAGAGGACTCCCATCGTTCGTGGTGAGCTCGTCGAGCCACTGCCGCATTCTCTTTTAGGAGTTCCCGTCCTGTTCCAGGCGCTCCCTGAGATTCTCGCCGAACAGCTGGGCCATTTCCCCCGCCTTCCGCTTCACCAACGGGTAGCCCATAGCACCGAGCTTGCCCAAGAGAGTGAATTCGATATTGAAGGAGAGCTCAGTCTTCCCGTCACCCAAGGACGCCATCTCCACCACCGCCGAAGGGACCTTCAACAACCCTCCGCCGGCCTCGGCGCCCTGCCCGGTGGCCCGGATCAGCTTCAAGTCGACGACCTCAGTTAGGGTCATGCGCAGATCGAATCTAGCTCGAAAGGGGCCGATGCGCTGGGCGATCTGGACCGAAAAGTTATCGTCGTCAATCACGTCGAGAGCCTGGAAGCCGGGGATAGCCGGGGCGATGCTGTTGGGGTCTATCAGCAAGGACCACACCCGGTCTGCGGGCGCGTCCACGGTAATGCTATGGGAAAAGTCCATGAGCTAAGCCTAGTCCTGCCCCCGGGCCCGTCGCAAGGCCCGCCAAACTCGTTCCGGCGTCAGCGGCAATTCCTTGATACGAACGCCGGTAGCACGGAAGATGGCATTAGCCACCGCCGGGCCCGCCGCGACGATTCCTCCCTCACCCAAACCTTTGGACCCAAAGGGTCCGGGGCCGTCCCCGTTCTCGATGAGGATGGTTTCCAGCTTATCGGGAAGCTCGGCGAAGGTCGGCACTTTGTAATCGATCAGGTTCGGGTTGAGGAGCTGGCCGTCCTCGTAGAGCATCTCCTCGAACAGGGTGTGGCCCAGTCCTTGCATGGCCGCGCCTTCGTCCTGACCCTCGCACTGCTGGGGATTGATGGCTTTGCCGACGTCGGCCACCGAGACGTAGTGGGGTATCCGGATGGCTCCGGTCTCCACGTCCAGTTCCACTTCGGCGGCGGATATGCCGACTTCCCAGAATACGGGAGATTGCGCCAGCCTGCCGCCGTGGCGCCGGGGGGTCACGTAACCCCGGCCCATCAGCTCCCCGGCCACTCCGCCGAACTCTTCCTGGATAAGCGCACTGAAAGAGATTGATTCCCCTTGGCGAAGGACCTGACCCTCCTCGATCGACAGCTCCTCTATAGGGCTTTCGAAGTGCAGGGCCGCCAACTCCAACAGTTGGTCCTTCACTTCGATCGCTCCGTCTTGGACCGCCAAGCCCATGAGGGTGGTGGATCGGCTGGACCCGGTAGACCGGTCGTAGGGAACTATGGAGGTGTCCGAGGATATAACGTCCACGCTTTCCATGGGCACCGTCAACTCCTCGGAAGCCACCTGAGCCATGGCGGATCGAGAGCCTTGGCCCAGCTCGGTGGTGCCAACCAACACGGTGAGGCTGCCATCCACGTGCATGCGCACCAGGGCCGTTGATGTGGGACTGGACCCCACGCCAGAAAGGTTGCAGCCCAGGCCCTTCCCGGTCACCAGCGCCGAGGGAATTGTTCGCGCAGATTCCTGCGCCGCTCCCGGTGCCTCTTCATCGCCCCACCCCACGGCCTCGGCCGCCAGCCGCAGCCCGGTTGCCGGGTCGCCCTCCAAGGGCCGCTGTCCCCGCCGAACCTCCTCTCCTCGAGACACCATGTTCTTGATACGGATCTCCAGCGGGTCAATGCCCAAGCCGTGGGCGATTATGTCAACTTGGGACTCGCTGGCCCACGCCGCCTGGGGTGCCCCGATGGACCGGAAAGACCCGGCAGGGGTGGAGTTGGTGTATACGGCGGACGACGAAACTTTCAGGTTGGGCCACCGATAGGGACCGGCTATCCTTTCTCCAGCCCGGCCCGCCACCAAAGGCCCGTTGTCGGCATAAGCGCCAGTGTCCAGGTAGATCAGGCACTCCCTAGCCACGAAGGTTCCGTCCAGCTTGACCCCGGTTTTGACGGTCAAGCGAGCGGCATGGCGGCGCACCGTCNTGAACGCCTCTTCTACCGATAGGGCCAGACGCACCGGGCGTCCGGCTACCTTGCTCAAGGCGACGGCCAGAGGCTCCATCTTGGTGTAGGACTTGCTGCCGAATCCCCCGCCCAANTAGGGCACGATGATCCTCACCTGGTGCAGCGAGAAGCCAAACATGCGGGCCAGATCGCCCCGCACCAGGAAGGGATGCTGGGCTGTGGACCACACGGTTATCCCCTGATTGGTGTAGTGGCCAATGGACGTGTGCGGCTCCAGGGCGTAGTGGTAGACCATGGGGAAGGTAAAAGTATCTTCGAACACCCGGTCCGATTGGGCGAACCCTTCCTCGACGTCCCCCCAGTCGTAATGGTGCTCGGCGCAAAGGTTAGTCTCGTGTAGGGCGGGCGAACCGGGGACAAGGGCTTCCTCGGTGTCAGACACTAAGGGCAGCTCTTCGTACTCGACGAGGATCAACTCCAGGGCTTTTTGGGCCGTTGCCAAGTCCCTGGCGGCCACGGCGGCCACCGGCTCTCCCTGGTACCGGACCTTGTCCATGGCCACGATGGGCCGGTCCCGCACCACCGAGCCAAAATAGGGGTCAATGCCTTCAAGGTGGTCGCGGGTGAGCACCCCCAGGACCCCCGGCAATCCCTCGGCTTCGCTAGCGTCAATGCTCACGACCCGAGCGTGGGGCCACGGGCTGCGCAAGATCAGGCCATGGACCATGCCCGGAATCTCCAGGTCGCCCACATAAGCGGCCCGCCCGGTCACTTTGTCCAAGGCATCAATTCTGGGGACTGGTTTGCCTACTGTGGTCATGGTTTTCCTCTTTTCTCAATCACTTTTATGACGTCGGTGAAAAGCAGATCGATACGAACCAGAACGGGGTGTCGATTTCACTGACCAGCCGCCAGAATTGCCTCAACAATCTGTTTGTAGCCGGTGCAATGTCAGAGATTCCGCCTATTCAACGCCATGTATCACTTCACGTACCTGCTCAATCAAGNTTCTCGTAGCCGCAATCGTTTCCTCTCTGTCCAGTTTTTCCTCAGGTTCGTCGTATGCTTCGTACCGGTACTGCACGGCGTAGATCGAAAAGTCTTCNAAGTCGGGAAACNCGCTCAAGTCGGCGCCGGCACCCCGCAGAATGGTTGTCAACACACTGACATCGTGGGATTTTGGGTAGACAAGGCCTATGGCGGCTATCCATGCCTTTAGGGTTTTTTCTATCGCTTGTTGCGCGTGGAACCCGAAGATTTCCTCTTCGAACACCTCTGCGTCCCGCATATTCGACAGGGCTTTGTGGTCTTTTCCTGCCAACTCCAGCAGCAGAAGGGCGTGGTCTCTGTTANACCTGGCCATACAAAACACGCCCTTCCTTCCAAGCGACTGCCGCCATGTGGTTGGTTGTGTTCCNCCACTCTAGGAATTCATTGTTGGTGAGTAGCAGGATATCCTTGGNGATAGCGCACGCTTGAGAAACCGATCGGTAGATTCGGCCCAATTCCTTCCTCCGGCTATCGCCCCTCTTGAACTCCTTTTGCCGGATAACCAATAAATCGAGATCGGAATCCCGGTGAGTGTCGCCCCGGGCATAAGACCCAAATAAAATTACGGCCTTTGGCTCGCACACGGCTAATACGGCGTCTACGACTTCTCCCAGGTCTGGCTTTGCTAGAGTTGGATTCCGTTTCATATGTGCCGTGTCCGATTCATGGGCGTCCAATCGGTGCCCTGCTCAACTCCGGTGGTCTCGGTTACATTCTCTAAATCCTACCAGCCAAGGGTAGATTTAACTATCGTCTAATCTCCATCACCCGCCCCCTCAATCGCCTCAACAATCTTCTTATACCCGGTGCAACGGCAGATGTTGCCTTTCATATAGGCTCGGATTTCTTGTTCGTTGGGGTGGGGGNTTTGGTCTAGCAGGGACTTGGCCGCCAGGATCATGCCGGGGGTGCAGAAGCCGCACTGGAAGGCGGCGTTGTCTATGAAGGATTGCTGTAACGGGTGAAGCTCTCCGCTCTGGGCCAAGCCTTCAACGGTGGTGACTTCGGTGTTCCTGGCTTCGAAGGCCAAGTAGGTGCAAGAGCTTACGGCGTTGCCGCCAACCAGCACGGTGCAGGCGCCGCAAACTTGCAGGTCGCAGGACCTTTTTGCGCCTTTAAGGCCCAGCCAGTCGCGCAGGAAGTCCAGCAGGGTGAGCTGCGGTGGCACGTTNTCGGTCACGGTGCGTCCGTTGACAGTCAGGCTGATCGGGATGCGGTCTATGGTTGGTTGTTGGGTTTCATCTGTGGTCACTGTGGCTTCTCCTTGGTGCGGGACGAAATCCCCCAACCCCCTTTACGAAAGGGGGCTTTGGACTGCTGGTCGATGATTGTTGATTGCTTTGGCGAAGGTCCGTTTTAGGAAGACTCCAATCATGTGCTCTTTGTACTCCGCCGACCCGTGGATGTCATCCATCGCGTCGGCTGTCCGGCCCGCCAGCCGGCCCGCTTCATTCATTGATGATGACTCTCCCCCGTTGAGTCCCGGCAGCAACTCGCCTACCGTCTTCCCCATCAACAACTCTTCAGCCTCGGCCACCCGCACCGCTTTGGGACCTGCCGAGCCCACGGTAACGCGGACCTCGGCAACGACTGCGCTTTCGATGTGTTCGCCATCGAAAGTCTTTGGTTCCAGACGCACCGAGACTCCCACTCCCAGCGTGGGCCGCGCATGATAGCCGAACTTGAGGTAAGCGCCCGTCATTCCCTGTGGGAACTGGGGGACCAGTATCCTAGTGAGGATCTCGTCGTCTTCCAGACAGGTCTCGAACGGGCCCAGGGTTAGTTCCGCCAGGGGAATTGTCCTTTGGCCTCCAGAGCCCTGGATCTCCACCTGAGTATCGAAGAGAAGGAGAAAAGCCCCGGGGTCGGAGTGAGGCTCGGAGAAGCAGAGGTTGCCGCCGATAGTTCCCACGTTGCGCACTCGAACGTTAGCCACGTTGCCTTCGGCTTCGGCAATCAGGGGGAAATGGGACTGTATCTGAGGCGAGCGTTCCAGACCGGTGTGGGTAACGGTTGCCCCGATGGACAGCATCCCAGACCCCTGGTCGTAGGCGATCTCATCCAGGCCGGGTATAGTCTTGATGTTGACTAGGTGGCTGTAGCGGAGGAGCCCCTCCTTCATCGCCAACAGGAGCTCCGTGCCGCCGCAGTAGACCTTGGCTTCCTCCCCGAATCGGCCCAGGAGGGAAACGGCGGCGTCCACCGTTGTTGGCTCGTGAAGCTTGAAGGGCCTCAGCATCTCTTCTTCTCTCAGTCCCGGAGCAGTCGATCGACCGCGCCGCTGAATCTTGAGTTTACCCTGGGTAAGCAGGCTAGATCTGAAGAGAACCCATCATACAGTTGAGCCGACAAGGTGACAAGAATCGAGCTATGCGGCATCAATGCGACGATTTCCGTCTCCAACCGGCCGAGGGCGGTGATTAAGCACGGCGGGCCGTTGACACAGACTCACCGATACCATATTATCGGGACAGATTTAGCCTAGGCTTACTGTCGCCTGTTGGCGATGATATGACTGCTTGGTTTACGAACGCTTTACCCTAAAGGAGGCAGTTGGATGTCCAATAAAGAAGATGTAGCCCTGATGGCCCACCTCATGCGCCGAGCCGGCTTTGGCGCGACGCCGGAGGAGTTGGACCGGTACTTGGCGATGGGCTATGAAGCCACCGTTGAGGAACTGGTTAATCCCCCCGACGACATCCCCAGCGGCAAGACGGCGTTGCTCTTACGCTACCTGCCCGGCGCGCTGCTGCCCGGCGGCACTCCGACTCCGGGTCAGTACAACTGGATGTACCACATGATCACAACCAAGCGGCCGTTGGTGGAAAAGACGGCCCTGTTCTGGCATCAGGTGTTCGCCACCGGCAACGCCAAGGTGGACAACTGCGACCAGATGCTGGAGCAGTTGGTCATGTTCCGTAAGTTTGGTATGGGCAGCTACCGGGAGATGCTGGTGGAGCTGTCCAAAAATCCGGCCATGATTTACTGGCTGGACAACAACGAGAACCATCGGGACGCAGTAAACGAGAACTGGGGCCGCGAACTGCTTGAGCTGTTCTCCATGGGAGTCAGCAACTACACCGAGGTGGACGTTCGTGAAGCCTCCCGTGCTTTTACCGGCTGGACCATTCAGCCCAAGCTGCCTCGCCAGCCCTTCGGACGCTTCCCCTGGCGATTCGATTACCGGGGAGAAGACCACGACGCCGGCGAAAAAACCTTCCTGGGCCACACCGGCAACTTCGACGGTGAGGACATAATCGACATCATTGTGAAGGAACCGGCCACCGCCCGCTTCATCTGCCGCCACCTATACAACTTCTTCGTCGCCGACGAGGTTCAGGTCCCGGCTTGGACCATCCAGGATGCCAGGGACGAAGATGCGCTGGAAGTGATGATTAACGCCTTCGAGGAGTCGGGCTACGAGATTAAAGCGGTGCTCAGCACCATGTTCAACTCCGACTTCTTTAAGAACGCCCGGTTCTCCAAGATCAAGAGCCCGGCCGAAGTCGTCGCCGGAACGTTGAAATTGGTGGGCTCTTATCAGACCCCCGAGCCCACTCTCCCCGACGTTGGTCCCGAGTCCGGATACATGGGACAGGCCCTGCTGAACCCGCCCAGTGTTGAAGGCTGGTATACCGGAACGGAGTGGATCAACAGCGGTTCGCTGCTGGCCCGGATCAACTTCGTGGCCGACCGGGTGGCCAACACTAGCCTGCCCGGCGTGAAGAGAATCATCAACTCCATCAAGACGGCTGGCNTCAATACCCCTGAGGAACTGGTGGATGCGTCTCTTGAGCACATGGGCTTCCTGGAAGTTGGCGAAGAGACCAAAGCACAACTGCTGGACCACGCCAAGTCCCAGGGCAACATGAACTGGAGCGACGAAAGCGCCGCAGGCACCCGGGTAGGCGAGATGCTGGCCCTGGTGGGCGCCACGACCGAGTACCAATTCGGATAAATAGCCTCCTTCCCCCTTCAAANGGAAGGGATATCAAAATAAGGAGANNAAAAATGACCTNAACNAAGAAAGACCCGGTCNTCGTCGTACTGCAGCTAACCGGCGGNAACGACTATNTNAATACGGTGATTCCTTACAACGACTCCCTGTATTACGACAACCGCCCGACGGTGGGATACCAGCANGACCAGATCATCAAGATCGACGATGAACTGGGCTTCATGCCCACCATGGGTCCGGTCAAGGATCTGTACGACCAGGGTAAAGTGGCGATATTCCACGGCGTCGGCTATGCCGACTCCCCCAGGTCCCATTTCCGCTCCATGGACATCTGGCACACCTGCGAGCCGGACAAGGTAGGCACCGAGGGCTGGGCCGGGCGTTTGGCACGGGAACTGGACCCCAACAAAGAGAACGTCCTGACCGCTATCAACTTCGGCCACGGTCTACCCCGCGCTCTGGTAGTGCCCGGCGTGCCCGTCGCCGCCATCTCCGACCTGAGCACCTACGGCGTACTCACCGGCATCGCCGACCAGACCCAGCGCAGCAAGGCCCTTGACCTGTTCGCCCGGATGTACTCCCCGGCGATAGGTTCGGGAATGGTCACCGATTACCTGCGCTCCACCGGCATGGAAGCCATGACCGGCGCCGACATCGTAAAGGTAGCGCCGGAGATGTATTCCTCCAGCGTTGAGTATCCCAACTCTCCCATCGCGGCCCACTTGAAGGACATCGCCCAAGTGCATTTGGCTGACCTGGGGACGCGGATCTTCTACACCCAGCACGCCAGCTTCGACACCCACGCCGGCGAGGCCGGGGCCCACCCCAAGCTGTGGCAGGACGTTTCCGAAGGCATCGCGGCCTTCTTCGAGGACCTGCACGCTCACGGCGAGGGCGAGAACGTTGTGATGTATCTCTTCTCCGAGTTCGGTCGCCGGGTTCGCGACAACGGTTCGGGCACAGACCACGGCGCAGCCGGCGTGGCCTTCGCCATCGGCGACACGGTTAAGGGCGGTATGTACGGCCAGTACCCGTCGCGCAAGGCCGAGGACCTGGAGCAGGGCGACCTGGTTCCCAACTACGACTTCCGCGGCTTGTACACCACCCTGGTGGAGGACCACTTCGGCCTGGACGCCAAGCCCATCGTGAACGGCAACTTCGAGAAGCACAGCTTCCTGTAGGCCGT
>PAJQ01000031.1 GCA_002710215.1 Chloroflexota bacterium | reverse complement strand
ACTTTGCCGGCTAGGCAGCCTTGAGCTTGCTTGATGCCTGTGGTAGCCTGAAAACCGATCGGGGCGTGGCGCAGCCTGGTAGCGCACCTGCATGGGGTGCAGGGGGCCGCCCGTTCGAATCGGGCCGCCCCGACCAGAACCCTAAAAACAGCCGAATTCATGCCTGAAGACCACCCGCAGGGGTGGTTTTTTTATTTGAGTCATGGCCCCAAATGACCCAATCCGGCACCTGGCATAAAATCCGTTCCCGGTCCGTCCTTCAAATGCTTGCCCACGAGACAATTCTCAAATTGTAGGCAAGTAAGCATCATGGTAGTAGCAACCAGAACACGGCAGCGGGGTTGATGAACAGGAAAATCATCGACCTACCCGTCTTGATGGAACACTTCGAGATCCACAACCGGACCGCTAGAAGAGTGCTTCACGTTGGTGGAGCGGATCGCCTTGATAAGCCCGGAGACGGTGAAAATTAATCTGGCCATCTCCACCCGCGGCTTGGTTATGATGGGCCTCGCCAATGCTTGGAGCTTAAACGCCGAGCTTTCCGCGGCGGCCCACGTGTCCCAGCGTGAAGACTTCAAGCGGCACATCGAGGAGGCCGGAGAACGAGGCGGCATGCGGGAGTTGCGCCGTACTAGGGACAACCCATTCCAGCCTGAGCCATTCGGGCCTCGTTCTCAACCGAGGAGCTAATCCGGCTATGGGTAGCCTCAACGCGATCTCGGCAACTCTCCAGATGTTTCGTCGGGACTTACTTGATTGCGGTTGCCTACCGTACGATGTGCAGATGCCTGCTCGCCAGGTTCCGGCGGTCCGCTTCACTGACCGGGTGATCGCGGTCGGGGATTTCCGTTGTGGACTCCCGGCCGAACAGGGGCGTGGAGAAGTAGCGCATGCCGGTGTCGTTTATCATGGTTACCATGAGACTGGTCCCGGGCAGCTCGGGAGCCAGTTTGTTCGCGGCCGCCACGTTGCAGCCCGAAGAGATGCCACAGAAAATGCCCTCTTCAAGGGCCAGCCGGTGCGCCACATCGATAGATTCCTGGGAGGAGACGGTTACCACCCCGTCAACGTAGTCCAGGTCCAAGTTGTCCGGGATAAACCCGTCGCCGATTCCCTCGATCTGGTGGGGTCCCCAGCCGCCTCCGGATAGAATCGGACATTCGGCCGGCTCGACGGTGTAAATCTTAACCTGGGGGTTACGCTCTTTCAGGAACTTGCCCACTCCGGAGATTGTGCCACCGCTACCTTGGGAGGCGATGAACACGTCCACGCCGCCGCCGGTCTGCTCCCAGATCTCCGGGCCGGTGGTGAGATAATGGGCCTCGATGTTGTCTTTATTTGAAAATTGGGCCGCTTCCCAGAACCTGCCTGGGTTCTCCCTCTTTAGCTCGGCGACCTTGCCGAAGCACAGGTCCACGTCGCTCTCTCCTCCAGGGGTCAGCACTAGCTCGGCTCCATAGGCCCGCAAAGAATCCTTGCGTTCTACGCTCATCCCCTCGGGCATGACGATGACCACTGGGTAACCCTTGACCGCGCCGATCATCGCGGTGGCGATGCCCGTGCTTCCAGTGGACGCCTCCAGAATGGTCATGCCCGGCCGCAGCTCGCCACGTTCCTCAGCCTTGCTAACCATGTGGCGCAGGATACGGTCCTTCAGGCTGGAGCTGGGGTTCATGAACTCCAGCTTGCCGCAAAGGGCCTGAGGGCCTACGGCAACCCTCCGCAGCCGCACCAATGGGGTCATACCAGCGGCCTCGGTAATATCTTCGGCTATCCGGCGTCTCGAATCCCAGTCAGGCATGTTTACCCACCCAGGTTATTGGTATGGCTTCGATGTGAAGGGCGGCCCCAAGCCTGTAATAATTCCGGAGCCCAGCGTAGACGGCGTGTCAACTTGCGAAAACACCTTCCCGGGTAAAAACCTCAGCCAGTAGCCCGATACCATCGTGGATCTCTTCTAGCGAGTTATATCCGAAGGTGAGCCGGAAGCAGTTTTTACCCGAAACACCGTCCGGGGCGAAAATATGGCCCGGTTGGTAGGCCACGCCGGCATCCAGTGCCACCGAATGAGCGGCGCTAGCATCGGTGCCTTCGGGCATGGTGACCCAGATATACATGCCACCCGAGGGAACGGTCCACGTGGCGGCGGAGCCGAAACTTTCGCCCAAAGCAGCCAGCATGGCGTCACGCTTCCCTCGCAAGACATCGGTTAGTTCCTCGATGTGGTCGTCGAGATTGTCCTTGGAGTATTGATATACAGCCATTGCCGCGAACTCGTTGACCCAACCGCCACGAATCACCTTTAGCCGCTCCATGACCACGGGTGGCGCGGTCACGTAGCCAATCCGGATGCCCGGCGCTATATTCTTGGAGAAGGATGCGGTGTACAACACCCTGCCGGTATCATCCAGCGAGTGAATCGAGGTGACGGACTCCCCTTCGAACCTCAAATCAACGTAACAGTCGTCCTCGAAGATGGGTAGGTCGTATTGTTGAGCGATACGCAGCACATCTTGCCGGCGGCCCAGGGTCATTTCCCATCCCAATGGGTTTTGGAAAGTGGGGACCACGTAGATGAACTTGGGCTTCTTTCCTTGGGCGATAGAATCCTTGACGCTCTGTTCCAGCGCCTCTGGAATCATGCCGTCGTCATCGCAAGGCACGCCGCGAGTGTCGGCCCGGAAGCGCCTCATTGAGTTCAGCGTGCCATTGAAAGTAAAGCTTTCGGTGAGCACCACGTCCCCTGGATCGAATAGCGCTTCGCAGATCAAGTGGATCGTCTGACCCGAACCGTCGCCCAGCAAGATGTCGTCCGGCGACACACGAACGTTTCTGGTTGCCAAGAGCCTTTGCGCAATCAACTCCCTTAAAGGAGGGTATCCTTGGGGATGAGGGTACTTGGCCAGGCCCCGCCCATCCTCTTTTAACCCCTTGCTTATGGCTTCCCGCAGCCCATCCAGAGGGATGGTCTCAGGGACCCCGTAGGCGATACCGAACTCGTATTTATTGGGCTTGGTAGAGCGTGGCCGGGGTTCCGGAGTAGACTCCGCGAAAAGTCCGTCAAATTTGAACAACTGCACATCTGCCATTGGGTTGCCTCATCGCCTGGTTGGTACAGATAGCCCGGGAGCCTAATCTTTGAACTCGCCCCGAGCCCTCGCCTCTTGTATGGCCTGGAACACCCTTTCCGGAGTAGCCGGAGTGTCGGTGATTCTTATGCCGATGGCGTCGTAAATCGCGTTAAGGATTGCCGGCGTTGTGGGCACGGTAGCCGGTTCGGCGATGCCCTTGGCCCCAAAGGGACCCTTGGGGTCGTAAACCTCCACGATCTCGCATTGGATCTCGGGTACATCCATCGACGTCGGCACCAGATAAAAGGCCAGAGAGTCGGTGCGCGGGACGCCTTCGTCGAGAATATGCTGCTCGTAAAGGGCGTAACCCACTCCCATGGCCGCGCCACCCTGTATCTGGCCTTCGACGGCGACCGGGTTGATGGCTTTGCCGGCGTCGGTGGCGGAGACGATCTTCAGTACCTTGACGTGGCCGGTCTCGGTGTCAACTTCAACCTCCGCCAACTGGCTGGCCCAACCATAGCTGGCGTAGGCGTCGCCTTGAGAAGTCGCGGGGTCGACATCGGCAGTGCTGTTGTCGTGCCAGCCCCAACTGGCGCACCGGCCGCCCAGCAGATGGACCCTGGCAGCGACCTCGGCCAAAGAGGCAATCGGGGAATTGGCATCCTTCAGATATACATCCCCGTTGTGGGCCTCCAGCTCGTCCTTCTCGCATTCGAACATACCGGCCGCAGTCTGCATCAGTTGGTCGTGGAGGTCGGACGCGGCCTCGTGCACCGCGATGCCCTGGACAAAGGTGGCGCGGCTACCAGATGTGGGCCCTGCATCCGGGGTGCTGGTCGTATCGGCCGCAACCACCCGGATGGTGTCGATGTTGGCGCCGACGACCTCCGCCGCTACCTGAGCAACGACGGTCATGATTCCCTGGCCCATGTCACAGGCCCCGGAATACACCGTGGTGGTGCCGTCATCGGCCATCTCGATGTAAGCCGAGCCTATGTCGGCGCGGTTGAACCCGTAGCCGATGCCGTAGAACATTGATCCGACGCCTAGGCCTCTTTTCTTGGTCATGACCTCGTGAACCTCAGATCGTGGGACTCCATGTATTCCTTGATGCGAAGCACCGTGGCTTCGATGCCACAACCCTCGTCCATCACCTGTCCCGTGCCGGTGGCCAGGCCGGGCTTGAGAGTATTGATCAGACGGATATCTATTGGGGAGATTCCCAAACGATGTGCCAGTTGGTCCATCTGCGACTCGTGGGCTACCGCAGCTTGGAGCACGCCGAAGCCCCGCATTGCGCCACTGGATAGGTTGTTGGTGTAAAGAGTATGGGTATCGACACGGATGTTGGGCACATCATAGGGTCCGCAGGCGTGGATACCCGCCTTCTTAATCACGAAGGCCCCCAACGACAAATATGCGCCCGTGTCTCCATAGATGTCGGCATCCACGAAAGTAAGACGGCCGTCGCTCCGGGCGCCGGTGCGGAACTTCATCAGCATGGGATGGCGCTTGGTGTTGGCAATCAGAGAATCCCGGCGAGTGTAGACCAGACGCACCGGCCGCTGAGTCTTCAGGGCCAGCAACCCAGCATGGATCTCCGATGTAATATCGTCTTTGCGTCCAAATCCACCCCCGATGGGAGCCTGAACGACCCGCACCTTGTTCATGCTCAGGTTCAGCGCGGGCGCGATTTGGCGCCGGTCCCGGTACGGATATTGGGTAGAGGTGATGATGGTGAGCACGCCGGTGGGGTCCATGTAAGCCAGACTGGATTCCGTCTCCATCGCCATGTGGTCCATCAAGTGCGTCCGGTAGGTCTCCTCAACGATTACGTCCGATTCCTTGACTCCTTGATCCAGGTCCCCCTTGCGGACAGTGGTACGGGTGAAGAGGTTGCCGCTTTCGTGAATGGAAGGTGCGGTCGGGTCCAGTGCGTCCTCGATGCTCAAGATGGGACGAAGCGGCTCCAAGTCCAGCTTGATCTTGGTTATGGCTTCTTCCGCGGCCTGCTCGGTATCCGCCGCCACCAAGGCCACTGGGTCAGCGGCGGTGCGTACCTTGTCGTCGGCCAATACCCGCTGATCCTGCACCGCCAGACCGTACCGGTTGATGCCGGGAATATCACCGGCCGTGAGCACGGCCCGAACGCCCGGGACCTTCACGGCTTCCGACGTGTCGATGCCGCGGATTATCGCATGGGGTACGCCGGACCAACGGATTCGGGCGTGGAGCATGCCGGGCATCTGCATGTCGCCCACGTATTGTGTGATACCCAGGGCTTTGTCCAGGGCATCGACCTTGGGCACGCTGGACCCTATCCAGTCGTATGGGCCGCTCTGGGCCGCTGAAGTAGCGTTCTCCGGCTGTGCCATGCCAAGGCTCCCTGGTGGCGGGGTTACGGTCCCGCCTTTTACCGGATCGGAGTGCCTGCCGCCGCCTGCAGCGCTTCCACGATCTTGCTGTACCCGGTGCACCGGCAGATGTTGCCCGCGATGGCGAAACGGATCTCGTCTTCGCTGGGACGTGGGTTCTCTTGAAGTAAGGCGTACGCGCTCATGATGATACCGGGAGTGCAGTACCCGCACTGTATGCCGCCCCGTTCCGTCATCTCCACCTGTATCGGATGGGGTTCACCACCCTGGGGCAAGCCTTCTACGGTGAGAACTTCCCTGTCCCGGACATCACTCACCATAAGGATGCATGACAGGACGGGCTTGCCGTCCAAAAGAACGGTACAAGAACCGCACTCACCCTCGTCACAGCCCTTCTTAGAGCCGGTAAGCCGCAGCTTTTCCCGCAGGACGTCCAGAAGGGACTCGAAGGGCTCGGCACCGGTTTCATAGACGTGGCCATTAATCTTTAAGGAGTAGTGTTCCATCTACTTTTGCGCCCGCTCCACGGCCTGCTCCAGAGTGCGCCGCACCAGCACCTCGACCAACGCCTGCCGGTAGGAAGCCGAACCGCGTATATCGCTGATCGGGTTGCACTCCTCTTTGGCGATCTTGGCTGCCTGCGCCATCAGGTCAGAGGTCGGCTCATGGCCCACCAAGGCTTCTTCGGCTTTGACCGCCCGAACGGGGGTTGGCGCTACCGCCCCCAGGGCGATAACCGCTTCTAAGACCCGGCCGCTGGATTGGTCCAAGGTGACCCGGGATGCGGCGCTAGCTATGCCGATGTCCAGGGCGCCCCGGGGTGTGAACCGTTGAAAACAATCGCCGCTGTTGGGCTCAGGCTCTGGAATATCCAGCGACAAGAGAAGTCCGTCAGAATCCAGGATGGATCGCCCAGGGCCTCTGAAGAACTGCTCCACCAGGCAACTCCGAGTCCCTTCGCCGTTCCCGGTGAATGTTATTGTAGCCTTGGACACTATCAATGCGGGTGCGCTGTCGGCTGCCGGGGAGGCGTTACACAGGTTGCCGCCGATAGTAGCCATGTTACGTAGTTGCACAGAACCGATTACCCGGATCGACTCCGCCAAGGCGGAGTATCGCTGCGTCACTGAGGGGGAACTCTCCAGATCGCCAAAGGGTGTCGCGGCGCCGATGTGAAGCCCTTCCCCGGCCTTGTTGGACCAGCTGGTTATGCCAGGCAACCGCTTGATATTAACCAGGCCCTTATACGTGACTGTCCGGCGGCGCAGATTAATCATGACGTCCGTTCCGCCGGCGAAAGGCTTGTAGTTGCCGCTGCCCTGGCGAAGGATGTCCAATGCCTCATCGGTAGAGGCCGGTTCGTAGTAGCCTTCTAGCCCCAGCACAGGCGAGAGTATAGGGTGGGCTCTAAACTGTGTCAAGCTAGGTGTCCAGCCCTTCCTTACACATGATTTCAGCTTGACAGGCACCTGTGGCGACGATAGTATTGCGGCCTGTGCTGCGGGGCGCGTCGAGGCGAGTAACCGGCGATATCACTCCCGTACCCGCATAGAACACGTCCTCCACACTCCCTCATTAATCGGTACTAAGCTATCGACTCCGAGGTTATTCGATGGAGCCTGGCGATTTTGTAGAGGCCCGGCGGCGCCTGGAGGCCAAAGCCCGGCCCGGCGGCGTAAAGCTGACGTCGCTAACAGAGGCGGCCGGGTGGGTGAAAGATGGCGACGTGGTGGCCATCGGCGGCTGCTGTTACTCCAGAACACCCCTGGCGATACTGATGGAGATTTTACGTCAGAAGCGGCGCGAACTCACTCTGGCGCGCAACCTGATGTGTTACGAAGGCGAGTGGTTCATCGCGGCTAAGGCGGTGGAGACCATGGTGTCGAGCTGGTTCGCCATCGGGTTGCCCTGGGGCCTATCCAAGGTCTTCAGGCAAGCGGTTGAAGGCGGCCAGTTGAATTACGAAGAGTGGAGTCATCTAGCTTTAGGGCTCCGCTTTCGGGCCGGAGCCATGGGTGTCCCTTTCCTGCCGTCATTGAGCATGCTGGGTTCCGACCTGATGGGGGTGGGAAGCGCAAAATCCATGGAATGCCCCTTCACCGGCGAGACAATCGCGCTGGTGCCGGCTCTCTTTCCGGATGTGGCGGTGCTCCATGTCCACCGGGCAGACCGTTTGGGCAACTGCCAGATAGACGGTTACCCCCACATGGACGTGGACATCG
This sequence comes from Chloroflexota bacterium, assembly GCA_002710215.1. GTDB lineage: Bacteria > Chloroflexota > Dehalococcoidia > Lucifugimonadales > UBA3495 > UBA11650. The sequence continues at coordinate 26,431 of PAJQ01000031.1, read as the reverse complement.
CGCTGGCATCAACCACAGTCTTAGTAACAGCCGAAGAGATCGTGTCTGAAGAGCAGATCCGTAGTCAGCCGGACCGGACCAAGATCCCGGGCTTCGCAGTGGACGCCCTGGTAGAAGTTCCCTACGGGGCCTTCCCTCACGAATGCTACGGGCTATATGAAGCCGACTTCGATCATTTCGACAAATATGTATCGGAGGGCAGCTCTCAGGGGGCCGAAGGGGTTCGGCAGTACCTGGACCGATATGTGTACAACACGCCCGACCACAAGGACTACCTGAGTCTCTTTGGAGCCGGCACGTTAGAGCGGAAAGCTCGAGACGCCCAACAGTTGGTGGGGAGAGGATGAGCTACTCGCCCGCCGAATTGCTGGCTGTGATCGCGGCCCGCCAACTGGCCGGGGTCAAGTCGGTATTCGCTGGCGTGGGCATTCCCCTGCTCGCGGCTGCCTTGGCCCAGAAAACCCATGCGCCGGACTTGACCATTGTGGTGGAAGGGGGCTCCATCGGCCCGGAGTTGCTTCCCGGGCAGCTCCCCATATCCACCAACGAGATGCGGGTCGCCCACCGGGCCAGGGTTCTACCCGGCATCACCGACACTTTCCTGTTCGCCCAGCGCGGATTCTTGGAGGTAGGATTCGTTGGTGGCGCCCAAGTCGATCGTTTCGGCAATCTCAACTCCTCGGTGGTGGGCCCATACAATCATCCCCAAGTGAGGCTGCCAGGCAGCGGCGGGGCCAACGATATCATCTCCTTGTGCCACCGGGTGATGGTGGTAACCATGCACGAACGGCGCCGCTTCGTTCCCAAGGTGGATTTTGTCACCAGTCCTGGTTTCCTCAGTGGCGGTACGTCCCGCCGGGACGCCGGTCTGCTTTTCGGCCGCGTTAGCCAGGTCGTTACCAATCTGGGGATACTGGGGTTCGACGAGGAGTCCAAGGCCATGCGTCTGGAAGGTCTGCACCCCGGCGTGTCGGTGGATGAAGTGGTGGAGATGACGGGCTTTGATCTGCTTATAAACGACCAACTACCCATCACCGACCCTCCGGAAGAAAAGGAACTTGCTTTACTGCGGGAACTCGATACCGAAAGGCGGTTTATATGAAAGCCAGAGAGCCTGTGTAATGGCGGTGCAATTTGGCCTCGCTATGAGGAACTTCGTGGGCCCCGGCGAGACTCCGGACGTGGACGAACTCCTGGCTTACGCCCAACGGGCCGAGGAGCTGGGCTTTGGGTCCCTCTGGGTATGGGACCACATGCTGTTGGGCGTGGAGCCGGCTTTCCCCGTGCTGGATGCCCTGTCCATACTGATTGCGATCGCGGCCCGCACCACTAGGATAAAGCTGGGAACCGGTGTTTTGGTTTTACCACTGCGGAACCCGGTGGTAACTGCCAAGACGCTGACTAGCCTGGATCAAATCTCCAAGGGGCGGCTCATTCTGGGGGCCGCCGCCGGCTGGTACGCTCGGGAGTTCGACGCCGTGGGTGTGGAGTTCAAGCGGCGCGGCCGGATCTTCGAACGCAACTTGGATCTTATGCTGCGTCTTTGGACCGAAGACTCGGTTACGTTGCAGGTGGACAACCACAACTTGAGGCAGGCGGTACTCCTGCCCAAACCCTACCAGTCGCCCCATCCTCCCGTGCTGATCGGGGGCTACGTCGACGCAGTGCTGCGCCGCGCGGCCCGCATGGGGGACGGTTGGCTGACTTACTTCTACACGCCGGAAGGGTTCACCAAGTCTTGGGACAAGGTGCTGGCTTACGCCCAAGAGTACGGAAGGGACCCGTCAACTCTGTCGTCCACGAACCAATTAGCGATATACGTAGGACCGTCCAAAGAAGAGGTCGACGCGGACATACGGCACTGGCTGAGCACCGAGTGGGACGTGGCGGGCTGGAGCGACTCCACTATCGAGCACGCGATCTGCGGATCGCCGGACCAATGTGTCGAGCAACTCCAGGCCCACGTCGCGACGGGTGTCGATCGGTTGGTCCTCATTCCCTACCGCTATCAGCCTGAGCAAGTGGAGTTGATCGCCCGCGAAGTGCTCCCCCGCCTTATCGCCTGAAGTCGCAATACTACGGCTTACTTGTATTCAGCCCTTCGCCGTCCAGGGAACTTTAGCCGTCACACCGGCGGAAGCCGGTGGCCAGGAGCGTCCAAGGCGCAAACGGTTTGTGGATTCCGGCCTTCGCCGGAATGACGGCCCCCAGGCTGATACACTAGTTAGCGGAATAATGCGCCGGGATCGTAGAACTGCAACACCTCCATTCAACCGGATTAAGGGAAGGAGTTAATCGAGCCAATGACCAAAACCATCGTGGGAATCGATGTGGGGGGTACTTTCACCGACATAGCCATCCTGGAAGACGGCCGTTTGCAGGTGCACAAGCTACCCTCCACTCCCGGTGACCCATCTGTTGGCATCTTGAAAGGGGTAGCGGAAGCCTGCCCCGAGTTCGTGGACGGGAGCGGCGGATTCGATGCCGATTTTGTCCACGGCTCCACGGTGGCAACCAACGCGTTGTTGGAGGGCAAAGGAGGCCGCACCGCCCTAGTAACTACCTTGGGATTTGAGGACGTCCTGGAAATCGGCCGCCAGAACCGTTCCGAGCTGTATAACCTTGACGTGGACCGGCCAGTCCCCCTAGCGCCTTGGGAGTTGCGGTTCGGATTGCCGGAGCGGGTCGACCACACCGGAGCCATCGTGGAAGACCTGCTGCCCGAAGCCATTCAAACTTTGGTTCACCTGCTGGAGGAGGCCGGCGTAGATGGAATCGCGGTATCTTTCCTCTTTTCCTTCCTCAACTCGGCCCACGAAGAGGCCGTGCTGGCCGCATTGGAAAAGCTGCCCAATAACCCATTCATCTCCATTTCCAGCAGAGTTCTCCCGGAGTTCCGGGAGTACGAGCGCACCAGCACCGTGGTGGTCAACTCCTACGTGGGCCAAGTCGTGAGCCGTTACCTGAACGCCTTGGAGAATTCGCTGGGCCACGGACTACGCATCATGCAGTCCTCCGGGGGCAGCATCACGGCGCGTTTGGCGGCGGACCAGCCGGTGCGCACCATTCTGAGCGGTCCCGCTGGTGGAGTGGTGGGGGCTTTCTATACCGGCGTCCAGGCAGGCTACCCCGATATCATCACCCTAGACATGGGTGGGACATCCACCGACGTCTCTCTCTGTCCATCGCGGATCAAGGAAACCACTGGCTCCCAGGTTGGGGGGTATCCCATCAGTGTGCCCATGATAGATATACACACCGTCGGGGCCGGCGGCGGCTCCATCGCCCGGGTGGACGGCGGAGGGGCCCTGGTGGTGGGACCACAATCGGCTGGGGCGGACCCCGGCCCGGCATGCTACGGGAAGGGAGATCAAATCACCGTTACCGACGCCAATCTGGTCCTGGGACGAATGCTGCCCGACAATTTCCTCGGTGGGCGAATGACTCTGGACCGCCAACGGGCCGAGAGGCTGATTGCCGAGCTGGCTTCGGAGATTTCATTGAGCGCCGAAGAGACGGCACTCGGCGTTATCAGGGTCGTTAACGCTAACATGGCGCGGGCCATCCGCGCCATTTCTCAAGAGCGTGGCTACGATCCCCGTCAGTTCACCTTGGTGCCTTTCGGTGGCGCGGGGCCGATGCATTGCTGCGAATTGGCCCGGGAGATGGGCATTCCCCGGGTCCTGGTGCCAGCCCGTCCCGGCATACTGTCGGCTCTAGGAGTGGCCATCGCCGATATAGTCAAAGATTACTCCCGAACGGTGATGATGCGGGGAGACGACATCAACCGCACCCAGTTGGACGAGGAATTCCACGGCATGGAAGGATTGGCCAGAGAAGAATTGGAGAAGGAGGGACTGCCCATGGACCGCATGGCGCCCCAGCGGTTCCTGGACGTGCGCTACGTGGGGCAATCCTTCGAGCTGACCATCGATTATCCTTCTCCCACCCGCACCATAGACACGGCGAGGATGCGCCGGTCCATCGCCGACAGCTTCTACCGGGCCCACCTACAGCGGTTCGGTTACGCCGACCGGGGCGAGGCGGTGGAGATTGTCAACCTCCGTCTCAAGCTCGGACTGGAGCTGGAAAAACCCCAGATAGTCATGGGACAAGCGTCGGCTTCTGACTCCACTTCAGCGTTGATGGGAGAGGCGGAAGTGGTCTTTATGGGCGGCCCAGTCACCACGCGCCTCTACGATAGGGAGAAACTGGGTGCCGGAAGCCAGGTCTCTGGTCCGGCCATCGTGTTGCAGATGGACACCACGGTTGTGATCACGCCCGGTTGGACCGGTACGGTGGACGACTACGGGAACCTGGTTCTGGAGACTGAGTGAGCCTGGAAAAGCCGTCATAGAAACGATAAAATTCTGGCCGCAAAATGTTGGCGTGTTACAGAGTGACGCGGATTAAAATGCGAGGTGGCCGATGGCCGTCGACCCGATAAGCCTGGAAGTATTCAAGAGCCTGTTCATATCCGTCTCCGAAGAGATGGGGGTGGCGCTACAGCGCACGGCCTACTCTCCCAATATGAAGGAACGGCGCGACTTCTCCTGCGCCATATTCGACCCCGAGGCGCAAATGGTGGCCCAAGCTGCCCATGTCCCGGTCCACTTGGGGGCCATGCCGGCCTCGGTGCGGGCGGCTATCGACACCTTTCCCNATTCCTTNCGGCCCGGGGACATGGTTATCCTGAACGACCCNTACCTAGGCGGCACCCACCTTCCGGATATCACCCTAGTCGCGCCGGTATACGCCGAAGTACCTNNNTCCCCCTTTGGTAAAGGGGGAAACAGGGGGATTTCCAAGCGCCTGGCTGGGTTCGTGGCCAATAGGGGCCACCACGCCGATGTCGGCGGCATGACGCCCGGCTCGCTCCCCCTGTCCACCGAGCTGTATCAAGAAGGGACCATAATCCCTCCCATCAAGTTGATCCGGGGAGGAAGGCTGAACCATGAGGTCGTTCAACTCATCTGCCGAAACTCCCGCACGCCGGAAGAGCGGAAAGGCGACCTTGCCGCCCAGATCGCCTCCACTAGGGTCGGCGAACGCCGATTGCAAGAGATAATCCAACGTTATGGCAACGATGAGACGCAGGAGCATATGGCGGCCCTGCTGGACTACTCCGAACGGCTGACCCGCCAGGCCATCANCCTTATTCCGGACGGCGTTTACGAGGTGGTGGACTATATGGACGACGATGGGTTGACCGATCAACCGGTGCCTATTCGAGTGTGCATCACCGTCGCTGGAGACGAGATTACGGTCGACTTCACCGGGACTTCACCCCAGCGGCCCGGNTGCATCAACGCTCCTCAGGCCATCGCCGTTTCGGCATGTTTGTACGTTATCCGTTGCATCGTGGGCGAAGNGGCGCCGGCCAACCAGGGCTGTCTCCGCCCGATCAAAATCATCACGCCCCTCGGAACGCTGGTCAACCCGCAACCCCAACGAGGGGTGGCCGGCGGCAACGTGGAGACTTCACAACGAATAACCGACGTTCTCTTTTCTGCTCTGGCTCAAGCCTTGCCCGAGTTGATNCCGGCCGCCAGCCAGGGCACGATGAACAATTTGCTGGTGGGGGGCCACGATCTGGACCGGGACAGGCCATTCGTTTACTACGAAACCATAGCCGGTGGCATGGGTGCCCGGCCGACCAAGGACGGCATCTCGGGCATTCACACGCATATGACCAACACCATGAATACACCCGTGGAGGCCTTTGAGTTCGCTTTTCCAATGCGCCTAAAACGGTACGCCATCCGGCGCGGTTCTGGGGGCCGGGGCAAGTACCAGGGAGGCGACGGTTTGATTCGGGACGTGGAGTTCCTGGCCCCCGCCAGGGTCACCATCTTATCTGAGAGACGGAAGTTCCCGCCCCCCGGATTCCACGGCGGCCACCACGGCGAGACCGGCGAAAACGTGCTGCTAAGGGGCGGCTACGAAGAGGTTCACCTGGCGGGGAAAGAAACGCTGGACGTGGAGCAGGGCGACGTATTGAGCATCCGCACGCCGGGTGGCGGAGGATGGGGCGAGCCCGAGGATGACTAGCAGCAGGTCCCGGTCATCTCAACTTTTAAGTGATAGGCCAGCTCCGCTGCTTGCTCCTCCAACGCCACGCCGATTCGACCATGTATTCGGACCCGCCGGGTTACATGATAATTCTCTTTGATGTCACCCCCAGATTGCCTCCATGGAGCCCAAGTCGTTGAAGCCTGGGTTGATCCGCCCGGCTTATAGTTGGGTAATCCTGGCGTCTGGCTTCTTGGTGCTTTTTTTCGGCACTGGTTCCAGGTTCGCCTTTGGCCTGGTGCTCAAGCCAATGTCCGAAGACCTGGGCTGGAGCCGGTCAACCCTCACCTTGGGTTTGACTGCCTTTATGTTGGTGTCCGCAGTTTCTCTACCCGTAGTTGGAAGGCTCATTGACCGCTATAGCCTGCGGCTNGTCATGGGAGGCGGGGCGATATTGGGCGCTTTGGGCATCCTATTTATGGGCCGGGTTAACGAGCCATGGCAGTTGTTTTTAGCGTACGGGCTTGTTTATGGCATTGGCATCGCAGCCATCTCCAACCTGCCTGTGGGCGTGTTAATCAGCCGGTGGTTTTACCGGCGGCGAGGCGCAGCGGTCAGCGCAGCCATCTCCGGGGGCGCCTTCGGCCAGTTGGTTATCATCGGAGTCCTTTCGGCATTTCTAGCGAGCATGGGATGGCGCGCGGCGTTTACAGCCTTGGGATTCGTCACTCTGGCGGTTCTGGCCCCGGTGGTGCTAACGACGGTGCGCTCCCGTCCTCCACTTCCCACAGTTGAGCCGAGGTTGGGAGAAAGCTACGCCGTCGGGGAAAAGGCTGCGTCCGCGCGCGCCGAGCCTCTGTTAGATGAGGCGTTACCTCTGAGAATGATTCTACGTTCCCGCCAGTTCGCGTTGCTGCTGACCATGTACGGCATCTGCGGGTTTCAGGACTTTTTCGTAGCGACCCATTTGGTGGCCTTTGCTCAAGATCAGGGCGTAGGGTCGGTCCTGGCTGGTAGCCTGCTGGCGTGGATGGGGTTGATGGGGCTCGTAGGGGTGCTTTTGTCGGGAGTTCTTTCCGATGCCTTTGGGGCAGCCAGGCCCNCTCTGCTCTGCTTTTTACTGAGAATCGTTATATTCGGATTTATTATCTATTCCCAAGACACGGTGGCGGTGGCTGCGTTCGCCCTTGTCTACGGCTTTACGTTTTTGGTCACCGCGCCTCTTACGGTGGTCTTCGCCGGGGCGATATTCGGTCAAGGCCGATTGGGCTTAGTCGCCGGTTCAATCTCGATGATCCACCAAATATCCGGGGGGCTGGGCGCTCTAGCCGGGGCGTTGATATTCGACCAGTGGGGCANTTACGATCGCGCGTTCCTCCTCTTGCTGGTAATCTCCGTGGCCGCTGTGCCCGTCACGCTGATGCTGAGGGAGCGCCCGTTGGCTCTCTTGGGAACGACGCCGGCTGACTTAAATTAATATCGTCCAGGCGAGGGCAGGCTTAATGAGAATCTTGATTATTGGAGCCAGCGGATTCATCGGGCATTACTTGCTACGCCGCCTCCGGCATGAATCCGATTATGAAGTCACCAACACTTACAATTCTCGGGCGCCTGAGGACATTGATCAATCTTGGCACCGGCTGGAAATTACCGATTCCCAACGGCTGGATCAGGTTTTTTTGCAGGCTCGGCCCGATGTGGTGGTGCTATTGGCCGCTATCGCAGATGTTGGAACCGCCGAGAGGGCTCCGGAAAGGGCTACTGAAGTAAATGTTGACGGGGCCGCACAAGTGGCCCGGCTTTGCACTCAGTACCATGCGAGGCTAGTTTTCTTGTCAAGCGAGTATGTGTTCAGCGGTGACCGTGGGAACTATCAGGAGGATGACGCCCCCAAGCCGAACACTCACTACGGCAGGACCAAGTGGCAGGCAGAGCTAGCTGTTGCTCGTGAGGCCTCCCAGTGGAGTATTGTACGGACCAGCGTGGTGTATGGATGGCCGTTGATCGGTCGGCAGAATCTGGCGGCCACGATAATTGAACGCTTAAAAAACAACGAAACCTACAACGGCGATACTAATACCTATCGCACACCGATCTACGTTGAGCATCTGACAGAAGACATCGTGCGGCTGGTGGCCGACTATCACCCTGGGATCCATCACCTTGCCGGGGCAGATTGGATAAACATGTATCAATTCGCCTGCGCTGTCGCGGAGGTATTTGAGTTGGATGGCAGCCTGGTAACTCCGGTACACGCATTTACCGATGTACCGCCCAAAACCGAACCGTTAGAGAAACCAGAGAAGGACCTCAGGCCAGATATCCTAGGGTTGGACTGCACGCAAACCAGTCACAGGCTTGGGATCCGCGCCTTCAGTGTCGTTACTGGATTGCAAGAAATGTTAGCTTAACGTGGCGCAACCGGCATCAGCTTCCTGCGGGACACCTTTGTCCCGCAGGACACGGAGGAGGGCTAAGCCGGCGCTATCCACTCGACGGCGCGTTCCCCTATCATGAGAACCGTTGCATGGCTGCCACCTGACCTTGTAACTCGCGGCATCACCGACGCATCGACCACCGACAACCCNTTTACGCCCTTGACGTTGCAGTATTGATCTACGACCGCCATTGGGTCGGAATCAGGCCCCATCTTACAGGTCCCGGTCACGTGCCTCGCTGTTCCACAGGTTTGGCGTATATAGAGGTCCAAAGCGTCGTCATCGGCCAAGATTTCTTCCGTCGGTTGGATCCGGTAATCGGCGACGTCTTTATACGCACTGGATTCAAGGAATCCAATCGCCTTCCGTATGCCTTCCCGCACCCGGCGTATGTCGTTTGGATGCTGGAGATAACGATAGTTGAAGGTTGGCTGCACTGAGGGATCGGCGGACGCAAGCCTGACGTATCCTGAGCCGTCGGGCAACCCGAGAGTGCACGATATCCGCGCCACCCGGTCAGGTGAAACTTCACCGTTCAGGTACTTGGTCCGGAAACCGGGGACGCGCTCCGGCCGTTCGTCCACCATTGGGGTAGTCCGCAGCAACATATCATTGACTTCGCCCGAACGGTCGGAAGTGTAATGTAAACCAAAGTGCACCGTATCGGCATCACCAAAGAGGGTCAATCCGTCTTTGACTTTAAAGGTGATCTGGGCGCTCAGATGGTTAGTTAGGTTCTGCCCCACTCCGGGAAGCTCATGAACGACAGGTATCCCAAATCGCTGAAGTTGGTCATTAGGGCCGATTCCCGATAGCATGAGCAGGTGAGGCGACTTGAGAGCCCCGGCGCTCAACACAACACGGTCTGCTTCAACGTTGAAAACCTCGCCTCCGCTTTCTACTTCCACACCGACGGCCTTTAGATCCTTGATCAACACCTTCCTNACGAAAACCCCTCCCCTCACCGTAAGGTTAAGACGGTGGCGCATGGGATTTAGGTGAGTGATAGCGGCGCTCATCCTCCAGCCGTCCAGGTTGTTCGAGGGCCACACGCCAACGCCCGAGGGGTTCGGGCCATTGGTATCCTCGACCGCCCCGTAACCCGCCTCCAAACAGGCTGCGCGGAAGGCCTTTTGGATGTCTGGCCATGGACCTGATTGACGACGCCTTACCGGCATCGGTCCGTTAGTCCCNTGAAAATCATCCCGAATGTCGAGATCATGCTCAGATTTCCTAAAGAAAGGCAGTACCTTGTCATAAGACCATTCATCGTTGCCCATAGCAGACCAGGAGTCGAAATCCTCGGGTAACCCCCTTTGCATCGCCTGACCGTTGATGGACGACCCTCCTCCGATCACTTTGCCCTGCGCCACGTGGATCTCCCCTTGCTCCTCGGTGATTGTTCCCCGCAGGGCCCAGTTGTGTTCCGAGTCTGGGGATTCTGCAAAACTTGTGTTGCCGAACTTTATTTCGTCCGGCAGATTGGCTGGATCAGGGTAATCCGGCCCGGCTTCCAGCAACAGAACGGAGGTATTCGCGTTTTCAGCCAATCTGCCGGCCAACACCGATCCAGCTGCTCCCCCACCGACGATAACAACGTCATATTTCATGGTCCCTCCCTAAATGATTAGTTTTCTAAGCTAGGATTTGCCAGATTTAACTGATTCTCTTGAGAGTAGGACGTGTCAGATGTCTCGCTCTATCAACCGGCTATCAACCGGGATTCCCCATATCGGCCGAACCGGTACCGGTAGCAAGGTCCGAGCAGGGTAGTTGGAGCTTAGTGTCGGCCTTTGGTGCTTGTCAATCCTCTCTCCCGGCNAATTTCTTCCTTGGCGCCTCAACAGTCACGGTTAGGCGGCCGCCGGCNGGCATCGAATGCTATAATNCCAGCCAACCGTTCTGGTAAGGTGCGGCCGGACAGGTATACCAGGAGGAGGTCGCTATGGTTTCTATCCGGACACTTCAAGGATCAGCCATAGTTGAGGCCATCAAACAGAGCGGTATTGAATTCGTGGTTGCTTTGCCGGACATCACCACCAGTCAAGGTATCCTCTTGCCAATAACGCGGGACCCGTCTTTGCGACTGATCCGCGTCGCCAAAGAAGACGAAGGGGTCTCCATTTGCGCGGCTCTCTCCCTCTGCGATAAGAGGTCCGTCCTCCTTATGCAGAACACGGGGCTGCTTGACTCCATCAACTCGGTAAGGGGCACCGCAGTAGAGTTCGAGATGCCCGTCTGCATGATTGTAGGTCTGCTGTCCAAGGAGCCCGGCGTTACACCGATGGAGTCTGACCGGTACGGCGTGCGGATCACGGAGCCAATCCTGGATGNAATGGGCGTCGAACACCACTTGATCGAGCAGGCACAAGACGTTGCGAAAATCGGCCCCGCCATCGACAAAGCCTACGACACGTCTAGTCCGGTGGTCCTGCTTATCGGAAGAAGGCTGGACGAGCAATGNTGAAGCGTGACGAATGCCTCAAAGTCCTCGCCCAATATCACACCGACCAGATTGTGGTAGCCGCCTACCAAGCGGCCCAAGAGTGGTTGGTNNTCAAGCCCAACGNACTGAACTACACTGCTATTGGGGCCATGGGCCAGGCTTCCTCTCATGCTTTAGGCTTCGCTGTAGGCCTGCCAAACAAGAGGGTNCTAGTTTTGGACGGTGATGGGAGCCTATTGATGAACCTGGGCAGCCTGGTGACCATCGCCAACGAAGCGCCCAAGAACTTCATCCACTTCCTCTGCGAAAACGGATCTTACGAAGCNAATGGCGGGCATCCCATTCCTGGAGCTGGNGTNGTCAGCTTCGCCGACATCGCCAAGGCGGCGGGATACCCCANGNNCTATGAGTTCAGTGACCTCGAGGTNTTCGAGTCNGANATTGGNCGCATCCTNCAAGAAGAAGGCCCANTATTTGTGGACCTNAANGTNNAGCAAGGAGAGCNATACCCTGTNGACTACGACAATCTTCACAGCGCCGAGCGGCGCCGGGCATTCAAGGAGGCTTTGAACGCGATAAGGTAGGCATGGCTACCATTGACAGCCAATCAGTGGTTTTGAATGCCACGACCGGGACCAAGGGAGAGTGAGGAGCAAAATACTTGGTAGATCTACCTAAGAGGAAACTCGGGCGCACCGGCTTGAACGTGACTACCCTTGGTTTTGGAGCATTAGAGCTACGGGGTATGGTTGCTGGTGTTGGCCGAGAGCTAAAGCCGGGGCAGCCCGAGCGCATCCTGAACGCTGTCTTGGATGCTGGTATCAATTATATAGACGTCGCTGCTGACTACGGCGAGGCTGAAGGGCACATCGGCAGATGTATCGCCAACCGCCGCCAGGAATTCATCCTCGCGTCCAAGTGTGGTTGCCCGCCAGACGTGTCAAAATTCGCACCGGCAGAGCGCACACGGTACGGCGTACCGTTACCCCAGCTACACGACTACAGCCGCGAGAACATAATCAAGACATGTGACCAGAGCCTGCGCCGCATGAAAACTGACTATCTCGACGTCCTCCAGTTCCACTTCAGCCCCGCGAGAAATATTTTGGAGCAAGAAAAAGCGGTCCAAACGCTGGAATCCCTCAAACGGGATGGTAAAATCCGCTTCCTTGGCTGCTCCTCCATTCTCCCGAATATTATCGACCATATCAAGATGGGTGTATTCGACGTCTTGCAGGTTCCGTATTCGGCTCTCCAGCCTGAGCATGAGGACGCGATCGTCACTGCAGCTAGGGCTGGGGTAGGCATAGTCATCCGCGGTGGTGTGGCCAAAGGTCCACCCGGTAATGGTCAGGGTTCCGCCGACTTATGGGATTTATGGGACAAGGCAGAGCTGGACGAATTGCTGGAAGGCGAACAACGCACTGGATTCATGCTTCGCTTCACCATTACTAACCCGGACATACATACCGCTGTCGTTGGAACTCTCCATCCTGAACACCTCCTAGAAAACATCGCTGCTGTTTTGAAGGGACCATTGCCTGCATCCGTTTACAGCGAGGCGAAACGCCGACTGGTCGGAGCTCGGGAGGTCTAATTGGAGGAGCCCGGCCTCTACGCAGGAGGGGATTAAAGGGGAATGGAGCCGGAGAGAGTGGTCGTTATCCGGTTAGCCCGTAAGGCGTATGGGGCAGCGTCTGTACGGTCCGGTTGGCGGTCCAGTTTTGGCCAGGATGTCGCTCACGTGGCAGACCACAGTGTTGGGGCTGATCACTGACTCTTCGGCGATGGTGGCTTCGAGGATGTTTTGACTTTCTGCCGCGAAGCCAGCTACCGTCCCGAGCTAGCCGGGAGCTGCGTCGACGTAGTCGCCGCGCTTCTTATCCGTCATAATTATGGAGACCCGGGCAATGCCATGACGTTGCTACATGAATCGCTGGCTATCTCCACCGGGCCGAGCAGACGGTCTATGGATGATACCGGCCCAATCATCAGGCGTCGCTGCTCTAGCAGATATTCAACTGGCGATGAAGTCGAACTGCTCGAACTGGCCGTTGACAATGGGGTCCGGGTCCAGCCCTAGCCACTTATTCAGGATAGTGGAGTAAGTGGACCGGAAGTCGTTGTTGAAGTGGAGATCTCCGTCTAACTGGTCCTCCTCGCGCAGCGAAGGAAACTCTCCGTAGAACCCTCCATTGACCGGCTCACCGATGACGAAGGCCACCCCTCCCGAGCCGTGATCACAACCCGCGCCATTGTCCTTGATCCTGCGGCCAAACTCGGAGAAGACTAAGATGACAGCGTCCTTCTCCAGACCATGCTCCGTCAGATCAGCGGTGAAGTCACTTATGGCCGCGGAAACATCCTGCCAGAGCTTGGCGTGGGCTAGCAGCTCGTTGCTGTGGGTGTCGAAGCTGGCGTGTCGCGCGTAGTAAACCCTGGTTCCCAGACCGGCACACATCACCTGAGCAACGTTTTTTAGAGTTTGCGCAATGGGATTGTCGGCATACTCGACATCCGATGAGTAAAGCTGTGGAGCGGTCCTTAGAATATCGGCTCCCTTCAGAGCGTCTGTTCCAGCCTGACCTAAGACCTGCGCCACAGCGTCCTTTCCCGGCGTCGGACCGTACATCCGGCTGAAGGCGTCCAAGGCAACTCTACGCGTCATCTCGTCCTGAAGGTCCGGCAAAAGACCGTATGTCTCCAGATTACCCACCGATGCCACCGGGACTCCCTTGCATACCAGAGCCCTGGGTAAACCACGTCCGAAGTTCACACCCGTCAGCACATTCTCACCCGTGGGATCCAGATCCCTTATCACGGAGCCCAGCCAGCCTTCAGCACTTATCCTCTCCGGCTCGGCTGTGTACCAGACGTCTCTGGACCGAAAGTGGGAGCGGTTGGGGTTGTCGTAGCCAATGCCGTTAACGATGGCCAAACTTCCCTGATCCCACAGAGTCTTGAAGGGAGCCAAATTTGGGTTGAGCCCCAACTCTTGGTCCAAAGCGAGGACCTCTTCCTGGGGAATGCCGATCGTCGGCCGGAAATTATAGTACAGTCCGTTGTTGTAGGGTATAACCGTGTTGAGGGCGTCGTTGCCGCCCACAAGCTCTATCACAACCAGCGACCGATCCTTATTGATAGAAGTCATTGAGCCTCTCCCTATGATGCGATTCGCTTGTAGACTTGGATTCTATGGCGATTGCTTTCCGTCACGTAGAGCGTCCCTGCCCGGTCTAGTTTAACCGAGACGGGTGACCAGAAGAACTTCTCGATGTGAGACGATTCTTCGTGCGGATGAGTGACAGAGTAATCTATCTCTAGCTCCAGGTTTGCTCGGGCGCGAGCCGCCCCTTCCTCCACGTTGACGCTCAAAAAGTTTTCGGCCCACTTGGACAGTGTGGCTTGGCCCCGCAGTTTCATCACGAAGCCGCCTTCGGGATCAAGCACCTGTACGCGCTCGTTGCCCCAGTCCGCGACGTAGATATAGCCCTCGCGGTCGACCGCGACAGAGGACGGGCGTTGAAATTCCCCGTCGCCACTTCCAGATTTGCCGTAACTAGCCAGGTACTCTCCTTGGGGTGAAAACTTCAGGATACAGTCGTTGCCCCAGTTGGCCACATATACATTGTTGTTGGCATCNAGGGTNACGCCCCAAGGCAGGTTAAGCTCTCCATCTCCGTGCCCCTGNGAGCCGAAACTCAGCAGGAACCGGCCATCNGCGGTGAATTTTTGTATCCGGTGGTTGTAGGTGTCCGACACAAAAAGGTTGTCCTGGTTATCGAAGGCGATACCGGACGGGGTATCTAACTCTCCTTCTCCGGTACCGTGTGACCCCCACCGGGACACGAATGCTCCTTCGTGGTCAAAAACGGAGATGCGGTGGAGTTGCTCGTCGCTAACGTAAACCCGGCCCCGGCTATCGATCGCCCCACCGGAGGGCCATATGAACTGGCCGTCCTTTTCTCCAAAGGAGCCAAAGGTGCCATAGTACTCGCTATCTATGTCGCACATGGTAACGCGAACCCCTCGTGGCACGATATCCAGCGAACGGTTCACCACGTAAAGCCGCTCGTCCTGGCCGATGGCGGTATCCACGGGGTAGTAGAATCCCCGGCCCTCCATGGTTGTCATGCCCAAGGTCATGACATATTCCAGGAATTTGGGCCTTGCTCGGGTTTCGATGGTGGTCATTATTCCCCTTGCATTGTCAGGTAAGTCCCGGGAGTCCAGGTCACGGCCCACTCAAGACCTCTGAAACTCCTGGGTCGATGCGACCATCTGAAGAACCGCTCCGATTTGCCGGCGGGATTGTTCATCGGAGTTTCCTGCGCCGAGCGCTACGTCGCCTCCCATTGATGCGAAGTCAATCAATACCCTACGCGAGTCCTCGGAGACCGACATGGCTCCCATTTGGTCTAAACACTCACCCACCAGACGCTCCGGGGAGATGGGTCCCACAGCGTTTGCAGCTACATTGCTGATCATGGCTTGGACGCCCGGTTTGTTAGCATCACCCATTTGCTGGGTGGCAAAGTTCACCCGCTCTACCAGCGAACCGGTGTCCAGCCAATCGGTACCCTCGTTCCAGCCTTCAACACTGGGCGGATTGTTGAGAAACTGACCCATGTAGACCGCTTGCAGCTGCCGGTCTAATATTTCCCGCCTAGGCCGGTCGAACTCACCCGTTAGGCGGAGCACCCCCGCCACTAACTCAACCGGACTCTTGACCTTGGTATACCATGAGCTTCTGGACTTGAAGAAATCAGCGTTAAACAGCACTCGCAACATTGCAGTGATGTCGTAGCCGCTGTCCAAGTAGGCTTGAGATAGCTGCTGTATGGCCTGTTCGTCTAAGGGTGGTGTGTCGGGCCACTCGGGCACAGGCGGCTCGTTGGCCACGAAAAAGCTGTACATGTGCCTTGATATAAAGCGGGCGGTGGCCTGCTGCTGGCAAATTATATCTATTACATCCTCACCGTTGAAACACCCCCGTTGCCTCAGGAATTCCTTCTCCCCGTCGTCATGGTCCTCAGGATGATATTCGAAATGCCAAGCTATGCGGCCGTAGGGCCAGTCCGAGTCTCTTTGAGACCGCAACTCCATGTACTCTCTGTTGGCGATGGTCCAGCCGGTGAACGAGCGGGCGCACTCCTTGATGTCTTGCTCGGTGTAGTTGCCCACGCCCATAGAGAATAGCTCCAGCAGCTCCCTGCCGTAGTTCTCGTTTATGGCGCCTTTGTGGTTGTCCTGGTTGTCCAGCCAAATGATCATGGCCGGGTCTTTGGACAGCTCCACTAAAAGCGTACGGAAGCTACCCATGCCGTGCCGCCGGAACATCCTGATCTGGTCCGATAGGGCTTTGCCGTGGATGACTTTAGGGTACCCGGTAGCGAATATGCCATGCCAGAACAAGGACATCTTTTCCTGTAGTGGAGTAGTTGTCGTTGCCATGCGGAAAAGCCAGTTCTCCCCGGAGGCATTTGGTCCCATCATTCCCGAAAGCTCGGGATGGAAACGCCGAATGAGGTCGTCTCCCATCCTCCGCTCGTCGACAGGATTCAGTAGCTCCTCGGCAGTAGCCTCGTATCCCTGGGCTGCGTAGGAATCGAGCTGGTCCCGGGTGGCTCCAAAACCGGCCCGCCGCATGAGGTGGGCGATCAGTTCCACGTCGCTGTTTCCCATGTACCTTCCCCCAAACCGAGTCTCGTTATGCACTCACAGGACCAATCAGAAATTCGATTACCGCCATTGTAGAAGCACTGTCACCAAGCGTCAATCACTGGCCAGACTCCCGGCGCTGAAGAGCGTGTTTCAGGCGTGGAAATCCGCAAGACGACGTTCAACCGTTGGTAATCATCAGTGTATCTCCTGGCGCATGAAGATTACGTGTGAAACCATACCGGGTCTTTAACCGGCGGCTGGCCAACTGGTGGGAGCTTAAGGTGCTTAACCCCTCCTTCGAATCAAAAGTTGACTGAGTCCTAGTATAATGTCGTCGATTCAGGCTGGTAGGAAGTAATCATGATAGTTGTAACCGGGGCAGCAGGCAGGCTTGGCAGGAGGGGCGTTCGGGATCTCCTCGACCGGGAGATAGAGGTTCTTGCAACGGATCAAGTCGCGGCCGATGACCTATCAACCGAATTCCTGCTTGGTGACCTGCTAGATACGAAGATGGTAGAACGCCTGCTAAAAGGCGCTGAAGGTATCATACACATGGGCGCTATCCCAGGACCGTTGCGCGCTGATGGCCGCGTGATTTTCGACAATAATGTCCAAAGCACGTTCAACGTCATGATGTCGGCGGCGGAGATGGGACTGCGGCGAGTGGTGTTTTCATCCAGCGCCTTCGGAATGGGTTGGGCTCACGACGGAGCGGCCTTCGTGCCCCTATACCTACCCCTAGATGAGGAACATCCCATGATGCCGTTCGAGCCATATGGCCTATCCAAACAGATCGGGGAAGACATCGGGAAGATGATTGCCCGCAACTCCACCACCACGGTGGTCAGCCTCCGTTTCACCAACGTGGTGTCTCCCGAAGGCCAGGAGGAATTTCCGTGGCCGGCGCCCACTCCCCAAGATCCACTCACTCTAGTGATGTGGGCCTATGCAGATCCCCGGGACGTGGCCCAAGCCCACGTGCGGGCCCTTGACGCGGATATCGAGGGACACGAGGCGTTCATGATCGCTCAGCCTTCAAGCCGCTTCAAAGAGCCTACGCTTGACCTCATCAGGGACAACTTCGGGAACAGTGTAGAGATCCGTGGCCAGCTTCAGGGCACCGCCAGCGTTATCAGTACCGAAAAAGCACAGCGAATGCTGGGCTGGAGGCCTCGATACGATTGGACCGCGTCTTGACGGTTTTTCTTAACCACCATCGCTCCGCGCCCGAGTCGGTGTAACATGCGGACAATCCGCCTCCCCGAAGCCACGGAGGAAATGAAATGGCAGCCGATCTAACAGCAGAGTTAGCCCTAAAGCTGGACGAGCTTCAAAATAGGGTCCGTATCCTTGAAGACGCGGAAGCTATTCGGAATCTGAAANCAAGGTACGCAGCATACTGCGACGATAACTATAACCCTGACAAGATAGCCGAGCTGTTCGTAGAGGACGCCGTTTGGGAGAGCGGCTCCCTGGGACGCTTCGAAGGNCGGGAAGCGATCCGGGAATTCTTCCAGGGGGCGTCCAAAATCTTCACGTTTGCTTTGCACTACGGTTTGAACCCTCAGATAGAGGTCGATGGTGACACAGCCCGAGCCAGGTGGTACTTGTTCATGCCCTGCACGGTTAGTGATGGGAACAAGGCTATGTGGCGGGCCGGAATAGACGACGAAGAGTACGTGCGCGTGAACGGAGAATGGAAGTTCAAGAGCAAGACATCTACCGGCGTGTTCAACACGCCTTTTGAAGAAGGTTGGGCCAATGTCCGGTTTGCTTAGTCTCTCGCAGGAAAGGGGGTCATGGGGAGAATGGCGAAAAGGAATAAGCCTCCGGCAGCAAGCGCCTTGCGATGTCTCCACATCGATAGTATATTCGGCGCTATTCACCGTTGGAGGACGTACAGATGTATGACAAGCCCATGATCAGCTTAGACCAGGCACGGGACGCTATCCAGGCAATGATCGACGATTACAACAAGGACCCTAACCGGCGCAAGGTAGACATGGCGGTCGTGGACGACGCAGGAAACCTGCTGGCGTACGCTCGCATGGATCGATGCTTGAGACCGACCTTCGCCATACGGAAAGCCTATACCTCTGCCGTACGGTCGATGGATACGGTGACCTTTGCTGAGCAACTCAGTACTCAGGGCCGGTCCCTGGAGTCATTCGGCGATCCCCAACTTATCGCCCTTGCTGGAGGCGTGGNAGTGATTAAGGACGGCGCGGTCGTTGGGGCTATCGGCGTTGGCGGCCTGCCCAGCGGCCTTGATGACGAGACGATCGCCAAGGCGGGGTTAGCGGCCCTGAACATCTAACGATCCTCGTTCCCTTGAACTCTCTTGGGCTCCTTCGAATGGAAACAAGCCACTCAACTCACCAAGTCGTAACTACGAAGAAGCTTACCGGGCAAGCTCGGGGTTACGACTGGTACCACAAGCCAATTAAGGAGTAAACCATGGACCTGGGATTGAAAGGGAGGGTGGCCGTCGTTGGGGGAGGCAGTAGAGGTTTGGGGAAAGCATGCGCACTGTCCTTGGCGCGCGAAGGGGCCAACGTGGCCATATGCAGCCGCGGCGTCGAGAGTCTGGAGGCCGCAGCCAAAGAAATACGGTCAACCACGGGCGCCGAGGTGCTGGCGGTGCCGGCCGACCTGTCTCGCCTGGCCGATATCCGGGACCTACTACAGAAGACGGTAGACCATTTTGGCAGGTTGGATGTCGTCGTCTGCAACTCGGGCGGGCCGCCTGAAGGCCGGGCCGTGGACACCTCCGAAGAGACCTGGGACCAAGCGATCCAGATGGCGCTCACCTTCTTCATCCGCATGGGCAGGGAGGCGGTGCCACACTTGAAGAATCGATCCTGGGGGCGCATCGTCAATATTTTAGCGAGCACTGTGTACCAGCCTATCGACAACCTGGTTACGTCTGGCGTGACTCGGATGGGGGCTGTGGCCTTCGCTAAAAGCCTGGCTGACGAAGTGGGGAGGGACAACATCCTGGTCAACAACGTAGCCCCCGGGTTCTTGCTGACCGACCGAATGGTGGGATTGTTCGAGACCAGGGCCAGCGAAACGGGGGAGTCGGCGGATACTCTGCTCCAGGCCCGCGCCTNCGCCATACCCATGGGACGATTCGGGAGGCCCGAAGAATTGGCCGATCTAGTTGCATTCCTGGCTTCGGAAAAGAACGGCTATATCACCGGCACGACCATATTAGTGGATGGCGGCGTCGTGCGGTCGGTGCTTTAACCCCAGAGCCTCTTGTAGGCTCCTTCACTAGATTGTCCGTGTCGTGTTGAAGGCGCCCGGCTGGGCTTATCTCATAATGCGGCGGAAAAAGGCGAGAGCGTTTCCNCCGGCGATCTTCACGATGTCGGCGTCGGAATAGCCGCGGGTGATCAGACCGCGGATAATGTTCTTCCCTTCGGCAGGGGATTCGAGGCCACTGATCGAGCCCGAGCTTGTCACCCCGATGCTGGAATCTGTGCCTATGGCCACGTGGTCCATGCCCAACAACTTCACCATATAATCGTAGTGATCCAGCAGGCTCTCGATGCTGAGCTCAGATATCCCCCAGCTGCGGATCACCGATGGTTGTACGGTGACCCCGACGATGCCGCCTTTTTGCGCGCATGCTACCAACTCNTCGTCCTTCCTCAGCCTCCCCGCCGCGTACTCGCCACCACCCTGTTGCTGGCCCAAAGTGTGGGACCCGTCGTGGGTGAAGGCGACCGGGGCTTGGGAGAACTCGATGGCGTCCATCGCCGTCCGAAAAGACGCGTGGGACAGGTCGACCACCATCCCGAGCTCGTTCATCCTTTGGACGACCTCTATCCCGAACAAACTCAGCCCGCCGTCGTTTCGCTCTACGTGGCCGTCCCCGATATAGCTCCTGCGCCGGTAGGTCAGCCCCGCCAGCCTGATGCCGGCGTTGTAGAGAACGTCCACCAGCTGCAACTCGTTGCCGATGGCCAGGTGCTCCACCGTGGGGAAAAAACCTACCTTGCCTTGCTGCTTCGCCGCCTCGATCTGCTCGGCATCGCTGACCTTGACCACCTCGTCATGTCGCTCAATGTCCGACAGCATCATGCTGATCTCGTCCAATAGGTCGGCGAACCGGATGAAGGACATCTCGTTCGTATTCAGCATGCCTCGGTGGACGTTGGCTGTCCCAACCGCGGTAAATCCCCCGTGACGTACTGCCTCNTACCCCCACGTATAGCTATCGCCCCGGAGGTACTCCCAGTTTCGGCCCAAGTCCTCCGGCATCACCATCGGATGTTGATGGAGATCGATCATTATCGTCTCCTCCATCAAACGCTGGAACTTCCGCTCCTGCTCAGCGTCCAGAGGGACAGTCATTGACGGGACTCGGCCTACTTGCTTTACCAGTGGGATTGGGCTGGTTACCATCGAAACTCCTTGCTCGCTGTGATGCCTCACCCGGACTATTTTCCCAACTTTCCGAGCTTATGGAGGCTGAAGCCTTAACCAGGGTAATGCGCCGATATATATCCCCGGTNGAGGTCCTTCTGGTGAACCTCCAAGCTTGAACAACGGCCTTCAACGCCAGGAATGCAGGGTATGACCTCTTATCATCCAGTCATCCCGCGGTTTGTTCGGCCAGCAGGTTGGAGTACACCTTCCCTTCCTTCATGACCAACTTGATGCGGGTTTTGTCTTGCAGCACCCTGATGTCCTTCAAGGGGTCGCCGTCGACGACCACNAGGTCGGCGAACTTCCCTTTCTGGACCGTACCGACTTGCTTTTCCAAACCGCAGCACTCGGCGGCCCAGCCAGTGCCCGCAACCAGGGCCTGCATCGGTGTCATGCCAGCATCNACCAGGCACTCAAGCTCTTGGGCGTTGTTTCCGTGGACCCAACCACCGGCGTCGGTACCTGCTACGACCTTTACGCCAGCGGCCAGAGCTTTTTGCACGCTCTCAACATGATGTTGGCGAAAGTCACCAGCTTCGGCCTGGGCCTCGGGTGTGCCCACTTCACGGTGGAAGATGAAAACAACGAAAGTGGGAACAAAGAAGATCCCCTTGTCGGCCATCATCCGCAGTAAATCCGGGTCTTCGTTCAAGTAGGACCCGTGCTCGATGCTGTCCACTCCTGCTTCTATGGACATCCTGAGTCCGGGGCCGCCGACGGCGTGGCTGGCCACCTTCCGGCCGTGGATGTGGGATTCGCTTACCAGGGCAGCGAGTTCGTCCCGGTTGAAGGCCACATCCAAGGAGCCATGATGGGGCCTTGCCCAGCCGGTCTGGAATACCTTGACCAGGTCAGCCCCAACGCGCACCACCTCCCGCACCTTGGCCCGCACTTGGTCCACCCCATCGGCTATTCCCACCGGCAAATTGGGGTCCGGCGATGGTGGTTGGTGGTGGCCCGACGGACTGGACCGGTCAGCCATGCCGTGGGTGGGAGACAGGGGAGTAGTGGCAACCAATAGCCGAGGACCAGCGATAAGGCCCTGCTCCACAGCCTGTTTGAATCCCACGTCCAGCCAGCCGCAGTCCCGGATNGTGGTGTATCCAGTGAGCAATGTCTCTTCCATTACTTTTGCAATCCTCAGATGGCGAAGGCTTTGAGCTTCGGCCAATCCCCATCTTCCGATCAAATCGTAGGTGAAGGAGCTCAAGTGGTCGTGGCAATCGATCAAGCCCGGCAGCAACGTCATGCCGGTGGCATCGATTTCCTCCGTATTNTCGGGGGTTGCTAGCGCTTCTCGGTGGCCGACCGCCTCTATACGGCCATCGTCGGTCACCAGGACCGCTGAGTCTGTTCTCGGAGGTCTTCCTGTGCCGTCAATTAGGGTTGCTCCAGTGATGATCTTCATAAGCCAATTCCTTAACACTGGGTGTCGAGGCTAATCGTTGCACCGATATGCCTCGCCCCTAACGTTGTTTCCGATCAAGCATGACATGCACCGTTGTGGTGGGCCGAAGGCGGCACGTCCAATACCGGATTGGTATCGAAGAACCCCACAGGTTTNAGCATGAACCNGCAGNAGGNCACCGGCGATACCGGCCAGTCCTCGGGACGGGGCACGTGATGGTAGCCGAGGGTGTACCACANCACCAGATCCGTATTCTCGATGTTCCGGNCGGCCGNNGTGTACTCGGGCAGACCCGCGCCACCGGGATGCTGGTTGGGGTAAGGCCCGGTGGCCGTAATTTCATCCGGGTCATAAGGTGTGACCCACAAGTGCTTGGTCATAAAACCGGCGCGTTTGATAATGCTGGCGGTGGGGTGGGCGAAGGGCAGGATATTGTCCCCAGGCATAAGCTTGTAGCCCACTGGTTGGCCCAGAGCGTTGGNGACCGAGGGATTGGAGACCATCCAATAGCGGCCGCTCATCGGGTCGATGACCCGCTGGGCCTCCAACTCCGTCTTGAACAGCGTAGTCTGAGCGAAGAAAGCGTTCCCTTGTGGATTGTCCGGCCCGATGGGCTCGGACACTGTGTTCACTTCGTACACCGAGTTGTCCTCGCCGTCCACGCTCATGTCGAGGCGGAAGTTGAAAAAGTGCTGGTGGATGTGAGCGTTGAGCTGAGGCGCCACCAGCGTCCCATACTTGGGTGTCTCGCCGGCAGGCACCGCCGCAGTGTTTACGATGCCGGTCAATTTCACTTCCAACTGTATCGTGCCATCCTGGTAGAANTACCAGAAGAACCCGTACTCGTAATTGCCGACCGTAGAGATGCTNGACACTACGAGACGCCTCGAGCGCCGTACCTCGGTCTGACCGGTACGCCAGTCACTGTGCTTCCAGAGGATGCCGTAGTCTTCTTCATGCAAGCAAACCGCGTTGGGGATGGTCACCACACCGCCGCGGCCGTCATTCATCACAGCGTCGAAATAGTGAATCTCCCCCAGGCAGTCGCAGCCGAGGGTAAGGGAGTTGGCCAGCGTGCCGATGCCGTACTCGCCGGCGTCGAAGGCGTTCTTGCGGTAGTGGTCCTTGCTGGGGTCACCGTAGGGAACGACCATGTCTGAAAGAGAGGCCCGGTAGACGATGGGCCTAACTCGACCCTGGTCGTTGTAGCCGATGTTGTGAATCACCAGGCCTTCCCGGGGAGTGAAACCGATGCGCAGGTGCCACTTCTGCCAGGTGACACCATACCCGACAACCTGGATGCTAGTGCCTTCGGGCTGCGCTATCTCCAAGGGTTTGAGGTCCTTTCGAAACTCGCCCACAAATTCGGAAGCGTAGTTGCCGGGGCTGGGAGGCAGGGGAACTACTCCATAGTCGTCGACTCTGATCACTTCCATACTGTTGAGGTCGACGACGGCGGTGACTCCTTCTATCGGACGGGCATAGCCGTTGTCGGTGGGGCTCGACCGGAGAAAGCTACGGGCCAGTACCAGGCGGCGTCCCTTCTCTTCCTCGAAACCATAGTTACCCGCTGACCAAGGGTCTACCATTACCAGGTCTGAGTTGGTGATTCCTCGCTTTTTGATGGCCGCTTGAAATTCTGGATTGGCCTTGACAGCTGCTTCGCAGTCCCCGAACTCGTCAAACATGATTCTGGGCTGCACTCCGGGAATGTGCTGCCACGAGCTCACCTTCCCCTGATCAAGGGATATGACGGCTTCGTAGGTGGCTCCAGCGTCGTTGTCCAGAATGACGATAAACGCCTCCCTGTGGATCAGGTCCCCGGTCCGAAAGTTGAGCACCGTCTCCTTCGCAGGTTCTTGGAGAACGATAGTCTCGAACCGCACTCTGGCGCCCAGATCTCGCTGGGTCTTCAGGATTGCCGCAGCTTCGGCGATCTCTTCGGGTGTCAGCGGGTCTAGAGGATGCCGTGCTGGAGTAAGGGTAGCTGCGTTTAGTTGGGATTCGGTGGGAACGGCCATCGGGACCTCCGGCGCGTGAACTTGAGGGAATCTACGCCCTGTCTGACGCTTGCAGCATCGGCCAAAGCTTGTGGGCGGTCTCTCCCATGATCCAGTTGCGGTCGTCGTCGGACAGCCAGGACAGCGCCGCCAGTCCGAGTTGTACCTGGCCGAAGTAACCGCCTTCGCGGGAAGAGGGGAAGTTGGAGCCCCACATCACGCGCTGTGGCGTGAAGGCTTCAACGACGCGCCTGAAAAGCTCCTTCTCGGCCGATGTTAGGTTGGCGTAGGAGCCGAGGCTGGTGCTGGAAATACGGAGATAGGCGTTGGGCAGCTTGGCCAAGTCTTCCAGGGCGGTCGTCATAGCGGCCTTGTCCTCGGCGCCACTCCAGCCGGCGAAGTGGTCCGGGGCAAAGATGACATTGGGGTGCCGGGCGCCCACGTTCCGCATTCTGTTGACTTTCTCCGGCTGGCCTCCGCCACCGATGGATATCGGAACGCCGAGTGCTTCGGCGCGCTCCCAGAGAATGTCGCAACGGGNATCATCGGGTTCGGCCTGACTCTGGAGGCGCACGCCATTCATGCCATGCTCGTTCACCCAATAAGAGAGTTTGTCCGCAGCATCGGGCGCAGCAGGGTCCAGGATCCCCACGGCTACAGTACGCGGGGCGTACTGCTTGGCGCTGTCGCACTGGTAGATGTTATCGAGGCCGTAAGTACCGGCGGGNTGCACCAAAGTGGCGCACTGCACGCCGGCCCCGTCCATCTCCGAAATAAGGTCTTCGACGTCATTGCTGACCTCGGTTGACCATCCCCTTGCGCCGGGGTCGAGTGGGTGCTTTGACTTGTCGCTGCTGACCACGTGGGTGTGGGTGTCGATGATCATGGGCGTAGCTCCTGGACAGACTGCATCGAATAGCGGGAGTCTACCATACGGTCTCGGATGATGGAACCAAGGAAGTCGACTGTGCTCTCTTCCGCACCGGCTGAGCGGTGTCGACAATTGGTCTCCCCCGACGTAACATCCNAACATGAGTGATTCATTAGTGCAGGGCGAAGCAAAATCGACAACTCCACCGGGAGCTTTGACGGGAATCCGAGTGTTGGACTTCACCTGGGTCCGGGCGGGTCCATGGTGCACACGATGGCTGGGAGCGCTNGGAGCCGAGGTTATCAAGGTTGAGTGGCCCCNGAGCCCCAANACNCGCGGCAACAACATCGCNACGGGNGCGGGTACACCCNAAGGCTTGNCCGCCAACTTGAACACNAACGGCCATTTNAGCGACACNAANGCCAANAAGCTNAGCGTCACCCTGAATACTCGCACGNCCCGAGGNATCGACCTTACCCGGCGTTTGGTGGCCATATCCGACATCGTNATNGAGAACTTCGCCTACGGTGTATTGGACCGGTGGGGTCTGGGTTACGAGGATATGAAGAAACTCCGTCCCGACATCATCTACCTCTCCATGTCTGGCTTCGGCCACACGGGTCGTGACAGAGATTATCAAACCATGGGAGCGATNGCCCAAGCCCTGTCCGGTCTGACCTACACGTCGGGCCTGCCGGACAAGCCACCCGCTGGCTGGGGATGGTCCTATTTGGACGACACGGGCGGCCTATTCGGGGCCATGTATGCCCTGAGCGCGATTTACCATCGCAACATGACCGGTCAGGGGCAGCATGTCGACAGTTCCCANTGGATCATCGGCGTNCCCCTTAATGGTCCTGCCTTTTTAGACATTCAGGCCAACGGGCGTTCCACGATGCGAACGGGTTACCCGCCGGGAAACCGCGCTCACTGGCCCGGCACCCCCCTGGTGAACAACTACCGGGGACTTACAATAGCGCCGCACAACGCGTATAAGACCAGTCAGGGAGAGTACAACGACTGGTGTGCCATAGTTTGCCGCTCCGACGATGAGTGGCGGAGGTTGGTGGGAGTGATGGGCTCTCCCAGTTGGGCCAACGGCGAGAAGTTTGCCACACTTGAAGGCCGCCTAGAGTACCAGGAAGAGCTGGACCA
>PAJQ01000030.1 GCA_002710215.1 Chloroflexota bacterium | reverse complement strand
TGGTGCTAGGAATAGCACTCTGGGGCTTGAGATCGAACGGTGCGTCATGATCTTTCCTCCAAACTTGAATCAGGTAGGACTACGTTTGTCTGGTCTTGAGTAATGCTACTCGGTGCCATTTAAACCAAATCGGCGCTTCCGGAGTGGCTGGGTCCGCGAAGTCGGGAATCAGGAATGCCCGACCATGCAAGAATTCCCGGCTCATCCAACCAAGAAGCGCTGTTGATAGATTTGCTAGAATAAAGGTTGGCGCGTGTGTTTCGCACGTTCGACCCATGGCCCCGGGTGATTAGTTTCTCAGGCGAAGTCACCTGGGGCTTCTTTTGTTCTTTAACGTACGCTTTTAAACGCTAACGGGATTCGATTCTCTTCCTGGGGTCAAAGTCCGTACCTATGCCCGCAAATAGTAATAATCGAATTGAATGATGTCAAGGCGGGTTTCATGATGTTGCATTGCCTGATGTATTCAAAGTCATGATACAAATTCCAAGCTACAGTCGTAAATATATGGCAAGTAAAGTGCCAACTCTGTAGGTAAAGCGAATTTTAGACGGCGCTGGACTATTTGCCTACCCCGCGATTCAATTAAATGAGACTGCGGTCACGCCTGTAATCCAGCCTGACCCAACGCGCGGTGCCTATTGTTTCCCGTTCGGTTCGAGGCTTTCCAGGTGCCGGTTGAACAGATCGATTGCCTTTTGTTCGGGTACTCCCATGTAGAACCGCAGGCTTTGGACGTGCTCTAGCACGTCCTTGGGCAGCATGAGCAGATCGTCCCTGGGGCCGGACATGCGGTACAGGTTGTCCAGCCAGTCCTCTTGCCCAACGTACAAGGCATCCTCCAGAATGGCTGCTTCCGGACGCTCCATGCCGGTGCGCACCATCCAACGGAAGAAAACGAAGGGCAAGCCGGTCCACTCCCGCCACTCTTCCGCCAAGTCGTACCGGTGGGGGAAGCCCCTTACTCCTCGACGCCGGCGCAAAGCCTGGTTCCCCGCCAGTAGGAGGCCGTCGTGGGAGTCTTCAGCGTTTTGGGAGTCCACAAAGTTAACAGGACCTACCTCATACTTGAGGGTCAACAATATTCTCAATAGGGTTTGGTCGGGGGATGACTCTTGGGGAATAGCGATGTTTGAGCCGCCCAACTCTTTTATGGGTACTTTGGAGTGGAGAACAATGGCGCCGGAGTTGTTGACAGCAGTGACGCAGAACCCCGACAACGGTTGAAACCCTTCATTCAAGAGAACGCAGTCGGTTATAGGGACCGGTCCGGAATCGACTTCACCATTGAGAAGGGCCGAAGCGATTATTGCGGGCGCCATATTCCGCACCTCAATGCCCCGGCGTTCCATGTCGTAGTAGAAGGCCTCGCATCCCAGATAAGGGATGCGGGCAACCGTAGTGGCCATGCTTTATCGATCCCCACTGTCCATCGACGGGGGGATCTCCCAGTTAAGATTGGTACGGTGACGAGGTAAAGGTGAGTGATGTTTTACCGGAATCTAGTGTGTGGCCGTTCCTCCCATCCCGAGAATCCTTGTCGTTTCTCTCCTCGGAATGACCGGTTTACAGAAACGGAGCACAGACCAAAGAAGGCCCACCAGCATCCGTCCAAGCCGCCGGTGGGCCTTCAATAAATCCTAGCTACCGGGATTGTCTACAGGCGGGGACCCGCAAAGGTTGGGGACTGCTTGCGGTATACCTGGATGCGGTTGCGAGGCCCTTCGCACACGAATATATTGTTCTCGTCGTCGACCGCGATGCCCGACGGCGCCCACAACAGCTTCTCTCGTTCCAGTCCCTCGGCCCGGTCCCGCTCTCCCCACATTTCCGGATTTGCGTCCAACTTATCCTTGCCCCACTTGGAGACGGTGGCGTCACCGGTACGCAGGGTGACGAAGCTACCATCGGTGTCGAACACCTGTATGCGATCGTTCAGCCAGTCGGCCACGTAGATGATGCCGTCCTTGTCCACGGCCACATCGGTGGGCCGGTTGAGCTCTCCTTCGCCTGAACCCGACGAACCGAACTTCATCAGGAATTCGCCATCGGCGGTGAACTTCTGTATTCGGTCGTTCCGCCAGTCGGCGATGTAAACGTTCCCTTGACGGTCAATGTCGATGCCCCAGGGCATGTTCAACTCACCGTCGCCGCTGCCTTGGCTGCCCCACTTGGCCAAGAACCTGCCATCTTTGGTGAACTTTTGAATACGATGGTTCAAGCTGTCCACGAGATAGAGATTGTCATCCTTGTCGAATGCGATTCCGGATGGACGGTTGATCTCGCCATCCCCATCACCCTCGCTTATGTCCCATTTGCCTAAGAATTCGCCGTCTTTATTAAAGATGGAGATTCGGTTTAGCCACTCGTCGGACACATAGACGTTCTGCTGACTATCAATCGCGATGCAGGTAGGCCAGACCAGAGAGCCATCTTCGAAGTTGTACTCGTGGGGGCCCTGTTGCGAGACTCCCCGGGCGAAAACATTGACGTACTCTTCATTGACGGTGCACACCGCGATCCGAGTTCCTTCCGGACGGTACTCGGATGAGCGGCACAGCACGTACATTAGGTCACTTTCGCCCCTGGCCATCTGTATCGGGTAGGTGAATCCGGGCCCAAATTGCTCGCCCCGGCCAATGGTGTGGCTGTATTGCAACTGTATGTGGGAAATCTGGGTGCTAGTAGTCATATCTACCTCGCAATAATATGGTTCATCCGGCTTCGGCCCGTCCGATCGCCGGCGTTAAACAAAGGCCATCTGCTCGAAGGAGCCGTTGACGATGGGCTTGGAATCCAGGCCCATCCACTTGTCCAACAGAGCGGCGTAGATGCTCCGGAAGTCATTGTTGAAATGGAGATCGCCTTCCAACAGCTTGTTCTCCTCCAGGGACGGGTATTCGCCATAAAGGCCGCCCTGGACAGCATCTCCAACGACGAAGGCGACGCCGCCGGAGCCGTGGTCGGTGCCGGAACCGTTGTCGTGGACCCGGCGGCCGAACTCGGTGAATACCAACAGGACGACGTTGTCGCTGGCGTTGTGCTCCTTAAGGTCGTCGTAAAAGTCGGCAACTGCGTTGGAAGTCTCGGTCCACAGCTTTGTGTGGTTGGCCAGCTCCCCAGCGTGGGTGTCAAAGCTGTTATAGGGCGCCGTGGTGTACATGATTCGAGTCCCCAGGTTCGCCAGGTGCACCTGGGCAATGTTTCTCATGTATTGGGCCACGGTGTCGGAGCCGTACTCTACGGTCGAGGAATAGGACTCCGGCGCGGTGCTGAGAATGTCGGCGCCTTTCAGCGCGTCCAAGCCCGTGTGCGCGAAGTAGTCCAGCACTGGACCTTGTCCAATCATCGGGGAATAGACCCGGGAAAACACGTCCAGGGCCTTGGCGCGCTGTTCCTCAATCTCGATACCGGTGAGGACGCCGTAGGATTCCAGGTTGCCAACAGAGGCTACCGGAACGCCAGGCGCGACAAGGGCCCGTGGAAGACCGCGCCCGAAGTTCACGCCGGTGAGCACGTTTTCTTTACTAGGGTCAAGTTCTACTATCGCCCGGCCCAACCAGCCTTCATCGCCCACTTTGTCCGGCTCACAGGTGTGCCATATGTCCATGGAACGGAAGTGGGAACGGCTGGGGGAGGGATAGCCCACGCCTTGGATGATGGCTAATTTCCCCTCGTCGTACAGGCGCTTCATCGGCCCCATCGCCGGATTGAAACCAATCTTGTCGTTGATCTGTAGGACCTGGTCATCTGGCACCCTGACCGAGGGCCGGTTGTCGTTGTACAAGGGGTCGGTGTAAGGGATTATGGTATTTAACCCGTCATTGCCCCCGGACAATTGGAGCACCACCAACACCGGGTCTTTCTTGGTGGACGTCATTATTTTTCCTCTCTTCTACGGTTTCCTTCCCCTTAGATGGGGGAAGGTCAGGATGGGGGTGATACCCCTCACCACAATCCTCTCCCACAAGGGGAGAGGAGGCTTCTATGCAAACAGATACTCCGTGGTGGCCACGATGGATTGGAGCATTTGCCCCACCCGGCTCTCGAACTCCTGGGTGCCGGTACGGATATCGCCTTCACCTTGAGACATGGCAAGCAGTTCGTTCCGGGTCACCTCGGTGAGCTCGTAAGCCCCCAGCATGTCGAGACATCCGTCCACCAATTGCTCTGGGGATATGGTTGGGCCTCGGGATGCCAACCGCTGGATGATGGACTGGATTCCCGGGTGGCTGGTGTTCCCTACCGCGTCGGCGGTGAAGTTGATCCGCTCCACCAGTGTGCCGCTATCGATCCACTCGCGGCCGGTATGCCAACCCTCCACGGTGGGCGGGTTCATCAGGTCCTGGCCCATATAGCGGATGTTAAGCGCCATGGCATTCATGCCGGGCTTAGGGAGATCAAAATCGCCCACCAAACGCATAGTGCCCACCACCGTCTCGGTGGGGCTCTTCACCTTGGCGAAGCGAGCGTTTTTGAAGGCATCGGAGTTAAACAAAACCCGCAGCATGGAGCGGATGTCGTAGCCAGACCGGAAGTACTCGTCTTCCAGAGCTTTGATGGCCTCGGGGTCTCCGGGAGGAGTATTCTGCCAGGCGGGGACTTGGGGCTCGTCGGCCACAAAGAAGTTGTAGAGATGCCGTGAGATAAACCTGGCAGTACCGGGCTGCCTGGCGACGATGTTAATTATATCCTCGCCGTTCCAATTCCCCGTCTCTCCCAGGAAGGTTTTCTCTTCGTTGTCATGGTCGCCCGAGTCATAGATGAACTTTGCCTCGTACTTGCCGTAGGGATATCTGGGTATGGAATTGGTCACGGTCCACCCTGTGAAGGCCCGGGCGCACTCTTTGACATCTTCCTCGGT
Source organism: Chloroflexota bacterium (assembly GCA_002710215.1). Lineage (GTDB taxonomy): Bacteria > Chloroflexota > Dehalococcoidia > Lucifugimonadales > UBA3495 > UBA11650. The sequence continues at coordinate 19,087 of PAJQ01000030.1, read as the reverse complement.
ATAGTTGACCTGGCCGTCCATACCGACGCCCATGGAGAACAGTTCTAGCAATTCCCGTCCCCAGTTCTCGTTGATGGCGTCCTTGTGGCTCATGCAATTGTCCAGGTAGAACACCATGGCCGGGTCTTTGGCCAAACCCTGCAGGAGATTGTCGAATTTGCCCAGACCGTCGCGCCGGAACATGTCGAATTCTATCTGCTGCTGCTTGGGGTACTCGCACTTGGCATGGCCGGTAACGAAAATCTGATGCCAGAATAGGGCGATCTTTTCTTCCAGCGGACGCTTGGTGTTGATCATGCGGTAGGTCCACTCTTCTTGCTGGCCTTCCAGTCCGGCCTGGGACACCCACTGGGGCTGATACCGCATCATCAAGTCTCTCTCTAGCTCCGGTTGGCCTTCCGGATCGAGTAACTCGTCAACCGTCGCTTCGTAACCCTTGGCGGCGCGGGCCTCCAACTCCTCGAAGGTGGCCCCGAAGCCGGCGCGACGCATCAGATGTGCCATCAACGCTATCTCTTTATCTGCCATTCTTACTCTCCTTTGAATCGTTATAAAGTAATAGTGGTTTTATCACAGCGATTGCCACGTGTCAAGTATAGGCTACGGCAATCCTTGACCGGTCATCTTGTGGAACATTATGCCTGCCAATGGACCAGCGATTAGGCACGGCGTAATCCAGTCCCACTAGGGCGACGGCATCATGTTATTCTGCGCGATGCCTCACGTCAACATTGTTATTGACATCACAATCGAGATGGGGATGATGCTTAGCTGGAACTGTTTAATATTTGAGTCGCCGTGACGGCCTCAGCCAAGTATACTGTTGGCGTTGTGCGTCCAAGACGCCCTCGGAGGTAGATAATCATGGCCGGAAACCAAGTACGTCTCGAGATCGAACGCAGAGAACCGTTTGCCGGTGGCGGATCTTTTGGCGACACCGGGCCATACGAGCGCCTGTTCGGGAAAGTCCATTTCGCCATTGACCCGGACGAGAAAGGGCTGCCGAACATCGTCGACCTGGAACTGGCTCCCCGTAATGCCCAAGGATTGGTCGAGTTTTCGGGGGCGTTGGACATCATCAAGCCCGTGGACCTGGACCGGGGGAACCAACGCATCTTCTACGAGTTCTCCAACCGGGGCAACCGGGGGCTTCTGGGATTCAACTATGGCGTCGGCACGGACATGTCCAAACCCGAGTACGCCGGAGACGGATTCCTGATGCGCCAGGGGTACACCCTGGTGTGGTCGGGCTGGCAAGGCGATCTGATCGACCGGGGAGGCAACATCGTCGCCGACCTGCCCCTGGCGCTGCAAGACGGCAAGCCGCTGCAAGGCCGGGTGAGGCAGGAATTCAACCCCATGGCCGAGGGCATCCTCTCGGTGGGGGTCAGCGCCGGCGCGGAACGCGGCCCCGATGTCCAGCCCTATCCCGTTCTAGACCGGGCCACTGCCACCCTGACCATGCGGCAGAACGAAACCGACCCCCGGATTCCCATAGCGGACTCGGAGTGGGAATTGGCCAAGGCAGAGACCAAGGACGGGGAGGTGGCGCTCACACCGTCGATCAACGACCTATACATCAACGGGGGCTTCAAGACGGGTTGGATCTACGAGTTCATCTATGATACCGAAGGCTCACGGGTGATGAACCTGGGCTTCTTGGGTATCCGCGACCTGCTTTCGCTGCTTAAGAACGAATCCCACGACCACGCCGGGAACGCCAATCCCTTGGCGGGCCATGTGGAGAAGATCTATGGCACCGGGGGTTCTCTGAGCGGGCGGGTCATTCGCGAATTCGTTTACGAAGGCTGGAACGAAGACGCCGCCAGCCGGCCCGTCTTCGACGCCGTCCATACCCATACCGGCAGCGGCCGCCTGTTCCAGAACCAGCGCTTTGCCCAGGTTGGGCGTTATCCTCGCCAGCATGAAGAGCATTCCTGGCCAGCGGAGTGCTATCCTTTCACATTCGCCGCCGTGCCCGACCCTTTCACCGAGCGCAACGAGGGCTTGTGGCAGCGGCCCGGCACCGACCCATTGGTGATCCATCTCCACACCGAGGGCGATTACTGGGTACGCCACGTATCGCCCACCCACACCAACCCCACTGACGCCAGCGACGTTGAGATTCCCGCCAACGCGCGCATGTACCATCTCACCGGAGCGCCCCATATGGTGCGGGCCTTGGACGACCCCGACTGGATCGGCCAGCTCACGCCCAACGCAATCTCCGCCATCCCCTTTAGGCGGGCCATCATGGTCCTACTAGACCGGTGGGCAACCGACGGAACTCCTCCACCGCCGTCACTCTTACCCAGCACCGCGGAAGGCACTCTGGTAAAGGCCGAGGAGGTTCTTGCACGGTACCCGGCGATCCCCGGCGTCAACTTGCCCAAAGGACCGAGCCGCTTGATGCGCTACAATTACGGCCCCAGGTTCGAAACCCACGGCATCATGAGCGTCTTTCCGCCGGAGCCGGTTCCAGGCGAAGAATACCCCTTGCGGGTACCTCAGATCGACACCGACGGCAACACCATCGCCGGGTTGCGCTATCCGGACATCGAGGTACCCCTGGGCACGTGCAACGGCTGGTCCCTGCGCAAGACCGGCTACGCCGAAGGGGAGCAGTGGATGAACACGGGGAGCTTCGTCCCCTTCGCCCGCACCAAGGCGGAGCGGGATGCCAAGGGCGACCCCCGGCCGTCCATCGAAGAGCGTTACCCCAGCCACGAGGCCTATATAGCAGCAGTAACAAGGGTGTGCGAGGAACGTTTAAGCGAGGACCTGATGCTGCAGGAAGACGCCGACCGGTTCATAGCTTCGGCGCGGGCTAGGAACCCGTTGGACCCTTCGGTCCGGCTGGAACCGTTGATTCAATCGGGCGCCTTCAGGGGCGTTTAGCCGCCAGGCTAGCCAGTTTGTTCAGTGATGTTCAGATTTTTGGGGCCGGTCGGATCGAGAAACCGATCGGCCTCAGGTTTCTCTCCGGCTAACCGTTTTTAAGCGCGGCGAGCCGGCCTGGAATCAGACCGGTCAACCATGGCCTGATGCGCTACCTATGCCGCTCTACTAGGGCAATCATGTCAAGAACGAATAGACCCGTAACCAACAGGATGCCCCTTGGTGGCCGGGGCCGGTACTCCATGCGGACCGTGTGGTCGCCTGCGGGAAGCTTTACTTATATATAGCTGGGCATCAGCATCACCGTTTTCGCTTCCGCAAACATCAGGACGCTTTCCCGCTCCACTGAAACCTCGGCTAAATAGATGTTGCTTCCGCTGGCTTCGGCGTAGACATCTCCCCGGGACGGTCCCGCCGGTGTTTGTGCCTGTGCCATCAAGTATTCGGCATTGGAGAGCAAGAAGGCCGGCTCTGCTTCCCCGGATTCCCTTTGGAACTTGATGATGGGTGTTGCTTCACACCCGGTAGCCCGCTGGTCAGCCAAGCGGAGGCCGCCGGATAAAGTCCCTTCTTCTCGCCGCGAAACGAAAGCTCTGAGCCTACCAAGCCGAAGTATCCGGTGGTGACTACCATATATAGGCGGTGACGCCCGATCAAGGGCAGCCAGGTGCAGCACACTGTCGTTCGTGCCAAGGACCTGGATCCCCACTTCAGGGTAAAGACTGTAAAAGTTATAAGCGACGGCAAACAGCACCATCGCCAAAGGAATCATAGCTACTAAACGGTGAACGGGTTTCTCCGGCGTGTCGCCGTCGTTTAAGAAGTCGAGAAAGGCCAAACTGTCACCAGCCGGTTCGGATAGGCTAATACCACACACCGGACTTTGAGTTCGTTACGGCTGTGGAGAATGGCCGAATTATATTAGATGCCCAATCAAAGGACCGGTGCCCCAATCTCCATCATCCGATTCGTCACACCACCGCCACACCCCTTTGCTTCCATCCGGGCTAATCCCTTTTTCACCCCACAATCACTAAAAAAGGTGATTCAGCGACGATCGCGAAAGTGCACAATTCGATGTATTCGAATGGACGGGTCTGGCCACTCGCTGGGACGGGTTTATTATGGTTAGCACTCAGAAATACCTGAAGTTTGGCGCCAGGGTTGTACCAACCTCGATGGGCCGGGCTTGTGCCCGGTTCACGGCCTTTCGGCGAAGCGTGGAAGGATTTACTCTGGTCGAACTCCTGGCCGTGATGGCGATTATCGCTATTTTGGCCGGAGTCACCGCCGGCGCTGTGACCGGCCTGGGCGGGCAAGGGATAAACGCCCAGATCCTCAGCGACGCCAGTGCCATGGAGACCGCCGCCGACCGTTTTTTGAATGCCTCATTTCCTGAAACTTTTCCGGTATCAGCCTTGCCCAGCGGCGAGGAGGATTTGGGTGTAAGGGAGATCGACTTCGATGCCAGGTTGCCTCAGGACCCAAGCCAGACCTTCGTTCCCGACTTCCTTAAGAAAATTCCCGATTCGGCGGCTCTAGTGAGTTTTCGAATCGACATCGGGACCGGGAGGATTTTCACCGCCGACGACGGAGCCGCATTCGCCCCACCTTCAGACAGCCGGTTTGACGCCTCATTCAGCGACACAACGCCCTTGGGCAATCCGGTCGTCACCTTCACTTTGAAAATGGGGGAAATAGGGCGGCGTTGAAGAAGCTTCGGGTCATCGGGCCTGGGGGGTTCGCCCTCGGTGGCCGGACACTACCGGCCGGAAGCAAAGTTGGAACCCTTCAAATCACTTTTGGAACCGACAACATTTGGCAGTCCGGCCACGAGATCGACGTGGATGCCGATATCCTCGCGACTGGCAGAGCCCATGAATGGGAGATGATACCGATCTATAGCGGAGCCATCAGCGACGCCGACAATAGTCCCGTAAGTGGAGTAAAAGAGGGCGTCACGTCCCTTACCCACAGCTTCACCATCGGCGCCTCCGGCACCGCTGGGGTGCCCGGCAAGCTTTTCATTGAGATGGACCGCACCGGTCTCACCAAGGCCCATAACGAGGCTACCGAAACCTGGATCATAACCATATTCGACAAAGCCCGTGACTCAGCCGGAGACGTTATAATCCCAGAGGAGAGACTAGTCACCAATCCATCGGTCAGCAAGGTCTACCGCTGGCTTACGGAAGAGCATACGACGATTCAAGTCGGGGATATATTCTCGGCCGTGGCCGGCCGGCTGGCAGTCGTTATCAAGGACCCGGCCGCCTCCGCGACGAGTACCCCTGAGCCCACACCCTCTACCCCATCGCCGTCGCCAACACCGCCGCCTACACCCACTAACACGCCACCGGTGGTGACAGTGTCGGGGCCAACGACCGGAAGCGCGTCTGCTCCAACGCCAAACCTAGAATTTACGGCTACAGTTTTTGATGACAATGACAACAGCACCACCCTGGAGTCTGCTTTGGTTTGGTTCATTGACGGGGAGCCAGCGGGAACGATCGGCCCCACTTTGCTGTCACCGGGCCTCCAACTCGGTTTAAAAGATCCAGCGGTTCCTGCGGAAGGACCCCACACCATCAGAGCGTTCTCCTTGGATAGTGGTTCGCTCACCGGGGTTGGCACTCTAATTATTACCCTGAGCCCATAAACCCACTAACCTGCTAATCAGGAAGCGGCCGGGGAGGAACGAACCTCCCTGGCCGCTTGTATTTTATTCGTGCACGATAGCCATTGACGACGATACTGGTAAGCGGATTGGTTAGAGTTCCGGTAGCGCCAAAAAAGCTGTACCAATTACCCCATTATTTCCAAATTGGCAGCGCGTTGTAGACTGAAATTTCTCTGGGGAAACGACTATGTCCGGTGGGGACTTGTATTCCAGACCTTGGAACCCGACAATGCATCAAAAGAATCGGTAGTCTGAACAGCCAATCATTGAAACAGAAATATAGCGAACCTGCCGCAAGTTTCGACGGGATGCCACCGGAGTCCACTATTAAAGGCTAAATGAGTCTAATTCAGGCCGCTTTACCCCCGGCGCTCCACTATCCCGCTTACCGCGCCTATTGGCTGGGAACCCTGGCTTCGGTCAGTGGATTCCAGATCGTTCGCTTCGGCCAGTTCTGGCTCATGTTCGAACTGACTGGGTCCACGTTGAATCTGGGGTACGTCGGCCTGGCCCAAGCCATACCCGGCATATTATTCAACCTGTTCGGCGGGGTTTTCGCCGACAAGGTGGACCAGCGCCGCCTTATCATGGCTACCCAGCTGCTCACCGCCAGCCTGATATTCCTGTTAGCCACCCTTACCCTCCTTGACCTGGTAAGGGCCTGGAATCTACTCTTGCTTGCCTTTTTGGCCGCCGCCGTCAACGCCTTCGACGAGCCGGCAAGGCAATCACTCTATCCCCATCTCATCGACCGAAAAGCAATGACCAGCGCGGTGGCGATGAATGCCGCCATCTGGCAGAGCAACCGCATCGTCGCGCCGGCGGTGGCCGGGTTCATCATAGCCGTTGCCGACACAGAGGCCGCTTTCTACACGGCCGGGGTAGGTTTTTTAACCATGGCCGCCGTGATCTACGGCCTGCGGATCCCGCCTTTCACCAGAGGCGCCCACGGCAACCCGGTCCAGGACATGCTGGAAGGGCTGGGATTCATCCGCAAGAACTCCATATTTTCCTTTCTCATTGGCATGACCTTCTTCAACAGCTTCTTCGGCCTGGCATATATAACCCTGATGCCGGTATTCGCCGTGGAGATCCTGGAGGTGGGATCCAAGGGGCAAGGCTTACTGATGAGTGTCGGTGGGGCTGGGGCGCTGATGGCCACCATGTGGTTGAGTTCCCGGAGCAGCACACGGTACAAGGGGTTCCTCATTATTGGAGGCGCCGTGCTGTTCGGCATCTTCCTGATCGCCTTCGCTCTAACATCCCAATGGATCGGTTCCTATTTTCTGGCCCTAGTGCTCATGTTTGGTGTCGGGCTCTTCAACTCGGCCTACAACATCTCGGTCCAGAGCTCCCTCCAGATGATGGTCCCGGATGCCATAAGGGGCCGAGTGATGGGGTTCTACTCCATGACCTACAGCATAAGTCCGCTGGGAGCGTTGCAGGCGGGGGTATTGGCGAACCTGATTGGAACGCCCATCGCCATCGCCATCGGCGGCTTGGCCGTGGTCGGGTTTGCCGTCGGCCCGGCTACCGTAAACAGCAAGCTGCGAAACCTGGGAACAACCTTGCGGGAGATGGAATCCGGGGAACCCACAAGCGTCCCAAGCCGGCAACCATCTCGTTGATCATTATTGGGGTAACATGTCTGTCAGACGTTCGTCACCCCGGCTGATGCCGGGTTTAATCAAGACCAGACGACACCGGAGGCCACATGCCAAATCTAGACCTGAACATCGCCTGCTGGGATTATGACCGAACCCGGCCTTTGACTGACGGACGTGTTCAGCCTGAAGGGATCAATCTCGACATCACTGTCTTGCGTCCCCGGGAGATTTTTCCACGTATGCTCCAAGACCAGGAGTTTCACGCGTCGGAGATGTCTTTGGCGTCTTATGTCATCCTCAAAGCTCGAGATCAGTGCCCTTTCGTGGCCATTCCCGTGATGCTCTCCAAGATATTCCGCCACGACTGCATCTACGTCCGCCCCGATGCCGGAATCAACGAGCCGGCGGACCTGCGGGGCAAACGGATAGGCTTGCCCCAATACAGTTCCACCGCCGGAGTATTCATCAAAGGGCTGATGCAGCACGAGTACGGAGTTTCGCCTCAACAGATGACTTGGTTCATGGGCGGACAGGATACACCCGCGCCCGCGCCTTTAGTTCCCCTGGACCTACCAGACGATATCCACCTGGAATTCATACCCGAAGATAAGACTTTGGAGGGAATGCTGGCCGATGGCGAACTGGACGCATTGTTCGCCACCTACATCCCCAACCTGTTCTTGAGCGGCTCTCCGACGATCGCCCGCCTGTTTCCCAACTTCAAGGAGGTGGAGCAGGACTACTACCGGCGAACCGGAATTTTCCCCATCATGCACACCGTGGTAATCCGGGAAGACGTCCACCGGGAACACCCCTGGGTGGCGATAAGTTTGTACGAAGCATTTTCCCAGGCCAAGGACCTGGCGGTCGGAGGATTGTACGACACCGACGCTTTGGCGTTAACCTTGCCGTTCCTCATCGACCACTTGGAGGAAAGCCGGCGGATCTTCGGGTCCGATTACTGGTCCTACGGCGTCGAGTCCAACCGGCCCGCCTTGGAGGGCCTCTCCCAGTATGTGGTGGACCAGGGTCTGGCGCCCCGTGTGGTCAGCACCGAGGAGCTTTTTCCAGCAATCACGCCATAACCGCCTCACCGTGCTGGCCCGGGACTTCTCGTGATCGATGTGTCCGCCCTTGCCCCGCGCGTGACGGGGTGGGCTGCCCATCTGGTGACGGTGTTGGCACCCTTTTTGATACTTTCCTCTAACCGCAGACTAGGTTACCAATGGCGCAGCTGGCAGGCGGCGCATTTTGGCCCAACCCCGTTCGCGGAATGCAACGGGAGTGCCGGGGCATTCGCATATACTGGCCCCAGTCTAAATACGCCGTTGTCTGGTTGGGAATGCCGATCAAGGCAGCTAAGCGCCGAGGAAAGCGTCGATGTCGCTATCTAATCTAATCACGGTAGAACACCCGCACATGTGCCGAACTTGCGGAAACCAGTACATCTGTACTTGTCTAGCCTGCAGTGAAGGTGGCAGCCACAACCACACCGAGTGTCCCCAATGCGCCCGTTCCCTATCCTCTTGGCCCGACCCATACTGCTTGGGGTTGAAGTTCGTCCGCTGGCACGCTTCCGGCTGATCTAACTTTCGGGCGCCCGGCCGGCTTCCCCGTTCCGGCGGACTGGGCCGGATAGCAGCCACTCTAGCAACTTGTGAAAGTCATTTGCCGTTGGAAGTGTCGGGGTTTTCGGCCGGGGTTGGTACTAGGGGCGTTTCGTAGGGCTCCAGCATGTCTTCGGAGAACCAGCCCCGGAACTCGCCGGTGTCCGCTTCGTTCAAGTTATAGGCCGGCTGTCCTTCAAAGTAGCCCCGGCGCGCTACTATCAGTTTGTGGGGGGTTGTCGCGGAAGCGGCCGACGCCCGCTCTCTCAACTCCTGCCCCATGATGTATTTGAAATGAGTGACTGCCAAGTAATCTCCAAGCCTCGTTTGCTCCGGCTTCCAGATCTATAAGACCAATGTGGCGTCGTCGTTGCCTCTCCTGCAGTGGCTTGCCACGTACCAGAGCCGTTTGATGGCGCAGCTAACTTCCTCCTTGGGTTTGCCGCGTCCCAACGTGAGCACCAAAATGACCAGGTAAAGGGGAACGAGGAGAACCAAAAGCGCGGGAAGAACGATCAGGATGAAGATGGCGCAAAGGACGAAGCTACGCGCGTGAAACACGGGCGCAAAACAGACATCCCGCTCCTCAAATCTCATGCAGCCGCCAAATCTTTAATGTATATTCGCGATACTGACGGTACTATCCGGGAGCCTTTGCTCCGTGGCCTTGATGATATAGGTTCAGTCGTTGATGTCAAGGCGAACGGCGATTATGGCTTGAATTTTGGCCCAATATACCGTACACATATCCCGAAAATAAGAGCCTCCGGAAATTGTTCCGGAGGCTCTGAATCCCTTAGCGATCATGTGTTGGTCAATCAGGCTTAGGACCTGCTTACGATATTCCCAACTCCTCCCGCAAGGTGCGGATCGTCTCAGCCCGGCTACGGGTCGGCCGGCGAGTGCGCTGGCCGATGGGCTCGTTCTCTACTTCCGGCACAATCTTCATCGCCACGAACACCGGCCCGGTTTCCTGCATGATGTTTCCGATGTTTGTCGCGAAGTCCTCGATGTTGTCAAAGGAGTAGGCTGCGGTGTAACCGGCCTCTTTGGCCATGCCGGCATAGTTAATATCTTGGGCGTTGGGGACCGGTTGTCCCCCGGTGGTGGCATAACATTCGTTATCCATCAGCAGGTGCAAGAAATTCTTGGGCGCCTGCCCGGAGATGGTAGCGATGATGCCCAGATTCATCAGTAGGGAGCCTTCGGAATCGAACAGCACCACTTTCTCGTCCGGCAGACCCAGCGCCAATCCCAGGGCGGCCGAAGTCGTGTGACCCATAGCCCCACCCATATTCAGGTCGCGGTTCTGCTTGGTGGTGTGGTCTGCCCAGTGCTTCCCTGCGGTTCCGGTTACTATAACCACCGCATCTTCCCGATGTGGTTCAAACGCCCGGAACATATCATCCGCGTTAATCAAAATCTGCCTCCCATGAATTCAAGATTACTTGATTGATTCTTAAATACCGTGCCAGGTTATACTCTGTTGAAGCCGTGGTACTCATCTCCCACCAAGATAGCCACCGGACGTTTATTCTTCTTGGCCTCTTCGTATGCGATGGAGATACGTTCCGCGTCTTCGTCGGTCTCAACCAAGTAGTAATTAACCCCCATGGCGTTCAGGAAAGGCTCGGTATACTGCGCCGCCGTATCGGTTATAACTCCGTGGCGGTTCCAGCCCCGGTAACCGACTACCATGAGCAAAGGGAAACCGGCGTCCAGCGCCATTCCCCGGATCGAATCGCCAGATTCCATCATTCCGGTATTTTGGATCAGGCAAACCGGCACCTTCCCGCCTACCGAGAGGCCGAGGGCGATGGCAAATGTTTCCCCCTCGCGAGAGGCAGGGACAACACTGAGCCAGTCCTGTTCCTGCATCAATTCGTAAAGATAGTTGGTTTCGCTATCCGGTATGGTGACGATATGAGTCACCCCAATCTTTTTGAACTCATCGATCAAAGTCTCGGGTTTAAGCAGTGCCGCTTGTTGGTTAACCATCCAATTCCTCCCAGATTTATTCCTCGAAGCCCAGGCAGACCGCGCCATACTGCGCCGAGGACCCTTGGCCTTTTTAGTGCCTGACGGCTACCCATTATAATAACCACTTAGGCCGAGGTCAATTTAGGGCTCGGCCTAAGTGAATGAAGGCAAAGTATGGGTATCCATCACGAATTGACAGCCGTGCCCGGTTCCCAGCTGACAAGCATTTCCCGCATGGGCTTGCGCCAAGGCGGGCGTATCAGACCTTAAGCGAACAATATGCGACTTGCCCGAACGTCGCACTCAATATTAGTCGACTGCGGCATCATATTCTCCACGCTTGCGCTGCGAGAAGTACAGAACCATTAAACCTACCGGGATGACCAAGATCATTGCGCCGGCCAAGGCCACTACTCCCCAATCGCCCAAGCCGCCCAACAGGTCATCTAGCAGGTCCTTGATCCAGCCCAGTAGGTGGACATCCAACTCGCCACCGTGGGCAACAATCGACAGAGGAGAACCCCACGACATCGCGGATCAATCTCCGGAGGCGACTGAGAGGGCCGACGCAGACGCATAACGCGTGGAGTACTTATGCTCCCGAATGGTAAATGCCGATATCGCCGCAGGAAAGAGCAGAGACCCGGCAATAGCGAAGGGAATTGTGTAAGAGCCAGTGGCGTCGAAAAGGAAACCGGCCATGGTAACGCTGATGACGGCTCCCATGGCGTGGAAGAAAAAGGAAATCCCCCCGATAGTCCCCAGGGCACGCAGGCCATAAACATCGGCCGTCAGTGAGGTGGTCAAAGGGTTGGTTGCCACCCAAGAAAGACCGGCTACCGCGGCAAAGATCCACAACCCCAAGGCTCCAGGCACCAGCAACAGCAAGACGTAGGCGCCGCCCCGGCAGAAGTAAACCAGGGCCAGCCAGTTCTTGCATCCGCCAAACCGGTCCGAGACGAACCCAGCACTCAAGCTGCCTAACATGTTTAAGGCCATCATGAAGCTGAATATGGTGGCCGCCAACACTGGGGAAATCCCTTGACCGATGGCAAAGGGCACAAAGTGGATCGAAATGATTGACGTGGTGAATCCGCAAACAAAATAGGAACCGGATAGCTGCCAAATGGGCCAGGAACGAAAGGCCTGGGCCCACCGCTCCACCTCCAAAGGTCCACGGGGCCGGTCCGGGATTTGTGCTGGCCCGCCATCCGGTGGATTAGGATCCCCGTCGGGTTGCAGCCCCAGATCCGATGGGTCGTCACGCAGGAACAAATATGACAAGGGCACACCCAATCCCAGGACCAACATGCCCAGAATCGCCCAGGTGATCCGCCAGCTGGTTGCTTCCAACATGTACGCGGCGAAGGGCACTATCAAGAATCCACCCGCAGCCAAGCCGGTGGCGTTGATCCCCGTTACCGTGCCGCGTCTTCGCCGGAACCACCGGCTGACCAGCGCCATGGTGTTGCTCAAGGAAGTGCCGCTGGCGGCGATGCCCGACACAAAGCCAAAGAGGAATACCAAGAACAGCAAGTGGAATGTGAGGCTTAGCAGAACTGTTGCGACGCCGAATACAATCATGCTGAACAGGAGCACCCGGCGGCCGCCTTGCCAGTCAAAAAGCCGTCCCAAGAAGGGTTGCGTCACTGCGTTGGCAAAAAATCCCACGGAAGCAGCAATTGAAAGCTCTCCCCGGCTCCAGCCAAAGTCCGTCTCCAATGGGATGATGAAAACAGCAAAGCTATTGCGGACCCCATTAGTCAACAGGGCAATGAACATGCAGGTAAAAACGATATACCAACCGTAGTACAGAGGCTGCTTACCAGCCTTGGTCTGATTCATCAGGTCCGTTCCTTGGCGGCAGGAATTCTCTCTATATCAACCTGAATTCTCTGGATGTGTCCCGGCGTGATGCCAAGAACTATAAATCGTCATCCCGTGCGGGTCAATCGCTATCCGATCCCTCATATCAGGCATGGACGACATACTGTACATTCGGGAACGCTCGTAATGCGAACTTGAAGAGTTTGGGGGTCCCACCGCTTTCAGTGGGGGTGGAGTCCCTCATCAAAGACACGGCCCAAAATTGGAGCGCGGCGTAGCTGTTTCCGTGGAACCTGGCACAACGCCCAACACTTCCCGGTCATCGGCGTGGCGGGAAGTCTAATACAGGTGGCAGGACACCCAGTGGTTAGGGGAGATTTCCTTGGTTTCCGGGATCTGGTGAGAACATTGATCCATCACAAACGGGCATCGAGGATGGAAGTGGCAACCCTCCGGTGGGTTCAATGGAGAGGGCACTTCACCGGTCAGAATCATCTCTTCCTGTTCAGTGTCGGGGTGGGAAGGCAGGGCCGCCGACATGAGCGCCTTGGTGTAGGGATGCAACGGATTGTCAAAAAGCTCTTTAACCGGCGCCAATTCGACCACCTGACCCAGATACATTACCGCCACCCAGTCGCACATGTACCGAACCGTGGCTAAGTGGTGGGCAATGAGCATGTAACTGACGTTGTACTCTCTCTGTATGTCCTTCAGCAGGTTCATGATCTGGGCCCTGATGGACACGTCCAAGGCCGAAACAGGCTCGTCAAGCACGATTATCTTGGGATTCAGCGAAAGTGCGCGGGCGATGGCAAGCCGCTGCCGCTGTCCTCCACTAAACTCGTGAGGATACAGATTGGCATGGTAGCTGCTTAGACCTACCTCCTGAAGCAGTTCCAGAACCCGTTCTCGGATTTCAGATTTCGAGAGCTGCAGGTTTATCACCATTGGTTCGGCGATAAGGTCCCTGACCCTCATCCTTGGATTCAGGGAACTCCAGGGATCCTGGAATACAGCCTGCACCGAGCTACGGTACTCCTTGCGGCCAGCTTCATTGGCCTGATAGATGTCTTCGCCCTGGAAGTAAATATTACCTTCGGTGGGCTGCTCCAGCATCAGCACCATCTTAGCGGTGGTGGTCTTGCCGCAGCCCGATTCTCCGACGATCCCCAAGGTTTCCCCAGCCCGGATCTGAAACGAAACACCGTCGACCGCTTTGATATAGCCGGTAACCCGTGCCAATACGATNCCCCGGGTCACGGGAAAGTGTTTTTTCAGGCCCCTGGCTTCCAGAATCACCTGGCTCTCTGGGCCGTTTCCCGAGGTAGTTATAGAGGTGGTCATGCAAGTCTCCAACAAGCCGAGTAGTGGCCTTCATCCACCGGAAACTCCGGAGGGAATTCTTCACGGCATCGGTCCATCACGTAGGGACACCTGTCCGCGAACGAGCATCCTACCGGCAAGTCGTGCAACAGGGGCGGCTGGCCTTCAATGGCGTACAAGCGGTCCACGTCCTCTTCCATCTTCGGCACAGAGGCCAGCAGAGCCTCGGTGTATGGGTGGGACGGTTTGTTGAATATGTCGCGGACACTGCCCAGTTCTACGATCCTACCCGCGTACATCACCGCCACCCGGTCGCACATCTTGGCCACGATGCCGAAGTCGTGGGTGATGAAGATGAGCGACATGTCCGATTCCTGTTGTAGGTCCCTCAGAAGTTTCAGGTACTGGGCCTGAATGGTTACGTCCAGGGAAGTTGTCGGCTCGTCGGCGATCAACACCAGGGGCTGGCAGGATATACCGATGGCCCCCACGACTCTCTGGCGCATCCCACCGCTCATCTGGTGGGGATAATCACGTACCCTAGATTCAGCCGCCGGGATATTTACCTTCCGCAATACCTCCAGGGCTTTTTCCATCACGCTTCGCTTGGGAATATCCTGATGTATCCTGATGGCCTCGGTCACCTGGTTTCCGATGGAAAATACCGGATTCAAGGACGTCATAGGGTCTTGAATAATCAGGGCGATCTTGCTGCCCCTAACCTTGCTCATTTCGGATTCAGAAAGTTGCAGCAGATCCTCGCCGTCCAGGGTAATGCTGCCTTCAACTATCCGGCCCGGCGGGATAGGGATGAGCCGCATCATGGACAACATGGTGACAGATTTACCGCTACCCGACTCGCCAACTATCCCCAGGGTTTCACCCTTACGGAGTTCAAAGCTGACGCCGTCCACCGCTTTGACTTCTCCCCANCGGGTCCGGAAGTAGGTTCGAAGGTTTTCGACTTTTAGTACGGGAGCTTCAGATGTGTCAGCAGCAGCCAAGATTAACCTCCCCTGTCACCGAATTTTTTAGCGGCAGCCCGGCAGCTTTTGTTGGGCTAGTCTAATTGACGCAGCCTGGGGTCGAACCGGTCCCTCATCCAGTCTCCCAGGAAGTTAAGGGACACTACCACCAGGAATATGCCCAGTCCCGGGAACATAGCGATCCACCAGGCATCCCCCAAGTACTCCCTTCCATCGGCCACCATCGCGCCCCAGGCGGGCTTGGGCGGTTGGACCCCGGCGCCCAAGAAACTCAAGATAGCTTCGATGAGTATCAATTGCCCCACGCGCAG
Source organism: Chloroflexota bacterium (assembly GCA_002710215.1). GTDB lineage: Bacteria > Chloroflexota > Dehalococcoidia > Lucifugimonadales > UBA3495 > UBA11650. The sequence continues at coordinate 3,868 of PAJQ01000030.1, read as the reverse complement.
GGTGGCGATAACCAGGACGGTATTGATTACCCCAGGGAAGATATGTACGAACAGGATCCGGAACGAACTGGCGCCGGAGATCTTGGCCAGTGCTACGTAGTCGGAGGTCTTCAACGAAAGGACCTCGGCCCTCACATTACGTGGAAAGGCGTTCCAGGCCACGAAGGCCAGCAACATTAACAAAATGAAGAAGCTCTTCCCGAACACTATTACGATGACCAGCGCAACTAAAATAGTGGGCACCGCGAAGGTAATCTCCACCACGCGCATGATGGCTTCGTCCAGATGCCGACCCCATTTAGGGAAGATCTGGTCGGCGTACCCGGCAATGAGGCCCATCGCGACACCAATGACCAGCCCACTGGTTAGGGAAACCGCGGTGACCATCAACGACACTCTGGCCCCGAAAATCACTCGGCTTAATACATCGCGGCCGGTTTGGTCGGTGCCAAATACATGCTTAAAAGTGCCCTCCGGCTGGACAATGAGTTCGATGGTGTCGCCGACTTCGGCGTCTACAAATCCCTTCTTACGGGCGTCTCTCAGGGAAATCTTGTCCCGATCTTCCTCGCTCAGCTTGTCGATCTTCTGCGCCACAAGCCTCATTTCAGTTTGAGCTGCAACCCAGAATGGCGGAGTGTTCCGGGCCGGCAGATCGACCCTCAGTGGGTCAAAGGGGGCAAAGAGCGGCGCGAACAAGCCCACTATCACCAGGACGGTGAGAATCACAATGGGCCCGACGGGCCAGCGGCGGAGCACATAGCCAATCGTTTGCCAAGACGGTATCCTCAGCCGCCCGCGGCTGAGGGTTGTAGTTACTTCAGCCATGATCTCCTAGCCGTACCGAATCCGGGGGTCCACATAGGCATACAGTATGTCGGTTATCAGGTTAACTACCAGGAACATGAAAGTGAACAGCAGCATCAGTCCCACGATTAGAGGGAAGTCGTTGTCGTCCACCGCGGTGAATGCCAGCCTGCCCAGCCCCGGCCAGGAGAACACCGTTTCCGTCACGATGGCGCCTGTTATAAAGCCTGCCAGAACTAGCGAGGAAAAGGTGAGAGGCGCTATGATTGCGTTGCGGAAGGCGTGCTTCCAGAGGACCATCGTGGAGTTGACGCCCTTGGCCCGGGCCAACTTGATGTACTCCGAGTCCATCACATCCAGCATTGCCGACCGGGTGAGGCGCAGGTAGCCTGCCGCGGAGAACCAGCCCAGGGTGATGGCCGGCATTATGAAGTGTTTGAAGCTAAACTCGTCTGGCATTGTGCCCACGGGCAACCAACGCAACTGCACCGCGAAGATGAGGATCCCCATGATGCCAACCCAGAAGACCGGCAGGGTTTGACCCAATAGGGCAATACCCCGTCCGAGGTAGTCCCAGANACTNCCCCGCTTTACCGCCGACAGGACTCCAAGAGGAATCCCCACCGCAGTGGCGAATATCCAGCCGAAAAATGCCAACTGCAGGGTAGGGCCTANGGCATCNTACAAGATCTCCGATACAGGCTTNCGNTCCAGCATGGAATCGCCAAGGTCTAACTGGACCGCGTCCCGCAGCCAATACAGATACTGAACCGCCACCGGTTTGTCCAGATGCAGTTTTACGCCNAGGGCGTCCCACGCTTCTGGGCTCAGTCCATACCCGCCTTCCTGCACATAAAGAAGCCTGGGGTCTCCCACCACCCTGGACAGGGAAAACACCAGCAGGGTGGCGACCACCATGGTCAATATCATGTAGGCGACTCGGCGAATGATGAAACGGGTCATTCAGAGATACTCCACAGCCAGCCAGCGAACACCAATTTGCTAGATGTCCACCGCTCCGGACATGCTATTCCACCAAAATCATTAGGTTTGAAAAATCCGATGGGCCCANAATTGCCCCGAAGCTACTGCGATTAAGAATTTATCACACTAATACGGCCTGCCGCAACCTAGAGGGCAGGCCGTTAAGACAGGCCACCATGAGAATGTGGCTGCCCCGCAATCACGGGACAGCCACTTTTTGTTAAGAATTGATCTTTACTTGAGAACCACGGTTTCGAAGCTGTTCGCCCCGCTCAGGTTGCCGTTCATGCTTGGGTGCATGTTCCACTCGGCAATCAACTTGGGGTCATACATCGGATGGTAGGGGTTCTCGATAACGCAGGGCTGGAGCATCTCTTCGTAGACGTGGTCGAAGTACTCTTCGGTCATCGCCATACGCTTGACTGCATCCGGCTCTTTGTTCATCTTGAAGAAGTGCTGGGAGTAGAAGGGGTCCTCGAATCCGGGGCCCCAGCCGCCATCGGTGATGGCGCTACCTTGCATGCCCTTGGGCCAATGCACCGGGAATCCGGTCTTACCTTCGTCACCAGCGGAGAAGAAGAAGGTGTCGGTGGTGCGCTGCACCAATCCGGGGCGGTACTTGGTGTAGGTGATGCGGTCCAGGTTGGTCGTGACACCTAGCTCCTGGAGCCACACGCCTGCAATGGCTTCACCTAGCTCGACCCGTAGGCCGCCCGGTCCGATCCACATGTCCACGTTGAATCCGCCGCCTTCATAGCCGGCCTCTTTCAAGAGCTGCCTGGCTCCTTCAGGGTCAAATGGGATCGCCCACTTGTCCTTCCAGCCCTCCTGATTGATGGAGATCTGGTTCAGGTAACAGTCCTCGCCCAGTCCCTCCATGATGCTCTCGTTTATGCCTTCCCGGTCGATGGACATGGCCAGAGCATGCCTGACCTTGCGAGCGTTGGACATGGACTTCTCGTCACCGTAGAAGCCGATCCAGGGTTTATCAATCTTGGGGCGTTCCAGCTTGGTGCCTTTTTGCGGGTGCACGGTCGACCAGTAGTTGCCGGCTATGAANAGGGCAAGCTCCTGGCTGTATCCATTGTCCCGGTTAAGCTTGAACCCNTCCTTCTGTAGCCGGACTACNTCCTTGAAGGCAAGCTCCCCGGCTATCTGGGCCTCGCCGGTTTCCAGCATAGCCACCCGGGCTGACGTTTCGGGGATGTCTCGGAGGATCAAATCTTTGACCGAGGCAGCTTTTCTCCAGTGTTCCGGCAGGGCCTCGGCCGTAATGATCTCGCTCTTCCGCCATTCGACGAACGTGAAGGGACCGGTCCCGATATAAACCTCTCGCATCCCCTCTTCGCCTAACTTATCGAAGACCTTCTTGGAGACTATCGCGGCGCTCTGGTAGAAGGGGCCGATATAGCGCAGGGGCATCGCCGAATACATCACGGTGAAGTTCATCCGGACGGTGAGGGGGTCCAGCGCCTCGACTAGCCCGATGAAGGGGGCGAAGTCGCCGGCCTGGCCGTGTATGCTATCTGGATTTTGGTTGGCGTTGGCATTGTTGTAGCTGAACGACACGTCCTCTGCCGTCAACGAGCTCCCGTCGTGGAACTTGACGTCGTTCCGGAGCTTGAAGTCCATGTAGGCCAGGTCGTCAGCGATCGTCCAGGACTCGGCCAACATAGGGATGTTCACGGGATCGATCGGTCCGCCGGGGCCAGCTTTCACCCCGGTGAGGGTCTCCATGATACCGGAAAGATAGATGGTCTCGGCGCAGCCTGCGGTGCAAAACTTGGGGATGCCGGCGCCGCTGCGTAATGCTCGTGTGGCCACGGTCAGTGTTCCTGACTGTTTCGCCTTGGCCACGGCCGCTGGAGCCTTGGTAGCCGCTGGCTGTGCGGCCGGTGCCTTGGTGGCAACCGGGGCTTTCACTGCAGGAGTGCTCACCACTCCAGAGTTCCCTTTGAATGCAGCATCTGGCTCAGCAGATCCACCGCAGGCGACGAGCGCACCTAGCGCAAAAAATAGTCCCGTTAGTAAAAGAAACCCAACCCGGTTTCGTACCATCTCCGTTCCTCCTAGTTCA
>PAJQ01000029.1 GCA_002710215.1 Chloroflexota bacterium | reverse complement strand
CTTGAAGACGTGGGGCTGGATGATCAAGGAATGCACCTAACTCTTGCGTTGTCTTCGGCACGGGTTGGGGAAAAAGACGCATCGTTGGACCACTTGGAGCATTTTCTCGATTCGACTTCGGGGGAACGGCATGAAGCCGCGGAGGAGATAGAGTCATTGCTCCGGGCGGATGCGGTTCACGACGCCGTGGACCGCTTGGAAGAACTCTCCGGGCAGGCCCGTCCTCAGGATGAGCACGGGCATCAAGACGAACACGGTCACTAGAATAACAGGCAGCCGGGCCGGGCAGTCACCAGCCTAACTCCAAAATGATAGGCTAACCACACATCGCTAAAGGAGAAGAACGTTTTGGCAGATAAGATTCGCTTGGGCATAATAGGAGCCAACATCCACCGGGGATGGGCGCCGCGGGCACACCTGCCTGCCATCGTGGCCAGCCCCGAGTTCGAACTGACCGCCGTTTGCACTACCCGTATGGAAAGTGCCGAAGAGTCCCGGCAGAAGTACGGGGCCAAACTGGCCTTCGACGACTACCACAAGATGCTGGCCCACCCGGACATTGATGCCGTGGCAGTCAGCTTGCGGGTCCCGGCTCACTATGAGCCGACCATGGACGCCATCAATGCCGGAAAGCACGTCTACGTTGAATGGCCCTTGGGCCGAACCACCGCCGAAGCCCAGGAGATGGCCGACGCGGCCCAGGCAAAAGGGGTCCGGAACATGGTGGGACTTCAAGCTCGGGCCGCGCCCAGCATCTTGTACGCCAAGGAACTGGTGGAGTCGGGTTACGTGGGCGATGTTATGTCATGCCATGTCAGCCGGATCGATGGTGGGACCCTGGAACGGACTTCCGACCGGACCTGGCAAAAAGACGTGGAGTTGGGCGCGAATACATTGACCATCTCCTGTGGCCATACCATCGACGCCTTGCGCTTTGTCGTGGGAGACTTCAGCAATGTATCCACCGTGGTCAGCAACCAGGCCAAGCAGTGGTTTGAGACAGACACCAATCAACTTGTCGACGTCACCTCGCCCGACAACATATTGGTCAGCGGCAGGTTGGCCGGCGGCGGAGTGGCCTCGGTCCACGTCGCCAGCAATCCCTCGGTTGGCAGCGGTTACCGCATGGAGATCTACGGACGGGAAGGATCGCTGGTGGCATCTTCCGGCGAGTCTCCGAACCAAGATGGAGTGAAGTTACGCGGCGCCAAGGGCGGCAACCAACTGGAAGACCTGGAGATCCCCGGCAGATTGACAAACGTGCTGGAGGGCATGCCCCGGGGCGCGCCTTACAACGTGGGGCAGATGTACTACCAGTTCGGCCAAAGCATCCTCTCGGGAAACCCTTGCCAGCCCGACTTCAACACCGCCGTGGAGCTGCACCACTTCATCGACAGCATCCAGGCAGCGTCGGACCAGGGCCGGGAGATGGCGGTTACCGGGAGATAACGCCGCTCGGGCTATTCGAAGCGCCAGGTTATGTCATCCGGGCACAGGTCCGGTGAGGAGACAGCATAATGCCATTCGTAAACACAGTTTTGGGGCCGGTAGACACGGCGGACTTAGGATTTACCTTGAGCCACGAGCACGTGGGAACCAACGCCGCCGGACTGCGCCACACTTATCCTGAAATCATCAACCGCCCCGCCTTAAAAGAGCAGGCCGTAGCCGCTTTCAAAGATGCCTACGCCGAGGGTGTCCGGACCATGATCGAAGTGAGCACCTTCGACCTGGGGCGGGACATCGAGCTGATACAAGAGGTATCCAGGGAGAGCGGCGTTCAAGTCATCGCCGCCACCGGCAACCACCTGGCGGTGCCCCGTCCCTTCGGCGAGGTGTCACCCGACGTTATCGCCGCGATGTACGTCAGGGAGATCAAGGAAGGGATCGAAGGTACTGGGATCAAGGCCGGCATCATAAAGGTGGCCAGCGACCGGGGAGGGGTTACCCAGCCCCAGGAAAATGTCCTGCGCGCGGCGGCCCTCACCCACAAACAGACCGGCATTCCCATATCAACCCACACCTGGTCGCCGGACCGGGTGGGCGACCAGCAAGTCCGCATCTTGGAAGAAGAGGGCGTGGATTTGAACCGGGTCTACATAGGACACAGCAGCGACGATACCGACATGGGCTACCTGTTGGGCCTGCTAGCCAAGGGTGTCTGGTTGGGCATGGACCGGTATCCCGGAGGGCGGGATCCCAGCACGCCCAACTGGGAAGTACGCACCGAGATCGTGAAGAAACTCATCGACGAGGGCCACTGCGGCCGGATCATGCTCTCCCACGACTACTCGGTACCTAAAGCCCGATACATGCCGGAAGAGCAAGAAGCGCGCCGCGCCGCCAATCCCGACGGATTCAACTTCATTGGCCGCTACGTACTGCCGCGCCTTAAAGATTTGGGCGCCACCGACCAAGACATCCACACGATGATGGTCGACAACCCACGGCGTTTTCTTGAAGGGAACTAACCTCGCACACTTCGCGACTGCCGCCTACCGCGGCAAACTGGAATAGCTCCCGTAAACGCTTGAGCCGCTTCGGTGCGGTGGAACCAAAAACTAGATGGTGGCGAACCCTCTTGCCCCTCGACAGTCCCGCCTTTCTGCAACTGCGCCGGTGTAAGGGGATTCGCGGCAACACAAATCGGGAGAACATATATGCAATTTGGTCTTTTCTACGAATGGCCGAACCCCACGCTGAGGAATTGGAAGACCCTCTACCAAGAAGGTGTCGAGGAGATCCAATACTCGGAAGAGATGGGGTTCGACTACTGTCTCATCGCCGAGCACCACTTTTCCAACTATGGCAATTCGCCCGCNCCCCTNTTACAGGCGCTGCACATCGGCCAACAAACCAAGCGCCTGAANATCGCCACGGGGATCCTGGTGTTACCCATCTGGCAACCGTTGAGGTTGGCGGAAGAGGTAGCGGTCCTAGACAACCTTATCGACGGCAGGTTCATCTGCGGCGTGGGCCGGGGATACCAGCCCCACGAATTCGCCCGGTTCGGCGTCACGGTGCCCGAGTCGCGCAAAAGGTTCAGCGAATCTCTGGACGTGATGATCAAAGCTTGGACCCAGGACGAGTCCTTCACCTACAACGGCGAGTACATAAAGATTCCCAACGAAGTCACCGTGTGGCCCAAACCTCAGCAAAAACCACATCCGCCGCTGTGGCTTGCGGGAACCAGCGTCGACTCGATGCAACTGGCGGCGAAATGGGACATGATGCCCCTCACCACCGGGCTCTTGGGGGGCGACGGCATGAGGGCCCACCTGGCGTCGTTGATCCATGCCCGGATGGACCTGGGNAAGTCCATCGATGGAATAGACTTGGGGATGCAGGCAATCACACACGTGGCGGAAACCGACCAACAAGCCCGTGAACAGATCGAATACGCTCGATGGCAGAACCGGGCCGGCCGGGCTCTGGGCCNACTGGCCGTAACCAACGGAAGGGTCGACGTAACTCCATATGAAGGGGAGCCGGACGACGACCGGTTTATGGAACGCCTCTATTTCGGAAGCCCCGAAACGGTGATCGAAAAATTCCGCCGCGCCGCCGANTTGGGCGTCACCCACGTTAGCTGCTGGAGTATGTTCGGCGGGATCGACCACGAAAAGATCATGCGCTCCATCCGGCTGATGGGGGAACAAGTGATACCCGNCCTGAAGGACGTTCATCCCCCAGCGGGACTGGCCGATGAATTGGCAAAATCTCCCCCGGTCACCACCGAGGCCCTGCAGGCGGCTCGCTCTGGTCCGGCGCCCTCGGATGTCCCGACTTAGGGGGACCGGGGATTAAAGATGTCCGTCTTCGTCTTATTCATCGGGATATTTTCGGGCTTCTTCTCNGGCCTCCTTGGCTTGGGAGGCGGCTTAATCATGACCCCCATGTTTCTATACGGCCCGAGTATCGCCGGCGTCGGTGCGTTGACCGTGAAGGAGATAACCGGCCTGACCATGGTCCAAGGTTTTGCCGGGGCCGTTTCCGGCCTGGCCAGACACCGGGGTTACGGGATGGTTTCCTGGAGATTGGTCCGGTACGCGGGTTTCGCGGCGGGTCTATCCGCCTTGGCCGGGGCGGTAATCTCCAAGTGGGTGGCCGATGGCGCGATCCTGGCGATCTTTGGNGCCATGGCCCTCATTGCGTCAGCGCTGATTTTTCTCCCTGGATCCCGGACGGCCCAAGACGAGTCAGATCCGGGGCCTTTCAGTTTCAATGCCCCATTAGCGGTAATCTTGGGCGGAGCCATCGGATTCGCCGGAGGCCTGGTGGGTCAAGCTGGTTCATTCATCATGATACCGTCGATGTTGTACGTCCTGCGCGTTCCCACCCGCGTCGCCATCGCCAGCAANCTGGGCATCATTTTATTCTCGGCCGTCGGNGGGATAGCTGGAAAACTGACAACCGCCCAGGTACCCATCGAACTTGCGCTTATCATGGTAGCCGGTTCTGTGCCATCGGCCCAGGTGGGGGCAATCGTGAGCCGCCGAATGCAACCACGCCTGCTGCGGTACGCTCTAGCCCTAGTGGTGGGCGGCGCTGCCGTACGCATCTGGTTCGATGTTTTGAGCTAACCGTGGAACCAGCCTGAACTTCCGGCTATACTGGCGGGGCGGTCTTACCGGACCGTTAACCGAATCAATCTGCGATAACCGCCGCTGACGCCAGAATCGTGTCCAGGAGCGTTATCGGGAGGGAGTCCATGAAGGCATCATATTTTGGGTCTATGGGGTACTCGGAGAGGCATACATTCCCTGCAAATTGGCCGGTTCCGCCAAGCTACCTCGACCCGAAGACATCCGTTCAGGACTACCAAGACGGCCTGGAAGAGTGTGAATTCGCCGAGGAACTGGGATTCGACTGGATAAGTCTGTCGGAGCACCACTACTCGGGCAACCGGACCACTCCCAACCCGGCGGTCATGGCCGCCGCAGTGGCCGAGCGCTGCAAGAAAGCCAGGATCGCCCTGATGGGCCAACTGCTGCCCTTGATGAATCCCATCCGGGCCGCCGAGGAAATCGGTATGCTCGACAACATGACCGGCGGGCGGCTGGTCATGGGGTTCATGCGTAGCACCATCACCGAAGACCAGGCCTACGGGATAAACCCGGACGAGGGCCGGGGCAGGCTGATGGAGGCCATGGACCTGGTCCTAAAGGCACTGACCGAGCCCCAGCCCTTTTCATGGGAGGGACGCTATTACCAATACCGCACCGTGTCCGTATGGCCCGCTCCGGTGCAGAAGCCTTTGCCGCCGGCGATTGTGTCAACCCGCAGCGAAGATACGGTCCATTACGCCGCAACCCATCGGCTGGGCCTGGGCGTCGCCTATGAGCCACCGGACCGGGCAGCCAAAGTCACTGGATGGTATCACCAATGGTGCCGGGAAGCCGGCTGGCAGCCCGCGAAGGATGACATCTTATTCCGTGGCGCGATTTACGTGGCGGAGACCGACCAACTGGCGGAAAAGCGCATGGAAGAACTCAAAGCCGGGGGATTCCAGCGTGGCCTGTCCCTGCGTCCGTCGATCACCCGGGCGGTGCAGGGAGCACGCGCCGCTGGCGAGTCCAACCCCCACGTCGTCGGCGACGGTGGCCGGAATGCCGCCCGGGACTCCCGGGGCCTGCTGACCTTCATCGGCAGTCCCGACACAGTGGTCAAGCAACTGAAGGAATACCATGACCAAGCCGGCATCGGAATCGTGGACCTGGGCTTCCAACAGCCCGGCATCGGACACAAGGAAGTCATGAAGGAACTGGAACTGTTCGGCCGGGAAGTCCTGCCCCGTATCAAAGAGTTCTAGGGACTATCCGGGCGCCTCCTGGTAGGCCATCACTCATTAGCACCCTATCCTAATTCCAATCACTGTGGTTCGACAAGCTCACCACGAACGTGGACGATTCGTTCGACCTGAGCCTGTCGAAGGGCCGGGGATTCCATTTTATGTAGTTGGCGGACCGGTCCGAAATGAAAAAGGGACGCCCCGTTCTGAGCGGGGCGTCCCCTTATTAGTTCAGCTTTCCCAGGGGGACTGGTTACGGTGCCACCGCCTCCCTGGCGATGTCAGCGTCCCAGGGTCCGGACATACGGCCCTTTTGGGTGCCGCCAATCATATACCCACTTTCGTCGTGGCCCCACTCGCTGGCGGGCATCTCGTAAGAAATCTCGATGCCGTTGCCGTCCGGGTCGTGGATGTAGATGCCGATGGCGTGGCCGTGGTCGGAAACCCGCTCTATCTCTATGTTCTTCTCTTTGATCCGGTGGTAGATCTCTTCCAGGTCGTTAAGCGTGTCCATGTACCAAGCCATGTGGTTCAAGCCTATCTGTCCTCTTTGCGGGGCGGGAGCGTCTTCTCCCACTTGTAACAGGGCAATCTCATGAGAGTTACCCACGTCCGCACTCATGAAGGCGGCTCGTCCGGGCGTAAATCCGTGGGTATGCAGACCCAGGAGGTCCTCATACCAATCCCGTGCACGCTCCGCGTTACGAACGAAGATATTCACGTGACCTAGCTTTCTCGGCGTGTATCCCATTAGATGCCTCCTATTAGTGTCGATTCTTATGCGAAGGAGATTACCATATTGCCACTCGATTTCACAAGATTAACGGCGGCAGGTGGGCACCCTTTCACAACACCTGCTTCACCGAATAGTAGACATGCCACTGTATTCGACGTTACCATTCCCCCGACATGACTCAGAATCGTATCTTGCAACGCATCGACTGCCCGCGATTCAAGCCGGTCCCGGAAACATCCAGGAAGCGCTTGACGAAGACGGCTCGAATTCATTGTTAAAACTACCCGGTACTTTAAATCGCGCCGCATACCCCCTTTCGATATTTCGATACCGTAACTTCGCCTTCCTTTGGACGTCGACCACCCTGCTCGGGATGGGGACTCAGATGGAGGCGCTGGTCATGGGTTGGTATGTCCTCACTCTAACCGACTCTCCCTTCCTGGTCGGGCTGACCTGGAGCGCCCGAATGTCCTTGAACATTTTTGCCCTGTTTGCCGGCGCGATCGCCGACCGCTTGCCCCGCAATCGGATCCTGGCCACCGTGGAATTTATTATTGCCGCATTGGGCCTGATAATGATTCTTCTGATATTAAGCGGACGCATACAAGTTTGGCACATCTTCGGAGTGGCCATGGCGGCCGGGGTGGTACGGGTATTTCAGATGCCCTCGGCCCAGTCTCTGGTGGCCGACACTTTACCTCAGGACCGCATCGGCAACGGGGCGGCTTTTAACTCGGTAGGCATGAACATCGCCATGCTATTAGGCCCTTTGATCGGCGGCGTCTTATTCAAATCCTACGGCCCTGAGGGAGCATACGCGATGATTACCGCGCTTTATTGCCTTAGCGGCTTGGCGGCGCTCTTCATCCGGGTAGACAGGAATGCTGCCGCACAAATACGAGAACCGGTGCTACGCGCCATATTCGCCGGTCTGAAGTACGTCAAGGGCGAGCAGGTCATTTGGGGCACGTTGATGTTCGCGGTGATTATCGAATTCTTCGGATGGACTTTCCATACCGGTCTGTTGCCCGTATTCGCCCAAGACGTATTGGAAACCGATTCCGCCGGGTTGGGTGTTTTGATGTTCGCCTTTGGTTTCGGTGCTCTCACCGGTTCCATCGGCCTGGCGATGGTCCGAAATCTGCGGCATGTGGGCAAGTTTATGTTCGCCGGCGCGATACTCTGGCACGCCAGCATACTGGTCATTTCCACATCCCATTCCTTTTACCTGTCCATGGGGATCCTCGTATTTATCGGCATGGGATTTGGTTCGATTCAAGTGTTTATGCTCACGGCATTGCTGCGGGCCACCCAATCCGATTATCGCGGCCGGGTCATAAGTCTGCGCTCCTTGGCGATTTACTCTTTCGCAATCGGCAGCATGTCCTCCGGGGCGATAGCCGGGATCTGGGGACCCCTCCAGGCCGCCCGGGTCATCGGTATCATGGGAATCATCCTGATACTAACGTTGGCTCTAGTCACCCCCAAGTTGCGCCGGTTTTAAGACATAAAATCGGCCTGTTGATGAGACGGCTATAGTAATATAGGCGATGTAACTCCCTGGACCCCAGGTCCCATAGGATTTTTAGGCTCAAAGAATGCCGCCAGGCGGACACCGCCAAATCGACTCAACGGCCCGGCCCGCACACCGGCGGGGCTTAAACAAAATTGGAGGACGGATCTATGACTATCAACGTGGCCACTGGAGTCGCGCGAATTCTCAAGCAGGAAGGCGTGGAGTGGGTCTCCACCTTCCCTGTGTGTCACGTGAACAATGCCTTGGGACAGGAGGGCATACCCATGGTGATGATGCGGGACGACCGGTACGCCGTCGCCTTGGCCGACGCTTTCTCCCGAATCAACGCAGGTTCCAAGAATGGCGTTTGCACCTTTCAAGGCGGGGTCAACGCCGCAGGCTTGCAAGTCGCTTACGCCGGCATGGCACAGGCGTACGAGGACGGGTCCCCCGTGCTCTGTATAACCGACGGAGTACCCATCGGCGCCACGGAGAACAGCCAGTTCGACGTAACGTCGAGTTTGAAATCCGTCTCCAAATGGTACGGATACGTGGACAAGCCGGAGCGGCTACCCGAATTCATGCGCCGCGCCTTCACCATGCTGCGAACCGGTAGGCCGGGTCCCGTGGTGTTGGCCATCCCGGACGCCGGGGGCCTCTACGATGAGACTGCCGACCCTTACCTGCCGGTCAAGGGTTGGAAGTCCGCGCCCAATCCGGAAGACGTTGCCAGGGCGATCGAGCTTCTGCTGAGCGCCCAGAAACCGTTGATCTACGCTGGGGAGGGTGTGATCTACGCCGGGGCATCCGCCGAGCTGACATCCTTCGCGGAACTGGCTAACACGCCGGTAATAAGCACACTGAAGGCCAAGGGGGCCTTCCCCGAGAACAATCCGCTGTTCGTCGGCGTTCGGGGCGACCAGGTCGACGAATACCTGGCCAAGAGCGACCTCATCCTAGCCGTGGGGTCTAGCCTGTCGCCGGGCCGTTTCAGCCACGGCATTCCAAACGCGGTCAACAAAACTATCATCCACTGCACCGTGGATGAACTGCACGTAAACAAGTCCTATCCCACGGCGGTAGCTTTGATCGGCGACGCTCGTTTCGCGCTACAGGCGTTGGAGAAAGAATTGTCGGACAAAACCTCCGGCAACGGCAGGGCCCCAGGTAGCGTGGCGGCGGAGGTCACGTCATCCCGGGATTCGGCGATGGTCCAATACCGGGAGGCGATGGCCTCCACAGACACGCCGATCAACCCTTACCGGGTCTACGCGGGGCTGATGGACGTGCTCGATCCCCTTAACTCCTTCGTGACCCATGAATCGGGCAACACCCGGGATCAGCTCAGCACGGTGTACGACACTCTCGTGCCTAGGGGATTTCTCGGGTGGGGCAACGTCTCTTCACTGGGATTCAGTCTGGCCGCGACCATCGCGGCGAAAATCTCCTTCCCCCAGAAGCATTGCGTCGCGGTGACGGGAGAGGCCGGCCTGGGATACATGATGGGCAACTTGGAAGTGCCCCTGCGCCAGAAGCTGGGCATCACCGTAGCTCATGTCAGCAACGGCGGTTTCGCCGGGTATGGCCCCGGATTTTGGGGCGACGGCCACGACCCATTCACCCACAAAGTGCTGGGCAATGATGAGGTCGACATGTCCCAAGTTATCGGGGCGTTGGGTTACCACACTGAACGGGTGACGGAGCCGTCAGAGGTAGGCCCGGCCTTGAAGCGGGCCATGGCGGCCAACGACGCCAACCAGCCCGCCTACATCGAGTTCATCTGCAGCCAGTATCCCATCTATGGACGATGGGTCGGCAGGTAGCACATCCACTGAGCCAAGATGCCCAACGTGTGCCCGTCTACGGAGCACACACCGCCATAGACAAAGAGCGAAGCATTCAAGCTTGGCTCTTTGTTCTGTTAGTGCGTAAACCGCACCAAGTTATGTGACCCAAATTCGGTTCATCGTCACCCCCTCTACCACCAAGGACTAATCCCAATATCACCCTCGAATTCACCCGTTATGGTGATTCGTCCCTCCTCGTCATGTTGGAAAATATCGCTTGGGAGGACGAAAGATGCGTGCGGTATTTATCATGATTTTCACTTTGACCTTGGCGGGAATGCTGGTGTTGCAATCAACGGCTTTCGCCGCCGATGGCTTGCCTACTTGTTTTGGTGTGACCTATGACGCCAATGATCCGGCCCACATTCTCGGAACCAACGGGGATGATCAAATAGTCGGTACATCTGGTGTTGACGTGATATTCGGCCTAGACGGGGATGATGTCATCTTGGGACAGGGAGGCGATGACATTATCTGTGGCGGCAACGGCGACGATATAATCAGGGGAAGGGGCGGCGCCGACCGGATAGACGGCGGCAACGGCGACGATGTGCTACGCGGTGGGGCTGACGAGGGAGATCAACTGCTCGGCGGCAAGGGAGATGACTTCCTTGGCGGTGGCGATGGTGACGATCTGTGCGATGGAGGAAAGGGTAAGGACCGAAGCAACGGGCTCTGCGTAATTCTGGTCAACGTTCCGTAAACTCCCGAAGTTAGACTTACACCTGATACTCGAAACGCCTAACCGCTGTACCGGCAGAACCCGTTGGTTCCAGATATGAAACCTCCTCACCCGGATCGAGCGACCGTATTCTGAATGCTTACTTGGGTTTTTAGGACGCAATGACCGAAAACGACAGCGGGTTCGTAGGATCGATACCCGAGATTTATGACACCTACTTGGTCCCCTTAATATTCGAGGCGTATGCCAACGATCTTGCCGAACGCACCGCCGCTCTATCGCCGAAGGCGGTTCTTGAAACAGCGGCAGGCAGCGGTGTCCTAGCCCGCGCCTTGGCTCCACGTCTAGCTCCAGACGCTCGCTACTTCGTGACTGATCTCAACCAGGCGATGCTGGATCATGCCACCAGCAGACAAGGACCGGACGGCCGCATCACATGGCAACAGGCCGACGCGCTGGACTTACCATTCGACAAGGCCACATTCGATGCCGTTCTTTGTCAATTCGGCGTTATGTTTTTTCCGGACAGGGTCGCCGGATATGCCGAGGCACGACGGGTACTGAAACCCGGGGGCAGTTTAATCTTTAATGTCTGGGACAAGATTGAAACTAATGAGTTCGCCGATGTCGTGACACAGGCGGCAGCCACCGTATTCCCTGATGACCCGCCTCGCTTTATAGCACGAACTCCCCACGGTTATCATAACTTCGAACTGATTCAAGACGAGTTGATATTGGCCGGTGTTTCCAGATCGCCCTGGAAATAGGAGATGCTTCTGGCAAATGTGTCCCACTCGCCGGTGCGTCCCGCCAATTGGCCAAATTCCTGGACGCCTTCTCCCATGAACTCCCGAAACCGGTCGTCAGAGTAATCCCGGCGGCCAAAGCCAACGATGCGCAGGGGATCGGGCAATCGTCCTTTGCATGCCAGCTGGAACAGCGCCGGGATCAACGTTCTCCGGGTAAGGTCACCGGTGGCGCCAAAGATTACGATAGTTGTGGGCTGGCCGAACATCAGTCTGTTCCCCCTTCGGAATCGTTCTGGGAAGGCCGCACCGCGTGGCCCCCAAATTGGTTGCGCAACGCGGCCAGCATCTTTGCGCCAAAAGGGCCGTCCTGGCGAGAGCGGAAGCGCTGCTGCAGCGACAGAGTTATGACCGGAGCAGGCACGGCCAGGTCTATTGATTCCTGGACGGTCCAGCGGCCCTCTCCGGAATCGTCGACGTAAGCTTCCAGACTTTCGAGTTTGGGGTCTTCCTCCAGCGCTGCGGCGGCCAGGTCCAGAAGCCAGGAGCGCACCACACTTCCGTAGCGCCAGCCTTCGGCGATCTGGCCAAGGTCCAAGTTAAACTCCTTCTTGGCTTCCATGATTTCGAAGCCCTCGGCATAAGCCTGCATCATGCCGTACTCGACTCCGTTGTGTATCATCTTCACAAAATGGCCGGCGCCCGCGGGTCCCACGTGGCTCAGACCCTGGTCCTTGGCGGGAGCTAGTGTCTGGAAAATGGGCTCCAGTCGTTGAAACACTTCCTTTTTTCCACCAATCATCAAGGCGTAGCCTTCGACCAGCCCCCAGATGCCGCCGCTGGTGCCCACGTCCATGAAGTCTATGCCATGGCCGGCTAGCTTCTCCGCCCGCCTCATGCTGTCCTTGTAGTTGGAGTTGCCACCGTCAAGAATGGTGTCACCGGCGGACAACAACGGTACGAGACTGTCGATCGTGTCTTCAGTGGGTTGGCCGTCCGGCACCATGACCCACACGGCACGGGGTTGGGATAGCTGGCGGGCCAAGTTCTCCAGGGAAGAAGCGCCCACGGCGCCCTGGGACTGACTGGCGGAAACCGCTTCGGCGCTCCGGTCGTAGGTCACTACACGATGCCCGCCGTTTAGCAACCGTTGCACCATGTTTCCGCCCATTCGTCCCAGGCCGATCATGCCAATCTCCATGTTGTTGCCCCCTATCTTGTGATTTACTTTCAACGGCAGCCTTAACGGAAATCTTTCGGTGCGATTCCCGGTTGTGCGCTGCGATTCTTTCTTCCACTACGTCAAGCAGCATTTCGGGTTCGTGGACCATCCAAGCGTGTTCCAACACCTGGCTGGAATGGAGACCCGCGATGGTCAAAGGCGTCGCCACCGCAATCACGTTCATGCCTGCGGCGACCCCGGCCTGCACCCCGTTGGGCGAATCTTCCAGCACGAGGCAATCTTGAGGCTGGACCTCAAGCTTCTGGGCGGCCAGCAAGTAAATCTCCGGGTCTGGTTTGGGATTTTGCACGTCCTCGCGAGTTAGTACCTAGTCCAAGGAGTCCTCAATCTCCAACGACCTCAACACATGCAACGCTTCTTTGCGGTAGGACATGGTTGCCAAGGCGGTCCGGCAAAAGGTCTCACGGGCTACTCGCAACAGTCCGATGGTATGAGGCCATTGGTTGTCTCGAAGGACTTGGGGGTCCTCTACCAAGTCGTTGTAAATCTCCGTCCGCATCCCCGCCAGCACTTCCCACGGTTCGCTAGCGCCATGTTCCGCCATCAATGGCCGCAGCTCAGATTCAAGGCCTAGACTCTCGATAACGTGCCGGGTAGCGGCTTCACGGGCGGCTCCGACAATCTCCCGGTAGGCTTCTATGGCTAGAGGCTCGGGTTCAGGTAAGTTTCGCATCCGCTGCACGGCGATGGCATACGACTGAGCCTTCAGCTTCTCTGACTGCACCAGAGTGCCGTCCAGATCGAATATGATTGCACTAATCACCACGAAACGCTCAGGGTTGGATCTGTGCCATGTGTTGGAACCGGCAATATGGCCGGCGTCATATTTCAGGCCACTTCGCCGACCATCCCGCGTATGGCGGCTTCCGGGTTCGTGCCCAGATCAACCCGGACGGCCCGGCGTAGCGAAGCCAGCAGCGCCCGCAAGTCTCCCACGGCCTGACCGTCTGCCAGCACGCCGAAGGTGTATGGGGCGCCGGGAATCGTCAGATCGTGGGCGTGTTCCCCGGTGAGCTGCAAGAATAGACCGGACCCTGGACCGCCCTTGTGGAGCTGGCCGGTGGAGTGCAAAAAACGAGGGCCGTATCCCATGGTTGTCGCTATGCCGTGCCTCGCGGTCACCTTACGCCGCAAGTCGTCCAAGGCTTGATCGACTTGGGGCGTCTGGCGGATGTAGGCCATAATGACCAGGTAGTCGCCCGGTCCGCCCTGGGACAGCAAATCGCCCAAAGAGGACGACGCCTCCATCGGCGGAAGCTCGCCGGACCTTTCAAACTGGCCCAATACACTATCGGTCATGTCCTTAGCCGCTTGCACGTTGGGCTGGTCAAAGGGATTTATGCCCAAGATGGAGCCGGCGACGGCCGTAGCCATTTCCCAACGAAAAAACTCGGCGCCCACGTCGTACTTGTCCATTAGGTTCAATCGCACCAATGGCTGTCCCGACTCCTGGATGGCTTGTACCGCTCTGTCGGATTCATCGTTGTTGTCACCATCCAGACGCAGGTAGACGAAAAGGCGGTCGCCGCCATAATGGTTCGGGGACGTCAATGGCTCTCCCGCCACCGGAATGATGCCTAGTCCTTCCTTGCCGGTGCTTTCTGCGATGAGCTGCTCCACCCACAACCCAAAGCTGCCGATCGAAGGCGACGTGACCAGGGTGAGCTTATCCCGCCCCTGTTGCGCCAGGACACCCATCACCGCTCCCAGCCAGGCCCCAGGGTTCTCTTGGACCGTAACGTTGGAAAACGTCTCTTCCCGCATCCGATCGGCCCGGTCGATCAATTTCGATAGGTCTAATCCAATCAGCGTCGCCGGGACCAGGCCGAAGTAGGACAGCACGGAGTAACGCCCGCCGATCGCCGGGGGATTGGCGAAGACCCGGCGGAATCCTTGGTCTATCGCCAGCTTCTCCAGTGACGTACCAGCGTCGGTTACAGCGATGAAATGTTGACCGGCGCCATCCTTTCCGGCCGCTTTCTCCACCAAGCCCCTAAAGTATGCGTAAAACATGTTGGGCTCGGTGGTTGAGCCGGACTTGGAAGAAACCAGGAAGAGGGTGTGCGCCGGATCGATGGCATCGGTTACCGACTGCACCCAACCGGGAACAGTGGAGTCCAAAACGATCAATTCGGGATAGCCGGGGGCGCTGCCGAAGGTCTGACGCAGCACTTCAGGACCCAAACTGCTGCCCCCCATTCCCAGCAGAACAACGTGGCGGATGCCGGCGTCGCGAACCTCCTGGGCCAACGCCTGCATGGCTGGCGTTTGCTCGCGCATGGCATCGGTGACCGTGAGCCACCCCAAACGGTTGGAAATCTCGGTGGGGTCCGGCTTCCATACTGTATGGTCCCCGCTCCAGATACGGGAAATAACTCGGCGGCTTTTTAGGCCGGACAGCCCGGATTCTACGCCGGCCAGGTAATCCCCGAGACTGGCTCCTGGGTGTTCGTGTTGTGAGGTCATCAGACAGACCTTCCCATTCCGGATATGCGTCTGTGGAAGGCCGGACCGTTCTACCACAAGCCGGCCTACGAGGCCCCAGGACGTTTTGTTCAGCTCTTGTTCCGTTTCACCAAGGATTCTGCTTCATCCGCCATGTGTTGGGCGGTGAGGCCGAATTGTTCATACAGGACACCGATGGGGGCCGACGCGCCAAAGCGGGAGAGTCCCAACGTAACGCCGTCGGCCCCCACATATCGTTCCCATCCCATGGGAGTAGCGGCTTCGATGGCGACCCTCGCCCGGATGTTGGATGGCAAAACGCTGTCCCGATAGTCGGCAAGTTGTTCATCGAACAGTTCCCAAGAAGGCAGCGAGACTACCCTGGACGATATGCCCTTTTCCTCTAATATTTTTGCCGCGTCCAATGCGATGTGTACCTCGGAGCCGGTGCCTATCAGTATGGCTGCCGGGTCTTCAGAGCTCTCCCAAAGGATGTACCCTCCTCGCTGGACTCCCGACGCCTCGGCATATGTCTCGCGATTTAACACCGGAAGGTTTTGCCGTCCCATGACCATCACGGTGGGTCCGTTGCGGCGCTCCAAGGCAACCTTCCACGACTCGGCGGTTTCAGTAGCGTCGGCAGGACGTAATACCACTACGTTCGGAACAGCGCGAAGGCCCAAGAGTTGCTCGATGGGCTGGTGGGTTGGCCCGTCTTCTCCCAGACCGATGGAATCATGTGTGAATATGAACACCACCCTCAGGTCCATCAACGCGGCGAGGCGGATGGGAGGGCGCATGTAATCGGAAAAGAGCAGGAAGGTGGCCGTGTAGGGAATCGCGCCGCCGTGGAGCGCCATTCCGTTGGCGACGGACCCCATGGCGTGCTCCCGAACGCCGAAGTGCATGTTGTGACCGCCGTATTCCTCAGCACTGTAGTGACCCTGGTCGTTTAGAATCGTTCGGGTTGAAGGGGCCAGATCGGCCGAACCCCCGATAAGGAAATTCACCCGTCCCGCGATGGCATTCATCACCCGGCCTGAAGCGTCGCGCGTTGCTATCGGCCTATCCGCGCCGTCAAACAGACCGCCCAAGTCTTGGTCCCATCCTTCAGGCAGATTCCCGGTTAATGCTGCTTCAAGCTGGGCAGCTTCGTCAGGATATTCCCGGCGGTAATCCTCCATCCGGGATTGCCATTCTTCCTGGCTGCCTCGGCCTCTATCTCCCGCCAGGGAGAAGTGGGTCTGAGCTTCTTCGGGAATCGTAAAGGGCTCTTCGTAAGGCCAACCGAGCCACTCCCTGGTCAGCAGGATTTCTTCCTGGCCCAGGGGCTCTCCGTGAGCCGAGCCGGTGCCGGCTTTGTTGGGGCTTCCATAGCCTATTACGGTGCGGCAAACGATCAGGCTGGGGCGGGCAGTCTCCCCTTGGGCCGCCCGGATCGCCGCGTCCATGGCGTCCCGGTCTATACCTTCGATGGGACCTACGACGTGCCAGCCGTAAGCCTGGAACCGTTGCGCAACGTTCTCGGTGAAGGAGATATCGGTGTCTCCTTCGATGGAAATGTCGTTGTCGTCGTACAGGTAGATCAGCTTGCCCAGGCGCAGAGTACCCGCCAAGGAAGCCGCTTCGGAGGCCACCCCTTCTTGTAGGTCTCCATCGGAGACGATGGCATAAGTGTGATGGTTGATGATCTCGTGTCCGGGGCGGTTGTACCGTTCGGCCAGCCACCGCTCGGCTATCGCCATGCCAACCCCGTTGGCGAATCCTTGGCCCAATGGGCCAGTAGTGGCCTCAACGCCAGGCGTCAATCCATACTCCGGATGGCCGGGTGTCTTGCTGCCCCACTGCCTAAACTGCTTCAACTCATCCAGGGGCAGGTCATATCCGGTGAGGTGCAGCAAGGAATACAACAAGGCCGAGGCGTGCCCCGCCGAGAGAACGAACCGGTCCCGGTCCGGCCAGTTGGGGTCGCCGGGGTTGTGCTTGAGAAAGCGGTCCCAAAGTACATATGCCATCGGCGCGGCCCCCATGGGCGCGCCTGGATGGCCGGAGTTAGCTTTTTGTACCGTGTCCACGGAAAGGAACCTGATGGTGTTGATGCAAAGCTCGTCCAGCTTCGGACTGGCCATATTTCCACTCCTCCGATTCGCGGTCTAGCGGCTTGAGCCCACTGGCCACCGGCCAAGCTTAGCATCTTGGCCGCGACGGGTAAATTATATTATAAGGAAAAGTGGGATTCGGCACGGCTCCTCGATAGCCTTCTGATGCGAACGAACCGTACAAGGATTCAGGGATATACGTAGCCAAATCTAGACAGGGTGGGTGAGGAAGAATCCGCGGCTCAACCCAGTGACCGAAGGTTTTCCAGCTTGGTGAAGCGCCGCCATTCGGCGACGAACAGGTTGCCTTGTTTATCCACGGCCATTCCGTGGGGGCTGTTGAACAAGCCTGGCTGAAGCAGGCCGGTGGGTATTACTTCCCCGTCCTGGTTTTCGCCGTTGGGCCACCCATCTTTCGAGCAGACGCCTTCGTTGTCGCCCAGGTAACAGACCAGATTGTCGTCCCGGCCAATCACCGCCAAGCGGGCCCGCAGCTCGGCTATCACCATCAAGTCACCGTCCGTCACAAACCCGCTGGGGCTGGACAGGAAGTCATCCTCGAAAGAGCGCTTGAACCGGCCCTCCATGTCGTATACCCGAACCCGATGGTTGGTCCGGTCGGCGACGTAGAGTTCGGGATCGCCTTTGCGCCGGTCGATGAAGATACCATGAGGGCAATCGAACCCCTCCGTCAACTTGCAGCGGCTATCGATGATGTTCCGTGTGTCGCACACTCTGGGTGCTGATTCGGTCAGGAGGTGATCTCCCTGTCCAGAATNACTTTGGCCGGGACGCCTAAAGCCGCAGGTCCCGCCGGGCAAACCCGAAGTACCCCGCAACCAGCAGGATGCCGATGGTAGCCAGCAGGGCGGCGGCGTGAGCCGGATTCAAGCCGTTGGCTAATGGGTTGGCGGCGTTGTAGTAGAAGAAGGGCGACAACCACTTGGCCGCTTCCATGTAACTGACGATACCGCTGGCGGCGTTCAACAGGTATGTGCCGACGGCAACAGCCGCGACGATGGCGACGCTGGTACCTCGACTGCCGGTGAAGCATCCCGCGGCGAACGCCAGGGCACCGAATGTTACTCCCAGCAACACGGTGCTGAAAGTGATCGCGGCGAGATGAAGCACCCTTAAGTCAATNTCGATGATAAGGGTGCCGATGACCAGCACTATCCAAAGCACCAAACCAAGGGAAATCGCGTTGGCAATCATCGCTGCGGCTTTTTGAACCACCAGTTTCCCCCGGGCAATGGGCTCGCTCAGCAAAATCTCCAGACTCCCCCGGCCTTCCTCACCGGCGATCGCGCCACTACCCAACACAACGCCATGNATCACGAACAACAGTGGAGCCATGAAACCGAAGATCTCGGCGTTAAAAAATCCAACGGCGGAGGTGATGTCCGTTAGCTCGCTCAAGCCGAACAATGTTTTCAGGTTTTCGGGATAGGATTCCAGCATGACGTTGAAATCGTCGTTCCCCCGAATGCTCGGGAAGAACGCAATCATCATCGCGGCGAACAGACCGAGGCCTGCGCTCCACCAGACCATGGGCCAACGTTCGTCCCGCAGGCTCTTGAGGAACACGTTACTTAGCATCGTCTTCTGTACCCTGGCTCGTGCTCTCTCCGTAATAAGCCAAGAAGATTTCCTCCAAGTTCGGCTCGTGTGTCTTCAGATTGACGACAGCATGACGAGCCGCTGCTTTGATCAGCGGATCAAGGACCCCAGACACGTCGCAGANTAGCGTATTGCCCTGAGCTTGGACGTTGCGAACCCCTTCCAGCCGGGCAAATTCCTCCTTGGGAACGGGGTTTACGAACTCAATCTCCAGTCTACGAACCGCTCTAGNCATGAGGCTGGCGATCTCCTCCACGGCGGCCAGGCGGCCCTCACGGATTATGGCGACGCGGTCGGCCAACTGCTCTACCTCGGNCAAAAAATGGGAGGAAAGGAAAACCGTTCTGCCCTCGTCCCTGGCTTCCCGAACCATGTCCTCGAACTCGGCCTGCATCAGGGGGTCCAGACCGCTGGTTGGTTCGTCCAGAATCAGGAGCTGGGGTTGGTGCATGAACGCGCGGATGACGGCGAGCTTCTGTTTGTTGCCTCGCGATAGCGCTCCGATGGGCCGGGAAAGGTCACACTGAAGCCGGTCGGCTAGCGTTGTAACTTTGGACCATTGAACTCCGCCCCTAATGTTGGCCAAGTAGGTTAAGAAGTCATGACCCGATAGGTTTCCGTACAGGGAAGGATCACTGGGGATGTAGCCGATGGAACGCCGGACCTCTAACGAGCCTGCTTTCGCGTCCAGTCCCAGAACCGTGGCTGTCCCTCTGGTCGGACGGAGCAAGTCCAGCAGCAGGCGAATCGTGGTGGTCTTGCCTGCGCCGTTGGGACCTAGGAACCCAAAAGTCTCACCGGACCTGACCTCCAAGTTCAGATCGGCAATGCCCAGATGCTTGCCGTAGTACTTGGTAAGTCCTTCCAGGCGGATGACGGTCTCCATCCGGCTCCTTTATCCGTGGANGACTCTCGCCAGATTTCTAATGCCTCCGGGTATGGCCCATTCGATTCNAGTTTAATGGAAAGACAGTATTCTCACATTCCGCTCGCGCGCCCATTCCTTCAGTGGCAAGCCTTTCTCACGTGTGGCACAACCAGGAACTTGAAGGCAATTCCAAACGCCGGACACACAAGCCTAACCGTTCCCCTTGCCGGGTACCATATAATGTACCTAGCGCAATATTCCAGCTTGCGTGTAGAGAAGGCGAAATGTTAACATATGCNGTAATCATATCCGTGCTCAATTCTGGGAGGATANTTGATGGCGAATAACGATGTCGCTTTGATGGCTCACCTGATGCGGCGGGCCGGGTTCGGAGCCCAGTATCATGAGCTAGAAGCCAGAGCCTCCAAAGGATACGAGGCGATGGTGGAAGAGCTTTTGAATCCCACCGAAGAATCCCATGGGATGGACTTGGACCTGGGGGAACGGTACTTCATCGAATGGAATCACTTCATCCGGTGCGTCCCTGAATACATCGCTTTTCGCATGGTCAACTCCTACAATCAATTGGAAGAGAAAATGACGCTCTTCTGGCACGGTATCCTCTGCACCGCTGACAGCAAGGGACAGAGCCAGGTCACCGAGAACGCCCAGATGGATATGCTCCGCCGGTGTGGCATGGGCAGCTTCAAAGAACTGTTGTTGGAGATTTCCAGAGACCCGGCAATGGTGTACTTCCTGGACAACTGCCTGAGCCACAAAGAATCCATTAACGAAAACTACGGACGGGAGTTGCTGGAGCTATTTTCCTTGGGCGTGGGCATGGACGGGAAGTTCAACTACACCGAGGATGACGTGAAGGAGTGCGCCCGGGCCTTCACCGGCTGGACCATCGCCAACGCCATCCCCGGGCAGCCCTACGGCCGCTACAGTTCCCAATTTGTTTACAACCCCCACGACCACGATAACGGAGAGAAAACTTTCCTGGGCGAGACCGGTAACTTCAACGGTGAGGACATTATCGACATCATCGTCAAGCAGCCGGCCACGGCCCGGTTCATCTCCCGCCACCTGTACAATTACTTCGTCGCCGATGAGGCACAGGTGCCGTCCTGGATGGACACGCCACCCCGCGACCCAGAAACCATAAAGATGCTGGAAGACGAGTACTTCCGGTCTGATTACAACATCCGCTCCATGCTGCGGGTGCTGTTCAACTCCGACGCTTTCAAGAACACCAAGTTCGCCCGGATGAAGGGCCCCATCGATACGGTGATTGGCACTTTACGGCTGGTGGGCGACTGGACGACTCCTAAACCCGGCTTTGAGGCCATCTTCGAGGAAATGAAGCATATGGGTCAGGAGATTTTGAACCCACCTTCCGTCGAAGGCTGGCACACCGGCAAGGAGTGGATCGACGGTGGCACCCTGCTGCGCCGGATCAACTTCATCGCCGACCACGTGGGCGATGTCGGCTACCCCGGAATCCAGAGCATCGTTGAAAAGTTGGCGGCGGAAGGCCNGACCATGTCCCCCGAGGGCCTAGTAGACGGTTGCCTACGGCTTTTGGGCCACTACGAGGTTACCGAACAGACCCATCAGGAATTGCTGGAACACGCTCGGAAGAGCGGTGATCTGGCGACCAACACTCGTGAGTTCCCTCAAAAGGTTGGCAAGATGCTTCAGCTAATAGTAGCTACCAAGGAATATCTATACGCCTAGCCGACGAATTCGTCATCGGCTTCCTGGCCGCCGGTAGGTTTAGGGACCNCAACTCATTTTGGTAAGGAGAATCTATGACCTCCAACAAGAAAGACCCGGTGCTGGTAGTTCTTCAGATGACGGGGGCCTACGANGCCCTGAATACCTTCATCCCCTATAGCGACCCCCATTACATGGATCACCGGCCGGTGGTAAATATCGCGCCGGAGGACGTCNTGGCCGTGGATGACAAGGTTGGGTTCCACCCGGCCATGGCCCCGATAAAAGAAATGTACGACCAGGGGAAAGTCGCGGTNTTGCAGGGCATCGGCTATCCCAACCCCAACCGCTCCCACTTCCGATCCTTGGATATCTGGCACACCGCCGAGCCTGAAAAGATGATCTCTGAAGGCTGGCTTGGGAAAGCCATCCGGGACCTGGACCCCAATAAAGAAAACATCCTGACCGCCGTGAACTTTGGCCGGGGCCTCCCCCGGGCGCTGGCCGCATCCGGCGTTTCGGTAGCCTCGGTAGGCGACCTCAGCAACTACGGCGTGCTAACCGGCATGCAGGGCGCCGATGACCGGAGCGAAGCCCTAGACATCTTCGCCCGGATGTACGCTCCCATGATCGGCACCGGCCCGGTGAGCGATTACTTGTCCCAGACCGGTTTGGACGCCTTGAGAGGGGCGGACATCCTGAGTGACGCCCCAAAGACTTACTCTTCCAGCGTGGAGTACGGCGGCAGCCCCTTGGCACAGTGGATCAAGAACATCGCCCAGGTGCATCTGGCGGACTTCGGGACCCGGATATTTTACACGGGCGTCAATCCAGGTACCTTCGATACCCATGCCAATGAGAACATCACCCTCCCCAAACTTTGGGGCGACGTGTCCAACGCCATCGCCGACTTCCACGAGGATCTGAAAGAGCACAACGCCAACGAGGAAGTTGTCATCTTGCTCTTCACCGAGTTCGGCCGCCGAGTGGTGGATAACGGGTCGGGCACGGACCANGGCTCGGGAAGCGTGGCCTTCATGATTGGCGACGCCGTAAAGGGCGGACTGTACGGAGAATACCCTTCTTTGGAGCCAGAGAAACTGGACTCAGGCGACCTCCATTGGAACAACGACTTCCGGCGGACCTATGCCTCTATCCTGGAGCAGTGGATGGGCTTGGACGCGAATCCGATNCTAGGCGACACCTACGAGCAGTTCGACCTCATCAGATAGCAGCGACGGCCGGAATTACAGCCGNCGGCGGAGTTTGTTAATCGCAACTTGCGGAAGTAGCGGCGACTCAAATCCCCCTGGTTCCCCCTTTAATAAAGGGGGACCGAGGGGGATTTCGTCCCCGGCGCTCATCTTGGAGATGTTCAACAATACACATTAGGAAACATGGCGGTCACCGATTCATCGCTTAGAAAAAATATACCTTTTGTGAGGAAACATGGTCACTGAAATAGCGCCTGTGACTTTCCAATATAGCCACACCATCGGACGGCAAGAAAACCGGAGCGGAACCGGCTTCTTCTATCCTGTGGCGATAACCCGGGACGATGAAAACCGTTTATACGTGCTGAACCGTGGCTCGGAAACCCCTGCGTTTTTTCCCTGCAAACGGGTTACGGTCTTCACTGTAGACGAAGAACTGGTCCGGGAGTTCGGCGAAAAGGTCCACCCGGAAGACGCCAATGATTCCGCCCCCGCCGGCACCTTCATGTGGCCCACGTCCATCGCCCTCGATTCCAAAGGCATCGCCTACGTATCCGACGAGTGGCTCAACCGGATATCCGTCTTCAACCAAGACGGCGATTGTACCGGCACTTGGGGGAAGCTGGGAGACGGNGACGGTGAATTCAACCGCCCCTCCGGGCTGGCCTTCGACAAAGAGGACAACTTATACCTGGTGGACGGCGCGAACCACCGGATTCAGAAATTCACCAAAGACGGCAAGTTCCTAGCCAAATGGGGCCATCTAGGCACCGGTGATGGCGAGTTCGAGCATCCTTGGGGAATAGAGATTGACCACAACGGGGACATCTACGTAGCGGACTGGCGCAACGACCGGATCCAGAAATTCGCCTCGGATGGCACGTTTCTGATGAAGTTTGGCATTTCCGGACAGGGTGATGGGGAGTTAAACCGTCCCACCGGAGTCGCGGTCGACAAAGATGGGATCATCTACGTAACCGACTTCAAGAATGACCGCCTGCAAGTGTTCGACACCGATGGCAGCTTTATCACCAAGCTGATGGGAGAAGCAACCTTGTCCAAGTGGGGCCGGCAGCGGGTCGAACTCGATTCCAGCATGATGAGAGGACGGGAAAGGGCCCCGGGCTTGGAGGAGCGGGAGAAGCTATTTCAGGGGCCGATTGCGGTCGAGGTGGACGATGATGGCCGGGTCTTTGTGGTGGAGACCTCACGCCAACGCGTCCAGGTTTTCCGCAAGCAGACTGCCATATTTGGTGGCGGCCCTCTCTAGGGAACCGTAACGAGACCTACCGATGTAGGTTCTTAGCAAATCAAAACGCCCCGGCCNAGNCNTGGCCGGGGCGTTTATTTTTTCGGGAAATGATGGGGAAGTCGACTGCTGGCGAAATTGAAGGTTGGGGTGCCGCGCTCAGGTGTTTACTTCAAGATTTTGTAGGCTTTAGCCGGCCGACCTGACCAGATGGAAATCGATGCGAAGGCGGATCCGGTCTTCTACGCTCAGAACCAACCGGACTCTGGGGCGCATCATGCCAAACTTGTCAAAGGGGNATTCCGTGGTGGCCTGTCCAGTGGTTTCCTCCCCGGCAAAGGAGGCAGNGACATCCCAAACCAACTCGCTGGTGACCGCGTGCATGGTCATGTCGCCAACCATTTGGAAAGTAGCTTCCCCCTGGGTGGGCAACGGAGAGNGAAGTCCCGGAACTTTCCGAGGCACGAACACTGCGAAGGGATAGACGATGGTGGACAGGGTGTTCCGCCGGACGTATCTGTCTCGACGGTCGCTGTCACTGGTAAGCGTGCTAAGGTCCAAANGAAGTTCGGACCCCTCCGCCGGGATCAGGTTGCCGGACCCTAACAGAATCACACCGCTCACCGCATCGGTGGTCCCGATGGCATCGCTGGGCAGATTCACGCGCGCAAGCTGTTCGTTTACCAGGTACACCGCCNCCGTACCTTCGGCGAACTCCAGCCGTACCAAGTTGGGGCCGGTGGCACTTTCAGGCGACGGCACAACTTGGACCGGCTCCGTATCGGGGGCGGTTGCCGTCGCCGGGTGTATTTCCAGAGTTGAAATTACCTCCGGAGACGCGGACCCACCGCAAGCAACGAGCGCAAATGCCACCAAGATAGCCATTCCCGGCAATATTTCCGGAAACGGTTGAAGGGAAAGATGAAACCCCGTGTCGACCAAGTAGATGACTTATTGTCACACGAGAGGATTCAGTCATCGGACGCCAGGAAGTTCTGGACTTGCTTTCTAAAGGGTTCTTTATCGTAGGTGTTGAACAACGTTATGGCGTTGCGCAATGGGTTCCCGCCGAACATGCGCTCGTATAACACCTGACGGCCGCTGAAGGAGCTGCACGACACATCCCAAGCCAGGTGGAACAGTCTAGCCCGGTCCCGGGCGTTGGTGGTGTCGGTAGCCAGGTATTGGTTCAACTCCGCTGCCAGCGGCGCATCGAAATCAGCCTCGGAGGGCAGGGCCATGAGGCTGCTGGTTCCCAGAAGTTGGATTATCTCCACCATCCTGGGATAGGCCGACCGGCCGAANAAGGTCCGTCCGGCTTGGAGAGGGGCGGTGGCCGGGGACATGACACCCCACCGGTTGGGGGCGGCATCAGCTTCGGCGGCCCGGAGACACGCCTTCAANATATCTCGCTGGGTAATCAACTCGGCCACGTGTTCTTGCACGTGAGGGACGGAACCCGAACCCAGGGTTTCGACGATAAGGTCTGCCAATCCCAGGATGAACTCGGCCTTCACTACGCACCGTGTCAAGACCTGGTGCCCACTGTGCCCTTGGGACTGGGTGGCCGAACCAACGTTGTTGCACAGATCGACGTCCCCTAATAGAAAGACCCGCTCCCAAGGCACCAGAACGTTGTCGAAGATTATGGTCGCGTCCATCTCCTCGAAGCGTGAACCCAGGGGGTGGTTGAAGTGGGACCGGCCCACGTCGATGCTCTCCCGGCAAAGGAACTTGAGCCCGGGAGTGTCGCAGGCGATGGAAAAGGCAAAAGACTGGCGGCTGGCGTCTTCGCCCATCCGATGGTTGCCGGCATGATAGATGGCAATCTCATCGGAGATGGGGCCCAGGGTAGCCAGCAACCTGGTGCCCCGTACTACAACCCCGGCATCGGTCTCCTTAACTGCCGTCAACGCCACGTCTTCGTTCACTGTGTCATGGGCGGTGGCAGTGCGGCGAGTTTGCAGGTTCAATAAGGCGTGGGTGAGGGTCAAATCGTTCTCGCGGATGAACTCGTAGTAATCAGTCACGTTTTTCTTGAATTCAGGACGGTCTTGGGCGAAGTAATCCGCCGCGCCGGCCCAGGCAGTAAATATCACGTTGAGGAAGTCCGGAGAGCGGCCCATCATGCCGCAACTGGCCCAGGCCCAACGGGCCATCATATTGCGCCGCCGTTCCAGGTCTTCGATGTTCTGGGGGATCAGAAACGAAAGCCCCACCGGTTGTCCGGTGGTGGGAGATGCGTAGGTCATCTCTTCCCGCAGTTCCGGGTCNTGCTGCATGTCGTACAGCGCAGCCACCGACTTGACGCCGTTGCGCAGGGCAGGGTGGGTGGTAACGTCTCCAACCCGCTCGCCGTCTATCCACACTTCTCGCGGACGCTCTTTGAGCCCTTGTATGTATTCCTGTCCGGTACGTGCTGGCATCGTTTTTCCTCCTTCCCGAAGAGGCGCCACCCTTGATCAGATCACCGAACCTAAGCTCGTCAAGTCCCGGCTCGNCGTCCCCGGCGGCCCCATCTTACCACGTGTCCGGGCAACGAGAATCGCCGCCGAAATGGCAGAGCGCAACGAATGAGACCGGGATGATTGACACTCACCTGTCGGCCAGGTGTATATTGCGCTCATTCCATATGGGTCCTGCCCAAGATTCAAACCAACCCAAATGGTAAGTCTCGCATTTAATCCAGGCAAGGAGGTTTTGGAGATGGCAAGTAACTACAGTATCTTAGTTGGAACCACCGGCGCGGGGCTGTTTCAGAGTCCGGACGGCGGCGAAAATTGGAGCCGCATTCGTGACCCATTCCCCGGAGAATCTCAGATAAGGGCCTTGGCCAGCGATCCTCAAAGCCCCAACGTCGTATACGCGGGCTCCAATAACGGGATCTACCGCAGTGAGGATTCTGGAAGTAGTTGGGCGAAATTGGACTCACCCATGGATGGGCTGAACATTTGGTCCATCGCCATCGATCCCTCGGATTCCGATATCGTATTCGCCGGGACCAGTCCAGGATTGGTGTTCCGCACCCGGGACGGCGGCAAGAGTTGGAAGGATTTGTCGGTGCCGATCAACCAGGAGTGCGCCATCGGCTCAACCCGGGTTACCGCCTTGCTGGTGGACCCGGTNGACCGGGGCACGGTGATGGCCGGGGTAGAGATCGACGGTGTGTACCGAAGCAGGGACGGCGGGGACTCCTGGACCCACGTGGACAGCGGCATCACCAACCCTGACATTCATGGCATGGCCATCAGCCTTGGCGAGCAGAAGACTGTCCTGGTAAGCACACCCCGGGAAATCTTTGCCAGCCAGGATGAAGGGGAGACCTTCCAGTCCCTGACGATGACCTCGTCCTTCCCGATGCCCTACTGCCGGTGGATCGCAGTCAAAGCCGACGACCCGCAGGTGCTGTTCGCGGCCAACGGCGACGCAGCCATCGGGAACACCGGCACGATTCAACGTTCAACCGACGGCGGCAAGACCTGGGATACCCGGCCTTTGCCCGTGGAACCCAACTCGCCCCTGTGGAACTTCGCCACCAACTCCGCCGACCCGGAGTTGATCCTGGCCAACAGCGTTTACGGCGAACTGTACCGCAGCGCCGACGGCGGTGAAAATTGGGACAAAATCAAGAAAGAGTTCACCGAGGTTCGGGCATTGGCCTGGGTCCCGAACTAGAGTCGGTCCAGGCCTAAATTGCACATGTCATGCCGGCCGCAGGGAGGAATCTGGGGGACGGCGGGGGATAGATGCGAATGAAGCCGGTCGGCATTGGCATGGTTCCTTTAGGCTTAGACCGTGCTAGGAGGCATATCGGGCGGCCTCGGTCCGGTTGGCAGAGCCGGTATTGGCCAGGATGTTGCTAACGTGGCGCACTACGGTGTNGGGACTGATGACCAGTTCCTCCGCGATGCCCCCCGCCACTCTTAAAACGTCGGTTAACCACCCTGCGAGACTTGCTGCAGGCCACGCCGGAATCCGTTGCGCGACCAGTATTGAATCATGGCTGGTGGGACGGCACTCTACCATGCCTACGGCTTCTATAGTCCGTTGGATTAGGGCAATTAGGCCGGGTTCGNAGGAATATTACGTCGGAGGTGNGGTGTTGTCTAGCGGGAGTTCAATCATGCCTCTCCCGAACCTGGTAGGTAAGTCTCCGTGATCGCTCTCCACCCGTTTCCCGCCGGCTCACTGAATCGGTGTGTCATAGTCCACGCCCCGTGAACGGAACCAAGCGTAGATGCCGTCCCAATATCGCTCGGGGTCCATGGTGATTACCTCACCGGTAGCGGCTCTCGCTATGATTAGGTCGCCCCATGCCGCCGGGTCGCGATTGGCGCCGTCAACCGCCTCGCCGCCACGCCAGGCGCTGAGTTCACCCATATCGGTCAGGAATCTGGATAACACTGCCGGGTCGATCGCCAGCGCCTCTCGCACCGTGTTGTCCTCAACATTGACGATAAGGATGGCGTCGGACTCGCCCCGGGACCTCCACTCTGCGCTAAGCGCCACAGACTCCCCCTTGTTTGACGGCAGCCCCGATGGACACTAGAAAAAGGTGGTGATGACTTTCTCGAGAAGGACGTTCTGATCCAGGAGGATCCTTCGTTTGGCGATCTTCCACTTAGTCTCCGGGTCCCGGCGCAACAGGTCGTCCCGTTTGCCCACGAAGAGGTTCACCTCATCGTGCAGCCGGTTGGTATAGACGAAAAAACGGCTCCTCACCTTCACCTCGTCGCCCTGCACGTCGTCGACCTGCACGTTAGTGACGATGTGTCGGACGCGGGAGAATGGCTCCTCACACCAGTGGATGCCGGTATTGATTTGGCGAACGCGCCCGGCCAAGGTTTCCTTCCCCTCGTCGAACCAGGAAATCTCCGACTCAGAATCGCTGTTCTCCCGATGGTGCTCGCCGAACTTCACGTTGCGCCGGATAGGCATGTGGTAATGGATATCGTCGGCGATCAACTCTATCCATTCGCTAAATCTGCGCTCATCCAGCAGCTCTGCTTCCATGTACAGGAACTGCTCGATCTCCCGCTCTAGGAGCAGGCGCTCCAGGGTTTGCTCCATCATGTCACTGGATAGAGCCATGATTTAATCTCCTCAACAGTGGATATTCAGCTGGGCTTGCGGCCATTCTAGACGATCGCTACCACATCGGTGCAGAAGACCATATCCTCTTCCCCAATCTTGGACGGGTCGTCTGCGTACTCGACAAAACGGATAAAGAGCCAACCGCCATCCCGAGGGTTTCCGGTAACCTCGGCGATTGCCCCATTGCGCAGCATGACCTTGGCCCCCTCCGGTACGTCTTGGAGCGCGACGGTGTCGCCCGTATTGGACACGTCCTCTGATCTGCCTTCTTGAACCATGGCGCGCCTCCTTTCGGAGAATATACCGTGAACCATTACTTAAATTCCCTGAATCTCTCACCTATGACGGTGATTCCTTTAGGCGAATGAGCGCGAGGCTTAAACTACTTCTTTTTTACCGGGTAGAGATCATCCCAGCTACCGGCTTCCATGAAATCCAACCACCGGCTGAATCGGGCCCGGGCGGGCTCTTCGGAGATCCGATAGTTGAGGGTTACTTCCGGCCACTGCTCATCGGATTGTGTGTGGCCAAGTCCCATCTCGAAGTTGTACGGCAGCCGCTGCGCAATCGTCCCCTTGCTCGCCGGGAAGCAGTAGTTCCAGTTCTCCATGTCGTCGGATTCGGTCATGCCGGTAGGCCCGCAGTAACGCATGGCATACCGGCGTAGGGCGTCCCTCACCACTTTAGGAGCTTTCTTGTCCACCGGATACGATCGCCAGCTTTCGGTAACGCCCACTCCATGGGGATGCCAATTCAGGATGCGCCAATGATCTATTATCACGTTGGGAAAGATGCAGAAATGTCCCCCGCCGTGTCCACCGGGAGGCAGATGCTGCCCCGCATACCTCTTCTGCTTCTCCTCGGCGGTCTTGCGAAAGTATTCGTCAACCTCCGGGATGGTCTGCCACGTGTCGGCATACGGACGCGCTCCAGTCTGGTCATATATGGTGTTTTGCCCCCCGTGACCCAGATCGTGATCGCCCACGCTGAACGCCCGGGATGGAAACGGGGCCCTCAAAGGGATTCGGCTACCGCCCTCCCGATTGCCCTGGGGACCGATAGCCGCGACGTTGATCGAGCGATGAGTCATCGCTCCGTGGGCAGCGTCCCCGGCAAAGCTGAACCCGGGGAATTTCCAGTTGGTTGGTATGCGCCACTTGACCACTGGGTTGAAGAGCTCGATGCCATTATCTTCGCCATCGGTGCTCTGGAAACAATGCCGGATGCTGGGGGCGTAGGCGCCCACATAGTCTTCAAAGGAGGGCGCCTTGGGGTCCCACGTTGCCCAGATGGATCCGTAATAGTTGCACATCTGCGCTACCTCGTGCAGCCCCCATTTGCTCTTGTCCATTTCACCATGATAGGCCGCGTCATAGTAGGGCACCCCTACCAGCCGGCCATCGGTGTCGTAGCTCCAACCATGGAACGGACAGGTGAACACCAGGGTGTTGCCATCGTCGTAACGGCAGACCTTCATCCCCTTGTGACGGCAAGAGTTCAGGAAAACGTGCAGCCGCTTGTCCTTGCGGTCCCGCACCATGATGACTTCCTCTTCACCCATGCGGGACACCACGAAATCGCCCGGGTTCGGAACCTGGCTCTCGTGGCCGATGAACAGCCACGCCCGTGCAAAGATCTGCTCCAGCTCTTGCTGATAGATGGCCTCGTTGACATAGACTTCGCGGCCAACCATGCCGCGCTCAACATCGACGACAGCTCGGAGGGATCGATCCCCGCGTGATTTATCGGTAGTTGCCATGGCCTATCCCCCTATCCGGAATCGCGCCTGAACGAATCAACTCGGCCCCTGTACCTGTCCATTCCCGATATCCCGTTCTTGAGACCCGGAACATTCCTGTTATGAAAGAGGCTACAACTCCCCTCAGCAGGCGTCAACAGCAAGGCGGGCAAACTGTCAGAATTACGAACCAAAGTTGGCGCGCCAGACCATCTCTAACCTCGCCATGTTTTCTTCGGAGAGAGGACCTTGCCCTGAGCACGCCGCAATCTCCGCAACCTGATCTCCGTCAGAGAATCCCCCCAGGACCGTTGTGACGCCCTCCAGGAAGAGGACGAAGCGCATGGCGGCTTCGGCAAGAAGGTGCTCATCTTTCTGAGTGCCGGGGTTGAGTTTCCGCGAAAGAAAACTCACGGCCTTGGCCTGCCGCTGACCGGTTTCCATGGCGCTGGGAGAGCGGCGGCCACCGGCTATCGGATGGGGAGTGCCGCCGGAGACCGCGTTCTCGTTCAGGAAGCCTCCGGCCAACGGGCTATAGATCCCGACTCCCACGCCATGAGCGGCGGCGTAAGCCAGTATCCCGCCCCAGTCGTAGTCAACCTTCATGCCGTAAGGCTTTATCGCGGCCGAGGGGTTGAGCAGATTGACCGAAGCATTGATGAGACTAAAGGCGCCGGTATCGATCAATTGGAGCACAGCCGGTTCGTCGTTGCCGCGGGTGATGAAGCCAATGAACCGGGCCTTGCCGCTACGCTGGACCCGTTGCATTCCCTCTAAAGCGCCGCCGGGCCGCAGATAGTCCTCGACCCACAAGTGAGTGTAGGAACGGCCCGAAAGCTCCGGTGGTTCCATGACGGGGCCGTTGTGGAGTTGCAAGAAGTCCACGTATTCCACGCCCAGCCGCTCAAGGCTCTGGTCCACCGAGTGGACTATGTGTCCCGCGATGTCGCCGAGGTTGTCCGCCCGGACCTCGACCTTGGTGGTGATGTAGGGGCGCGCTCCCAGTTCTTTCAACACCCGGCCAAGGTTGGTCTCTGAAACGCCGTCGCCGTAGTCCGGCGCTTCATCGAAGTAGTTGATGCCAAGTTCTAGGGCTTTTTGAATGGCTTCCCGCTGCTGCTCAGGAGTCCCCTTGACCATCAATCCAGCGTTGCCGCCGCAACCGAAGCCTATATCGGACACCCGGACACCGGTGTTGCCCACTTCCCGGTAGTTCACCTGACACCCCTCAGTGAATCTGACGGCTCGTTGGACCTCTACGCCAATTTATCAAGGTCCTGTCTTTTCAAAACGCCCGTACAAAACAGCTATAGACAGATTTCCTATCCACCGGCCCAGGTTTATCTCCTTAGAGTGAGGCGAGTTTATCCCCGCCCATGGAAGCCAGTCAACTTTCTGGAGAACATTATACCGGCTAGTTTTCCCTCGCTCCCGGCTCGGCTTCGCCGCAGGAGCCGGTTGGGCTGGGCTAGCCTCGGTGGTTTCACGTTCGCCCCGTATGAAAGAGAGCACCGCGCCCACCGCCAATAGGAAAAGCAACAACGCGATGCCGAAGAGCGCCGCCCCGGCCCAATCGAATGACAGACGGGTATCACTCGCCGCGCCTTGGGCGCTCGTTGGCCAGGAGAAGAGCAGAGACGGTGATGGTGACGATCTCGATGGGAACGTGTTGATGTAAACACCCAACGCCATTTTAGGGCGCTGATCAGGAACCCTCCCACGACTGGGCCTGTGATCGCGCCGCTGGCCACCACGCTCAGGTGATAGCCCAACGCCTTATCTCTTTGGCTGTCCGGAAACGCCGAAATGATTGTAGCCATGCCGTTGCCCTGGATCATGGCCGAGCCGATCCCTTGTATCACTTTAGCCGCGATCAATGTAGCCAAGTTGGGAAAGGCTCCAGCCAAAGCGGCCGCCAGGACAAAAATCAGGAATCCGGTCACGTAGACGTACTTGCGGGAAATGATGTCGCCCAAACGTCCCATGGGCAACAGAAAGGCGCTGATGGCCGGGGCGTATCCAACCACGAGCCATTGGACTGTTGAGAGATCACTGCTGAAATCGGGCTCGATCTAGGAGAGGGCTACTAGAATGCTGCCGTGGTCAACCACCGATAGAAAAGTGGCGATGGTTCCGAAGGCCTACTTACCAAACTTTGAAGTGGGAGTCAACCGAAAACGGCCGCCTAAACAGAATTGGGCGTTCGGTCCTAAAGCTCATGGATGGTCCGCAATAGCTCCGCCATCCGGAACGGTTTAGCCACAACGGGAATTCCCGTTGCGGCGATGAAATCTCGCATCCCGGCACTCACCGTATCTCCAGTGACGAAGACGGCCTTGAACGCCAGAGCTTCACTGATCTCTTTGATCAGTTCATAGAGTTCCGGACCGCTCATACCCGGCATCCTAAGGTCTTAAAGAATACAGTCTCAATCCATGTTAGCCAATTTCCGCCAAGCCTCATGGCCGTCTTCGGCTAGGTCAACGGTGAAACGCTCCGACTCAAGATACTTCCCGAAAAGATTGCGGATCTGGGGTTCATCATCCACCACCAGGATGTGCTTCGTGGTCCTCTCGGCCGATCCCAAAGAAGGAATCTCGGAGGTTTCTGACTCTTCCGGAGCGACCACCGGCAGAGTGGTGTGGAAGGTTGTACCGTCTCCCTAACCGTTCTCGACCCAAATGTCCCCACCGTGTTGTTTGATAATCCCGTAGCTGATGCTGAGTCCCAAGCCTGTTCCTTGTCCAACTTCTTTCGTGGTGAAGAATGGCTCAAAGATGCGATTGAAGACTTCCGCCGGGATCCCTGGCCCGTCGTCTTTAACCGTTATGTCAATTCCGTGATCAGAACTCACGGCGCGAACCTCGATTCGCCCCTTACCAACCGCCTGGTACATCGCCTGCTCCGCGTTCGTCAATATATTCAAGAACACCTGGACCATTTGGTGCTCGTCAATCATTGTTTTTCGATCCCCTGCCAGGAGGCTGGTGACGACGTCGATGTTTTTGACCTTGAAATCGTAAGACTTCATCTCCAAAGAGCGGATCAAAACGGAGTTCAGGTCCAAGTATTGCTTCTTGGTATCTCTTCTCCTGGCGAAGATCGGGAACTAGAAACGCCACTCAGTCGGCATAGGCTGCTCCGGCCATCTTCTCCACTACATCAGCGGCTTTGTCATCGAAGCAGCCTATGCCGGAAACAAGTTGGTCTATGCCTGAGATGGTGGACAAAATCTTATTCGACTCGGCGGTGACTGTTTGGTCGCTCCCGGAGCGTTTTTTATATGAAGGGTCTCCGTCGACCGCCGATAGACGTTTGTTTGGCTTTCCCATTTGTCCCCCGAAGATTGTGAGTCAACGGCGGCGAATTATTATTTGGCTATGCCCAATAACCTCTAATTTCATATTGTTATGTTACCCGGAACAAATTGGGTCTGTGTGAACGGGTTGTTAATAATTCCGGCCCCATGCGGGGTGGCGATCCTCGGTCATTGTTCCAATCACTAGAGCGCAGGCATGTTGAAACATGACAAATGTGAACGAAGTATGAACGGCGGGTATGGTCTAATGCCTTAATGTCCCCGGCGGGACAAATAGCAAGAAGGCACGGGAGTTTGACCGTAATGCCAGAGGAGGTTAAAGTCGCATTGCGACCGCACTCGCTACACTGTGCCGGTGAGACATTTGATCTGCTGAAAATCATTTGAGGTTGAAATAGGGCATGGAATTTGAGATTGGGAAGATCCAGACTGTTGTAGGGACCGGGGAGGAGGGTTACGCCGGTGACGGCGGACCTGCCACTCTCGCCCTGATCGGAGAGTCATATGGGTGCGCCTTCGACACGAGCGATAATCTGTACATTTGTGACGGACGTAACCACACCGTTCGGCGTATCGACTGGAAATCGTGGGTAATCACGACGGTCGCGGGTACGGGTGAAGCGGGTTACTCCGGCGATAATGGCCCGGCGCTACAAGCGACCATGGACAATCTCTATTCCCTTACCGTGGATACCAACGGGGACATATACATAGTGGACCGATTCAACTGCGCCATTCGGAAGGTGGACGCCGCCACCGGCATTATCACCACCGTAGCCGGTACCGGTGAACCGGGATACGGCGGCGATGGAGGCCCGGGGACCCTAGCCCGGATGAGGGAACCGAACGATTGCTTTTTGGACGGCAAAGGAGGGCTGCTCATCGCCGATATTCAAGATCAGAGGGTACGGCGATTGGACCTAACAACCGGAATCATCACTACCTTTGCCGGAGACGGCGAGAAGCGAAGGGAAGGAGACGGCAAACCGGCGACTGAAGCGTCTATCATGGGTCCTCGAGCAGTTTGTATGGACAACCAAGGCAACACCTACATCGCCGAGCGGGAAGGGAACGGCGTTCGCAAGGTCGACGGCAACGGTATAATGTCCACATTTGCCGGCACCGGCGAGCGGGGCTACAGTGGGGATGGCGGCCCGGCCTTGACCGCTCTGTGGGGCGCTCCCAAAGCCATCCGGTGCGACCATAAAGACAACGTGATAGTAGTAGACACCGAGAATAACGCCGTCCGCCGGATCGACGTTACCACGGGAATCGTAACCACCATCGCCGGAGGCCACCAAGGAGGCGACGGCGACGGCGGGAACGCCACTGACGCTGGGTTAGAGCGGCCCCACGGTTGTGGCATCGACCGGCAGGGCAACCTGTACATCGCGGATGGCATCAACCACCGTGTGCGCGTCGTCGGCATGCGGTAACCGGTTCAGTCTTGGAACAACCTAGCATGAAGACCACGAATGAAGGGGAAGCAAGAATATGACTACAGTTGGGTCCGGAAAATTCACCTACGAATTTGTTCAAGATTGGCCAACCCTCCCCGCGGGAGAGGAGCTGGGAGTAGTTAGCTCGGTGGCCACCGATTCACAAGATAGGGTTTACGCCTTCCAACGCAAGGACCCGCCGGTAATGGTTTTTGATCGTGACGGCATTTACCTGAACAGTTGGGGCATGGGGGCGATCACTGACCCTCACGGTATCAACATCGTGGACGATGTGGTTTATATCACTGATCGCGCCGACCACGTGGCGGTAAAATTCACCCTGGATGGAAAGCCCCTTCAGGTGATTGGCGATAGAGGCGTATTCTCTGACACCGGCTGCGAGAACCCTGGCGACCTATGTCCCCGAGCCGCCGGCCCGTTCAACTACTGCACTGAGCTGACTACCAGCCCATCTGGAGACCTTTACGTTTCAGATGGATACCGGAACGCTCGCGTACACCGGTTTAGCAACGATGGCTTTCTCATCAACTCTTGGGGACAACCCGGCAAGGAAGCCCCTGGAGAATTTCACCTGGTCCACAGCCTTTTGGTTGATCCAGAGGGCAAAGTGTACGTTTGCGACCGGACCAATCGCCGGGTCCAGATATTCTCTCCAGAAGGAGAATTCATCACCATGTGGACCGGCATGGGTGGACCGGACAACATCGTTCGGGATGAGGAAGGTATCTTCTATATCGCCGAGCAGGCCGATGAGTCAGGAGACTCTCACGTAAGCATCTGGGACGGTGATGGCAACGTTTTAGAACGTTGGCCCATCCGTCACGCCCACGGGCTTGAGGTGGATGCCCACGGTGACATTTACCTTGGGTTGACGATAGACCAGAGTGTAGACAAATACATCCGGCAACGTTAGTCGAATTCTCGTTATTCCTCGAACAGGAGCTTATATTGAACACGATTGGCGCTTGGGACCGGGCTGCGGCGGAATGTTGGGCCGACATCGGAGGTATACAGGTCCGGTACCTTGATTGGGGCGGGCAAGGTAAGCCGGTGATTTTGCTTCATGGCCTGGCTTCCTCAGCCAATTGGTATGATCTGGTTGCTCCCCATCTTAGAAATGATTACCGCGTCATCGCCCCGGACCAGCGCGGCCACGGCCAGACGACTCAGGCCGGCAGCGGTTACGATTGGGGAACGCTGACCAAGGACGTCGTGGGCTTGATGGATGAGTTGGCCCTTGCCAAAGCGGCAGTGTTCGGACATTCTTGGGGAGCCAACGTCGCCTTGAATGTGGCTGCCCGCGCCCCAGACCGAGTGTATGCCCTGGGATTGATTGACGGAGGTACCTCCCGCGGTTCCGGCGCCAGAGAAAGTTGGGAAGAAGTCAGGGCTAGGGCAAGACCCCGAAACATATCCGGCACCCGGGAAGAATTTCTTGACCGGTTGCGAACCCAGTTGTCCTTCTGCTGGAGCGATCAAGTTGAACGAATCGTGCAGACCATGGTATACGAGGATGGTGAAGGGGCTATGCAGGACATCCTACGCCCGGAGAATCATATCCAGGTCATGCGGGCAATGTGGGAAGAACCGGCGTCCCTGGCCTACCCGAACATCCTTTGTCCAACGGTGATTATCCCAGCCGGACCGGCTCCCCAACAGACCGGAAGCGAACGTGCTTTGGTGAAGCAAGAAAGAGTAGCGGCGGCTGAGCAAGCGATCAAAAACAGCCGGGTCCGCTGGATCCCAGAAACGGTGCATGACATCGGCTACCATAAGCCGGAGGAATTGGCCCAAGTGATTCGGGAATTCCTGGATGAGAGTTTCCAAAGTTCCGTTTGAGGGGGGACATCCACCAGCGTCTCGTTAACCATCGATTCCTGCCAAAAACTTGCAGCTACTTCCGGCAACCCGCGGTAAGTTAGAATGCAGAAGAAATCGGGAAATATTCACAGGGAGCATCTAGTACCATGGCTGATCTCGGAATATCACTCTCCGGCCGGCTAGAGGCCATGTACCAGCTTATGAAGGATGACCAGGTAGACGCATATCTGGTGCTCTCCTCAGATGCCCATCTGAACGAATACACACCGGAATATAGCCGCCGAAGGACGGCCATAACCGGTTTCAGAGGCTCTGCCGGGGACGCGCTGATCTGCCCCGAAGGGAACCATATATTCGTGGATT
The DNA here is from genome assembly GCA_002710215.1 of Chloroflexota bacterium. GTDB lineage: Bacteria > Chloroflexota > Dehalococcoidia > Lucifugimonadales > UBA3495 > UBA11650. Next base: position 4,336 of record PAJQ01000029.1, on the reverse strand, counting down.
CCCGTTACTACCTGCAGGCCGATGAAGAGGTTGATTCAACCAAGTTCCGCGTCCACAAGCTGGGCTTGAGCGGAGAACATACGTTGAGTCAATGGCTTACCGAGATGGAGCGAGAGCGAGGTAGCATCCGGGTAGGCTTCGACCCATTCGTGGTATCAACTCAAGCGCACGCTGCATACTCGGAAGCGCTTCGTTCGCCCGATTCGGAACTGGTGCCGATCGATGCGAATCTAGTTGACGCCGTTTGGGAAGATCAACCGGTCCCTCCATCTAATCCTGTCTACGCCCTGCATGAAGCTGTCACCGGTTCCAGTGTGGCCGAGAAGCTTTCAAATGTGCGCAAAGAGATGGTGGAGGCGGGTGTCAACCTGTTGGTGCTGACCAAATTGGACGAGATCGCCTGGGTAACCAACCTGCGAGGGAGCGACATCGCGTTTAACCCGGTGTTTGAAGCCTACCTGGTGATTGACATGGAGCGGGCAACTTGCTTCGCCCGAACTACACCGCCCCGTGAAGTCCAGAACGCCCTGAACTCATTGGTTGAGTTTCAACCCTACGAGGCTTATGTCGTATCGATGAAACTGGCCGGCGCCGAGGCATCTGGCACCGTGTGGCTTGATCCAAGCGGGACCACCATGGCCACGCGTTTGCTTCTAAATTCTGAGCAGCAGATATGCGAGATTCCTAACCCGGTTGTTCTGCTCAAGGCGATCAAGAACGATGCCGAGATCGCCGCCAGCCGAAAGTCTCACCGCCACGCTGGGGCGGCCAAGATTCGCAGCTTTAAGCGTCTGGAAAACAAGATTGGCTCCGGGCAGAAAGTAAGTGAACTTGACTACAGCCATCTTCTACACGAGGAATACTCCAGCGAGGACGGCTTTTACGATCTTAGCTTTACGACCATAGCGGCGGCAGGCGCTAATGGAGCGATTGTGCACTACGCCGATGCCGACCCGGAGGTTCTGCTGCGAGACGGTGAGATGTTGCTTGTGGACTCCGGCGTACAGATGCTTGGCGGAACGACAGACGACACCCGTACGGTTATCGTAGGCACTCCCACCCAGCGGCAAAAGCAGGTTTACACATTGGTTTTACGCGGCCATATCAACCTGGCGATGCAAAGGTTCCCTGAAGGCACCGGCGGCATCGCCCTGGACGCTTTGGCTCGAACTCACTTATGGAACTCGGGGCTGGATTACGGGCACGGCACCGGTCATGGAGTCGGCGCGTTCCTAAACGTCCACGAAGGACCCCAACGCATCGCTCCCAGGGGTGGCGATGAACCGATGAAAGTGGGGATGATTGTTTCCAATGAACCCGGCTATTACGAAGCGGGTTGGGGGGGAGTACGCCTGGAAAACCTATATGTAGTCGCTACCGACGACGAGATGCCCGCCCATCCAGACGGCAAACGCTGGCTGCGTCTGGACCCCCTTACCCTGATCCCCTTCGACACCTCACTGATCGACTGGGGGCAACTGTCAAACGCGGAGAGGCTGTGGCTTGGCGGCTATCACCGGGAAGTATGGGATACCATTAGCCCGATGCTCGGTGATGAAGACCGCCAATGGCTCTGGGAAAAGTGTCAGCTGCCGGGTATTTCCATCTCTGCATAGTCGCCGAGTCACCTGATTTCACTGAAATTCGTGGGATAGCTTAGTCAGTCCATCTTAGTTGTCAAGGGATCGGTGAACGCCCGCCAAGCAAGGTCATTTTTATCACCGGTGACACGATGAGTCCCGATACACTAGATTTTATCGCCCATACCAGTAACCCTGTGGTAACAAAGCCATTCAGTCTCGAAGAACTGCTCCAAACAGTTCGCGACGCATAGGAAGAGCAGGCGCACAGACCAACTAAACGCCGCGGATCCATGTTCTGGTAGAGTTCAACCCTCCCTCTCCCCCCGGTGTGCGGCGCCATCCCGCGGGCTTGTCACTGCGGCGTCGGCCGCCGGGAAAGCACCCCACGGATCAACGACATCCCAGCATTGGCATATTATTTCCCGCTGACAGGCCGATTCGGCTGATATGCTATGCCATGATGTTGCCCGTTCTAAATGCAGTCTTAAAAACCCTTCGGTCAAGCGCTAACTTGCAACTTAGGGATAAACGATCAATGGCGCCCGAGTCATGACCAACGCAGGACTGCTGATTTTGGGCTTCGGATTGTTCCTCCTGACCCTGGGCAGCATTCCCTGGTTGACGTCGCAAAAAGGAAAGCTCCAGACATTCCGGGCGCTCCGGAACCGCAATTTTCGCTGGTTCTGGTTGAACGGCGCTACCCAGTCCATGGCCCAGGGAATGCAATTTCTGGTCCTGGGCTGGATGGTGTTGGACATCACTAGTTCTTCCTACCAACTGGGGTTGGTCATTTTCGTTTACGGTGTCCCTAACTTGCTCTTCGCCATGCTGGGCGGCATCCTCGCCGACCGGGCCAACCGGCTCAGGCTGTTAATCTCCACTCGTTTTTACGTGTCAGCCTTAATATTCGCCCTTGCCGTCCTAAAACTCACCGATCTGCTGGAGATTTGGCACGTCTACACCATCGTGGCCTTCCTTGGAACCATTCAAGCGCTGAACATGCCCGCCCGCCAGGCGATAGTCGGGGACATGGTGGAGCGGGATGAGATCATGAACGCCGTCGCTTTACATACCATGGTTAACCAGACAGGCCAGATCATCGGACCGGCGGCAGCAGGGGGGATTATCGAACTGGCTGGAATAGGCCCTGCTCTACTTGTTAATGCGGGGCTTTATCTGACGGGAATCATTTTCTTGTTATTGATCAGAGGATTGCCACGTCAATCCACTGCCAAGGGGGCTACGTTGCTGGCAGACCTCTGGGCAGGGTGGCAACACGTCCGGTCAACTCCGATACTGAATACCGTTATATGGATGACACTTGCTTTCGCCTTCTTTGCTTTGTCATTTCGTCAGGTAATGCCCGCCTTCACGAAAGAGGTACTAGAGATTGGAGCGGGCGGGACCGGTTTACTGTTGCTGGCGGTGGGACTGGGATCGTTGCTTGGCAATCTAATACTAGCCGCGCTGGGGGACTTCCGGCGCAAGGCGCGGTTGCTAATGGCATCGATATTGGTTCAATCCGTGGTCCTGACCTTGTTCGCCTGGTCGCCCTGGTTCTGGGCATCCTGGATAATGTTATTATTCGTGGGAGCGACGAGTTTCGGGTTTTTCGTCCCCTTGGTGGTGACTCTGATCCAGCATAACGTGCCCCCTGAATTACGAGGCCGGGTGATGAGCATATTGGGGCTGGCTCCGGCTGTTCACTACGTGGGAGCACTGCCGCTGGCCGCAGCGGCCGATGCTATTTCATGGCCTGTCGCCATCACGATCGGGGCAGCCCTAAGTCTATTTGTCGCCCTGTGGCTTGGAGTATGGAGCCCGGTCTTACGGCATTTGGAGGAGTAAGCAGGCGGCGGCCATTCAGCCAAAGCCGGCGTTCGGTCCAATGTTCCAAGTCGTCACAGAGAGGCAAGGGTCGGGGGTAAGGCTGATAAAAGAGTCTCCCCACATCCCATTTGAGCCTGGGACGGCTGATTTGTGTTTCTGGTGGAGACGGGGGAGAGTCGGCTGTTCGCTATTTGCAAACAGTGGCGGTCCGTCTGCAAGGCGTGTGTCGATAGGCGTCGTTTGAGCCTAAGTCAAACCAATCGGACGGAGAGACGAGGAGGGGTGAGCTCCACCTACTTAAACCCTTAACGCCCATTTACCGCCGCAACCACCGGGTTGGTTAAAAGAACAGCGTGGCGAACAGCGCTGAGAGGGCGGGAACCAACGCCCGCCGGTAATCGCCCCCTTCTTCCAGGACCCCAACGAGATTGACGCCAGCCGAAAAGATGTTCCCTTCACCGGTGGGTACCAGGGCCTTGGAGGACGATTTCTTGATCTAAGGTAGCCGCTGCTACTCAGCTCCCAATTCCGGAAGGAGTGATGAGCCATTCTCAGCAATGATCTAGCAAACGTTTGTGCAGATCATCACTGATGGAAACCCCGGCATGCTGGGTTTGTACACGATTCGCGATGCGACGGTCTCCAGGCAGTCGAACGCCCTCCTGACTCAGCATTGCTGAGAACAGGGTCTCGAGCCGCGCTGGAAAGTCGGTACCCCCAAACGCCGAAGGTTCAATGGTCATCAGAAACTGGCCGACATTGGGTGGGTCACCAAATTTATTGGCGCTGTTCGATGCCTCAAACGTAAAACTCGACCCCGTGACGCCTGCCGACAAGATGTCCACCATCAACGCGAGTGCAGCCCCTTTGTAATCCCCGAATGGAGCCATGCTCCCCGCCAGTCCTGCCCTCGCATCTGTGGT
>PAJQ01000028.1 GCA_002710215.1 Chloroflexota bacterium | reverse complement strand
GAAAGCTCAGACTTTACAATGGCGTCAACGCTACAACCAGCAGCGCCGGGAGTCCAGCAACGCTGCCACATCCCCCTGATCTCTCCTTAACAAAAGTGTCCCACTTTTGCTGGTTGCCAACAGAGTGTTCCTAGGGACCAAACAGGCCATCCCGGCCATGAGGCAAAGCGGGGGAGGGTCCATAGTGAACATCTCTTCCACCGCCGGGTTGGTCGGCGGCCCATACAGCGGGGCGAGCTATTCAGCTACCAAGGGAGCGGTGCGCCTCTTTACCAAGTCAACGGCCATCCAGTACGCCAAAGAAGGCATCAGATGCAACTCAGTTCATCCTGGACTGCTGGAAACCCCCATGACCGAGGACATTCTCGCCGATGCAGCCCACCGTGAGGAACGGACTCAGCGCATACCGTTAGGTAAGATAGGAACGGCGGAAGACATCGCCTACGGCGTGCTGTACTTGGCCTCCGATGAGGCATCCTTCATTACCGGCAGCGAGTTGGTGATAGATGGTGGAGCAACAGCACAGTAAGGACATTCCCCATTCCGATTTCAAAACCTGACTAACTGGTCCCGCCGCGCCGTAACCACGATCAGCGTATGACCACAGCCGAGGTATTCTCGGGAACTTCCTTCAGGTTGTCCACGGCCAGCCGGAAGTTTGATGGGATGATGTCCAATTTGCCGGGCACCGAGTCGATCACGGCGGAGAATGCGGGCACCAAAGACGATTCACCCAAGGCGTTGGCCAACTCTTCCTTGAAGCCGTGCTCCTGCCATGTGGATTCCCACACCGCCGCTTCCTGACCTTCGGCTGCAACCACTTGGTCATTGGCACGGTAAGTCATCGCAACGATAGCCGCGGTCGAGAATCCGACGGCCACCACCAACCCTAAGGCCAATCCAGCTAAACGGTCTGTCCACCCCAAGAAGAGGGTGTAAACGCATTGTCGGGCCACCATGACGCTAACTGCAGCTATGGACACCGATAAGACGAAGGTCATGACGTACCCGATGACCTTGATCACAGCCTCGTCCTCCACATAGTCCCCGAACCAGGCCCCGGCGTAACGGGTCACTTCACCAAGGATGACCATGCCAAAAATGACGGCCGCGGCAGCGAAACCGGCGCGGATGATTCCGGTACGAAGCCCAAATAAGGCTCCGAGGGCTGATGTAATGATTATCGCGATATCGAGCCAGTTCATGATTATTGCCCTCTGATCGACCGAGTCTGCAATCCTAGCTTAAATTGGGTGACGGGCATGGTTCCGGAACGTCAGTCGCTAAGTTCTTGTGATGTTGGTTACAATCTGAACTGATTACCCACCTGACGTTCCTTATGGCAAGTGGATATTGCGCCCTACAAGGCCAAGTTGAATCCACTTTAGGAGTGAAATTGGGGCTAGCCCTCAACCCGGTGGTCCAGCATACAGCCCGATTGGATGCACACGCGGTCGCCGCGCTTGAGGCGGTAGTTATGAATCACATGGGCACTGTAGCTACCGTTCGTACAGCGCAGCGACAGCAAGGTGTCAGGCCGAGCGGTTTGAAGGCGGGCTATAATGAGTGCCGCCAAAATCCCGTCAGGTAGATGACGTGACCCCCAGCGGCAAGCTGGTCCAAGTTGCCCGTCCCACGCCGGAGAATATCCCAGCGCAAGGCGGCACATCGCTATTCTTGCGGCGAACTGTATCGCCCTCTTAGCGCCATAATATTTATGCTGCCAGCAGTACACGATGAACCATTCGGAACAGCGTCCAAAGCTGCTTCAGCTTCTAGCCAAGCCGCGATGTCATCACCGATCGCATGAAGGCGGTCCTGTAAATCGCTTTTGCTAGACGAAACGACACACAGACGTCCGAACTCTCGCTTTCCCCATGGCCGAAAATCACCAAGTTCCGTAAAAAGCTGCCCGGCCTTGACAGGGTCGAAGGATTGAGACGGTTCGTCTAAGGATGGCCAGTTTGGAAAATAGAAGAGTTNAGGGTCAATNCTAGCCTCGTCGATGATCAGGCTGANCGCTAGNCGATGTTTGTCCTCATTCGTCGGCNAGTTNTTTATNGACTCGATATACCAGCCGATGCGGNAGTCGNCTTNGGGCCGGGAGNNGGGATNGGGCTTTACGNNNTTGGATTNCTGAGCCGNCAGTTCCCACTNAACCCTAGCCTCCNCTGTGGCTTCGATGTCGNGTGTTGGCTCNCTGGTACANCCCGCAGTNGTAACNACNACTACAGCAGCTAGCAAAAAAGCAGTCACACTTTTCAATTGGGTAGCCATTGCGGGTTATTATACCCGGCCAAAAAATCCGCTCGGCCTGAAGTAGATAACCACCACTTAACAACCGGATCACCTCTATGAAGACGAGGGAGCCAAAGGANCCATCGTCATCCAGGATACACCCAGAGCCAAACTAGCTCAAAAATCAAGCGATGCCTCACCTCAACGACGGACAAGTTGAGGCCGAGTGCCTAGAGTAATTCTGTGTGCCGGGACGAGGATGAGCCCTACAACTTCTTCGTGCGCACCTAGCAGGGAAGGAACCTCTGGAAGCGCCGCACAGCGCTCAATTCTTCGGTTGTGGTCCCATCACGCCCGTCCAATCANCGCAGNTTGAGGCCGAGGCGCCATTGACGGAAGATGCGCCTGAAGTGGTCAATTCAACGCTTTCCGTGGAATCCGAGCTGCTGAGNGAGACGCCTCCGGTCGAAGATGAATTCTTGTTCGACTCGATGTCGCCGACNGATTGATCTTGAAGAGCAAGGCATGAAAGCGGTTTCAGGAACTTCCCNGCAAACTTGACAATACTTGAAATACTGGCTATGAACTGGATACCTACATTTGGACCCTTGTCTAGGAATCAGTCCTCAAGTAATTCTCATTTTAACTAGGCGAAACTGNTTCCACAGATAGGAACTGGGATAAAACATTCCAGTTGCCGGACATCTAGAGCACTCGGGTTCGAAGATATTTCTGATTGTAGGCATCGATCGATTATCGGAGCAACTTTATAGAATCATTCATACCCGAACACCAGAAGCCTTCTCGAATCAATAATCTATCGGNNTCTCCTAGTGCCTCCACCGCCCTAGTACAGCACTTTGACGGCGTGAAGTTCCACCATGAGGCGGTAATTGCCTGTCGGGCACCTATGTTAGAATCAGGCAAGGAAGCGCCGTAGACCTTTAAAATCCGATACCCTGCCTTGCAGTAAATGCGGACGGTTTTCNGGCCATATTCATNCCTGAGGACCCCTTCCAGGTAAGACCTTTCGGGACACTCTCTTCTAAACAGCTGGTCGCGGGTTCGAATCCTGCCTGGGACGCCATTCCACCTGGCGTAGCACTCGTGCGCAACTTAATGCAGTCCGGATACTGATGCACCTGATCTTATCCGCGAATCCATCTCCAATGAGGACTTGATTCGTGTTTTTTTATGGACCTAGGAACGTGGATGGCAAGGTCGGCCACCGGCCCTAGCTGGCCTGGACCTGGCGCGACTCCGCAGATACTTTACGTGAGAAGGCTGGCCCCGGCGATAGGGATAGAGCTGTCTCCCTGCCGGACGAGTTATCGGCACTTTTCAGCGAGCTGGGCATGCGGCCTTTATATCGAGAGGGTGCTGTCTAGACGGCAGATACTACAGGCTTGATATAGTCGAGTCCCAAATGCGATATTGCCGCGGACAGTATCTTCCGCAATGATCTACCCAGTGGCCGAATTGATAGTCGTAGGTGGAAGCAAGCGCATTCTGTAACTTCACGCTGCCAGCCTGCGTCGGCATATGCGCGACGAGCGGCAAAACTTCGACGATACATAGGAGAAAAGTATGGCANCTCTCAGCCGGGAAATTGCGCAGTGGGTCGTAGGGCTGCGCTATGACGATCTCCCCGCCGCAGTGGTAGATCGAGCCAAGGGAGTCACGCTTCACAGTCTTGCATCAGTGCTCCTTGGTTCTCAAACCCCGGGCGGCCGGCAGGCCGTGCAGCTCATGACTGCGGAAGAGTCTGGTGTGAGCCACGGCGCCACCATCATGGTGGACGGCGCCACGGTGACCAAGGGTGGCGCCGCCTTCTGCAACGCGGAGATGGCCATGGCGGGCGGCAAGCTGGATTCTTTCCGAATGCTCACCCACCCCGGCACCAGCATACTCCCGGGCGCCTTTGTCGCCACGGAGACCGCTGGCGCGTCCGGCCGGGAATTNATCACCGGCCTCGCCGCCGGCTATGAGGTTATGGAGCGGCTGGCGGCCGATTTCATCCCCACNGTGATGGCGCGCGGATTTCACGCCGGCCCGGTGTTTGGCATCTTTGGCGCAGCCGTCGCGGCCGCAAAGATTCTAAACTTGACTGAGGACCAAGTGAATAGCACCATCGCGCTCTGCGTGCACCTCGCGGCGGGTAACCTCGAAGGGCCTCGCGGNGGTGGCCGCGCCCTGCGCGAGGGCGCCGCGGTTCGCAACGCTATGCTNGCAGTGGCGCTGGCACAGACAGGACACGTGGGTGGCGAGACCGTCCTTGAAGGAGACGCCGGTTTCTATCATGCCTACACGGGCAACAACAAAGGCCAACTCACCTACAGCTTCGTCGGCGACACCCAGACAAGCCTGAACAAAATCACCACAGCGCTGGGGCAGGACTGGATGTTCCTCGAGACACTTTACCGCATCTACTCAACAGCCGGCTACAACATCGCCCACGTCGACGTCACGGCGCAGCTCTGTGCCGAGCACAACATTCGATATGAGGACGTTGAGCGCATCGAGGCCGTCGTTAACTGGCTCGAGACTCAGTATCCCAGTCCAGCCTTCCCAAGCCGGCGGGAAGACGCGGCGCCGCAGCCGGGAAGCACGCCATACTACACCGCGTACGGCGTCGTCCAGCGAAGTTTCCCAGTGTTGCAGAGTCAACCCGGCGCCGACGACCCGCCCGAGGTGCTGGAATTGATGCATCGTGTGAAGCTCATCCCGTCGCACGATATGACCCTCTTCGGGCCGCGCATCACGATCTACACCAGAGACGGCAAGAGCTACACGAAGCAGGCCACAGGGCGCGAATTTATGTGGGACTTTGACGAGGAGGCCCGCCGGATCCGCGACGTTATCCCAGGTCTGCCGATTCCAGCGGCGCAGTTCGAAGAAATCATCGCGACCTGCCGGGACCTTGATCGCCAGGACCGGGCCGACAGGTTAATCCAGCTCACTTTGAAGCAAGGCTAAGTGGCGGAGCGTTGGTCGCGGCAGCATCTCCTGGTGCTGGGTTATAGCCCTGGCCGACCATTAGCTTTTAACCCAAGAAGCATCCCAAAACGGCGTCTCCCAGGAATACCACCGATTTAGATGGAGACGGGTAGGCCCCACCGTCCGCTGTCTGAAAACGGTTGCGGTCCGCATGCAAGGTTTATGTTGATCGCCCAGTGAATGGGGCGGCGCCCGGCCGATACTTTCCACATTGGTTTAATCACCTCCCCGGTAGCCGCAGCCATTAAACACACCAGCCGTGGACAAACCCGGTATTCTAACGCTACTATTCCCCTATGTAATGACAACACGGACTCTGGCTGGCCCAACGAGAAGACCGTCGCGCCGATCCAATCCAAACGGAGGGGAGACAATTGACTTCGCTAACTGACAACATGACCTTTGGGACCTTTATGGCGCCCTTTCACCGAGTAGGTGAGAACCCAACATTGGCACTGGAACGAGATTTGGAGTTGATCGAGTGGCTGGACGATCTGGGTTTCGACGAAGCTTGGGTCGGCGAGCACCACAGTGGCGGCTGGGAGACTATCGCCTCTCCCGAAGTATTTATTGCTACCGCCGCCGGCCGCACCCGCCACATTCGCTTGGGCACCGGCGTGGTCAGCCTGCCCTATCACCATCCCTATATGGTGGCTAACCGCATGGTGTTGTTGGACCACCTGACACGGGGGCGCGTAATGCTGGGTGTGGGGCCTGGAGCTTTGGCGTCCGATGCGAATATGTTTTGCATCGACCCGGAGCGGCAACGGGAGATGATGGACGAGTCGCTGGGAGTAATCATGCAGCTCTTGGATGGCAGCGAGCCAGTGACTTGCGAAACCGACTGGTTTAAGCTGCGAGATGCGACGCTACAGCTACGGCCCTTTCAGAAGCCAACCCTTCCCGTGGCCGTGGCGTCAGTTCAATCGCCCGCCGGCGTGCTTTTGGCGGGCAAACACGGGGCCTCTGTAATCTCACTAAGCGTGCCTCGTGACACAATACGCAGCACCAGTTTGAAGGACCAATGGGCGATCGCTGAAAAAGAGGCCGCCGAACACGGCAAAACCGTGCGCCGCGAAGATTGGCGGTTGTCCGTCGGGTGCCACCTGGCGGAAACCCGGGAACAGGCCTTTGAAGATATTCGGGTAGGGGCCGGTCAAGTAGTCACCGAATACACCGGCGGCACCAATGGCAATCCCATTCCCGATGTGCCCGCCAATGAGATTGTCGACTACATGGTGGAAAACAACCAGTGGATCGTGGGAACTCCCGATGATTGCATGGCCGGTATCGAACGCCTACAGGAAGCCAGTGGCGGGTTCGGCGGACTTCTGTTGCGGGCCGAGGATTGGGCCCCTCGCGACAAGCTGCATCGTAGCTACGAGCTGATGGCTCGCTACGTCATGCCCCAATTCCAGGGCAGCCTCACCGGAATCATAGATTCCCAGCAGAGGTCAGCCAGCATGAAGGAATCGCTCCAGGCTAACCGAAGAGCCGGCTTGACGCGGGCCACCGAAACATATTTGGCCAGGCCTCAATAATCCCTGGACGGGCGGCGCCTGCCATATCTGCCTGGAAGACTTAACTCAGCGAAGGAGACTCTGATGGTACGAATAGTGACGGTCTACCCCGGCGCCGATGGTGAGTCCCGTCTCATAGACGTAACTACCGACCAGTTCGCCGAAATAGTCAACCATATCGGAGAAGGACCAACAAGACTCAATCGAAGCCCTTCCCCTTCAGTGGACGACTACCACAATGCTTCCCGCGTTCAATACGTTGTACATCTGGCGGGGACCTCCGAGATTGAAGTAGCCGACGGAACGATAAAGCGCCTCCATCCCGGCGACGTGCTCATCGCCCAGGACACGACCGGACACGGGCACATCACCCGCGGCATCGGAGACGAGCCTCGGGTTTCCCTGGCAGTACCTTTAGAAAAAGGTACATGGCTTCCGGCGGGATGATGTCTTAAGCGGATTTTCATATTCCAAGCTAAAGGCGCCTACCTCAAGGACGGAGGTGACGGCCAGCTAGGCGGCACAAACCTCACAGCAAAACTGGAGGTGTCACGCGGGACGTCCAGGACGGAGCGGTCCATGCGTGGGAAATAGTGGAAGAGGGAAGGGTTTCCAAACGCTGCCTCGATTGCCAAGCAATTCTAATGGTCAACCGGGACGGGCCTCGTTTTTGGTGTCGGCGGTGCACGCAGGTGGTGAAGTGACAGGTGGCCTTGGAGACGGTGGACCAGCTGGCGGGCAGGTACGAGGTCCAACCAGATCCAGGCTTGGAAAAGTCATTGTTGGAAGGAGCGGCCGACCGGCTAACCATGTCTGAAGAAGGCTTCGCCCTCTTCGTCTATAGGAAAGACAAGCTCGACTCGAAGCTCGTCAAATGTCACCTCGCGCGCCGTACCGAACCGGGCCACCATGGACATGGTCTTGATAACCTGGTCTCCGATCCTAAAGTGCGGACAGGCAACCAACTCGGAGCCAGGAGTTTCGGTGTTAACGGGGACGTCTTTCATGTAGGTTTCCGCGCGCTCTAGAAGTTCTTGAAGACGCTCGTCCGGACCAGAATCTGCCACTTCCCTCCGAAGACGTCGAAGGAATGTCCACTCTTGACCATCTTAAGAGTCCGCCTGCGATTAATCCGTCATTGCCCCTTACTTGTGGCTGTGGTATCGTTTCGGCGTCCGCACCAATCATCAAGAAAACCAGTGAAAGGCTAGGGAGGTCGTCAATGCAAGAGGTCGTCATCGTCAGCGGTGCCCGCACGCCAATCGGTCGCTTCGGAGGCGCTTTCAAGGACGTTTCGGCGTCGGAGCTAGGATCCTTGGTCATCAAATCCGCGCTTGATCAGGCCAACATACGTCCTGACCAGGTCGATGAGGTGGTGCTTGGCAACGCCCTGCAGACCGCCGAGGCTGGTTACGCCGCGCGATTGGCCTCCCTAGGGGCAGCTATCCCCGATGAGGTACCTACGATCGCCATCAACCGGCAGTGCTCCTCCGGCCTCGAAGCCATAAACATGGCTGCCCTAATGGTTAAGACCGGCGAGGTGGACATCGTCATCGCCGGGGGCATTGAAAACATGAGCCAGTCCCCCTACCTCATCGGCTACAAGGCGCGCTTCGACGGCCTGGGTATGGGAGACGGCGCCCTCACCGATAGCCTGACGAAAGGACTGGGATGCCCGGTGAATTATTACCACATGGGCGTAACCGCCGAGAACGTGGCCGAGCGTTTTGGCGTCAGCCGTGAGGACCAAGACGAGTTGGCCGCCATAAGTCACCAGCGGGCCGTGGCCGCCATAAAAGATGGCCGGTTTGATCACCAGATCTCTTCGGTGACTGTACCGCAACGCCGGGGCGACCCTATCATAGTGTCCCGGGACGAGGGTCCTCGCGAAGATTCCACCGTGGAACGGCTGGCACAGCTTACTCCCGTATTCAAAAAGGACGGGACGGTTACAGCTGGCAACGCATCAAGTATAAACGACGGCGCCGCCGCAGTGGTAATCATGTCCGCTGAGAAAGCCGCTGAGCTAGGTGTCAAGCCCAGGATGCGTTGGCATACTCGCGCCGTTTCCGGAGTCGAACCCGCCATCATGGGTATCGGTCCCGTCCCCGCGGTACGCAAGGCTCTAGGAAAGGCTGGCATGTCGATCGACGACATCGGCCTGATCGAGCTCAACGAGGCCTTCGCCTCCCAGGCTCTCTATTGCATGCGAGAGTTGGACATGAACCTGGAGAAGACCAACGTCAACGGCAGCGGCATCAGCCTAGGCCATCCGGTCGGCGCAACCGGCGCGATCATGACCGTCAAACTGATGGAAGAGATGGAGTTGCGCGGTGACGAGTTGGGATTGGTTACCATGTGCGTGGGCGGAGGACAAGGCGTGGCTACGATCTTCCAACGAACGGAATAGACTGACCAGTGGGTCCTTCTTCTTGGTTGCTCTGGATTATGGGTCCAAATAATCGGTGTCCGATCCACAGAGTTCGAAAAGGCTAAATAAGCTAGATGAGTCAGCACCTTCTGGAGGCGTAAGACATGCCGGAAAGAAAGCCAATCATACCTCCTGAAATGTCGCCTAATCCCGCCCTTTCTCCGGGGATCCAAGTGGGAGATACTCTGTACGTATCCGGACAAATCGCGGTTGATGCTTCAGGAAATGTCGTGGGTGAAAACGACTGCGAAGCTCAAACTCAACAGGTCATGGCCAACATACAGGCGGTGGTGAAAGCAGTTGGAGGAAGCATGAACAACGTGGTAAAGATCACCTGTTTCCTTACCGATGTAGCGAACTATCCCGCCTATAGCAAAGTGAGGGCGGAGACATTCCCCAGCAATCCGCCCGCCAGTTCCACCGTCATCGTGGCTGGGCTGGTGCGGCCGGAGCTACTGGTAGAGGTGGAAGCCGTGGTCCACCTGCTCTGAAGACTGCGGGTGGCCGGCGCAAGTGCAATCCACGATGCCAATAACCTAGTCTCGGGTTTTTCGCTCCAACTTAATATAGCTCCATGACCGCTTTCACTTCACCGGGGATAGTCCTGTTTACAACCACGACCGCGCCTTTGTTAGGTCTCACTTGAATCGTGAATTCCGTGTTTTTACCCAGGAGCGGTGTCAGACTCGACAGGGTAACGATCATTTCCACCCGCTCCCCAGAGTCAACCAGGTCACCAGACCCAATCACCCAGTTGGCTGTCCATGAGCAGCTGCCCGAGCCCCCAGAAGTGCAGTTCAGGCTATTGGCTGAGTCCACATATGTGACCACAACGCCGGTGCTGGATAAATCGGTGGATCCCCCAGATTCAACGGCAGGGGTCAGATAAAACTTGATAGTGTCAATGCCCGTCTTTCCTGCGTTCCCAATGGCCAACACTCCCCCCCGAAGGGCTAAGTTAGCCTAGGTCTCGTCGATACCAGCCTGAACCACCTCTTGCTCATTCTGGGAGCTTAGCAAGCCGGTATTAAGCATTGCGAAGCCGAACACCGAGGCGACTACTACAAAGGCAATGAGAACAATGGACGTCTCGATAGCCGACATGCCGCGTTGATCCAAGGCTATCGTGGGAATATCGTCCAACTGTTCGGTTGACCGCTTATTCATGATTACGGGTACATCGGTACCAACCACCTCTAAGATCCCAATTCAATAATCCGCAGATTGGATGGGCGAGTTGTGGAAAACGAACAAACGCCTCATCATCGTATAAAGTCTCCTCTCCTAGCTAACTACCGGTGCTTCCTACACGCAGCTCGGTTTTGGGAGCAATCCTTTGATTCGAGCTCGAAGTTCCTCCAAACCAAATGGTTTCATTAAGAACGAGTCGGCGCCCGCATCGATGGCAGCCGCCCTATCGTCACCCATGCTACCTGACCCTGCAGTCAAAATCAAAATTGGGACATCTGAGAACACTCGTATCTTCCGAATGAGCTCAAATCCATTCATCTTCGGCATATTCAGATCGGAGATTAACAAATCAGGCTGCTCGCGTTGGAATACCTCAAGGAATCGACGATGCGGCGGCCAGCGCTTTCCACAATGATTTACTCATGGGCCAAATTGACGGTGGGCGGTGCAATTCCGAGGAGATTGGAGAAACTTCTGGCTTTCTAGTAGCCAATTGTAAATCTCCCGGTCCATTGTCGTGGACAAATCCCCTGTCTTCGACGTAATATTCCCCCATTACTACCCGACAGGAAACACCGTTTTTAACCCTGCCTGGCGGAGACTATGATGCCTGACCGGACCCAGGACCGATTTGGAATGACCCTCAGCACAAGCTCGACAGCCGCCGCGGATGCCTGGCAGGACGGCATCGACAGACTACTGTCCCAGAACCACGGTCCAGATCTCAAGTTTCAGGAGGCGATCGACCTCGACGAGGCGTTCGCCATGGCCCATGGTTGCCTCGCCTACTGGTACCAGCAACGCGCCCGCCCGGAGGAAGCAAGGGAGACCATAAAACAAGCGCTGGCTCTGGCCTCCGTGGTCTCGCGTAGGGAACGCCAGCAGATCGAGGCTGTCAGCTTCTGGATAAATGGACAAGGGCGTGACTCCATAGCCCTCATCAAGATGCATCTCGCCGAGTTTCCCCGGGACGGGCTGCTGCTACGGCTGGCTCATCGGCTATACATGCTGGGATGCAGCGGAGCGGGGTCACCCGATTTCCCTCCCGAATATCTAGCTCTGCTCAAGGGCGTTGAGGCCCACTGCGCGGGAGATTGGGCTTTTCTGGCCGAATACGCCTTTGCCCACCACGAGACCGGTCAACTGGATAAGGCGATGGAACTGGCACAACGCTCCTTGGATATAAATCCCACCAACGCCGTCGCTTGCCATTCCATGACCCACGTTCATTTTGAACGGGGCGACGCCTCCGGCGGCGAGGACTTTCTGGACGCCTGGCTGCGAGGCTTCGACGCTCCCGCCAGTTCCTATGTACATCTCTCCTGGCACCTAGCCCTTTTCGAACTGGCTCAGGGCAAGTACCAAGAGACCCTGGACCGTTATGAGAAATACATCCGTCCGTCCGTCGTCGCCAAGAGCATGTCGACCTTGAACGACAGCGCATCCTTGATGTGGCGTCTGCAGATGTACTGTGGCGGCCCGACTCCCAAACCTTGGGAAGAAGTGTTAACGATCGCTGCGCCGGCGGCCGAGCGCCCCGGCGCCGCTTTTCGAGATGCCCATGCCGCCCTGGCCTTTGCCGGCGGCGGAGACCACGAAGCGATGGCCAAAATCACAAACCGCTTACGCAAGTCAGCCGAAGAGGGCAACTCCTTCGCCCGGGAAGTCGTCCTGCCCTTGGTCCAGGGCATCGACGCCTTTGGCAACGAGAATTACACCGAGTCTGTCCGCTTGATGGAGCCGGTCTTTCCTCAGTTAGTTCGAGTTGGCGGCAGCCACGCTCAGCGTGAGGTGTTTGAGGACACGATGCTGGAAGCGTACATCCGGGCTGAGCAGTTCGAAAAAGCGGAGGACATGCTGCGCGGCCGCTTGAAGCAGAGAGAGTCAGTGCGTGACACCTTTTGGTTGGGCCGGGTTCAGTCGGCACAGGGTGAAGCCACCGTGGCCCATTCTAGTTTTAACCAAGCCGCGAAGGGCTGGGAAGCCGCTGATACCGATGCTCCCGAGTTGATTGCCTTGAACAACCTGATGGGAGTTTAGGATCAATCTCCGGGATTGCGCCGGATAGATTCTCGTGGCGATCTGGCGAAGAGTTGTCGGCATTCTAGATTCAGGCCGGTCTCTCCGCCACCTACTAACCTACAATTCATTCGTCCAATGCCATCGTAGTGCGCCATCGGCTTGGGCTCTGGTCATATCCCTGGCATCTTAGCCAGGACGGCCATCACAGCGAAGGATAGAGCCACGGCGTGCACGTTATCGTCCCAGAAGGTCAACACCATCGGCCGGCGGCGCTCGTTCCCCAGGGACGATCTATTCTTCCGAGAGTTCCTTTTCGCCAAGTGCTGGGAACAAGGGCTACACCGGCGTTATGGCGAACTCCTGCTAGGCGGCGAATGGGCCTCGCTTCGCGACCGGCTGCATCAAGCCTTCAGGCAGCCTGCCACTTAGCTCTAAAGGAAAGGCTTTGGTCAATTCTTCGGGTAGCCGGTACTTGGTCGAAGAACCCAAGAAGGTTGGTTAAACCAGGGCCATGGAAGACCCGTGGTTCCCCGCGTTACACGGACAACATAGACTTGGGAATCGCAACCCGCATCGTGTTCGGCGGGTGGCCAGCTAGGCCGGTGCGCACGTCGGCGGCGCTGGCGATCAGCATGGCGGCATCGGTGTAATCTATGCCCAGGCGGTCCACCATTAGGTCGGCCATGGCGTTCAAGGCCACCTTGGCGGCCTCCTCCATGGTGGGGCCTTCTCCGGTGGTCATTACCTCACTATCGGTGACGACCACTGGGCGGGTTACTTTGAAGTCATCGGCGATGGTGATCCGGAAAGTAGCGTCTAGGGCGCATTCCACCGCCGAAGCGGTGGCTTCGCCGTCTCCCATGGCGGCGTGACAGTCGCCGATGGAGATTAGTCCGCCCTCGTGAAACACGGGCAAGTAAACGGTAGCTCCCTTGGCTATCTGGGTGTTGCCCATCCCTCCGCCAAACTCTCCCTTCGCGCCGCTGGCTAGAGGTCCGTCTTTGGGCGCGACACCGATACGGCCTATCATTGGGCGGAGGGGCATGGTTACTTTGTCCTTGAACACGACTCCATCGCCGGTAATCTTCACTTTAGTCTTGCGAAACTCGGGGATGCGATCCCCCAACGGGCCCCGGCCAGGTGTGGCGCCGATCCAGCCGTAGTCCAAGGGCAGGGTGATGTCCAAGACCTCGATCTTCAAGGTATCTCCGGGTTTTGCCCCCTCGACGTAGACCGGACCGGCCATGGTCTTGAGGATATCCATGGCCTCATCAGAGGAACCCGGGCCGTCGTAGGTGGCAAACCGGTCATTGGTCTCCATGACGAAGGTCTCACCCAGTTGGACTCGCAACGACGGAGGGTTGGCCGCGTCGAATGTGGTGCACAGTTGGTCCTTAGTTGCTGTCTGCATGGCTCTTTCTCCTTACTCGATCTAGGTATTGGATCAATTCTCCCAAACGCGGTTTCCTTGAATGGCCTGCCAGATCAGAAAACCGGGGCGCCTTTCAATTGGATCTGCCGGTCGGGAATCAAACCGCGCTGGGCGAGATACCCGATGTAAGAATCCGGATCATCCACGTGTTCTTCCCTAAAATTCCATAGCACCTTGCCCAGCACGGTTTCGTTCCACAGCCAGTTTTCCACCACCAGGCTCGACGACATGCCGGGTTGCGCCGACATGGCTTCGGAATAAAAAGCCTTTAGATCTTCGCAAGTATGTTTCAACATCGGCCCTACTTCCATCTCGGGGCGGGGGCTTGGCGAAGAGGGGTCCTCGATAAAGTCGCTCAAAAAGCGGGCCGCGTCGAGGATGTCCAGTTCGCTGATCCCAACCGTGGTCCGTTGCCGCTGATCGACCGCCAACTCGTACCAGGGTGCGATCTGGCCGATCTCTTGAACCAACGATTTAGTTAACTCACTGTCATTTGACGGCACGGGATGCAGATCTATCGGGCATGACATCCCGGTAAAATCATAGCCGGCGCTTCCGGCGGGAATGTCTTCCTGGTAGTCTTCCAGCACGGGGCCGGATTCTGCTTCAAGCAAGCCCAGGCAGGCCCGCAACACTCTCTTTTGGAACTCCGCGTCGTTGGGCTGCCCCAAGGGACGGCCAAGTTCGAAGGGAACCCAAAGGGCCCGGGGCGGCTTGATGGCTTCGCTATGCTCGCGTACCAGGCTGATCTGGGTAGTGCTGAGACCTTCGTCTTCCAAGTAGTGAGCCAGTCCGCCTACGGCGCACGTGCATCTCGGTCAAATCGGCACCAAGAGCACCGTGTCAACGCCTTCACGTTTCATCAGTCCGGCGATCTGATGGGCGGCGCCTTCGTTGCGCTCCGGCGGCAATCCTCCCTGGACCGTGTAGTGAAAATCGGCGACCGAGCCGATGAACCCCTCTCTGGCTAGCTCATGCAACCGTTCCAAGGGAAAACAAACGTTGAGGTCTTGTTGGAAACCGGAGCGGTCGAAATTAACCGAGCCGTGGGCCATGATGATGTCGTTGGGGGCGGTGCCGCCCGGAATGACCCGATAGCCGGCTTCTCCCCTGTAAAATACCTTATCGGTGCGTTTTTGCAGTGCGGCGGTCGACAGGAGGGAAACCCGGCGCTGCAACAGCGGCCTACCCTTTACGAACGGCGTTGTATCGAACGACGGCAGGGGAAGCGCTTTCAGCATCTCCCGTTCGCCTTCAGGAATGTCTTCTAATCTGGCCGTTGATCTGTCCTTAAGTCTCAGTTATTTCTGCGATGCCACGAACTATAATTCCACGTACCAGGGACGTCAACTTCAGCGGATTTCGGTAGTCTCAATTGATATCCTATACCGCCATCTTAGTCCCCGGAACCAGCCACCGCCACCAACCGGCCATCGTAACGAGTGGAATACTTCCGCTCGTTGATGGTGAACGCGGACAGCGCCGCCGGAAAGAGCATCGCCCCTACGATGGCGAAGGGTAACGTGTAAGCGCCGGTGAGGTCGTAGAAGAACCCTCCTAATAGGACGCCGGCCAGGCCGCCGATCTGGTGGCAAAGGAATGTGATTCCCGAGATGGTTCCCAAGGCCCGTAGCCCGTACACGTCGGCGGTCAGTGTGTTGGTTAGGGACACCGTGGCGATCCAGGACATTCCCGCAAACCCGGCGAAGAGCCACAGTCCCAGGGTCGACGGCGCTAGCAGCAAAGCGATGTATCCACAACCCCTGATGAAGTAAGCGGCAGCCAATAAGTTTTTTCGGCCGAACCGGTCCGCCAGCATCCCGGATCCCAGCCCACCCAGGACGTTCAGACCCATCATGACCCCGAATATCGTGGCGGCGAGACCAGGTGAAACTCCAATGTCGATGGCGTAGGGCACAAAGTGGACCGACATTATCAATGTAGTGAAGCCGCAGACGAAAAATGCTCCGGACATTTGCCAGATGGGAGGAGACCGGAAGGACTCGCTCCATGCGTCGACTTCTAACGGCCCGCGCCGATGGCGGGATCGATCGGCGGCGGCGTCTTCAGACGGGTCGTGTTCGCCGTAGGGCTTCAGTCCTACCTTGCTGGGGTCGTCACGAATGAACAGAAAGCCCAGGGGCACCGCCAGGACTAGGATAATAAGCCCAAGGGCGGCCCAGGTAATCCTCCAGTTGCCGCCGGTGGCTTGCAGCAGAAACATGGCGAAGGGCACCAGCAACAAGCTGCCGGCCGAGGTCCCCACGGCGCCGACGCTGACTACAGTGGCCCGCTTGCGGACGAACCATCTGGCGAGCAGCGCGCCCCTAGCGAGAGCAGCTCCGCTGTTGGAGATTGAAGTGACAAACCCGAACACCAGTAACAAAAATATAAAGTTGAACGTAAGACCCAGGGCCGCCGTGGCAAGTCCAACGACGACCAAGGAGGTCACTATCACTTTCCTGGCCCCGACGCGATCGAAAGCATACCCAAGGAAAGGCTGGGCCGCACCGCCGACGATGGCCCCAAGGGCCGCCACCGAAGAGATGGTGAGCCGGTTCCAGCCGAATTCCTCGCTCATGGGTATGACGAAGATGCCAAAGCTGCTGCGGGACCCAGTATTGACGAAAGCGATGAAAGTTACGGCGGCAACCACGTACCAGCCGAAGAACAAGGGAGACTTGGTGGCCCCCGGCTTTGTCACCGGGCTATTCTGATTTGAAGTCATTTGCCTCTGTGCTTGCGTAGCCGTTGCCCGCTATCAAACTCGTAGAGATTTTGCCGAACCGGCAACTTGCTACCACATGACCCCACCGCCGGAGTTGACGTCCTGTCCTGTAAAATTGCTGGCTTCTTCAGAGGCCAAGAATAGAGCGATCGTCGCGGCGTCATCCGGCCCGGCGCCTTTTTGAGTATAGCCCTCGTCGGCACACCAACGGCCGGCGATTACGGCATTCTCCCGCGTTGCCCTAAAACCAACGCGAAAAGCTTCCTCATCGAACGCCTCACCCACATATTCAGCCCGTCCCTTGGCTAATTCGAGACTCCGTTCCTCATGCCCGCCGGGGCAGATGGCGTTGACCGTTATGTTGTACCGGCCCACGTCGGCGGCCAGGGTGCGGGTAAAACCGATGACAGCCATCTTCGACGTGGCATACGGCGCCCGATGGGACAGCGGCTGTTTCCCCGTGCCTGAGCTGAAGTTGATGACCCGGCCGTACCGCTTGCGAATCATCTCGGGCAAGACATACTTGCAACCGAGAAAGACCGAATCCAGGTTCACGGCCAGGGTTTCCCGCCACTCGGCCAGGCTGGTGTCCCACACATCTTTGGTCGGGCCAGCGATGCCGACCACATTGGCCAGGATGTCGATGGTGCCGAACTGGTCGAGGGTTAGCCGCACTAACTGCTCGATCTCGTCTTCCTTAGACACGTCGGTCTGGAAGCAGAGAACCTGTGCCCCCTCGGTCCGGATCTGTTCGCCGACTGTCTCTTCCAACACCGCGACCGGTAGAATGTCGCAAAGGGCAACGGCGGCGCCCTCTTTGGCGAATCTTCTGGCCATGGATTCACCGTGTCCCCGCCCCGCGGCGGTGATGAGGGCTACTCTTCCATCCAATCTACCCATGCCGGCACTTGCTCCTTCGCTCAAGACTGTCTCCGATTCAGACTGATGATAGCAGATGCCGTCTCGAACTTCTTGATGGCTTGAAACTGGTCTTGCCCTGACAGGTACACCCTGGCCCAAAAGCCAGGCATCGCCTGCCGTGCTAAGATGTCGCCACCCAAGACCAGCGAGGTGTGGAAATGACGATTCCCGGAAAGCCCCCGGCGCCCACCGGCTTGGTGCATCACATTGGGATCGCGGTGAGTGACCTGGAGTCCAGCATCGAATTTTACCGTGGACTGTTCGGTCTGGCGCCCGGCCCAATCATCGTCCGGGAAGATATTGGCGTCCGTGGTTGCTTTGTGCCCGTGGGCGACACTAACCTGGAACTGCTGGAAGGGACCGGTCCCAACAGCACGATCTCGATTTATATCCGGGAACGCGGCGAAGGTCTGCACCACGTCTGCTTTGAGGTGGATGGAATCGCGGATAAGTTGAAGAGTCTGCAGGAGCTGGGCATTGATCTCATAGACAAGGTTCCCAGGAAGGGGCTGATGGGCGGAGACATAGGGTTCCTGGACCCTTCGGCAGCACGGGGAGTGTTGATAGAGTTGGCGCAACACGAACACTGATGCATCATTGAATACCCAACCCCGCATCCCAATAAAATAGGAGCGTTGAAATGTCTGTTGGAATAGTAGTGCCCCTACCTGCTTACACCCTTGACCCGGCATTCATAGCCAAGAAAGCCGAAGAGTTGGGCTTTGAGTCCATCTTTTACCACGAGCACCCTATCCTGCCGGTGAACAGCGTCAGCCCATTTCCCGCCACCGGCGGCGAGATCCCTTGGACCTACCGCCACTTCTCCGACCCATACATGTCTTTGGCCATGGCTTCTGCCGTCACCACCAAGATTAAGCTCGCCACGGGCATTACCTTGATCACCGAGCGGAATCCCTTGATCCTGGCCAAACAGATCTCAGTCCTCGACCAGCACAGTAACGGGAGATTTATCTTCGGCATCGGGACCGGCTGGAACCGGGAGGAGACCACAATGATGGGCGGCGACTTCGACCACCGGTGGACTCAGGCCAGGGAGGCTGTTTCGGCGCTGAAAGAATTGTGGACCAAGGATGAAGCCGAGTTCCATGGCCGCTACTACGATTTCCCACCAGTGTATTGCTATCCCAAACCGGCGCAGAAGCCGCACCCACCAATCCTCCTGGGCGGCAACGCTCCCAACGTTCTTCAACGGGTCGCCCGGTGGGGGGATGGATGGCTCCCAAACCGGGTAACCCCTGGCCGGGTTGAAGAAGGACGCGAGATTCTCGACACTTTGGCAGCCGAGCGGGGCCGGGACCCCGCATCGCTATCCATATCGGTGTTCGGCCAGCCCCCTGAAACCACCAGACAGCAGGTAGATGACTTCTTAAACGCCGGGGCAATACGTGTTTCAGTGTGGCCGTCCCATTGCGAAACCGAACAGGAGATGGGAGAGCAATTGGAGCGGATGGCCGACGCCTTGGTCCGGTAGAGCATTCAGCTACCCGGGGACGCCGATTGGAGGATTTAAGTCATGAAATACGATCACATAGTCGTTGGCGGTGGGACCGCGGGCTGCATATTGGCGGCCAAACTCTCGGAAGACCCGGGCCACTCAACGCTCCTCTTGGAGGCCGGCCCGGAATATCCCGACTTCGAACAGCTACCCGGCATGCTGAAATACGGCTGGGGATTGATCAATCTGCAAGCCCGGGCGGCTAACTCTCCCTTCAACTGGTCGTTCACCGGCAAGGCCACGCCGCAGCAGTCCGAGCCCATGCCGGTACCTAGAGGGAAGGTGCTGGGCGGGTCCAGTGCCATCAACGGGCAAACCTTCATCCGGGGTGCGCCCGAGGACTTCGACACTTGGGCTTCCTGGGGGAACGACGAGTGGTCCTACATAAAGGTCCTTCCTTACTTCCGTCAGATCGAGAACGACGACGACTTTCGGGATGACTTTCATGGGACCAATGGACCTATCCCAGTACGGCGTCATAAACGGGAGGACTGGCCTCCCCTGCAGGAAGCCTTCTACCAGGCTTGTGTCTCCGCCGGATATCCCTACAATCCCGATAATCATGACCCGGACGCCACAGGAGTTAGCCTACGGGCCGAGAACAACGTTGACGGCGTGCGAATGAGCATGGCCATCACTCACATCGAGCCCAACCGGAACCGTCTCAATTTGACCATCAAGGCCAACGTTCAGGTGATGCGCATCGTCTTGTCCGGCAATGTGGCCACGGGATTGGAGGTGGAGAGCGGAGGAGAAAGATTCTTGGTGGAAGGAGAACAGATCACGCTCTGCGCCGGGGCCGTGGGGTCTCCTCAACTGCTGATGCTATCCGGAATCGGTCCACGGGACCAGTTGGAGCCGTTGGACATACCGGTGGTGGTGGATGCTCCCGGCGTAGGGCAGAACATGCGCGACCACCCCAACGTTGTAGTCCGGTTCACGGTGCATGAAGACCGTCCAGATGAGACGGTTGCCCGGCGCGCCCTTCGCCTGCGTTATACCGCCACCGCGTCGCCTACGCCTAACGATATGATTCTGTCTCCGTCCTCCCTGAACACGGTGGTTAAAGAGGACGTCGACCCTACCCACAGCATCAACTGCGGGCTCTACCTCGCCGTGGGCAAGGGCGAACTGCGCCTGGTGTCCACCGACCCCAACGTGCAACCCAGCATGGACTACCATTACCTGGAGGAACCCTGGGACCGTGAGCGGTTACGGGAAGCCGTAAGAAAGTGCGTGAGCCTCCTGAAGGACGGACCTTACGGTGAGATAGTCAACCAGCGAACCGCCCCAACCGATGCCGACCTGGCCAGTGATGAGAGTCTGGACGACTGGATGTTGCGCAACGTGAGCACGTCTTTCCACATCTCCGGTACCTGCAAAATGGGCGTGGCGGACGACCCCATGGCTGTGGTCGACCAGTACCTGAACGTTCGGGGTATTCAGGGATTGCGGATAGCCGACGCTTCGGTCATGCCGGATGTGGTGCGCGCCAATACTAACGTGACCACGATGATGATCGCGGAGCGGGCCGTCGAGTTTATCCGCGATGGGCGGTAGGCGGCTGTGGGTAATGCATTTCTATGAATTGGGCCGCTAATAGTCCGTCAATTCTAGAATGAAAGATGTCATTCCGAACTCGCCGGAGGCGGGTGAGGAATCTCTGGATGTCTGAACCGGCACTCATGAGATTCCTCGCTGCGCTCGGAAGGACATTGCCCTGGATATAGATTGACCGAATACTAGTCTAATGTCCCGTGCACCCGGTCCGTCATCCCGGCGAAGGCCGGGATCCAGCTGACGCTTCTCTGGATTCTGGCTTGCAGCAGAAAGATGATCATGGGGAGAGAATTTCCCAAAATTTCGCCGATGTAAATCTTTTCCTGAGACACTATTCTAGCCCTCAAGACCGTAAAGCCGGGCGCAATTGTCCCACAGAAATTTCCGCTTCGTTTGGTCCGGGAGCGGCATCTGCAAGAACCGATCCACTGACTTGGGGTACTTGGAGTCGGCGTGAGGGTAGTCGGAAGAGAACACGATGTTGTCCTCCAAACCGTACTTGGAGACTATCTCCGCCGGCTCCTCGTCGCACTCCACTGACAGATAGCACTGCCGCCGGAAATACTCGCTGGGCTTCATCTTGAGTTCCGGATGGTCGTAGGAGGCCGACATCTCATAGTGCTCATCCAAACGCCACAACAGCCAAGGCGCCCAGGAGCAGTTGCCCTCTAGAAACGCAACGGTGAGGTTGGGAAAGCGCTCCAGAACACCTCCTCCCGCCATGTCTACCGCCGCCAACATCATCGACATAGAGTGAGTGCAGGTGTGGTAGAGCATATGGGTATCGAAATTATCACCGGGCTGTGGGAGGTCCACCAGGCCCCCTTCGTGGAAGCTAAGAGGAACATTCAGCCGTTGAATCTCCGCCCATAGAGGATCGTAATAAGTGTCGTGCCAATTGCGCCCATGGACCGGGTTAGGTCGGATGAAAACCGTCTTGAAACCCAGTTCATTCACCGCCCGCCTGGCCTCTTGAACAGCGCCCTCCACGTCGTGAGGGGGAATCATGCCCGCTCCGAACATTCGGTTCGACCCAGAGCAAAAATCCGCCAACCAGTCGTTGTAGGCCCGGCATATAGCGGTGGCCAGATCCGGCTCAATCTCGTCCGAACCCAGACAAAATAGGCCGCGGCTGGGAAACATGACAGCCATGTCGATCCCTTCATTATCCATGGCCTTCTCTTGGGAGCCACTGTCCCAACCCCGCGCCTCCGATTCCGCGTACACGTCCATCTGCTCAGTCATGAGGGGCATGATGCCGGTGGTGTAACTGCGATTCTCCGGCGGGTAGATTCGTCCGCCCATCTGGATGCCCAGGTCACGGGGATGACGGCTCAGACCTTTAGGGCCGCGGTCCTTGAAATCAGGGTCGATGTACCTATCCCAAAGGTCCGCCGGCTCTATGATGTGCATGTCGGAGTCCATGACTTTGAAGCCGTCTTTCGCCATTGCTGATTCTCACTCGGCCTGCGCTTCGATGCCGTCATAGACCAGGCGTAGAAGGGAGCCGGAGTCTGCTTCCACGTCTGAGAACCAACGGAGTAGGGAGCGGGTCAGTGGGTCTACGGTTTCATCGGCGATTGCCGTTTCATACCTTTCTCTAATCGTCGGACCCTGTCGTAGTGCCTGTTGGGCTTTTCCCCAAAGTATTTTCTCAATATCGGGCATATCGGAGCTGCTTACTCTCAGACGCTCTTCGAATTCCGGGGCATCGTTTTCTTGCCAGCTGTAACCTAGCTCGGAGATCCGTCGTTTGAAAATGTGGTAATGGCTCGTCTCCCGGTCAGCCACCAAAGAAAGACACGACTTTAGTTCCGGGTCACGAGTTTTGCCGGCCCAAGCTGCTAAATGAATACCTGCGCGCTTCTCTCCTGAGGCAATGTCGTTGAGGAGTTCCATGTAATGGAGTTCAGTCCCACTGTCAGTCGCCATATTTCTTCTCGCTTCTTTTTCGGATACCGGGTAGCTGCGATTATACAGACAATGCAAATTGGTGGAGGGCAATTTCCCGAAGTGGGCCAAACACCGCCGAGAACGATTAGGGACAGAAGAGGGATATATCAGCCACCGCCACCGGAGTCGAACTGGATCAGAATGCCATCGGGGTCGTAGACGTAGAAGTTGCCCAGGTTTCCTTGGGCGTCCATGCGCGATTCCAGTGGCCCCGCCAACTGAACCCCATTGGCGACCAGTTCCTCGGCAAGGGCCTTCACATCCAGCACTGAAAAGGAAAGGTGGCTGATGCCTATTTGATCGAGCTTGATCGGGTCCCCATCAGGCTCTTCGCCGGGATGGCTGGTCATGGTGAGGGTCGGTCTGGTTACGCCTTCACCATACATCAGCCGTACCTGCCTTCGGGTTTTGCGGAAATGTTTATAGACGTGGGGGAGACCGCCAGTAGTCGTATCCTGGATAACATCAGAAGTAATCCTCATGCCCAGGATGTCCCGATAGAAGGCCAGAGACTTGTCTAGGTCGCGCACGCAAATAGCGATGTGAGATACACCAGTGGCATCCATAGTTACCTCCAAGCCACGACTTTAGTCGCGAAGTTGGTTGAAGCCCGATTCCCGCAAGTGAATTTCTTGTCTGAAATCTCCGGCCTGCTCCTGATCCGATTAGCCGGAGTCCGCTTTTACACTCTCGATGATTTTGGGCAGGTCTCGATTGAATTCCCCCTTGTTCAGGACAATGTCACAGCCTAGGTTCCTGGCCCGTTCCAACATGGCGACGTCTTCGTGGGGGCCGAACGCAACTACTTTAACTTTTTCCACGTCTTGATGATCCATCTCTTGTAGTACGTTGGTCCATATAGTTTCGTCGCCCTCCAAGTCGACCAGAACCAAAGCGGGTCGACGACTGCCGTAGAATTCCGAGAAGGCAGATTGCGTCTTAGCCCATTGGACCTCGTATCCCAGTGGTTCAGCCTGGACCTCAACCCGGCCCAGAAAAAACAGGTTTTGCCCAACTAGGAGAACGGTCTCATTGTTCGAATCCGGCAATTAGCCCCCTTCCGGCGCCCCCGCAACGATTGCATCTATGGCTGGGACGCGATTAGTCTTTCCCATCTCAGGCCGGACGCTACTCCGAAGGATAATGTTCCAGCCACCAACGGGCAATCTCCAACCGAGTGGCGAACCAGACGCCCTCTTTCTCCGATGCGTACTTGAGAAACTGCCTAAGGGCATTTGCCCGGCCGGGCTTCCCGATTATGCGGCAGTGAAGACCCACCGACATCATTTTTGGGTGAGTGGCCCCTTCTTCGTAAAGCATGTCGAAGCAGGACCGGGCAGCCTCGAAAAAGTCATTGGGCGTAATCAACTGACCTCGCCAGAATTTGGTGTCGTTCACTTCCAGCGAGTAAGGAACTACCAGCCAATTCTTCCCATACACATCGGTGTAGTAGGGCAGGTCGTCGTTGTAGGCGTTGCAATCGTAAATGAACCCGCCCTCCTCAACCACCAGTTCCCGAGTGTTTACGCTGGGGCCGTAGCGCGTGTACCAACCTAAAGGCCGTTGCCCGGTGGTTCGGGTGATCGACTCCACCGCTTGTTTGATCGCCTCCCGCTCGGTGTCCCGGTCCATCCGGTAGTACTCTTCCCAGCGGTTGCCGTGTCCCATGACCTCATGGCCCCGGCGGATGATTTCCGGCCCCACTTCGGGGTTTCGCTCCAGGGCCAGAGCGCAGGCGAAAAAAGTTCCCTTGACGTTGTATTGGTCCATCACATTCATGATTCGCCACACGCCGACTCTGCTGCCGTACTCGAAAAAAGACTCGTTGGCCAGGTCCCGCTCGCCGGCAGGCACGTTGGAGGGAGATTCTCCGGAGGATTCGCCGTGGGGGTCGCCGTCCAGAAGGGAGTACTCTGAGCCTTCCTCGTAGTTCACGACTACAGAGACGGCTATCCTAGCCCCGTTGGGCCATTGCACTACCGGCGGATTGGGACCGTACCCAACCAAGTCTCTCGTGCTCATTAATCATTCCTCTGCGTGACGCCGATTTAGTCCCGGCTATTTCTCTCCCCGGGTTTCTCAGACTCAATCGCCTACCACGCCACGTAACCGCCATCAACCGTCATGGCGTGCCCGGTTACGAAGGATGCCGCGTCGGAGCACAGCCACACCACCGCCTCGGCGATCTCCTCCGGGGTCCCCAGGCGATGCATGGGATGCCGTGACACGACGCGTTCTTCAGCGCCGGGGTCCGACAGGATGCCTTCTATCATGGGCGTCCGGATATAACCCGGACACACCGCGTTGATGCGAATCCCCTCTTGTGCGTAGTCCACCGCTCCGGTCCTCGTTAACCCGACCACACCATGCTTCGTGGCCGCATAGGCCGGCGATCTGGAGCCGCCGACCAACCCCATGACCGAGGCCGTGTTGACGATCGTGCCGCCGNCCTGGTTGAGCATTTGGATTATCTCGTACTTCATGCAAAGCCAAACGCCCGTCAGATTGATGTCAAGGACCCGGCTCCAGTTATCCTCGGTGTACTCATGGATACGGCCCGGACCCCCGGAAACACCGGCGTTGTTGAAGGCGCAGTCTAGCCTGTTGTAAGTTTGGACAGCGTGGCTGACCATGTCCGACACGTCGCTAGAATTGGATACCTCGGCTTTCACGAAAGTAGCCTCGCCGCCCGTATCCTGGATGAGACGAACCGTTTGTTCGCCGCCATCAACATTGACGTCGGCCACCACCACTTTGGAGCCTTCCCTGGCGAAGGCCAACGCCGAGGCTTTACCGATGCCCGAGCCTCCGCCGGTGATCAGCGAAACTTTGCCCTCTAGCTGTCCGGCCATACTTGACCCTCCNCTCTTAGTCTGGTAGCCCGCTCAGGAATTAACGCCGATGATCTTGTCCCAGTCAGTCGACTGCTGATAGGCATAAGCGGCCCTCATTACGAGCGGGTCGTCGAAGAAACGCCCGACGATTTGCATGCTGACTGGCAAACCACCCGGCGACTTGCCCACGGGGAGGGCCATCGCCGGGTGGCCCGTGTAGTTAAAGGGCATGGTGTTGCGGGAGCCGCCCGAGTTCCCGGACGCTAGGTTGTNCTCGACGGCCTCAAGATAGCTACCAGGGGTGTGATTCTTTGGCGCCGTCATGATGCATGTGGGCATCACCAGCAGGTCGACGTTAACGANGGCGTCGTCGAAGGCCTGGATGAAGGTGGGACGCACGTTCTGAGACTTGGCGTACGCCCGGCCGTGATAGTTGCGGCGGCTCAACTCGGCGGCGATGAGCGAAAGCTTGCTGCGCGGCGGGAGCACGTCAGCCTGGGAGGCCCACATCTTGTTTATNGAGGTGATGATGGAGGCCGGGTAGTAGGTCCTAGTAAATGCACCGAAGAACCCAGTTTTGAACACGGCAAGAGCGCCTTCGCCGGTGAGGGCGGAGTAGGCCGCGCTGATGGCGTGGTGCTCCGGGACGGACACATTGGATACGTCAGCGCCTGCCTCTGCCAGGACATCGATCGCGGCCATCACCATATCGCGCACATCGGTCTCGGCATCGTCGAAGCCCTCCTGGAGCACGCCGATGCGCAGCCCGGACACACCGCCGTCCAGCCCGCCGAGAATGTCGATACTGGTTGGGACGTCTCGCGTTTGGCGGGGGTCGTATGGGTCGTAACCCGCCGTGGCTTGGAGCGTGGCCGCCGCATCCTCCACGGTGCGGGTCAGGGGACCCGTGTAGTCGATGCTCTGGTCCGAACCGAACCCGATCCCGAAGTGGGACAGTAGTCCAAACGTGGGCTTGTGTCCGACGATGCCGGAGAAAGCCGCCGGAATGCGGATGGAGCCGCCTTGGTCGCCGCCNAATGANATGTCCACCTCTCCGGAGGCCACGGCCGCAGCGGAGCCCGAGGACGACCCGCCGGTCACGTGATCATGGTTGTGCGGGTTCAGGGGCCGGCCGTAATCGCCGATGCCGCCGCCGGTGCCGAAGCCGCCGCTCAGTCCGTTCATCACGTTCTTGCCGACGATCGTACCTCCGGCCTGCAAAACCCGGGTAACGACGGTTGCGTCGAAGTCGGGGATGAAGCCCTCGAGGGCGAAAGAGCCGAAGCTCATGGGTATTCCCGCCACCGCGATGTGGTCCTTATAACTGGCGGTCTTGCCGGCAAGCAGACCTTCCGCTTCCCCCTCGATCCGGCACTTCCACATCCAGGCGTTCAGCGGGTCTTCTTCTAAGCTTGGCCGGTAACCAGGCTCACGAGCAGCCGAAACCATTGGAGGCTTGGGCTCCTCCAACCGGGCCTGCACAAAGTTGTCCAACTCGGCCATCTGTTCCAACAGGTACTTTCGGTATTTGTCGGCCTCATCGGGGCCCAAGTGGATTCCCAGCTCCTTGGCCACGGCTACCACTTCATCGACGTCTGGTACTGCGTACATGAGGCTCCTCCCTTTCTTGGTCTTCAGACCGGTTTAGAATTGGAACCAATCCAGCTTGGTTTCGCTCTCGAATGCCCGGTGGACTCCGGTTGACTTGGGATGGTGGATCTTATCAGTTAACCGTCAGGCCGGTACCCATTTTGGTCAAGGTCTCACTGCCGGTGGGCGTGACGACCACGGTATCCCCAAAAGCCATGGCCAGGTGACGATCCCAATCTAGCAAGATCATATGCATGAAGATGACCATGTTGGGTTCCACTACCACGGGGTTTCCCGCGTAAATCATCGGCCAGTCCATCCACGTCGGTGGATACAAGGCCCCCAGGCTGTATCCGCAGGCGTTCAGCTTGTGCTCACCGAACCCGGCGCCATCCAGCGCCTTGGCGTGGGCGTCGAAGATGCCGCCGAAAGTTGCGCCGGGACGGCAGGCTTCCTTGCACGCCTCCAGCGCCTCGACGGCTGCCGAATGCATACTCAGGTGGCGAGGGTCGGGCTTACCGATGAGGATGGTGCGCATCAAGCACGAGTGGTAATGGCGGAACGTCCCCCCGAACTCCAATTGGAGCTGGTCGTTGTTCCCAAGGTCGGCGTAACCAGTAAAATTCCGGACATTCAACGCCTGGGCTCCTGATCCGATGATAAACCGGGAAGCCGGATAATCGCCGCCGCCGCGAAAGATGGCGCTCTCCATGGCGGCTAGAATCTCCTGTTCGGGTCGCCCCGGCGTGGCCAAGCTATGGGCCTCCACCAGAGCTTCATCGGCCAGTGCCGCCGCCCGGCGCACGTATTCCAGCTCGGCCGGGCTCTTGATTATTCTCATNTGGCTAACCAGGGTCGACGCGTCCTCGTGGGTGCAAAAACCATCCAGGCCGGCTTTGACAAATTCCCATCGCCTGCCGGTGAGACACCAAGCTTCCAGTTCCACGCCCAGATTTTNCCCCCGGCACCCTTGCTCTTCCAGGATCTGGCGAAGGTCCAAGCCGGGATTGCTGTCGGNACTATCAACCCAGATGCGAACATCTTCGATCACCGAAGTTAGGTGGGCTTGGCGTAAGTCCGCCGAGCGGGTCAGAAGGATAAGAGTGCCCCCAGCGCTCATGTAGAGACATTGGAACTGGGAATAACCGGTCGTGTCATAGCCGGTCAGGTAGTACATGCTCTCCTGGCGGAAGATGAGCAAGGCGTCAAGGCCACGTGACTGCATCTCTGCGGCAACCTTGTTCCGGCGATCCGTCAGTTCATCTTCGGTGAAGTGTAGAGGCATGGTCCCCTCCTCTCGGTCACACGGCGGCTATCAGGGGAAGGTTAAGTTCAACGTCCCCTTATGTCAATTTCCAAGCGCTTGTGGAAATGCCCCATACAGGAGGAAGGACAACTTGTATAATGCACCCTGGCACGATCTAGTACTCTGCTGCATGCTTGAGGTGTCTCATGGCTACGATTAATTCGGTGCTCGGTCCCATGGATACAGCTGATCTTGGCTTCACTCTTCCCCACGAGCATCTGATCGACTCTTCCGCCGGAGTCAACGCCACGTATGGCGAGCTGGTCGACCGGCCTTGGGCACTGGAAACAGCCGTGAAGGACTTGACCCAGGCCCACATCGAAGGCGTCGACACCATCGTCGAAGTTTCCCCGTTGGATCTGGGGCGGGAAGTGTCGCTGATGAAGGAGGTATCCGAACAGAGCGGAGTACAGTTCATCTGTTGCACCGGCTGTTGGCTGGACATTCCCCGTAGTTTCTGGGGTAGGACACCTGAGTTCATCGCGGAGCTTTGGGCACGGGAGATAGATGTTGGCATTGATGGCACCGGGATCAAAGCTGGAATCATCAAGGTAGCCACCAGCGATCCCATTTCCGAGAACGAAGAGTTGATGCTTCGATCGGCGGCTAAAACCCACCTGCGCACCGGTGTGCCCGTTACGACTCACACCCCGGCCCAGTCCCGCGTTGGTGAGGAACAAGTGAGGATCTTAAAAGAGGAAGGGGTGGAACCTCACCAGATCTACATCGGCCACATCAACAACACCCCGGACAAAGAGTATCACCGGGAATTGGCCAGTCTGGGCGTGTGGCTGGGTTGGGATATAAACAACCCGTTTGGCCGTCCTTACCTGCCTTCCTGGGAAAAGATGACCGACTACTTAAAAGAGCTATTGGATGAGGGCCTCGGGGCCANCCTCATGCTATCCCACGACTGGAATGTGGTGATTACCCGGCTGGCGTCTCCGGGGTTTCCCAGCCGGGAGCAGAACCCCGACGGATACCTGTGGCTGACCCGGAAGGTGATACCCAGGCTCAAGGATGCCGGAATCGAGCAATCAGCCATCGACCGAATGATGAAAGGCAACCCCAGGGCATACTTTGAAGGAAAGAAATCTGGGAATTGACCCTCTGGGTCCAGCGACTTTCAAAAACTTAAGGAACCGACACTGATNCTGACAACCGAAGAAAACGAATTCCTGTGCCGCATAGGTCCGGGTGCGCCGATGGGCAATTTCGTCAGGCGTTTTTGGACTCCCATAATGTTAGCCAGTGAATTGCCGCAGCCAGACTGCGCCCCGGTACGCTCCAGAATTTTTGGCGAAGACCTAGTTGCCTTCCGTAACAGCGATGGAGTTATCGGCCTTATCGACCAGTTCTGTCCACACCGGAGGGCCAGCCTGTTCTTCGGCCGGAATGAGGAGTGCGGCCTGCGCTGCGTCTATCATGGCTGGAAGTTTGACGTGGAAGGGCAATGTGTGGACATGCCTTCGGAGCCGGCGGACAGCAATTTCAAGGACAAGATGCAGATTACCGCCTACCCAACCCGGGAGGCGGGAGGCATGGTTTGGGCCTACTTGGGTCCCCGGGTACTTATGCCGCCCATGCCCGGCTTGGAGTACACCGAATTGCCGGAGAGCCAGGTATATCCCACCAAGATTCGCTACGAATCCAACTTTGTACAGGTTATAGAAGGGGAGATAGACACCGTCCACGTCGCCTTCCTGCACAGCCGCCTGGCCGACTTGGAAAACTCCGCCACCGCCGGCACCCTGGCCGGCCGCTATACCGCTCGGGACCGGGCAGCCCGGTTCCACGTCCAGGACACCGATGGCGGTATTCTGATCGGAGCCGAACGGAATGCGGAGGAAGACAGCTATTACTGGCGCATCTCCCGTTGGCTCTTTCCTTTCTTCACCATGATTCCAAGGGAACCCATGGGCCCGGTGTCCGGAGGAGCGTTAGTGCCCATCGACGATGAGAATTGCTGGTTCTTCAGGATCAAGTGGAATCCCTACAAGGCATTGACCCCGGCGGAGCGGGCGGTTAACGATTTTTCCGGTACCATTTTGCCGGACGGTAGCTGGCTCAACCAGGCCAACAAGTCTAACGACTACCTCATAGACCGGGAGGCCCAGCGGACGAAAAGTTATACCGGCATCCCAGACGGGCGCGCCCAAGACGCAGCCATGACCGACGGGATGGGCGCAATCGTGGACCGGAACCACGAGCACCTGGGCAGTACGGATCAAGCGATAATCCGTATGCGCCGCCGTCTTATTCAGGCGGCGCGGGAGCTGGAGGAAGGGGTCGAGCCCTACGCCGCCAGCCACCCCGAATCCTACAAGGTTCGTTCGGGCGGAGCTCTCTTGCCTCGCGACGTCTTTTTTACCGACGATCCCACCGTGTGGGACGATATCACGGTGAAGTAACCGGCGCCCGCGCACCCGCACTCAAATCCTGCTGAGAGAAGGAGAAGCCACATGAAGGAATTCTTGGAGTATGCCGAAAACCATGCTGCGGAGATCTTGGGGACTCTACGTCACATGGTGGAGATGGAGTCCTTTACATCGGACAAGGCAGCGACCGATCTGCTCGGCGGTTTTATCAAAGGGCGGTTCGAGGAATTAGTAGCCCGAGTGCGGATGGTTCCTCAGGAGGAAGTGGGTGACCATCTGGTAGTGGACGTGGGAGAGGGATGTGAGCAGACCCTGCTCCTCTGCCATATGGACACCGTCTGGCCCACCGGCACGATTCAAGAGCGTCCATTTCGCGTGGAAGCCGGTTTAGCCTATGGTCCGGGGATATTAGACATGAAAGCCGGAATCGCAGTAGCAATGCACGCTCTGGAAACGCTGCGGGCCCACAAGGAGGCTCCTCAGCAGCGGGTAAGAATAATAATCAACTCCGACGAAGAGGTAGGGAGCACCACTTCGCGGCAACTGATCGAGGAAGAGGCCAAAAAAAGCGCCCAAGTGTTTTGTCTTGAACCCGGCGCCGGTACCGAAGGGGCGTTGAAGACGGGGCGCAAAGGTGTCGGCATGTTTCAAGTGAAGGTCACCGGCCGGGCGGCCCACGCCGGGAACGAGCCGGAAAAGGGTATCAGCGCCGTGGAGGAGATGGCTCACCAGATCTTGCGTTTGCACAGCCTGACTGACCTGGCCAGGGGCACTACGGTCAACGTTGGGGTAGTCCAGGGGGGGTCGGTGAGGAATCAAATAGCCCCCTTTGCCGAAGCGCTGGTTGACTTGCGCGTGACCACCATGCAGGAGGCAGAACGGGTGGAAAGCGAGATCCTTAACAGTACGCCGGTGCTATCGGGAGCCGGCGTCGAAGTCATCGGGGGGTTAAACCGGCCTCCCATGGAAAGGACTGAGACCACCGCTCTGTTGCTTAACTCCATCCGCCGGTTCGCCGACCCTCTTGGAATAAGCCTGACGGAAGCCCAGGTGGGCGGCGGCTCCGATGCCCAGTTCGCCGCGGCGTTGGGGGTGCCGGTGCTGGACGGGTTGGGAGGAGTCGGTGAAGGGCCTCATGCCGATCACGAATACATCGTCGTGGCCGAGTTGCCCCGGCGGGTGGCATTGCTGGCTTCCATATTGGCCGGGAAATAGGGGTTAACTCGGAAGTGAGATGTGAAGATTGATCCCTGTGGCCCAAGGCCAGCCTGGCCGGTGCGCTCAAGAAATGGCACATGCCCTCAGGCCTGAGGATGTTCCCTGACAAAATAGACATGATGCAGAAAGCATTGCACCAGACGCCGGAATTGCTGCGGCATTTGGTGGAGGATTATACGGAAAACCAGAGGGATGCCGAAGGCCTCCGCCAGTAATCGCCGTGGCCTGGTTCAGCCGCCCTCGGGCACCGTGCCCCACCCTGGTTATAGCGTTCATCCGCACCTCCACCCAGCCCCAAATTTTATATTACCGGATATATCTACGGTAGACTACCTAATCCGCGAAGGCGTTCGCGGACACCTAAGGGTGGGAGCGGCAGGTGAGAATTACTTCGGTTTCTGCGCCCACGCGGATGTCATTAGGTACATTCGCCAGTAAAAGCTTTCATCGTCAAATAGAGCCTTGAATGGTAGGTAATCTTGGTCGGTTATCAGGCCGTTACCGCCCGCCGGAATCTGCAACTGCTCCATTGTAAGAGCCATCTCTTTTGATTCGGTCCCCCTGCAGGGTGACAGAGCGGCCATTGGCCTTAACCCTGGTGAGGCCAAAAGAGTTCAGTTTGCTGTACAACTCGCGTCCGTAAAACCGATCCACTCCCCTGGATTCCAGCAAGGAGTCGATCGCCGCTATGCCCTTGTCAAACATCTGCCGCTTCGATTCCGCTCCCAGAGGGTCTGCTTCCATGGTGCCGAAGTCGGGCTCCTATACCAACATCCATCGGCCCGGCCTGAGTGCCTGTATCATCTTGACAAGGACCGAATCTCTTTCTGGAAGATGAGCAAGTATGAACCGTGAGTGAACGAGATCGTACTCCTCAACGAGCAGATCATCGGTCACGACGTTAAGTTCGTGCACCTCAAGATTTTCATAATCGAGCAAGTCTACGAATCTGTTATTCAGATCGATCGCCGTAACTTGGCCGTCAGAGCCAACCGGTTTACAGAGCCACTCGGTTACTGAGCCTCCGCCTGCTCCCACTTCCAGACAATTCCATCCATTCGACACGCCGATTTCGGTTAGGGCCCAAATCGTCCCGGGATCCAAATTGCGTTCGATCGCATCAAAGCGTTCTCGCTCGTAAACCCAATCATTGTCTAGCACATAACTTGATTCGGTCATCAGTTTATATTCCCCAGATTGGATTCAGTGCATTCATACACGCACCATATTGCAACGGCATAACCGTTTGACCACTCCCTGGATGTGTCAATCGCCATTCAAGATGCTCTATTTAGTCTACACCGCCCCTAAAATCCACTGCTTCCCCGTCGGACTCTTTGCCATGATAGCATCGTTCCGAGCCTCTCATGAAGGTCTTCTAATCTGGCCATTTATCTGTCCCCAAGCCTCGGTTCGTTCTGGAATGCCACGAACTATAAATCTGCATTCCGGGGACGTCAACTTGTCTCGGGTTAGCTGGATCGCCCATCTCATTGTACGAAGATCCAGCCGCTTCCCCATCCGATAGTTTCGTAGTACCGTGGTTCCCTAGTATAGGAGGTACGGTATGACTCAGGGGGCGAATCCTGCTAACGGCAACGGTATGGCGCTTGAAGGATTGAAGATTCTGGACACCAGCCAGCTCTTCGCCGGGGCCATGCCGGCAACACTCATGGGCGACTTTGGCGCCGAGGTGATCAAAGTCGAGCACCCTAAGAATGGCGACGGTCTCCGCACGATGGGCTCTTTCAAAGATGGATTACCGTTGTCGTGGAAATTCCACTCCCGTAACAAGAAGTGCATAACGCTGGACTTGGGCAATCCCCAAGGCGCCGAGATCTTGAAACGCCTTGTCAAGGACACCGATATCCTGATCGAGGGTTTTCGCCCCGGCACGATGGAGCGTTGGGGCCTTGGGTATGACGAGCTGAAGGCGGTCAATCCACGTCTGATAATGGTAAGGATCAGCGGCTTCGGCCAGACCGGCCCCTACAAGAGCCGGCCGGGGTTCGGCACCTTGGCCGAGGCGATGAGCGGATTCGCCCACATCACCGGGCAGCCGGACGGGCCTCCCACGCTGCCACCCCTTGCCCTGGCCGACGGCATCGCCGGCTTGTTCGGCGTGTTCAGCGCCATGTTCGCTGTTTACTACCGCGACGTTGTAGGGACCGGGATCGGCCAGGAGATCGATGTCTCACTGTACGAGCCGATGTCGTTTGTCCTAGGCGCGCAGCCGATAGCCTATGACCAACTTGGATTGATCCAGAATCGCCGCGGCAACCGAAGCGGCGGCGGCGGGCCTCGCAACCTCTACATGTGCAGCGACGGCAACTGGGTTGCTCTATCCGCGTCCACGCCGTCCATCGCACGGCGGGTCATGCAGCTCGTCGGTGGGGACGAGTTGGCCGATGATCCCCGGTACGCCACTCCCGCGGCTAGGGCCGAAAACGCCGACGAAGTCGATAGCTTGGTGGCGGACTGGATCAGCAATTACCCTCGAGAAGTCGTGCTGGAGAAGTTCGAGGAGGCGCAGGCTGCCATCGGCCCCGTGTACGACACCTCCCAATTCATGGAGGACCCCCAGGTCAAAGCACGCCAGTCCATCGTATCGGTGGACGACCCTGATCTGGGGACCGTGCGGATGCAAAACGCCTTCCCACGGATGAGCGAGACACCGGGTAAGATCAACTTCACCGGTCCCACCAATATGGGTACGCATAACCACGAGATATACATCGAGCGGCTGGGAATGTCCGAGGATGACGTACAGCGGCTTAAAGAGGAAGGGATCATTTAGCGTCTGCCGGCAAGAATGCGCCCACCTAATCGGAAGTGAGGTGAGACTAAAACCATGTTTAATTTTGTGCATCATGTACGGATCCTCGTTCACGACCGGGACGCCATGGTGGAGTACATCGAGAAGAATTTCGGGATGAAGCCGGACCGGCTCCAGGTATACGAGGACCGGGGAATGAGCAACGCTATCTACAAAGTCGGTCCCACCAACTTCGAAGTCACGGAGCCTTTAGACCCCAACTCGGCCATGGGCCGGTACCTGGCCCAACAAGGGCCCGGTGTCTATCACCTGGCTTGGGGTGTCGACGACGTCCAACAGGTTGCCCAAGATCTGGCCGCCAAGGGCAACAAGCTAAGCGGCAAGGACGGCGTAAGCCGGAGCTCCGATGGATATCTAACTGCGACCATCCTTCCGGAAAGCTCCCTGGGACTGCCGTTCCAATTGGCCGAGGGCTAACTTGGGTGTCAAAGGATTCCGCCTCCGGCCCGTTTTGTCATGACCCTTACTATGACGATCGGAATCGACGCCGGTTAAATCGTTCGTAACAGCTAACCAGGAAGGGGGTGTCCTCCATGTCCCGTGTCCGCGAACAGTTTCGGAGCGTGCTCGCCCGGCCAACTTGCACTCTGGCGGCCAACATCTTCGACCCTCTGTCGGCTAGTATCGCCCACATGTTGGAGTACGAGGTCTGCGTTTTGTCCGGCTCGGTGGGTAAGGTAGCGAACCTGGGCGTGCCCGACGGCGTCCTCTCCAACATGTCCGACGTGGTGGATCATTGCCGCCGCATCACCCGCATCGCCGACGTCAGTCTCATGGTGGACGCCGAAGACGGCTTCGGGAACGCGGTGAACGTGGCTNGAACGGTTCGAGAGATGGAAGCGGCCGGCGTATCGGCCATCGAGATCGAAGACAATTTCGTCCCCAAGGAGTTCAACGTGCAAAATCCGGGTCTCATCTCCAAGGAGGAGCAGGTTGGAAAGCTCCAAGCGGCGGTGGCGGCGCGCACCGACCTAACCACGGTTATCGTGGCCCGCAGTGCCGCCCTGGGATTAACCCCTTTAGACGAAGCCTTGGACCGGATCCAGGCTTATTCGCAAACCGGAGCTGAAGCGCTGATGTTGACGGGCTCCAGAAGTCGAGACCAGCTTGAGGCGGTCCACCGGGTGACGACCTTGCCCATTTGCGTATTAAGCCCACCGGCGGATATCCGCAACGACACAGCCTTCCTCGCCGCTACCGGAGTTAAGATTCTGATGCTGGGCAACCCCACCTTCTCCGTGACGGTCAAGGCGATCTTCGATAGCTTGGAACACCTGAAGGAAGGTGGATCGTTGGAGGAGCTTGGAGACCGGCAGGCCACGCCGGAGTTGCTGCGGTCGGTCAACCGGACCGATGAGTTCTTGCAGTGGCAGGAGCAGTACCTGCGTTCCTGACAAGGGTCGGCACAATCCCCATGTAGCGGTCTAGANCTCCAGCCGGTATCCCATAACGACCACTTCGGGGCCGGCTTGAAAGTCGTATTCCGGGACCCGGACGAAGCCCATCCTCGCGTACATGCCGCGGGCAATGCCCATCAGTTCGGTGGTATGCAGACCCAGCGCGGTGGCTGACCTCAGACGGGACCGGCGGAGACATTCGTCCATCAGCACNCGTGCGATGCCCATGCCCCTGGCATCGNGATGGACGGCCAGCAACCGGATGCCGGTCCAGCCGGCGGGCCACCCACCGTGATCCGACGGAAATGAATTGGGGTAGAAGGTGACGGCGCCCACTAACCGCACAGAGTTCTCCGCCACGATCAGTTCAGAGGTATCAAGGCGGCTACGCACGTCCATTATGTCCTGGGAGTAACGCTCCCAAACTTCGGGAGAAAAATTAGCTTGATACTCCTGATAGGCATCTCTTATGAGTAGCGACACCTGATCCAAGTCTTCAACTCCGGCGTCCCGTACTTGCGTGTGCTCCTCATTGGCCCGGGACATATGCTTTCTCCCTAGCCATCGATTTAAGCCTCGATAGCTTCGACGTATCGGGTGTTACTGGCAAGTCCCCTCCTTCGTAAGGAGGGGANTTAGGGGAGGTCGTTCCCACGCGACGACAGCAAGGTAAGGATGCTCAAGCCATGTCGGCGACCAAGTTCGCGACGCCCAGGATAATTAGAACGCCGGCAGCAAGGCCGTCCCCGGATACACCCGATACCACCGCGAATGTCGTAACCGTCCCGTCGATGGCGCCGAAGATGAAGTCCCTAAGATCGCCGTGGGATGGCGCCGCCTCCAGCCTGGCCCTGATGGCCTCGCGAGAACGGGGCGGCTTCAGATTCGGCGGCGGAACTGTCCGATGGTTGAGTCACTTCCATCCCCCTTCTTCACGTGGAACTCTTTCTTATCACGCTGTGCTGGATGGCGGCTAGTTGGCTATGGAGAAAGGTTNAAGGCCGGGCCGATGACCTCTTTGAAAGCCTGCAGTTCGTGCTCCGGCAAGCTGAAGCTCTCTGCTGGATATAGGTAGATATGGTCAACTCCCAGGTCCTCCAACTCCTTCATGCGCCGGGTCACTGTGTCCGGGTCTCCCGCCACGGCGGTCTTGTCTACCAGTGCTTCCTGAAGCTCGTAAGGGACGACTTCGGCTACCTTCTCGGCCCCTTGCCAGTCCTCCATATGGTTGTTNTCGGGATAAAAGGTCAGCAACTTAGCGGCCGCTTCCTGCAGGTTCGCCTTGATGGGCGCGATATCGTAGTCGATGCCCAGCTGCNCCAACCACTCCTGTCCGCTGGGTTTGGCCAGGGGAGTGACCAGCCGGGGACTCCAGGCCCGGACCGCCTCCCGGAGGGTTTCGCGGACGAGCCCTTCCATCTGTAAAACTTCGTGTACCTCGGACGCTTGGCGCCCCGCCAAGGCCGCCCCTTCTCCCACCGAATTGCGGAGCGCTCCGATCTGCTCTCCGTTGGCCATGGCGGGATGGATGAGAACGCCGTCGCACAGCTCTCCGGCCAGCCTGGCGTTCAGCGGCCCGCTGGCGGTGAGGAACACGGGCACGGGCTCGCCGCCGCCGTGGTACAGCCGGACGTGCTCCGCTCTGNCGGAGGTANCGGTTTCGGAGCCATACTTCTGCACCGAGTCGGCAGGGTGGTAAACGTCCCACTCCCCGGCCATGAACGCTTTGATCTCAACGATGGCCTTCCTAATCTCGGCCAGGCGGAGTCCGGACAGGCCGATCAGGAAATTGGCCGAGCCTCCCCGGCCCAGCCACAACTCGAAGCGCCCCGGTCCCAACTCCTGAACCGTTTTCGCCACCGACGCGATAACCGAGGTGTGGCGCGGCCCGGGACAGGTGACCGCGGGGCGCACTCGTATGCGGTCGGTATTCTGCAAAACTTGGGCCATCACTACGTAGACGTCTCTAAGAAATGTGTGGGAGTCGACGAAGCCCAACCCTGAGAAGCCCGCGTCTTCACAACGCCGGGCGAAATCCACGATCTCGGCGACGGGTTTGGATGAGGGAATACGAAGGTCAACTTGCATCGGTCCTACTCACTGGTTTCATGTCTGGCCGCTGTCCAACCCAAAGACGCGATGTCCGGCTCCCTCCCCGACACCGCCAAGTCGGCCCTGATCCTGAACAGCCTAACAAATCGTTGCTGTATACATTCGCATCTAACCATAGGAGCACATTACCCCGGAGTAGGGTGCTTGTCCACCGGCCTTTACTATNCTAGGAGGCACATCGCATAGCGTCTCCTTGAAACGGCGTTTGTTCTCATGAAAGTCCTTTCCACAGGTGTTAAATCCAACCGACAGCTTATATCGTAATAATATATCTCATAATAGCTGGGGAGGATTTGGCATGGTGGAATGCACAAAATGCCGAGGGCCTTTGCGGTACGACTGGCAGTTTCCTGGGATGGTGTGCCAAATGTGTGGGGTTGTTTACTACCTCCAGCCTNATTACGAGCTTCCCAAGGTTGGAGTTTGGACAGCTCCCCGCGGCGGCTGGCATCAATCCAGGGCCGCTTGAACCACCCTATGCCTATAGCGAATCCAAAAGAATCGAGAAAAGGAGCACCGGACATGCAAACAGTAAAGGCATCCGAACGTTACACAGCGATCCCGGAAGGTGTTAAGCAGCACCGATGGTTAGCTTTCCTCATCGCATTGGTAGCCGTCGTGGCGTTGACCGCCTGCACCAGCGCCGTGTCCAGTGACGACAACGACTCAGGCGCCATCGTAACTTCCGGCAGCGGAGGCGGCCAAGGCGGCGCAACGCTNGTTGATGTGGATGCTGCCGGCACGGAGCCGGGCAGCGCATCCGCCGAAGCTCAGGGGAAAAGCGTAGAAGTCCTGAGCGCCGACGCGATCGTAGCGGCCCAAGAAGAAGTCGTTAACCGAATCTATGAGACGGCTTTGCCCTCTGTCGTACAGATACGAGTAACCCGCAAGATCGGGGAAGAATCCAGTTCCCCGGACGCACCCGGGTCGCCTGAGCTTCCTTTCGACTTCNACCGTTTCCGGGACATGCCTGGTGTCCCCGACGAATTCTTCCGGCGCGGCAGCGGCACAGGCTTCATCTGGGACGAGGAAGGACGCATCGTCACCAACCACCACGTGATTGACGGGGCCGACCGGATCACGGTCATCTTCTCCGATCGAACCGAGATGGACGCCAAGTTGCTGGGTAGCGACCCCGATTCTGACCTGGCGGT
The DNA here is from genome assembly GCA_002710215.1 of Chloroflexota bacterium. GTDB lineage: Bacteria > Chloroflexota > Dehalococcoidia > Lucifugimonadales > UBA3495 > UBA11650. The sequence goes on along the minus strand of PAJQ01000028.1, from coordinate 130,143 downwards.
CCTGCAGATCGATGTTTCCGGCGCCGCCACCCAGCCGGTGCCCCTCGCCGACAGCGACGCGGTAAAAGTAGGGCAGATGGCCGCGGCCATCGGGAACCCATTCGGACAGGAGTTCACGATCACCACCGGAATCATCAGCGCGGTGGGGCGCACAATCCGGAGCGGAAACGGCGCGTTCTCCGTTCCCAAAGTTCTCCAAACCGACGCGCCCATAAACCCGGGAAATTCAGGAGGCCCATTACTTGACCGGCAAGGCCGGGTCGTCGGCGTGAACACCCAAATCATCGGCCGGAGCGGTTCCAGCGCAGGGGTCGGTTTCGCCGTGCCCATCAATGCCGCCAAGCGGGTGATTCCGGTGGTGATCAATGAAGGAGCCTATAAATACGCCTGGCTGGGAATCAGCGGCTCTACGTTGAGTCCCGACGTAGCCGAATTGATGGACTTACCCGAACACACTAATGGAATCTTGGTGATTGCCGCGAGCGAAGATGGTCCGGCTCAACAGGCTGACCTCCGGGGCAGCGACCGAACCGTCGAGTCCGAGGGGATAGAGTATCCGGTCGGCGGTGATGTCATCGTGTCGATCAACGATTTCCCCACGAATGAGATGGACGAATTGATCTCTTACCTGATCGACAAGACCAGGCCGGGAGACGAGGTAGCCCTGGAGGTGATTCGAGACGGGGAAAGGCAAAGCATCAAAGTAAACTTGGGCACCCGTCCTATCTTGTAACAACCCCAGGGTTAAGCCGGCAAAGCCGGATGATCAGAAAATGGCCCNCGAGGTAGTTNGTTGGCTTGGACTTGAACATCCAATTACCCGGAGGCCAACCCCCCCACTCCACTAGCCGCCGCCGCTGCGGGCTTAATCCTGAACTGAAAGCTTACCCGCCGAGTATCCCCCATCCGCGTAAATGACCTGGCCGGATATGTAATCCGCCTTGGAAGAGGCCAGGAACGCCACGGCCTGGGCAATGTCCTTGGGACTTCCCGGCCGGGCCAGCGGGACCTCTTTGAGAAAGGCGCCCATATATGCTTCAGACACTGGTTCNCGNAAGGGGGAGCCGGTGACCGTCAGGCCCGGTCCCACTGCGTTGGCGGTGATGCCATATTGGCCAAGCTCCTGGGCCAGGACCCGGATGAACTGTAGAATGCCTGCTTTGGATGCGCAATAGGCCGCCGCGTTGACCCTGGCGTTCTCGGCGGCGGTGGAAACGATGCTGACGATGCGCCCGCCCCGGCCCTGCTTCACCATCTCCTTGCCAACGGCTTGGGAACACAGAAAATTCCCCCTCAGGTTCACCGACAGGACGCGCTCCCACTCCTCCGCCGCCATGTCCAGTATGGCGCAACGCTGGCCGATGCCGGCGTTATTAACCAGGATATCCACCCCGCCATAGGTTTCGACCACGCTCTTGACCATCAGCTCTACTTGACCGGCATCGGACACATCCACCGGAAATACCCTGGCCTTAAACCCTCGGGCTTCCAACCCCCGCGCCGTCTCCCGTCCCACGTCTTCCAGCAGGTCGGCGATGGCCACCGTAGCCCCGTTCTCCGCCAGCTCAGCGGTTATNGCCTCCCCAATACCAGACGCGCCCCCAGTAACGATAGCAACCTTTCCGTCAAACTCCATTTTGGTGCTCCTTAGTTAGTTATCAGTGGGCATTGAGCCGGTTTCAGTGAGCTTACCCCGCCTAAAAAGTTGCCTCGAACGCCGGCTGTGTAGGTTATCGAGACGTGGAGGCAGCCACGTTCCATCTCCCCAATAGCCCTCCTTCGATCGCCAGCCACAGATTCGACGCTGCCCGGAGCGGGTTCAATTAAATATTGACTCGCAACAAAATCAAACGTCATGTACTGGATTTTCGCCTTAGTTTTCCCAGCCCCCTGTACACAGCATACAGGCCACTTACAAGAGCTAGCAGACTTGCCAGAGCAGGGACGCTCGATGTAAGTGAAACGTATAAGGGTGTTGGTGAAGCGGAGGTTACCACGACAAGCGTGGNAACGGCCCCAACTCCGAATTCCTCTCGCTCTCGTGATCAGAAACGGACGAACCCGCGCGGCTCACTCGGCAATGGGGGACCGATCTCTCCTAAGGGTTTACCTGCTTTGCGTGACGGGTACAATGGAAATGCCGTCACGACCAACGACGTTTTTAGCGAACCAACCCTCCTCGCCGAAGCAACGCTACGTGTCAGATTCCAATCGTATATCCTCGGCAGACCTGGGAGTTCAATTACAGTTGAGTCCTGACCTTCTAGAGAAGTTTGACAGGGCCGGTCATGCCATTAAATCACTTCCTGCCAGGAATCGTCGGCACAATAACTGACCGTAGAGAAGACCTTGTCATGAAAAATAATAGTCTGAGCTAGCAACCGTAGTTCTGCAGACTCCACTTCAACGTGAGTAAAAAGTGAAGATTGTTGAATCCCGCTCAAGTCGAATCGGATGTAGGACCATAACTCTACAGGCCCGCCACCAGCCTGCCCTATCCCTGCTTGCAGGAAGGGATCGCGTGAGTGATCAGAAAGGGCCCCATGTTCGGAGACGTAAGAATCGGCCTCGGCGAAAATCACGTGTTGGACCTTACTCACATCAGTGGCGCACCCTGTAGTCCAGAGAAGAGCAGTTATCAAGACACCATAAAGTACGGCTGGGGCCTTGAGGGACTGAATTTCACATCTCACAGCGTTCGATCAGCCCGTCGAGGAATTCTGCCCATCACTTCTTGCCTGGTATGGTGACCCACAAGACCCCCATGAGTATCGCCGTCGCAATCGACATGCCTATTATGATCTTCACCAGTTCTTCTATCATGACCGCACCTCGCTAAAATGAAGTTTTCAACACCTTTCGTGGTGTAGGTTGGGCCGGTCTCCGGCTCTGGACATCGTTCCTTGATTGGAATGCTACTGAATACGGGCACGGCAGTCAATTCATGTTAGACATTGGGAGCTTCCGTACTGCCAGGCTACGTAACGCCTCGTTGACAATCTGCTCTGGAATTGAGAAAATTTACCATCAGTCCAGACTAACTAGCGCCATATGGGTGCGGTGCCGAATGCCGTACTCTTACACCAATTAACGACGTATTCAGTCTAGTAGGACGGTGACCGATGCCATCTAACGGGAAGAAGCGAGCTCTGGTGGTGCTCCAGCTGATTGGAGCGAATGATCCGCTCAACACAGTGGTCCCTTATAGCGACCCCCTCTACTATGACAACCGCCCCACGGTCAGCGTCCCGGCGGACCAGGTCCTGCCCATTGACGATGACTTCGGCTTCAACCCCAACATGGGGCCGGTAAAGTCCCTGTGGGACCAGGGCAAGGTTGCCGTGATTAACGGCATCGGATACCCCAATCCCAACCGTTCTCATTTCCGGTCCATGGACATCTGGCACACGGCCGAGCCCGACAAGATTGCNACCGAGGGCTGGCTGGGCCGGGCCATCCGGGACATGGACCCCAACGGTGAGAACGTGCTGACCGGCGTCAACTTCGGCCGCGGCCTGCCCAGGTCCCTTGGTTGCCGGGGCGTTCCCGTGGCATCGGTGGGCAACCTGGAAACCTACGGCCTGTTCCCCGACGTTCAGGACGACCTGAAAAAGGAACAAACCCTGCAAGCTTTCGCCCAGATGTACGGCGGCTTCTCAGGCCGGGACCCGGTCATCGACTCCTTGGGGCAGACCGGGAGAGACGCGCTGAAGGGCGCCGATATCCTGAGGACCGCCCCGGCCCAATACTCTTCATCCATTGAATATGGTCCCAGTTCCATCGCTCAGAGCATGAAAAACATCTGTCAGGTGATGTTCGCCGAGCTGGGGACCCAGATCTTCTACGCCTCCCACGGCAGCTTCGACACCCACGGCGACGAGTTAGTCGTGCACGGTAAGCTGTGGCAGGACGTTGGCGGGGCCATCGGCGACTATTACGCCGACCTGGAAGAGCATGGCTGGCAGGACGATGCTTTGCTCTTGGTGTGGACCGAGTTCGGCCGCCGCATCAAGGACAACAGCTCCGGCACCGACCACGGCGCCGGCGGTACGGCCCTTCTCATCGGCGGGAACGTCAAGGGAGGCATGTACGGCCAATATCCCTCGCTGAAGGAAGCGGAACAGATAGACGGCGACCTAAAGGCCAACAACGACTTCCGTTCCACCTACTCCACGCTACTGGAACGGTGGATTGGCCTGGATGCTCCATCCATCGTCAACGGCCAGTTCGAGCAGTTCGACTTTATCGAAAAGTAGTCAAGTGGCCGGCAGACCGGCAACCACCAAGTCCGCTAGGAGAAATTATGAGTAACCAGGACATCGCGCAGATGGCTCACCTGATGCGCCGGGCCGGGTTTGGCGCGACACGAGACGAGTTGGAAGAAGGTGTCGCCAAGGGATATGAGGCGGTCGTCGAGGATCTGCTGTATCCCACGGACCCGCAGAACCTGCCCGATGACATCATCCGCCGCTATCACACCGAGCAGGCCGAACTGCGCTTGGCCGATGGCGCCGCAGCCTACTGGATGTACCGGATGATTACTACCCGGTGCCCGCTGGAAGAGAAGCTGGCCCTGTTCTGGCACGGCCTACTGGCCACCGGCTACGTCAAGCTGAACCAGGCTAGGGCCTTGCTCAACCAGATCGATACGTTCCGGCGGCATGGCCTGGGCAGCTTCTCCNACCTGCTGGCCGAAACCTCCAAAGACCCGGCCATGATTATCTGGCTGGACAACCACGATAACCACAAAGACGCCATCAACGAGAACTACGGCCGGGAATTATTAGAGCTCTTCTCCCTGGGCATCGGCAACTACACCGAACAGGACGTTAAGGAATGCGCCCGCGCCTTTACTGGGTGGACGCTGGGCAACGCGGAGTACATGGCCATGCGGGCCAGCCGGGACTCCATCTGGCCCTACAGCCGCATCGCCTGGCACTTCGAGTTCCGGGAAGAAGACCACGACGACGGTGAGAAGACTTTCCTGGGAGAAACCGGCCGGTTCAACGGCGAGGACATCGTCGCGATAATCGCCCGGCAGGATTCCACGGCCCGCTTCGTCAGCACTAGGTTGTTCCAGTATTTCGCGGCCGACGAGGTGGATGAAGACGGACAGAAGGTCATTGAGGATATGATTCGGTCATACTTCGACTCCGGCCAGGAAATCCGGTCCGTCCTCCGCACCCTATTCAACTCCGAGTATTTCAAGTCGGAGAAGGCCCGCTTCGCCAGGGTCAAAGGCCCGGTGGAGTTGGTGGTTGGGGGCGTACGTCTAGCCGGAAGCTACCGGACCCCCACCCAAGGTATCGATCAAGTCGCTAGACAGGCCCTTTACATGGGCCAGGGTCTGCTCCAACCGCCGTCGGTTGAAGGCTGGCACGAAGGAATCGAGTGGGTCGACAGCGGCGCTTTGGTTGAGCGGGTCAACTTTGTGGCCCACGAGATGGCCAACGTGCAGAATCCCGGCGTGAGAAGAATCATCGAGCGGCTGGCTGCCGAAAACGGCGGCGTGCTGTCGCCTGAGTCCTTGGTGGACCACTGCCTNGACCTGCTGGGCCCCATCGTCGTTGCTGACGACACCCGGACCGCCTTAGTAAATTACGCCGCCCACGAGGGCGACTTGTTCCTGACCGGCCATCAACCGGAAGACGAAGCGGAAAAACGGGTGGGCGAGCTGCTCAGTCTAGCCACGGCGACCAGGGAGTTCCAACTGGCCTGATCTGACCGGACGACCCAACGTTGAATCGGGAGTATCAAGAGTGAGTACCCGTACCACCAAACAGCAGTTTAAGCTGGAATACGTCAAAACCATAGGGATTACGACGAATCAGAGCGGNCGAGGCTTCATCAATCCCTATGACGTCGCTATAAGTCAGGACGGCCGCATCTTCGTTCTTAATCATTGCGACTCGGCTCGCAAAAACCTCATGCGGATCGGGATCTGCAACCTGGATGAGGAGTACCTGGGTGAATTCGGCAAGGGCTCCGGGAAAGACGACGAGCAGTTTAACTCCCCCGTGGCCATGGCTTTCGACAGTCAAGACCGGCTGTATATCTCCGACGAATTGAATCACCGGGTCACCATCTTCGACTCATCGGGAAGTTTCCTAAGCAAATGGGATGCCTCTGGCAACGGACCCGGCGAATTGAACGGTCCCGCCGGCATCGCCATCGACTCTCAGGATAACGTCTACGTCGTGGACCAGCACAACAACCGAGTCCAAAAATTCGACTCCGGCGGCTCGTTCATCGCCCAATGGGGTGAGGCGGGCAGCGGTCCGGGGCAGTTCAACCTCCCTTGGGGAGTGGCGGTCGACACCCAGGNCGATGTGTACGTTGCCGATTGGCGCAACGACCGCATCCAGAAGTTCTCCCCCGATGGCGAGTACCAGGCCAGTTTCGGTGAATCTGGAGAGGGCGACGGCCAATTCTACCGGCCTTCGGGAGTGGCGGTAGATTCTGAAGGGTACGTGTACGTCGCGGATTGGGGCAACGAACGGGTGCAGGTCATGGCACCCGACGGCAGCTTTCAACTGAACCTACGAGGCCAGGCGACCCTATCCAAGTGGGCCGAAGATTTCCTGGCGGTCAACCCAGACGAAAAACGGACCCGGGAAATGTCCANCCTGGTCCCGAATCTNCCGCCTCACCTNAACACACCGCACCACGTCTCATCGCAGACGGAGCCCTACTTCTGGGGGCCGGTGTCGGTGACACTGGACGGGGAAGACCGCCTGTACGTTACCGAGTCCAACCGCCACCGAGTCCAGATCTACCAGAAGAAGTAGCAGTTATATCCCTTGCTCCGGCCGCCGCCCTCGTCCTTCATCGTTTACTGACTGCAACTTCGTCCCCTAGCCTGGCCCCTATTCCCGACCAAGTCAGCGGCTACCTAATGCGATATAGTAGGCATCTGGGCAACGGCCGGGTCTGTTCAAGAATCTCGGCGAAGGAGCTAGACATGGCAACTATTGGGACGGGGAAGCACACATATGAACTGGTGGAAAACTGGGTGAAGTTGCCCGATGGCTGGGTTCTTGGACAGACGGCCATCGTTACCGATTCCCAGGACCGGGTTTACTTATTTAACCGGAGCGATCATCCCTTAATCGTTCTGGACCGGGATGGCAATTACCTGAACTCCTGGGGCGAGGGCGTGTTGACCGACGCCCACGGCATGTTCATCGACGCAGATGACAACCTTTATCTGCCGGTGAAGAACAACCACGTGGTGCTGAAATACACCCGGGAAGGCAACCTGCTGATGACCCTGGGGGTGCGAGACCAGCCATCGGACACGGGCTGGTCGGGCAACTACAACGAACCCGCGGTGCGGGCCGCCGGGCCGTTCAACCGGCCCAGCGACGTCGCCCTTGACCCTCACGGCGACCTGTACATCTCCGATGGNTACGGGAACTCCCGCGTCCACAAATTCTCAGCCGGCGGGGAGTTGCTGTTCTCCTGGGGAGAGCCCGGCAAGACTGCTCCCGGAGAGTTTCATGTTCCCCATGGCGTGTGGGTGCACACCGATGGGCGCGTATTCGTGGCCGACCGCGAGAACAACCGGATACAAGTATTCACTGCGGACGGGACATTCCTCGAGCAATGGACCGGTTTTGCCCGCCCGTGTGACATCTACGTGGACTCCGACAACACCATGTACGTCGTCGAGCTGAACGCATTGGTTAGCATCGTGACCATGGAAGGAAAGCTGATTGCCCGTTGGGGCCCGCCTACCGAGGCTGAAGAAGGGACNGGGGCTCATGCCGTGTGGGTGGATTCCAAGGGCGACATGTACGTTAACCGGAACCTGGAAGGCCAGCGCCTGCTCAAATACTGCCGGGTTGGCTAGTACAACATCGAGTTAAATGTGATGGATGCAAATCACCCCCATCCCTTCGTCCTTCTGCCGACGGATCAGGGCAGGCTCTAACATCCCCCCGTCGAGGGGGAAGGGATTTGTCCTCGCCCCCTTTGTGGGGGAGGGTTAGAGAGGGGGTGCTGGTCCATGCACCAAAATTATCTAGTGACAGTGCTAGCCGCCATGACCTGATAATATGGCAACATNTGCTGATCCGGTTGATGGGAGGTCCCGCCGCGGCTATAATTCTGACTAACGCCGATACCAAAGACAAATAACGAACAAAACGGAGTTCAGTTTAATCTCGCGGCCGCGAGCATATCAACTGGCACGATGGAGGTGTATCTATGGTTGATCAACTAACCCGCCCCAAAGACAAAGCCGAGGTGTACTGGTTTTCCGAGCAGCCCTACGGGCACGTTGGGGACGAAGACTTGGAAAAGTACGACTCCGGCCGGTTGGGTTTTCCCAACACACACTTCGACCCTCAAAAGGCTCACGTGTTGTACAACCANTACCATGAACAATACGTTCTGGCCGACGAAGTAGGCTTCGACGGAATCATGTCCAACGAGCATCACGCCTCCTACTGGTGCATGAAGCCCGCAGTGAACCTGGACGCGGCGGTAATCTCCAAACTTACCTCCAGGGTGAAGATNGCCATTCTGGGGAACGTAATAGCCGTCAACGACCCCATCCGCATGGCCGAAGAGATCGCCATGCTCGATTGCTTCTCCGGCGGCAGGATCATCTCCGGCTTCGTCCGGGGAACCGCTGTGGAAACTCTTCAAGCTGGGATCGACCCCACGGAGAACCGCTCCCGTTTCGAAGAAGCCCACGACCTGATCATAAAGTGCTGGACCGAGCCGGGACCCTTCCGTTATGAGGGCCAGCATTACCAGTACCGGGTGGTCAATCCGTGGGTGAGGCCCATGCAGCAGCCCCACCCAGACATATGGTTCCCAGGCACCGGTAGCCCGGAGAGCGTGGTCTGGGCCGCGAAACACCGCCATCCTTACATGAACCTGGGCGCCTTGGTAGACACCACCGAATGGCTGAAGCAGGTGTACATCGACACGGCCGAAGAAGAGGGATACCAGGCCGGTCCGGAGCACTTCGGATATCTGTTGCGTTGCCTGGTTGCCGACACTGACGAAAAGGCCATCGAGATCGGCCGCGAGTTCATGTGGACCATTGAGCATCGCCAACGGGGACCCACCGAGCACAACGACCCCCCTGGCTACCAGTCCAGGGCCGCCGTGCAGGTGAAGGCCCAGCGCCCGACGGGCAATGTTGCCGGCGCCGGTGGCTTGGGCGTGGGCCTGACCTACGAGCAGTTACAAGGCGTGAATAATATAATTGTCGGCAGCCCGGAAACCGTTACCCGGAAGCTGTCCGAGATGATCGACCGGCTGAGTCCCGGATACCTGCATATCTACGGCAACGAAGGGGCGATGGACCACAAGGACGTGATGCGNTCCATCGAGTTACTGGGCAAGGAAGTCATTCCCGCCATCCACGAGATCCAGCTAAAACCCTACGAGTCCAAGGGCAAAGCCGGCGACCTTGGTGGCGGTTCCGGCGCGGCCGGCCTAGCCCCTTAGTTCATGACCGCAGCCGGTAGCTAACCGGCCCCCAACCCTGTCATCCGGGAGCGGGCCGTTAACGGCCCGCTCCCACCTTCTGCGTAACTTCTTTTAGGAACTTGGTCACGTGGGGTAGCACCGATTCCGCAGCTCGGGATGCCTGGCCGTGGTTCAAACCGGGGAATGACGCGAACCGGGCATTGGGTATGATCTGGGAGGCTTCCTTGGCCCCGGGGAAGAACCCGTCGGCCTCGCCGCAGTAGAGCAGACAAGGGATGTTGATCTGGGGCAGGATATCGTCTATACCATCGGTTCCCCTGGGCGCGGTGGTGGCCGCGATCAATGCTTCGGGGTCGTTATCCAGCAACCGTTCCTTGCGTCCAGACTCCATGGGACCTTCTTTCGCTTCGGCGTCGGCCACGTAATGAGCCATTCCCTGGCGCAGCAACGAGATCCGGTCTTCGGGAGGGACGTCAGTGTTGGGAGTGTCGGCGCTGATACCGCCTAAGATCAACGAATGGAACCGGTCCAGGGCGTGCAGCACGATGCCGAATCCGATACGGCCTCCCATGGAATATCCCATATAGTGGGCTTTGTCCACTCCCAGGTCATCCATCACCGCCAGTACGTCGTTCACCCGCAGTTTCAGGTCGTAGTCCTTGGGGTCGTGGGGTTTGCCGCTGCGTCCGTGGCCCCGCGCGTCCACCATAATCAACCGGTAGTCCTTGGCCAGTTCTTCAACGAATCCGTAGGCGTACCAGTTTTGCAGGCTATTGGTGACGCCGTGCTGCAGCACTAATGGCGGACCGTCTCCCTCGACGTGGTAGTGGATGCTTACACCTGCGCTATCTACGTATGGCATTCTCGTCCTCCTGTGTTTGACTTGAATAGGAATGACCAACGAGGTTTCTGTATCAGGACGTCAGACTTCCGCCTCCGCGAGACGTTTGATTCCTTGAAGGTTCAGAATCATGTTGCCCCGGTGTTGTTCCCGCCGGTTCGTGAGAATCTGCTGTGCCTGGTCAGGATTCGCCTCCATCGCTCTGCCGGTGGCCGACAGACTGGGTCCGATGATTAGCCGCTGGCGAAAACGGGTGCCTGAGGGTATCTTTTCAAGTTCAAACCGCCATTGGGCGCTGGGCTGGTCACGGTCGTTCACATTCCAGGCGAAAATACTATTCGGCTCACAGGCGACAACGTATGATGTCGTCTCCCACACCCGGTTTGCGTCGGCCCGCTCGTTTCTACCTCGGAATGACGCGCCTTCTCGGGGGCCATCGCCATCAAGCCAGTCTGCGCCTTGGAACTCATCGCTGAACTGGGCTGAAATGTTTATGTCGCTCGCCAACTCCCATACACGCTCCGGCGAGGCGGCGATGTCAATCTCAACGGTAACTCCCGGAGCGGCGGCAATGAGTGAGCTTACTTCGCCCGGGTTTTCTTTAGTGTACCCCCACCGGTCGAACCAAACGATCTCCGAAGTATCCCGGCGCGATGCGGGCTGAAAGTCGGTGCCGATGGTCCAAGCGACGGGGAGCAGCACGACTTGGGTGACGCCGTCGGGAATCCCCAGTAGCTCCGCGAACTCCTTGGCCTTGCCTAGATGAAGGGTGGTCCAAGCCGAACCCAGGCCCCGCGCCCGCAGCGCCAGACAGAAACTCCAGGCAGCCTGAATCACTGAATCAAATAGTCCGGGCCGTCCACTGCCGTCATGGACACCCCAGATCGTGGCCAGAACCAACACCGGGACCTTTTCCAAGTTTGCGGCTAGATGGGCCGCCGAATCCGCCACTCGTTCTTGAAGACCCTCCGCCCTNCCCCGCTCTTGAGATTTATCGATCATCCGGCTGCCCCCAGCCGCCCGGTACAGTTNGGCGAGCCGAGACTTGGTCTCCTGATCCCTTATAACAAGCCAGCGGCGGCTGGATACGCCGGCTCCGGTCGGCGCCTGCTCCGCCAGCTCTATGCAGCGTAGCAGCAAGTCGTCTGGCACATCACGTTCCAGGTCAAGGCGAAGGCGAACCGCCCGAGTCGTGCTCAAGAGTTCATCGGTTTGTTCTATGTCAAATTCCATCAGGTTCCTCTTCGTGAGATGGGGCTAAAGCNCAGGGATTTTTTCTAGCCTACCTTCTTGAATTTAGGCAGCGTAATCTCGGCGTTCACCTCCTCNAACACTACCTCCACCGCCATACCTATCTCAATCTCATCAGGGTCGCAGTCCACCAAGTTGCTGATCAGGTGCACACCTTCCTCCAACTCNATGTCGACCACTGCCCAGGGGAGGCGGCCTTCGAAGGCACGGCTCACCGGCTGTCTGGTTATGGTGAAAGTATAGACAGTGCCCTTACCCTCGGATCGCACCCACTCCAAGTTATNCGAGGCGCAATTCGGGCAGTTGGGCCGGGGCGGGTGGGAAAAAAGAGCGCAGTCCCGGCACCGGCGGAGAACCAATTGATGCTCCCGGCATCGGTCAAAGAACTCCTGGTTGTCGAGGTTGGGGACAGGTACCGGAAATTGAGCGGACGTCACGGCAATCCTACCTCCTCAATATCAAGGCTCCGGCCCCGTCCCCGCTATCCACCAAGCCCAACTCCGCGTTTTCCACCTGGGCATACGAATCGCCTCTAAGCTGCCTAACCACTTCGATGATCTGGTTCATGCCTTGGAGATAAGCCTCGGAAAGATGCCCTCCCGAGGTGTTAACCGGTATCTCGCCGCCGAGCTCGATGCTCCCNTCTTCCACGAATGGTCCCCCCTCTCCGCGCTGGCAGAAGCCGTAATCTTCCAATTTGGTTATGATGACCGTGCTGAAATGGTCGTAAAAGCCAATGACGTTAATATCCTTCGGAGTTACCCCCGCTACGCCAAATAGCTCCGGGGCCAACCAGGACGCGCCGCTCTCATCCCAGGACTCTCCATTTCGACCTGCGGCCGCAGGCAGGGCTTGGGCGGAACTCATTATGTAAATCGGGCGATGCTTGATGTTGGAAGCCCGCTCGGCGGAAGTGACCACGAAGGCATTGGCCCCGTCGGCTTCCAGCGCGCAGTCGAATATNCGCAGAGGATCGAAGAACACTTTGGCGTTCAAATAGTCTTCCATGGTGATGGGCCGGCCGTACATGATTGCCTTGGGGTTGAGACAAGCGTGCTTCCGAAACGCCAGCGCCACCGCTCCATACTGACGTTCGGTAGTTCCGAACTCATGCATGTGGCGGCGGGCACGGAGAGCGCTAGATTGGCCCGGCACCAGCAGGCCATATGGTTCGGTGAACGCGGCATTGCCCTCGCCCCGGCGGGTCGTTACCACGCCCGAACCGTAACGCGCCCCCGACCGTCCGTTCACGGAACGGTAAATAACGACATTGTTGGCTAAACCCCGGGATACGGCCATGGCGGCCTGGATCACCAGACCGCAGGCCGCTCCGCCCAAGGGTCCCAGTTCGCCNTAATAACGTAGATACGGAATACCCAGGCAGGCGGCCAACTCTCCCTGGGGAGTGGAATCCGCAGTAAATTTGACGATGCCATCAATGTCCTTAGGCTCCAGGCCGGCATCGGCAATCGCTGTTTTGGCCGCTTCAACAGCCATGCTCAACTCGGACCTTCCCGAATCACGGTTATAGACGGTTTCGCCTATCCCAACGATTGCGGCCTGGTCCTTCAAACTTTCCATGTCAGATGCCTCCAACCGGCTTCATCACCACGCCCTAGACGAAGTATTGGCCTCGACCTGCGCCTGTATATTCTAAGCCTGGCCGGTCACCTGACGAAATGCGTGGTCGAGAATTTCGGCCGCCAAGTCCATTTGGTCTTCGGTGGTGGTAAATGGGGGTACAAAACGGAATACCGATCCCCGTCGGCGCACGCTCAAGATAAGCCCGTTGTCCAGGCAGATGCGACCGATTTCCTGCCCGGCCCGATAGGCTGGTTCTTTGGTTACTCTGTCCTCCACTAACTCTATGCCCTGGAGCAACCCCTTACCCCGAATGTCACCTATCATGACGTGACGCCGGGCCAGCTCTTCCAAGTGGGCCNTCCAATAAGCGCCAATGTTCTTGGCCATATCCACCAGTACCTCTTCCAGAATGATGTCGATGCTGGCAATGGCGGCATTGCAGGGTAAGGGATCATTGGAGTGAGAGTGGCCTACCACCAGGCCCGTCTCCGCCACCCTCTCTTCGATCTCGTCGGTAGTCACGGCGGCGCTGATGGCTATGCCGCCTCCAAAGTGCTTGGATACTGTGAAAATGTCGGGAACCACTCCCTCTTGCTCGAAGGCCCACATCGTGCCCAGTTTGGCCAGACCGGTCTGGGCCTCATCCACAATCAAAAGGGCGCCCCGTTGNTCGCATTTCTTTTTTAATTCCCGCAGCCAACCCTCGGGCAGATCGATGACCCCGCCCGCGCTGAATAGAGGCTCAGTGATTACTGCGGCCAACTGACCGGCAGCTTGGGCGTCAAGCAGTTCAAAACTGGAATTTAAGCAGCTAAAGTCGCAGTCCGAACGCTCCCGGCAGAAGCTGCACCGGTACTTGTAAGGCGCAAAAATGGGGTAGTTTCCTGGCGCGTAAGGACCGTACCCCTCGTGCCACCCGGAGAAAGTGACCGCACGGGTGGAGTCGTTCATTCCGTGGAAGCTGACTGCGGGGCTGGCCACCTCGTAGCCGCCGGTGTAGCGTTTGGCGATGGCCATGGCCGCTTCGTTGGAATCGCTTCCCGAGGTCAGGAACATGCTGCGGTTCATCCCCGGCGGCGAGATTTCGGCCATGCGGCTGGCCAAGATAATCTCCCGGTCGTTGAACATGCTCATGTGGCTGTGGATCAATGTTTCGGCACTTTCCTGAAGGGCTTGGACGATGCGTGGGTGGTTGTGTCCCAGTGCGGCGCACATTTGGCCCGAGTTGAAATCCAAGTACTCCTTGCCGTTGACGTCCCGGACCACAGACCCCCGGCCCCAGACCATGACCGGACCGGACACGGCGTTTCGGTCCATTCGGCTGCGGAAACTGAACTTCCGGGCCATGTCCAGAAGCTCTTCCTCAGAGTACTGGCTGGTCACAAAGACACCTCCTCTTCCGAGTCTGAACTAGGTGCTGGCCTCGACCTCTGCCAGAAACTCCATCACCCGATGGACGTACTTTTCCGGAGCTTCCGAGTGAGGTGCCACCTCGGCCCACCGGCAGTTGGGAATCAGGCGATGCACTTGCTGGGCGACGCCGCGGGGATGAATATCGTTATTACCGGGCATGATCATGGTTGGANTNTGAATGCTCTTCAGGGTCTTTCCAGTCATCCCCAGGGACAAATAGGGCCCTTCGAATAGCGCATAGATGGTGTCCCGCATAACCTGGGCGAAATCCTGGGGGTCCATGTCTTCCAGAGTCCCGCGATACTCCGGGTCGTATTGGGCCCGCTCCGGCGTAAAGGGGGAAAACCGGTCGTCAGCATCGAAGGCGTCAATCGCCGCCTTGATGCCTTGGCTCAAGGCCATGTCCGCGCTCTTAAACAGTTTCATGGCCAAGTATGAGTCGCAGATGACACCGCCGGCGATGTTGGATGGGAATATGGCCCGGACCCGTTCAGGATTGCGCAGGGCGCAGCCNAAGGAGATAGCGGCCCCAAAAGACCCACCACCCAGGTAGGCCGCATCTATACCCAGCACGTCCATGAGCCCCATCACGTCCTGGCAGACCATATCCCAAGTCTGCACCACCAGAGGACTGCTGGACTGGCCGCCGAACCGCCGATCGTAGGTGATTACCCGGTGCTCCCGGGACAATTCCTCCATCACCGACCCGTACCCTGCCAGCGTACCCTGAAGCCCTCCGGCGGAAAGAATGATCGGAGGCCCGCTTCCGCCCTCTTCATAGTAGATCTCCGCGCCGTTGACCTTTGCACTGGGCATGGTTTACACCTCGTTACAGGATAAGCCAGAAGACCTGGATTGGTAAATTTCGCAAGGACGGGACGATTGGGCGGCCTTGATTTTACACCTTTCCGGCTGCGATGCCCATGAGGAAGCCCGGCATAGGTTGCGCCAGGCCGATGGCGGCTCCATCATGAGAACATCGCCGATCTTGGAGATTAAAACGTTAAGGAGGCAGGTTGTGGCAACGCTGGACGAATATGCCAACAAGTACCAAAGCGTGCGCATGGAGCGCAGGGACGGTATCCTTCAGATCACTCTGCATACCAANGGGGGCAGCCTGCAATGGGGCGGCACGCCTCACGAGGAATTGCCCCAGGNGTTCCACGACATAGGCAGCGACCCGGAAAACAGGGTGGTTATCATGACCGGAGCAGGCGATGCCTTCACCGGTCCTCCGGGAACCAGGGAGTCCCGGCCAAGGCGGTTGCCCAGCCAATGGGACAAGACCTATTGGGAAGGCAAGCACCTGCTGATGAACCTNTTGGACATTGAAGTTCCCATGATTAGCGCCATCAACGGACCGGCTTTAAGGCACTCGGAACTGCCTCTGCTTTGCGACATTGTGCTGGCCTCAGAAAATGCGACCTTTCAAGACTCGGGGCATTTCATCAACGGACTGATTCCCGGAGACGGGATGCACGTCATCTACCCCATGTTACTGGGCCTGAACCGGGGCCGGTATTTTCTGTTGACTGGGCAGACCATCGACGCCCCAAAAGCCTTGGACCTGGGCTTGGTCAGCGAAGTTTTACCCAGGGAGGAGTTGCTGCCACGGGCATGGGCTTTGGCGGAGCAGTTGGCCCAACAATCGCCTTTGGTGTTGCGCTACAGCCGGGTCCTGTTGACCCAATACGTCAAACGGATGATGCATGAACTTTTGGGCTACGGTTTGGCTCTTGAAGGGCTGGGATCGGCGGACACCCTTGAGGAACAGAGTTCCCCAGGATCTTGACGAAGNGTGTCTGCCGGCCGCCCCCTCACAACCGGGTATCCGGCTCTGAAACCNCCTTGGCGATTGAACTGGGCAGACTAAGCTAAAATAAGTTGATCGATGTATTTCCCGATTCATGGGTTGGATAAGGATAGAAGATTGGCAACGAGCGACGGCGCAGATGAAGCGGCATTGGAGAAGTCATATGCGGGTGCTCAGNCAATAGACTTAGCCACTGCCGAAAAATTACTGAGGGAAACAAAGAAGATTATGAATCATCTAGGGGTGGTCTTCTTTCTTCGGCAAGGCACATGTCTCGGCGCGGTCAGGGACAACGGACTCATTCCTTGGGATGACGACTTGGATCTCAGCTCTGTTATCGGACTTCATGGACTTACCGAGGATTTGATAGACCGGGTTGTGGCTTCCTTCAGGCACAACGGGTATTTCGCCAAATTGGAACGGACCGATCGCTGCATAAGTGTGGCGATGATTAAGTACCATATACGGACCGACTGGGAGTGCAACTGGATCATAGACGACACCATATTCCAGTACCCCGGAATCCCGATCCCGGTCCGATTGGTCACTGATCTCAAGGAAATTGAATTTATTGGGGAGACGTTCTTGGTGCCGAATCCGCCGGAAGAATACCTGCGACGCAAGTATGGCGCAGATTGGATGACACCAAAAAAGATGGGCTATGAGAAAGATATCCTGGCATTAGTTCCGGAGATTCCGAAGCCTGTTCAGGCAAGCCAACACAGTCCGCCGCCCGCCGGTAGCCGGATCCGGGTCCTTAACCGGGCAGGTGANCCCGTNTCCGATGCGGAGGTCGTTGTAACCGGATTGGGCCGTTACCGAACAAACGAGCAAGGCTACGCGGATATTGATTTGCCTCGTGGTGACTGGTACGCGTTGATCATCAGCTATGGCGTTCACGAGGAAATTCTCTACCAGGAGAAGCTAACGCCCGGGGGAAGCTACGTCTATAATCCAGACGCCGCAACCACTTCGGGGCGGCTCTACGTATTGTCGCCTGAGTGAACTCGCGGGTCACAACCGGCGGTCGCAATGCTTGTGTATTGGGTCTTGACACGTTGGGGTAAGGTGAATAGATTACCTTTGCCGGGAAACATCCACCCGGTGGATGACCGGCCGCTTGATTGCAATCATTCGATAAGTGAGGATACCNATATGACCACCACAGTCGACCGGCAAGACGCAAGTCCCCAACAATACCGGGTTGTCGGCACCAGGCCCATCCGCCACGACGGCCTGGACAAGGTGACGGGAGCGGCTAAATACGGAGCGGACACTCAGCTGGTTGGCATGTTGCATGGAAAGATATTGCGCAGCCCCCACGCTCATGCTCGTATCCGATCTATAGATACCAGCAAAGCGGAGGCTCTGCCGGGGGTTTTCGCCGTGGCGACCTCTAAAGACTTCCCCATCATCCAAGACCAGGTCATCGATTTCGCCGAATCTCAAGGCTCCGTTCGGCAGATGGCCGAGCACGTAATGGCCCATGACAANGTGCTGTACCAGGGACACGCTCTGGCAGCGGTCGCGGCGGTCAACCCCCACGTAGCCGGGCAAGCGGTGGCCCTCATAGAGGTTGACTACGAAGTCCTCCCCACGGTCCTGACCTTGCACGACGCCCTCAAGGATAATGCCCCCATCCTCCACGAAAATCTGACCACCATGTTCCGGGTAGAACGCTCCGCCCGCGGCGAAGACACCGGTATAAAGGGTAACGTAGCCGGACACATCCAGCATAAGCTGGGAGACATTGAAAAAGGATTCGCTGAGGCCGACGTTATCGTTGAGCGTGAGTTCGGAACTCAGACCGTCCACCAGGGTTATATCGAACCTCATGCCTCGACGGCAGTTTGGGCGGCCGATGGGCGGGTGACCATTTGGACCTGCACCCAGGGAGCATTCGCGATTCGTTCTTCCACGGCTGCCATCATGGGTATTCCCGAATCCTCGGTCAAGGTAATACCCACGGAAATAGGCGGCGGATTCGGCGCAAAGATCACCACCTACCTGGAGCCGGTAGCCGCGGTGCTCTCTAGGAAGAGCGGGCGGCCGGTCAAGATTGTCATGGACCGCAAGGAAGTGTTCGAGGGCACCGGACCTACGTCTGGCACCCACATGCGCTGCAAGATAGGAGCCACCAATGCCGGAAAGATCACAACGGCGCAAGTATACCTAGCCTACGAGGCCGGAGCCTATCCTGGGTCACCGGTGGGCGGCGGCGCAATGGCTGCTACAGGACCCTACAACATCGAAAACGTTTTGGTGGACGGCTATGACATAGTTTGTAACAAGCAAAAGGTCCAGGCCTACCGGGCGCCCGGACAACCCCAGGCCTGCTTTGCTGTCGAGTCGGTCATCGATGAAATATCGAAAATTCTGGGTATCGACCCCATGGAATTTCGCTTGATGAACGTAAGTAAACAAGGCGACCGGATGCCCACGGGCGTTCCCCACGCGGTCCTGGGTTGCTGGGAGATGGAAGAGGAAATGAAGACCCACCCCCACTACACCGCGCCTCTCGACGGCCCCAATCGGGGCCGGGGTGTCGCTGTGGGATTCCGCATGCAANGTGGTCAAGCCTCCTCAGCCACTATCCATGTCAACAGCAACGGGACAATAAATTTAATCACCGGCTCGGTCGATATCGGCGGCACGCGGACGGCGGTAGCGATGCAGGCTGCCGAGGTATTGGGGCTTCGGGCTGAGGACGTTTCACCGACGGTGGTCGATACCGACTCCATTGGCTATACAGCCACCACCGGCGGCAGCCGCACCGCGTTCGACACGGGGCTGGCCGCCATCACCGCCGCTGAGGAAGTGAAGCGTCAGATGTCGGCCCGGGCGGCTTTGATCTGGGAGGTTCAGGAAGAAGACGTTGCATTCCAAGACGCCACTTTTATCTGCAACAAGAACCCTGCCGACCGGTTGACGTTCAAGGAGTTGGCTGGGCGGCTGTTGCGCACCGGTGGTCCGATCACCTGTTCCGCGGCTTCCAGCACCGGCGGGGTCGGTCCTATCATCGCCGGCAACATCGTGGACGTTGAGGTAGATACCGAAACGGGTAAGGTGGATATTCTGCGCTGCACCGCCTTTATCGACGCTGGAAAAGCGGTCCATCCCAGCTACGTAGAAGGTCAGATGCAGGGCGGCACGGTCCAGGGGATCGGCTGGGCGCTGAACGAGGAGTACTTTTACAACCAGGACGGCGCCATGAACAACTCCAGCTTCCTGGACTACCGCATGCCCACTGCTCTGGACTTGCCCATGATCGAAACAGTGATTACCGAGGTGCCGAATCCCCGCCATCCCTACGGACTACGTGGTGTAGGCGAGGCGCCAATCATCCCGCCCCTAGCCGCAGTGGCCAACGCGATACACGATGCAGTCGGGGTGCGGATGACAAAGCTGCCGATGACCCCTGGCGCCATCCTGGAGGCACTCGAAGCGAAATCAGTCCAGAAGTAGCGCCTCGCTTAGGGGCATGCGATATGCCAACTACGAGACGCCCCTCTCGACTAACTTCTCAGGGGTGACTAACTCGTAGAATTCGATCTCATAGGATTCCAGCTGGGCCTGCATTTCGGCGTTCAGGGTCCGTACCACCTCGGGGACCTTGGAAAGCCAGTTGGGCTCNATGGTCGCCTGGGTCCACTGGGCATAGGCCANGTTGGGCGTTCCCGGCAGGCCTTGGGACACATATACGTGAGCCTTGGGGCGGCCTTGCTCCTCGTAGGCAGCGCATATTTTGGTCAGCAAGCTGGCAACCTGCCATACCTTCCCCGGCTGCGCTTTAGCGATTCTTCTGATTACGTACATGACTCATTCTCCTCTTGGTGATTCGACCTGGATTATAACGGNTTCTGTCTGTTGATCCGGACCGGTGGACGCGGTGCGTTGGATTCGTGCCCTCTACTCCCAGCTCTCCTGGCTTTTGCGGGCGGTCTCCGAGGAGCAATGTCCCCACCACCGAATATGGGAAGCTTGGTTGGCAATTGCATCAGGCGGACAGACTTGGGGATAAGCCCCGCCCAAGCCATACCAAGCTTTAGCTGCCGGTGGTCACTCCGCTACTAAAAGTGGCTTGGCGTCCAAGGTTGATAATGTACCGCGAACATGCAATCAGCGCGCAGTAGTGCTCCCGGCGCGTGCTCAACTACCAAGCCTGCTTGCGCTAGTGTACTGAAACTTACGGCCCCCATGTACGCTGAAGCCAGATCGGAAACACCAATCGCCAGATCCGGCGATGCATTTGAAGCTCGGTATGTGGCCCCCTCGGGAGACCCCTCCAATTCGAACCGCCCGTCGTTCCAAGGNCATAGTTCGTCCCGAACCTCCAACACTAAACGGTCGCTCTGCATATACCGCCGGAGCTTTAGGGCGGCGCTTACGTCTATGACACGCACCCACATTCCATCACGGGTCGATCTCTGCAAGCGGCGTGGGTCGGCCAACATCCACGGCAAAGGGTCATCTACCGGGCGCCTCACCGCCTCAGTGCAGCTCATCAGATCTGTATCAAGACAAAACCGCCACAATGCGGTATTCGCCTCTTCCGTCACCGCCATCAATTCGTTCACGGTGAGGGTTGTCCCGGTGATCCGGTACGTTGCATAGCCGTCGNTTCTCCCGCCATCCTCATAGGCCGCGTAAAACAGGCCGCCTTGGCCGCCTTGGCGGTGTTCCGGCGCTTGGGAATCGCGNTCCCAATGGTGCGGCGCCCTCTGGAACACGCCTGGGCGATCCATCGTACTTCGGCCGAAAACCTCGGGGAACTTATTCGGAATATCTTCCGGATCAACGAAAACGATCCGGCCACGACTCTCGATCGGCCGGGCAAATGCGTTNTACTGGCGATCGATCGACCATTCCTCTTGCAATGATCCGATGCCATATCCGAACCGGCGGTAGATCACGCTTTCCCGGGCAAACAGCGCGGCTAGAGGCTCTCCACGCTCGTGGAGATCATTGATCTGATGATTCATCATCCTGGTCATCACACCCTGCCGCCGATGGGTAGGCTGCACGGCAATGTTCGCCACCCCCGCCGTCACCGCTGAAGCCCCAGGTACAGACATTTCAAGCCGGTGAGAGTGGGCGCCACCGACGATGTTGCCTTTATCGAACACGGCGATGGAACGGTCCAGGTCGAAATGCGGCCTCAATATCTCTGGGTCATTGTTCAGCCGGTTCCCGTAGGCCCTCGCCTCAACTCGAACCCACTCAACAAACTCGTCGGCGGTTACCGTCCTCATTTCTAGCATCGAGAATGCTCTCCCCGTCTATCAATCAATCCCACCAAATATATGCGACTNTCTGGAATTGCACCATACCCTATCCCGGCTGATTCATAAATGTGCCTTCCATTGATTTAACGTCAGTTAGGGAAGCATAGCATTCAGAGGGAAATGGCTTTCATAGGACGGATTGNGGACCGCTAGCCGGCCGAGTCCGGCTGGTCCTCCAACTCCAACAAACGCATGCCTTTTTCTACCTGGCCGCCCTGCTCCACCGGGATCCGCTTGACCACTCCATCCCGGTGGGCGGCAATCGTCAGCTCCATCTTCATCGACTCCATGATAATCACTGTCTGGCCACGCTCCACGGAGTCCCCCGGCATTACCAATATCTGTTTAACCGTTCCGGGCATGAGCGCCAAGATATCGCTGCCGCCAACTGAGGTTTCCCGGTCTGGTCGCCCTCTACGCTCAACTCTTTCAAAAATGAAAACATCGCCGTCCAGCCAAAGCTCCAAGGAGTTCCCAACCCAAGCCCACGCAAACGAGTGCAGNCTGCCATCGGAGGTGGTGCACCATCCTTGCCGGCCATCCTTTGTCGTGACGGTTAGTTGGAGCTCATTTTCGTCCAGGTTCACCCNCACGGATTCACCCTGGGTTTCTACCCGGTAATGAAAAACTTGGTCCGATACCGGAGATTGCTGGCGTAGCTGTCCTTGGCTCACGGCAACCTCAGTTTGCCGGCGGATAGCCAGGGGTTATTCTCGTACGCCGCCTGGCCTTCTTGAATCTGCGGCCTTTGGGGAGAGACTGCGTCCGCCGCCCATGCCGCCAGAGCCTGGGCTAGGTTGAGAGTTTCTTGCGAAAATTCCGGCTGCCCAACGCCCATGTCGCTACTTAAGAAACCGGTGTCGTACTCTCCCTCTAGAAACCGGGGGTGACGAATAACCTGACGCAAAAACGAGATATTGGTCACTACTCCCAAGACAGGAAACTCGGACAAAGCCAGGTCCATTCGGTGTAGACTCGATGACCGGTTCGGCNCCCAGGCGATCAGTTTGGCCAACATGGGGTCGTAATAAGTGGATATCGATTGTCCTTGGGTGGCTCCNCTGTCCAAACGCAATCCGGGTCCGCTGGGCGGAAGCCACCTCACCAGCGTACCTACAGACGGAACGAAATCGTTGTACGGGTCTTCAGCGTAGATGCGGCATTCCACCGCATGGCCCCTGGCACGGATGTCATCCTGCCTGAAGGTCAACTCCTCGCCAGATGCGATGCGCACCTGCCATTCGACCAGATCGATACCCAGCACCTCTTCAGTGATGGGATGCTCCACCTGTAGCCTGGTGTTCATCTCTAAATAGTAGAACTGTCCGTTCTCCGAGTTCAGCAAAAACTCCACCGTCCCGGCATTGACGTACCCGGCGGAACGGGCCAACGCCACTGCGGCCTCCCCCATCTGGCGCCGCAGTTCCGGCGTTACGGCGGGCGAGNGGGTTTCTTCGATGATTTTTTGGTAACGCCGTTGGANGCTGCACTCCCGTTCCAGCAGATGAACGGTATTGCCCAAGCTGTCGGCCAGGACTTGAATCTCAACGTGGCGGGGCCGCCGGACGTAGTGTTCCAAAAACACCCGGCCATCACCAAATGCGGCATGGGCTTCCCGGGCGGCCGAATCCAAAGCCGGNGCCAGTTCTTCAAGGCTGTTAACCAGCCTCATCCCTCGCCCACCTCCTCCGGCGGCGGCTTTGACCAGCAAGGGAAACCCCCAAGCGGCCACGAATTCCTCCACGGCTGTATCAATCCCGTCGCAAGGTGGAGAATTGGGCACCACCGTAACTCCCGCTTGGCGGGCCAACTGCTTGGAACGTATTTTGTCGCCCAGCGCTTCCATGCTTTCCGGGGAGGGACCGATAAATACGATACCCGCGTCATCGCAGGCTTTGGCAAATTTCGGGTTTTCCGACAAGAACCCGTAGCCAGGATGGATCGCCTCAGCGCCGCACCTCCGGGCGATGGTTAGGAGCTTCTCCATGTCCAGGTAAGTCTCCGCTGCGGTCTGCCCACCCAGAGGCCAGGCTTCATCGGCCATCAATACGTGGGGCGCGGTGTTATCGGGGTCCGAATATACGGCAACCGTAGCTATACCCAGGGTCTTCAGCGTCTGCTGCACCCTCACGGCAATCTCACCCCGGTTGGCAACCAATACCTTGGCGAAAATCGGACTATGCCCTCCTAGCTGAAGCCGGTGGTTCGACAGGCTCACCACGAATGTCAATAGTAGCGCCGTTTATCTCAAGAAAGTACTAACTGGCNCCGCCGTGGGGAAGACGCTACATTCGGAAAACGCCCCGGCTCGGCTCCGGAAAGGAAGCGTTCAGGGAGGCCGCTATGCCCAACCCCACCACCGTGCGGGTGTCGACGGGGTCGATGATGCCGTCGTCCCACAATCTGGCGGTGCTGTAATAAGGGTTGCCCTCTTCCTCGTATTTGTCCAAGATCGGGCGTCGCAGCTCTTCCTGCTCCTCCTCGCTCAAGGACCCGCCTTGCCGTTCCAATTGCTGCTGCCGGACGGTCAACAGGACCGAGGCCGCTTGGGGCCCGCCCATCACGGAGATTCTGGCGTTGGGCCACATCCACAAGAACCGNGGGTCGTAGGCCCGGCCGCACATGCCGTAATTTCCCGCGCCGAAGGACCCACCGATCACCACGGTGAACTTGGGCACGGCGGCGTTGGACACCGCCATCACCATCTTGGCGCCGTCTTTGGCAATGCCGCCGTTCTCGTACTGACGGCCTACCATGAATCCGGTGATGTTCTGCAAGAAAAGCAAGGGGATGCCACGCTGAGAGCATAGCTCAATAAAGTGAGTTCCCTTCAAAGCGCTTTCCGAAAATAAGACCCCGTTGTTGGCCACCACACCCACGGGGTATCCCCAGACCCTGGCAAAGCCACACACCAAAGTCTCACCGTAGTTAGCTTTGAACTCATGAAACCGGCTACCATCGACGATNCGGGCGATCACCTCCCGGACATCGTATTGCCTCCGGTTGTCGGCGGATATGATTCCATAGATCTCTTCCGGTGGGTAGGCGGGCGGCTCCGGAGTCGTGACCTCGAAAGGCAAGCTTCGCTTCTTAACAAAGTTCTCGGCGATGTTGCGAGTGATGGCCAACGCGTCCTCGTCGTCGATCGCGTAATGGTCGGCGACCCCAGAGATCCGGGTGTGCACGTCGGCTCCTCCCAGGGATTCGGCGTCCACTTCCTCTCCGGTGGCGGCCAATACCAGGGGCGGGCCTGCCAGGAAAATAGTGCCCTGATCCCGGACGATTACCACCTCGTCGCTCATGGCGGGGATGTAAGCGCCNCCGGCCGTGCAGGACCCCATGACCACCGCCACTTGGGGAATGCCCAGGGCTGACATCTTGGCTTGGTTGTAGAAGATGCGTCCAAAGTGCTCCCGGTCTGGAAACACTTCGGCCTGTAGCGGCAAGAAAGCGCCGCCCGAGTCCACCAGGTAAAAACAGGGCAGGTGGCTCTCCAGGGCAATCTCCTGGGCCCGCAGGTGCTTTTTCACCGTGATAGGGTAGTAGGTCCCTCCCTTCACGGTGGCATCGTTGGCCACCACCACCGCTTCCNTTCCATGCACCACGCCAACACCGGTGACGATTCCCGCCGAGTTTACCTCATCGTCGTACATGCCCCAGGCGGCCAGCGGACTGAGCTCCAGGAAGGGCGAGTCACGGTCCAAGAGAGCCTCGATGCGGTCTCGNACCATCATCTTACCCCGGCTGCGGTGCAGTTCAACCCGCTCCGGGCCTCCCCCTTTCCGCACCGATAACAACCGGCCTTTCAGTTCTCCGACCAGCGCTGATATCTGTTCCCGGTTCTCCACGAACTGGGAACTCTGGGTTTGCGCCTTGGATTCAATCACGTCCATATCAACCCGCCCACGCCCGCGTTGGCGCGATAAATTAAACCGTAAGCGCCATGTTACCAAACCTTGTTGATCCCGGTTTNCGGAAGACCAACTGGAAACCCTTGCCTGTACGTTTTGTCTNTTCGATTTTGATACAGGATTGCGCAACGCAGCGGTTCGAGAAGAATGTGTTCATCAGCCTTTGGCATCCCTAAAGCCTAGTTTAACGCTAGTCGGGCCTCAGGTTTGAAAGCCGGAGTTTCAAAGGCCCGGCGATTCGCTACAATAATCTCAAACCAAGAGAGGAGGTGAAGGTGAATGGCCGGCTACTATGATCTTGGGGCCCATCGACTGCCCGTCACGACCAGGTCTCCCGAAGGACAGCTTTGGTTCGACCGCGGCTTGTTATGGTGCTACGGGTTCAACCACGGCGAGGCGGTGAGATGCTTCCGCCGCGCGTTGGAATCCGACCCGGATTGCGCCATGGCATATTGGGGAATCGCGCATGCCCTTGGNCCGAACTACAACAAACCTTGGGACGCGTTCGATGAAGCCGAGTTCAAGTCCGTACTGTCGGAGGCACACGAGGCGTCCTCCAAAGCTGTTGCTCTGCTAGATGGAGTTACCGAGATGGAACNAGCGATTATCCGGACACTGCCTTTCCGTTACCCCACCGCCGTGCCGGGCTCCAACCCCTCCGGATGGGTCGAAGATTACGCCACAGAAATGCGCCAGGTCTACCAACGATTCCCTGACCATCCCGACATTTGCACGCTCTTTGCCGAATCCCTCATGAATCGCACCCCATGGAACCTGTGGGACCTGAAGACCGGCGGTATCGCTGAAGGCGCAAGCACGGCTGAAGCCAAAGAAGTGCTGGAGTCGGCCCTCCAGCGCATCGAAGATGCGGGAGGGCNCTGGCATCCCGGTCTGCTCCACATGTATATCCACCTGATGGAGATGTCGCCGAATCCCGAAATGGCCCTGAAGGTGGCTGATCGACTGCGCAGCCTCGTGCCCGACTCGGGCCATCTGCAGCACATGCCGACGCACATCGATGTACTCTGCGGCCACTATCAGGCGGNCGTCGACTCAAATGACGCGGCAATCACCGCCGACCGGAAGTTTCAGACTCTAGAAGGATCGGTCAACTTTTATTCGCTCTACCGTTGTCATAATTACCATTTCAAAGTCTATGGAGCGATGTTCCTCGGCCAGTATCGCCCGGCGATCGAGGCCGCCGAGGAGATGATATCGTCGACACTCACCGCCGAATTGTTGANAGTAGANTCACCCCCGATGGCCAACTGGCTGGAAGGATTCGTCTCGATAAAACAGCACGTGTTGATCCGTTTCGGCCGATGGGAGGAGATCATCGCCCNGGAACTGCCCGAAGATCAGGAACTGTACTGCGTCACGACAGCAATAATCCGTTACGCCAAGGCGGTGGCACTAGCTTCCATTGGCGACGTTCCGGCGGCCGAAAGGGAATCGGCCCTCTTCGACGAGGCCTTGTCGCGGGTGCCGGAGAGCCGCTACATATTCAACAACACCTGCCTCGACATCCTGGCCATTGCACGCGAGATGATGTTGGGTGAGGTCGAGTACCGGAAGGGAAANTTCGACGCAGCATTTGCCCATCTAGGTAAATCCGTCGAACTTGACGGCAACCTTCCCTACGACGAGCCATGGGGATGGATGCAACCGACGCGCCACGCGCTGGGCGCTCTGCTGCTGGAGCAAGATCGGGTGGAAGAGGCCTACCGGATCTATCGGGAAGACCTTGGCTACGATAACACCGTCAGTCGCGCCTCTCAGCATCCGGATAATGTATGGGGTCTGCACGGGTATCACGAATGTCTGCTCCGTCTCGGCAGAACGGCGGAGGCGGAGCTAATAGAGCAACGGCTCAGGCTCGCCAATGCTAGAACCGACGTGCCCGTGGCCGCGTCATGCTTCTGCCGGCTGGAAGCCGATTGACGGACTTGATGGTAGAGATTTGCTAAAGGCATACCATAAATAGCACCAGTTGCCGATGCGGCAGGCCGCTACTAAAATACCGTGTGTATCTTTAGACCTCAGTGTTACACATCGCGGCGGCTCACCCTAAAAGTCCCCAAGAAACGCAAAAGCGAGGCACTATGACTACCAGTAGCGAAAAGACTACGATACGGATGTCGATGATGAACGCGGTTCACGATCTGTCGGTGCTGGTGGCCCGGGACGAGGGCCTTTTCAGTGATGAGGGACTGGACGTGGAGGTCATCGACACCGTCGGCACCGCCCGGGCCAATCCGGTCGGCGAGGCCCTCCACGGGAAGATCTTCGACCGCAGTCTAGAGACCCTATACAACGCCGGCGGCTTGGACCAATACCGCATGTGTGAATGGGGAGTGATGAAGCGCACGGTAGAGGCGATAGGGTCCGGCCAGCGCCCGGCGAGAATCGTGGCATTGGGCGCCGCCATGACCAAGATGGCCATCGTCACCTTTCCCGATAGCGGTATCTACGAGCCGGAACAACTCAAGGACAGACCCATCGCGGTGAGCCCGTACAATGGATCTCACTTCACTACCCTGAAGATGCTGGAAGGCTTTATCGAGAAAAGCCACATCAATGCCATGCACGCCGGCACGATGCTGGAACGTATCGAGGCGGTGCGCCGGGGTGACGTAGCGGCGGCCAATCTTATGGAGCCGTGGATCAGCGTGGTCGAGAAACAAGGCTTCCGAGTAATCATGGAGAGCCACACCACCCGGGCCGAAGCGGCCAGCGATGACTTAGATGGACCCACCCTGGCTGCCATGTTCCGGGCGCAGGCAAGGGCCGCCGAAATGATTAATAACGACCCTTCCAAATACGTTCACTACTTCGTGACGGAATCCAAGGGTCTTCTGGAGCCTCAGGACCTGAACACGACCCGGTTGCTTTACGGCCCCCCGGCGCCGTATACACCAGAACGCTTTGAGGATACGTACCGTTGGATGCAGGGCTATCCTGACTTGGTCGCCTCAGGCGCCACGTATGACACGGTCGTGGACAACCGAGCCTGGAATTAACCATAATCGCCGGTCGTATCGCTAACAGCCGGCCCAACGACTCACGATCCGATACGACGGGCTGATATAATACCCAACGTTCTCGGGAGGAGGCTTATGGCTACTGAAACTGAACTGAAGAAAGTCCGATTATCCGTCAGCAACGCAGTCCATTCTTTGACGGTNTTGGTCGCTCATGAAGAAGGCTTGTTTCGTGAGCAAGGGCTAGACGTGGAGATAGTGAAAACTCCGGGCTCAGCTAATGTCAACACGCCCATACGCCCGGAAAATATTTTCGATAGACCCTTGGAAATACTCTATAACAGCGGCGGCATGGACCAGTTCCGTCTGTGCGAGTGGGGGGTCATGAAGCGCGCGGCAGACGGTGAGGGATCTGACCAACGCCCCGCCAAGATCGTCGCTCTGGGCGCGGCCATGTCCAAGTTTGCCATCGTGACCAGCCCTGACAGCAACATCGTGGAGCCGGAGCAATTGGCCAACACAGAGATCGCGGTAACAGTCTTCAACGGTTCCCATTTCACCACCTTGAAGATGCTTGAGGGTTTTCTCCGAAAGGACGAAATCAAAGTCGTCAATTTCGGAACGATGCCGCAACGGCTGGAGGCTGTTCGGAAGGGCGAATTGGCAGCATGTACCTTCAACGAGCCTTGGATCAGCGTGGCCCAGAAGCAGGGTTTCCGCATCATAATGGAAAGTCACTCCACCCGCAGCGAGGCCGCCGGCGAAGAGATGGACGGANCGACGCTGGCAGCGAATTTCCAGGCCCAAGCAAAGGCTNCGGCGATGATTCACGCCAACCCCGGCAAATACGCCCATTACCTGACCGATGAAACCGGCGGGGCCCTGGAGCCCCACGAACTGGAAACGTGGCGTTTCCTCTACGCTGCCCCGGCGCCCTACACCAGGGAGCGGTTCCGGCGGACCTACGATTGGATGCAGAGCTATCCCGAATTGATCACCGGCGGTGTGACCTATGAGGGGATCGTTGATAACCGGGCTTGGGAATAACCCACGCCCACGATAATGCGGCCGGACTTGGCCACTGAAAGGTAAAGGTAGAAGAAATATGGCGAGACGAATACCGGTAGTCACCCGGGAAGAAGTCGCCGAGGAGCACCGGGCCGCATACGACGAGATCGCGGGTATCCGAGGCCGCCCCCCGGTGGTCGGACCCTCGTCGGTAATGGTCCATAGCCCGGAGATGGCCGTCCGAGTGAACAGATTGTCGGAATTCCTGGGGGAGAGCGACGAACTGCCCGAGACGTTCAAGCGNCTGGCGGCCATCATCGCCGCCCGGTCGATGGACTGCCAGTTCATCTGGAACGCCCACGCGGCAGCTTCCCGGCGTGCCGGCCTCAGCGATGCCTTGGTGGACGCCATTCGCGATAATAAGCCGCTTCCGGCCATGTCCGCTAGGGAGTCGGCGGTGGCTAACTACGGGTTGGAGCTTACCGGAACCAACAAGGTGAGCGAGGCGACCTTTGCGGCCGCCCGGGACCAACTGGGCGTAAGGGGACTGGTCGAGTTCACCACAACCATGGGCTACTACCGCATGCTGGCCCTCAACGCCAATTCCTGCACCATCGACCTCCCAGACGAGCTTACTGAACCGATCCTACCCGTCTGAATCAGTAGGCGCCTCAGCCGCCTGGGTATCTCACCCAGNTAGAGGTGGGAAAGGCCGGCTCGGAATATCGCGGCGTAACGCCGGCGCTACATCACTCTGGAATAGCTCTAGTGTCGCCCGGTGCTGGGCTGGGGTCAGACCCGCGCCGTCGGCATTCAGATTTAGGACCTCGTGCCCCATCTGCTCGTGATAACGATGCACTTTGTCGATGATTTGCTGCGGGCTGCCGACCAAGGCCGAACTGCGCTCTATCGCATCCTCAAGTGAATGGAACACCGGATCCATACCCCGCGCCCGCATACCCGCCAACCGTGCGTCGAAGACAGGGCGGTACGTGGCGATGGCATCCTGCGACGTCTTGGCGCAGTAGTAGCCGGCGGTTCCGGCCCCCACCAACAGGTCCGCCAGGTCGCGGCCGTTTTCCACCCAGCATTTCCGGTAATGGCGGACCAGGGCGGCGTAAGGCTCGATCGGATTGGTGACGTTAGCTGAGAAGAGAGGGTCGCCCCACTTGGCTGCCAACTCCACCGACGCCTCGCTAGTCGCGCTACCGTGCCAGACGCGGATCGGNTGCTGCAACGGGCGGGGCCAGGTTTCGGCCTCGTCCAGCGACGGACGGAACTGGCCGGACCAAGTGACCTTATCCTCCCGCCACAACCGGCGGAACAGCTCGTAACCCTCGCGGTTTCGCTCCCATTGGTCATCTTCGGTGACGTGGAATAGCTGGGCCTGAGCGGCGCCGTTGCCCTTGCCAATCATCAGTTCCAGCCGGCCTCCGCTCAAGTGGTCAAGGGTGGAATAATCCTCGAACGCCCGCACCGGATCCAAGAGGCTCAAAGTGGTCACCGTGGTAAATAGCCTGATTTTAGATGTCCGCGCGGCGATGTGGCTCAGGATGACCGGTGGCGAAGACGAGAGGAAAGGCCGCTCATGGCGCTCCCCGACNCCGTACCCGTCGAAGCCCAACTCCTCGGCTAGCACCGCGTTGTCCACCACCGAGCGCAAACGTTCCGTGGCGGAGGGCTGGATTCCGGTGATGGGATCCGGGCCGTACGGGATGAGGGTCATGGCTAGGAACTTCATGCGGGGCCTCCCCTAGATTCTCTTCGGNGTGTAATTATAGCCGGGCAAGGTANGCTTGGACTAGCTGGCATCGCCGAAGCGAAGACCNTCCCTTGAACAACCCCCCAATGCCGCGACCACNACGCCCANTCACCTCGATGGAGGAGCCGGAGCGCCAGACCATGATTCGGTCTTGACACAAATCGCGNCACACACATAATATCCCTATACCAAATGTTATNTAAATATTACATTACGAAACGTGATGTATAATTGCGAATTGAACGGTTGGGAATGGCTTAAGATTCCGTGACGACTAAGATATCGTGAGCTTTTGCTGCATGGTTAAATCTTTGGCCAATACCCCTGAGGGCAACCCCGGCAAGATTATTGGCATATCCACAGTGCCCATGAACTTTCTATTACTCATCGCTCCACCCCTAGCCGGTTACATGCGCGATGTCCAAGG
Source organism: Chloroflexota bacterium (assembly GCA_002710215.1). Lineage (GTDB taxonomy): Bacteria > Chloroflexota > Dehalococcoidia > Lucifugimonadales > UBA3495 > UBA11650. The sequence continues at coordinate 98,420 of PAJQ01000028.1, read as the reverse complement.
CACCTATACTATCGCCTTCAACCTCCTTGCTGCCTTAAGCTTCTTTGGAGGATTCCTCTTTTTGATGGCCCGAAAGCCGGAATTGTCGCCGGCATCATGACTGTACCAGCCTTATTGATGGTAGCCTTGGGCGTCCTTTTGATAATCGTCGCGGGCACTCCGACGGTCAGCCGCCGTATGAAGGGAGGTATATTCTACGGGTGGTGGCTGGTGGGCATTGCCTCAATCGTCATGATCCTGAGCATCGTACCCTTTTTCCATACCATGACAGCCTGGTTTGTGGTCCTTGAGAGGCACTTTGGCTGGAACAGAACACAATTGTCTTTGGCCTTTTCCCTCTCTCGGGTAGAGGGGGGCATCTTGGGCCCGCTGGAAGGACTCCTCATCGACCGATTAGGCCCCCGCCGCATGGTGATTATTGGGCTAACGATTCTGGGCATCGGGTTCCTGATGTTCAGCAGGGTGCAAGAGCTATGGCAATTTTATGTGGCGTTCCTCACTATGAGCTTGGGCACGGGATTGGGCACCTGGCTGCCCATGATGACGGTGCTGAACAGTTGGTTTGTTCGGCGCCGGGCTACATCTATGTCATTGGTTCTGGTTGGCTATCGCCTGGGCGTGGTGGCATTCGTGCCTTTGTTGACCTGGGCGATGGACGACGTCCAATACGGATGGCGGGCGGTTGCCGCGGCCGTGGCAATCACGGTTATCTTAGTCGCATTCCCCTTGTCCCGGCTGGTTCGGAATAGGCCGGAAGACTATGGACAGCACCCCGACGGCGACGGAAATGCCCCGGGACTACCGGCAGCCGATGTCAAAGATGCTCTTGAACCCGGCCAGCAGGAGTTCGATTTCACCTGGCGGGAGGCGATACGGACCCGAGCGTTCTGGCTTATGAGTTTTGGACACGGTTGCTGCTCGGCTGTAATTGTGAGCGTCATGGTGCACTTGGGCCCAATGCTGACCGACCGGGGATTCTCATTGCAAACCGTAGGTTGGGTAGTATCCGCGTATACCGCGATTGGAATTGTATCGACTCTAGTTGGTGGCCACATAGGAGACCGGGTCTCCATGCGGCACGCGATTTTTGGCTTCGCCATTTTGCAGTCGGCGGCCATCCTCATCCTCACCATGGCCCACAGCATCCAGATGGTGCTCCTATTCGCACTGCTTATGGGCGCGGGCGAGGGCCGGGGATCGTTGACCACTGCGATTCGTGGGCTTTACTTTGGCCGCAGAGCCTTCGCCAGCATTATGGGTATGTCCATGGTGCCTATGAATGTTCTCTTATTCGCCGCGCCTCTATTCGCCGGCTACATGTTTGACATCACCGGAAGCTATTCCATTCCCTTTACCACTATCGCAATCGTCAGCGCCACCGGAGCCTCTCTCTTCCTGCTGCTGGGTGAACCGGCTCAGCTAGTGTCTCCGGAGCGTAGGACTACGGCGGCGGCCTAGTGACGTGCCGGGTTGGGACGTTCCTTCACATTGGAAACGTCCCAGCCAAGTAACCCCGCGTTATCAGCTCAGTGAGTGGATCATTTTCGTATATGATAGAGTAACGTCAACGACTATCCGGCCGTACGCAGTAGGAGGCAACAATGCTTGATTACAAGCCCAACATAGTCCTTTCAACCGAGGAATATAAGGTGGTGGGCACTCGCCCGATTCGCCACGATGGCCCCGACAAGGTGATTGGCCGGGCCCGGTACGCCGCCGACATACATCTGCCCGGAATGCTGCACGGCAAGATTCTGCGCAGCCCCCACGCCCACGCCCGCATCAAGGGGATCGACCCCACCCGCGCTCTCGCTCTGCCGGGAGTGCATGCCGTGGTCACTGCCGCAGACCTGCCCGACGTTTCCGCAGAGGTGGCCGATCAGGAAGAAGGCGCCGCCGTCAACTATGGCTTCTACAGCCGGAACGTGATGGCCAGAGAGAAGGCGCTTTATCTGGGGCATGCGGTGGCTGCGGTGGCTGCCATCAGTCCACACGTAGCGGAAGAGGCGCTGGCGCTCATCGACGTCGACTACGAGGTACTTCCCCCCGTGCTGAACGCTGATGAGGCTATGAAGGACGGTGCGGCCATTCTACATGAGAGGCTGCTTACCATGAGCAGCCCGGCGATGCGTTCAGGTGGCTGGGGAGAGGTGGCGGCCGGCGAGCAGAGCAACATCGCCAATCGCTTCGAGTTTCGTTCGGGCGACGTTGCGCAGGGATTTCAGGAAGCCGATGTAGTCTTGGAGCGGGAGTACCACACCAAGCCGGTCCACCAGGGGTACATTGAGCCCCATTCGGCCACCGCCCAGTGGAACACCGACGATACGGTGACCATCTGGGCCAGCAGCCAGGGCCACTTTGCCCTTCGCGATCACACCTCCACCATCCTGGGCCTGCCGGTGTCGCAGGTAAAGGTCATCCCTATGGAGATCGGCGGCGGTTTCGGGGGGAAAGGCCAGGGCGGGTGCTATCTGGAGCCGGTGGCCGCAGCCATGGCCCGCAAGACGGGACATCCGGTCAAGATTAGCATGAGCCGCACCGAGGTATTTCACGGCACCGGTCCCACCTCCGGCACCCACATCAAGGTGAAAATGGGAGTAACCAACGCGGGAAAGATCACTGCCGCCGAGGCCCGCCTGATCTACGAGGCGGGGGCATTCCCAGGCTCGCCGGTTCCCTCGGGCTGCCGGACCATGCTGGCCCCTTACGACATTCCCAACGCTTACATCGAAGGGTTAGACGTGGTGATCAACACCCAAAAATCCGCCGCCTACCGGGCGCCCGGCTCCCCGGTTGCCGCCTTTGCCGCCGAGTCGCTGGTGGACGAACTCTGCGACGCGATCGGCATGGACCCGGTGGAATTCAGGCTGGTCAACGCCTCCAAGGAAGGCACGCGACAGGCCGCCGGGCCGACCTTCGGCCGAATCGGCATGGTTGAGGTCCTTCAAGCTGCTCAGCTGCACCCTCACCTAGCCACCCCCCTACAAGGCCCCAACCAAGGTAGGGGCATCGCGGCTGGGGCCTGGTTCAACGGGACAGGTCCCGCCAGCGCGGTGGCCAACGTCAACCCCGACGGCACCATCAGTTTGGTGGAAGGATCTCCGGACATCGGGGGCAGCCGGGCCGCCATGGCAATGCACCTGGCCGAGGTCCTGGGAATTCCGGCCACTGATATCAAACCTTCCATCGCCGACACCGACTCCATCGGCTACAGTTCCGGCGCCGGGGGCAGCGGCGTGACCTTCAAGATGGGCACCGCCGTTTATCGGGCAGCTGAGGACGTGCGCCAGCAGCTCATCGAAAGGGCGGCCCGCATCTGGGACGTAACCCCTGACGACGTGGAATACGAGGACGGTGAGCTNCACCACAAAGAAGATCCAGAATTGAGGATGACTCTCAAGCAGATCGCCCGGCGGCTAAACGGCACCGGCGGTCCCATCGTGGGACGGGCCACCGCGAATCCCGCCGGCGTGGGTAACGCCTTCGCCCTCAACATCGTGGACGTTGAGGTTGACCCGGAGACCGGCAAGGTCGACATCCTCCGCTGCACCGCCATTCAGGACGCGGGGAAAGCCATCCATCCCAGCTACGTGGAGGGACAGATTCAGGGCGGCTTGGTCCAGGGTATCGGCTGGGCCCTAAATGAGGAGTACTTCGTGGACAACCAGGGGCTNATGCTGAATTCCAGTTTCCTGGACTACCGGATGCCCATCAGCTTGGACCTGCCCATGATCGACACTGTGATAGTGGAAGTAGCCAACCCCGGCCACCCCCTAGGTGTGCGAGGCGTTGGTGAGGTATGTTTGGTTCCGCCCATGGCGGCGGTGGCCAACGCCATTTCCCACGCGGTAGGGGTCCGGACCAACCGGCTGCCGATGAACCCCNGTAGTTTGCTGGAAGTCTTGTGGGAAAAAGAGCGAAACGGGGCATAGAGGTTAGCTTGACCATTGGTAGGCCAAGTGCAGAAGAGTAAGCTTCTGTTCTAGTTTGTCGTATTAATCCCCCCTGTATCCCTCTTGTAATGAAGGATACGGGGGGATATTTTCGATGTATTGTTATGGGATTTAGTCGTAGGGTTGCAGCTTGATCTCGTGCAGGGCTGGAATCACNTCTTTGCCCATTAATTCTATGGAGCGCATCACGTCTGCATGAGGCATGGCGCCCTCATTGCCATAGATGTGCAGGTACCCTGGGTTAAGTTTGGTTACCGCCTCCGTTAGCTTCCTGGTGACTGTCTCAGGACTGCCCACGATGACGATGTTAATGTCTTGCTGCTGCTCATAGGTCATACGGTTGGTAACGCCTCCGAATTGCCCTACTGGCCGCTGCCGCTTCACCCTTAGCGCCTCCCGGGACTGGTATCCGGGCGGGTCGTTGTGCTCGCTAGGGCCTTTCATGCGGTTTCGNTCGGTCCACATATAATTGCGTCCAAGCTCCTGGGCCTTTTCGTCGGTATCGGCAACGAACGCCTTGAGGAGGTACCCGAAGTGCTCGGGCCCCGGCGTGTACCCAGATTCGCGGGCAGTGTCGATATAAATGTCTTTCAACCACATCGTGACGTCTAACGCCGCCCCAAGATTCATGTAGGGGTGACCGTGACTGGCGGCCCACACCACACTCTCTGGGCTGCCCGTNCCAGGGAACCATATGTCCGGGTGGGGCTTCTGCATCGGCAGTACCCAGGGGTTTACCACCCGGTGATGATAATGTTTCCCTTCATATCGGAAAGGTCCCGGCTCTGTCCAGCACTTGATGATGAGATCGTGGGCCTCCTCGAACCGCTCCCGNTTTTCCGTAGGGTCGATGCCCCCCTGCAGACTCTCTACGGCTCCGCCTCGCACGAATCCCGAGATTATCCTGCCGCCAGAGTAGCAGTCCAGCATAGCTATCTCTTCGGCCATCCTTATGGGATCATTGATGGCGATAACGTTGCCCAGGATAGCGATCTTCACCTTTTTGGTGAGTTTGGCGATAACGGCGGCATCCAGATTCACCGCGGGCTTCATGCACCAGTAGGCAGCATGATGCTCATTGCTCATGATTCCGTCGAAGCCCACTTCGTCGGCCCAGGCATATTGGTCATGGTACTCGTTGTAGAGTACGTGGGCCTTTTCTGGGTCGAAGTGGGTGTTGGGGAAGCCGAGCCGCCCCGAGTCGTATCGATCAAGAAGCTCGTCGTTGATGTATCCGTTCGGCTGTTCAGAGAACCAGTAGACTTCCACCTTNTCCTTGGGCCGGGCCAATTGGTCAACCATGGTTGCCTCCTTACCGTAAGTCTGTAGGATTCTGGCTATTTTACCGTTATACACCGTTGAACCGGCGTGCAGTTACGGTTTCTGATTCAGCGGCGTATCAGCGGTGCGTCCGCGACGCAGCCATTATATTGAGTCATGCGGATCGTGGCAAGCTCGCTCCCCCAAGCTCTTAAGATTCTGTAGAAGTCTCTATCTACCCTTCTCAGGCGACCAATTGTAAATCTTCGCCAGGGTCCCGCCCATGAGTGCGGAACGCTCTGAGTCCGAGAGCTGGTCCGTGACCCGAAACGCCTCAACACCCTGCTCATAGTTCAACACTCCCAATGCCCGGGTCCAGTCGGTGCCCCACATGCATCGGTCGATTCCGAACGCATCGAATATCTTGCGNAGAGGTTCCCAGATATCCGGGTATGGGAATGGCTGGTGGGACAGGGTACAAGCTCCGGAAATCTTGATGGCCACGTTGTCGCATGCCGCCAGCGAAACCACGTTGGCTAGTTCGGCGAACGGTTCGGGCGGCGCTGGCGGCTCGTTGGGNTGNGATATCCCCACATGATCGACCACCATCTGCGTGTCTGGATGGCGGCGCGCCAATTCCAGGAAGAGAGGCAGCTTGCCAGAACACATTACATTCACCGGAATACCGGCTTGGGCGCCGGCGGNAAGTATTCGATTTAAACCCGGATCATCCGCTTGGAATTCCTGGGCCGTGAGCATGATGCGTGATCCCACCACGCCCGGTGTCGCTGCCCACTGAGCGACTTCGTCAGCAACCGCTTCCGACTCGGGGTCAAATGGCTTNATCAGGCCGAATTTGCCNGGATGTTTGCGGTATACCTCTAGTGCATAGCTGGGATCGTAGCGATACATACTGAATGGCGAAACCAGCAAAGCCCCGTCGACGCCGACGGCGTCCATCGCCACCACCATGTCGTCTCCGGTGACCTCGTCCGGCCACGGCGGGATTCCAGCCCAAGGACGCTCAGGGCTATTCCGTTCGTAGGCATGTACCTGTGAGTCAATCGTCGCAGTTTGAGTTGGCATAACACCTCCCCTTATTCTTGTTGGAAATCCCCATTTGACCCCGTCAACCGGATATCCAGCGTTCGTTATTTTTCGAGCCTAGATATACCTGTGAACATGGAGATAAAATTCGAGGTCCGCCAGGAGTCCCAGACTACAAAACAAAANAAGGGTAGGCCAGCTTTAGGGTTGAAAGCCAAGCAGATGCATCCCCGAGTCAATCATCAGGGTCTCTCCAGTGATATAACCAGCGCTTTCCAACAACCACACTATTGTATCCGCTATCGACTCCGCAGTGGCTGCGGCCTTCAGTGGAACATCTTCGATGAAACGCTCCCACAGTTTTTGGTATGGTACCTCCCCTAGACCATCGGCCCACCACCTAGAGTCGAACAGAGCAGGACATACCGCATTGACTCTAACCTCGGGAGCAAGGGCGCGGGCCAGGGAAAGGGTCTTGGTGTTGAGAGCTGCTTTTGACGCCACGTATGCGATNGAGNTGCCCGGTCCGGTCATCGCGGAAATTGACGAAACGTTGACCACGGCCCCACTTGGCGACGGTTTCCGATACCATGCGCCGGCAGTCTTGGTCCAACGAGACGTCGGCCTGGCATAGCAATGTTTCGACCCCCATATCGTTACAGACAGCGGCGATTTCCAGCGCTTCGGTCTTGCTCTTGGTGTAGTTGNTCACCACGTTACCGCCCTTGGCCGCAGCTGCCTTGGCTACTGCCGCACCGAGTCCGGTCGCCGAACCGGTCACTATGGTTGCTGAACCCTTCAGATTCATCTTACCCCCGTCGATTTGGCCGGCTACGTGTTACGCCAACGCTTCCAACTATTGGGGCAACTCTACGATAGCGCCGGCTTTCTTGATCCAACCTTAGGCTAGCTCAGCTCTGTTGCAATTGCTCCAATCTTACCTATCGACGATCGTATTCCAGCCGCTTATGCGTTCCTCGCCATACAGGTGGCCGNACGAGAACGATAACTTTGGCTTTACCGATGGAATTAAGTANCCGCCCCTCCGGCCATCTCCCTCCGGAATGCCATCTCGCCGCTGCTGAAGGGCCCGGCGCCCATCACCTGGTGCACTTCCCAGTCCAGCANCTCGTAATTCCGAAAACCGAGCGAATGGAACGGGTCCGAGTCGGCGACGGTTTGGGCCTCCTCCCTGGACGTAGCCCTGATCACGTAGATTCCCATGCTGTGATCTGCCGTAGGTCCGGAAAACAGCACATTGGAAGCATCGTGCTGGCTTCGCATCCAAGCTAGATGGTCATCAAGGCTACCCATCATCTGCTCTCGGGCCACCAACGGCCGGCTTAACACCAAATACCACATCTGATTTCTCCCTTATTGTAATGGGCGTTCAGTGACTGCGGCTTGACGCCCGTCATGGCGCCCATTTTACGACGGTCCGTATATAGACGTTTTATTAACTTCGACAGACCGTATGGTTTGACCGAAAAGGCTTCCAATCTCAGGTTCGCATGCTGCCCGAATTGCGAGACCTATGGGTCCAGGCGAAACGGTGGGTATTCGTCTCGCATGAGGGACGCATAGGCAAACACTCGAAAGGCCCACCGGTTGACGCCGATTACAAGGGCGAAAATGCTAACTGGATAACGCCCAGTAAACAGCAGTGCAACGGCCGCGAAGATCACCAGCACGAGGTTTAGCCCGCCGGAACGCCCCCCGAGAAGAATACCCACGACTATGTAATGTGGTATTGCAAGCAGCCACCACTTGACGAGCACCAGACCTTTCGAAAGATGTTCCGGGTATTCGACATCNAATGTTGCTGGATAGTCCGTGGCCTTGAGGCTGAAGGGCGGATACCGGTCGGTCCCAAAAGCGCCAAGGCTGTAGTAACTTACCCGCCACGTCCACCTTAAAAAGCCCACGTTGAAATCGAAGATTCCTCTCGGGTACTTCCCGGTAAAAAGAATGGCGAAAAAAGCCACCGCCGATAAAACCACGAAGGCTATCAACAAAAACGCAAGCACAATGTAGTGGGGGATAGCTAAGAACCACTTAACCAGCCAAAGCCCCCGGCTAAGGTTGGGGTCCAGTTCTCCCTCAAGAGAAACTGGGTAATGGGCATCCATCTCGTCCTCCTGCCAGTTAGGACTCCACTAAGCAGAATGCCGCGATGATCCGCGAATCACTTCCCTCGATATACTGATTTGGCTGTAGATAATAAGGACTACGCCCAAGCCCCTCCCTAGCGACCAGCCTTCTTTGGAAACAGGCCTCGGTTTCTTTCCGAGTTTGGGACTGTGCCATGTGCCCATGCGCCCCGACTATCCCCCACCGGCTTTTACCGCCACGCGGTTCCTAAACAACGCGGGTTCTACGTAGGCGCTGGGGGAGGAGAGGGCGTCGTCGATGATCTGCAGCACGGCGGCGATGGCCGGTTCTTCCAATAAGGAATCTCGTTTTGCCTGGGTGTCCGTCATCGGGACGTAGCCAGGCTGCTCAGCGTTTTGCTGATCCACGACTTCGGCCGCCTTTCTCACGCCGTCTTCGATCTCCTGCTGATTTACCACGCCATGTAGTTTCCAGTTGGCGATGATGGCNCCGTCAATTCTCTCGGTGGCCCGGTCCTTCATCTCTTCAATCTGGTCGAAGTTGGGCACGCCACTGCACCCGATGCCTCTATGGACCCAGGGCTCGACGTAGGCGACCATGCTATGGGCATAGCTTAGCAAAAGGCTCTGCTTTACTCCTGGCTCCGCCAGCTTCTCGCGCTTTAAGACAGGGAAGGTCAAAAGGTCCCTCCGGATGATGCCCGGCGAAGGTGAATCTTCCATGACCCTTTGGACTTGATNCACATCGACCATGTGGTAATGCATGGAATGGAGGTCGCTGGGGTAGGGCGCGGGGACCCAGGCCGTATTACCACCAGTCCTGGGATGGGCTATCTTCCTCTCCAGCATTTCCGCCATGGCCCGATTCCTAACCTGCATCCCCTTGCCGATCTTTCCGTGCCTATGCACTCCAGCACGGATGCTTACATCCACGTTATGAAGCTCATAGCTGGTGTTAAATAACTCTTGAGTGAGGTCGTCCTTAAGTTCAANCGGCCCCGCCTGCGTCTGGGTCCGTATCTGGGAACCGGTCCGGTCCAGGAAACCGGTATTGGTAAAAAAGGTCCTGCTTTGGGCGGCTCTAAGGGCTTGGGCCAGTTGGAGGGTCATCCCCAGCTCTTCATTCATGATGCCGATGAGGATGGAGTTTTTCGCCAGACCCAGCTTATTCTCGATGGCTTCAAAGAACCTTACCTGTTCGGCCACTTCCTCCGATGATTGTAGCTTGGGGGTCACCTGGTAAATGTAGCCCTTTTTACTGTTGGGGCCTCGGGTCGGGATCGGTCCACCATCCACCTCGTCGCCTTCCCCGCTGGAGCCGTTATCGTGGGAAGCGGCGATGAATGTGGTCAACAAAACTCCAAGGATCCTTTCGGGTATCTCCTGGCCGTCGACAGTTACCATGCCCGTATACATGTGCAGCGAAACGTTGCGCACGGACATCAAGCTCGTTCCCTTGAATGTCTGGCTGGAGCCGTTCACATCCAAGTAGGTCTTATCCGAGTTCATGGTCTTCAAGTTGCCCCTGGAACCGTAGGCGCGCAGGTCGCCTTTGATTAGTCCCAGGTAGTTTCTCAGAGCGGATACCATGTCGTCCGCGTCTACAATGGCGACTGCGTCCTCAAAGTCGACGATGTTGGTGATGGCCGATTCNACAAAGAGGTCTCTGAACTGGCCGTTCTCCTCGTTGACCCGCCCGCCGTCATAAAGCTGGAATTGCAACTTCAATCCGTTGTCTTCCAGAAAGAAATCCGTCAGATTCTCGCCGTCTTTGTTGAATCCAACAAAGACGGCGGTGTTGTCTAACCCAACCTCGACTCCCTCGCCGGTATGACCAACAAGCTCGTAAGTCCCTTGGGGGTTAAGGCGCACCGAGTAGGAAACGATATCCTTGAAGCCCACGCCGTTCGCCCATTGCGCAACGTGAACGTCCAGAAATTCAGTCGTTTCCTCCACCACCATNCGCAGACGCGCCCTCCGGCTTTCCTCCCGGTCGATCTCCTGATGGATATCACTGAGGAAATAGGCGTCGTAGAGGCTNCCCCACCGGGCGTTTGCGCCCCCCACCGCCATACTGGCGTTGTTCACCGGCGTGACCAACTCGGGGCCGTTCTGGTCCATATCGGCGTCAAGCTGGGGGGTCGTCATGTTGAATTCGGTGGAACTTTCCGGCTCCAGATAGCCGATGCCCACCAGGAACTGCTCCAAGTCCGCGGCGTCCCGGCCGGCGGATGCCCGAGTAGGCTGCCAGCCAGCGTTCCTCTTGGATATGTAGTAGTGGTCGATCTGTTCCTGGCGGCTTATCCTCTTGGCCAACAATTCCTGGTTTCTGGGACCGAATTCTTGGACCAACTCACCCAGGACTCCGAACAACAGGTCCGCCGTCCAACCGGTGCTGGTGACGGCCTCATCCCGGACAAACTCGTACAGCACGGCCGCGATCTCCAAACTGGCACCGGATGCCAGTGTTATCGTTGCCATTACCGCTGCTCCGTCTTCGACTTAAAGAGACCCATCGATGACGATGTCCAGCACGGCGGGTTTACCCGAGGCAACGGCCCTGGCGACGGCGGGTGCGATCTGTTCCGGCTCCACTATCCTCTCGCCGTGGACCCCCATGCTCCGGCCTATCGCCGCTATGTCGAAGGGAGTCGGGAAATCCGAATACAAAAGTTGACTGCCGGCCGGCTCAGACAGTTGGAGAATGTCCCGTTGATAGACATTAAAGTTGACCTTCAACACCCGGTACATGCCGTTNTTGCAGATCACGAAGATGCAGGGGATGTTGTCGTTCGCCGCCGTCCACAGCCCTTGTATAGTCATCATGGCGCTGCCGTCGCCGATGATCCCAAAGACCGGCCTATCGGGGTAGGCGCATTGCGTGCCCATGGTAGCGCCGATTCCGCCGCCTATCGCCTGTCCTCTCACTCCTACAAGATCGCCCCGCTTGGCCGCATGGAAATAATGACGCAAAGCAGCCCGGTTGCTGATCGCGTCATCCACCACTATAGCGTTCGACGGTATCGCCTTGGCTAATTCATCCATCATCCTAGCTGGGGTCATGGGACGGCTGTCCCACTTCCCGGACACCGACGCGTCGAAGGATCTCCTCTTCGCTACGGCTCCGCTGACAACTGTTTGAGCGCGAGCCTTAATCTCATCCCCGTTGGCCGGCGTAAGCCGCGTTTTCAACGAACCGATCAGTTCCTCGATAGCCAAACCGCAATGGGAAATTATGCCCACATCGGTTGGTTCGGACCTACCCACTCGTCCTTGGACCGGATCGATGTGGATCAACTTTGCGGCCGGACCAAGTATCACGTCTCCCCAGTAAAATAATTCGTCGAAGGTATCCATCCCAATGGCCAAAACCACGTCCGCCTGTTGCAAAGTGTCTCTATCCGCGGGAACCCTTAATGAATGGTTTCCCATGAATTGAGGATGGGTCGTGGGAAACGCGACTTCGGCGCCCCGGGATTGGTATACCGGGAGGCCAAGAAGCTCGGCCAACGCCACGGCTTGGTCCACCGCGCCGTCGTCGGAAACCCGGTCTCCCACGATCATCATGGGTTTCTTAGAAGCGGCCAACAGCGACGCTGCTTCATGAATCCCCTTCAAACTTGGCCGTGAAGCGTCGTCTATCTTACTTGAGGGTACGATATTCATTTCCGCGGTGGCCTCAAGGGCGTTGGAGGTGAAACCAACGTAAACCGGTCCTTTGGGATGACTATTGGCTTCGTTAAAGGCACGTCTAATGGCGCTGGGGATCTGGTCGGGAAGGGTCAATTCCACCGCCCACTTGGTAACCGGCCGCACGAGTTCGGCTAGATCCGTCTTCGCTTCATTNATCTTGCGGGCGTCGTAGTTGGCCGACGTTACAACCATTGGAGTTCCGGTATTCAAGGCGTCCAACATGAGGCAGATTCCGTTGGCCAGCCCGCTGTCCACGTGGAGACTGACGAAGGACGCGGTTCCTGTGGCCCTGGCATAGGACTCTCCCATACCGACGGCGACGCTCTCCTGCAAGGCGAGGATGTACTTAAACTCCGGATAATCTCCCAACATATCTATGATCGGACCTTCGCTCGTCCCTGGATTGCCGAAGATGTATTCCACGCCTTCTGCTTTCAGCATTTCCAGCAGAGCTTGTTTTCCGGTCATTGTTTGGGGCATTGGAATAACTCCTCCTGAATAAANACCAGAATGCCTGTCCAGGATACCGTCACAACAGCTAACGCGGTTAGTAAGAACAAGCCTGGGGGCCGGCATTTCATATTATACGTCTATCCGGTATACGCGGACCGCAGTGTCGTGAAGCATGGCGGCCCGCTCCGTCGACGAGTAGCTACCAGACATTATCTTGAAGGCGTTGTACATCACGTTGTAAGAGAAGGACACCTTATCGGGCGGGAAGTTGCTCTCGAACATGCACCGGTTCGGCCCGAACTGCTCAATGCAATAGGTCAGCCAGGGGGACATGGCCTCCGCCAACTCTTCCGAGCCGATGGGGACTTCCCGCCCGTGCCAACCAAAGCCGATGCGGGGCATTCCCAGACCGCCGAGTTTAACCACGACGTTGGGACAGGCCGCCACCGCAGCGATGCCTTCCTCCCAGACGGGTATCACCTCGTCGTCTTTGTTGGCGTATATGCCAGTACGGCTGAGACCGCCGATGTGGTTAAGAATGATCGTCAAATCAGGCACGGCTTTGGCAAAGTCCGCTATTTCCGGCATTTGGGGGAAGGCCTGCATCATATCCAGGGACAATCCCATCCGCGCCAACACCCTTGCCCCTTCCCGAAATTGGCTGTTGGCCAGGATGCCCTGGGTCTCCCGGTTGTCCCAGGAGGGGTCGGTGTTCCAGGTCACGTTGTGCCGAATGCCCCGAAACCGGTTGGGGCTGGCCGCCTGCAGCGCTTCCAGGACCGGCTGCACTTTGTCCGCCAACTTAAGGTCGGCGTGGCCGACAATTGCTGCCGCCGCCCTGCTGTCCCCGTAGACCCCACTGTTGCTGGCCGCGGCCAGACCCTGGACGAATTCCNCCTCGCCTACCGGCCGCAACTCTTCCGGGCCACCGGGCCGGTACATGGACCTGGCCTCGACGAACGCGGTGGACCGTACGTTATGTCCGCTGTAGATATCGGCATTCAGTTCATGGAGAAGGTACCGCTGGTAGGGAATGCTCCCTGGGCGGAGGTCCCAGAAGTGGTGATGGGGGTCGCAGATGGGGAGTTCCGGCTCCAAGGTGGGTTCTTGGGTTAAAGCGAGCCAATCATTGTCCCCGTACGGCATGGTTGTACCTCCTTGTACCAAGTCAACTCTAAAATGAAAATGTCATTCCGAGCGTAGTGAGGAATCGTTCATGCTGGTTGGCACCAGCACCACAGCCACGAAAATGGGCGATTCGTGTCACTCCGATCCTTCGGCGGAAGGAGAGGAGTCTCATGCCTGGTTGTAGCGGTCACCTAAGATTCCTCGCCGCCTTCGGCTGGTGTCGGAATGACGAAGTGTGCGGCCGAAGGTTGGCAATTTTATTTTCGGAGCAATGACAGGCGCCCAAAAAGAAGCGGGCTGAGTTTTAGCATGTTTATTAATGTCCTTGGCGAACGTATTTGTCGATGCTTTTCTCCGAGGTCAGGGCCAGATAGATGTCGCCGTGGGCGTCGACCCAAGATCCGTGGGCGGAGCGGGACGGCCAGCGGGCCAGCACTTTGCCTTCCCCATCCAAAACGCTGATCTGGGGAGGTTTGTCTCCCTCCGGCCGTTCGCTGATAACAAAGTTGCCCTCGCTATCCTGGGAGATGTCCAAGGGGCGGTTCATGTCGGTCCACATGGTGATGTATTCACCCTCGGCCGAGAACACCTGGACACGGCTGTTCTCCCGGTCGCACAGGTATATCCGCCCGTCCTGCCCAACAACCAGACTGTGGGGCAGGTGGAACTGATTGGCTCCGCCCTTACCCGGTTCACCCCAGGACGAAACCAGTCTGCCGTCAGCCGTAAATCTATGGACCCTGGCGTTNCGGTACCCGTCGGAGATGTACAGGTCTCCGGAAGGGTGGGGGACCATCTCCGTTATGAAGTTGAACGGCCCGGCGGCCCGGGGAACGACCACTCCTGTCTCTTCGGTGCCCGTGTCCGAATACACCCCATGCTCCCCAATCACCTGCAATGGCTTGCCGTCCAGGGTGTATTTCATCGCCGTGGAGCCTTCCCGGTCGGTGACATACACGATGTCATCTTTGATAAACAAGCCATGGGGACTCACGAAGTTCCCGTTGCCCCACGAGCTCAGATAGTTGCCGTCCCGGTCAAAAACGAGCACCGGCGGNTCCGTCCGTTGAAAGGCGTAGACCCGGTCCTGGGAGTCGGTGGCGATGGCGCTGACGGTGCCGAAGGACTGACCCGCGGGCAGTTTGCCCCAGTCTTGAATCAAGGTATAGGTGAATTTTCCCGCGCCTACGGTCGTCATCCTATTTCGCCTCCGTCGTTATTATTCGTGTCGATTGAGAGAGTCCTGCAATCAGCCAATGGGCCAGATTCAGCCTTGGACGGGCTAATACTACCACACGCTCATGGCGGAGCCGGAAAGACGGTTCGGCTCACGGACTAGATAGGCAGCTCCTCCTCGGTACGCTGCACCGGCAGCTCAACCCCAAAGGCGTTGACGTTGAAAGCCAGCATGGCGTAGCAGCCCAAAAGGTTGGTAAGTTCGGTCAATCCCAGGACCCCGAATTGGGCCAAAGCGGCATCGAAGTTAGCCTGGCTGACACGGCGGGNGCGGAAGAACTCCCTTCCGTACTCCACCACGGCGGATTCGTCTCCCGCCAAGTTGGGAAGCTCTTTCTTGTCGCGCAGGGCGTCGNCGATGTCGTCCCGCAGACCGGCGCGGCGAGCAGCAGGGGCGTGGGCATTCCAGATGAACTGGCAATCGTTCTCCCTTGCCGCGACCAGCATGCCAAGTTCCCGNATTCGAGGCTCCAACGATGTCTCGGTGCGCAGGAACAATGCCAGACCCAACGCCCGTTTGGCCACCTCCGGCGCGTTCAGCATGACGGAGCCGGGGCCGCCCGAAGGTATCTCGCCTCGCTCTTGTACTATCTCATCAAAGCTGGCCCTCTGGTTTTCAGGAATGCTCTCTCTGGTCACGTTTGGTACTCGAGCCATAACACTCTCCATCTGTTTTCAAAATAATTTCTGGCCGCCTACCCAGGCCTATACAACATTCCAACGGGGGTTGACTTCGACCTCAGCCTTGAGCCGTTCAATTATCCAGTCTTTGACCGGCTCCGCTATGTAGAAAGAGGGACGAATCAGATCGTTCTCGCTATTGATGATGCCTTCTTTGATGGCGGCATCTGCCGTTGGCGTGTCNGGCCTGATCCTAACCCCCACCCGTAGATTGGCCAGGGCCGGCTCGATCTCATTCAGGAAGGTGAGCTTCGCATCCACCGTCTCCCGCGTCTCTCCGGGCTCGCCGAATGTTTGGGAAACGGTGTAGTTTATTCCGGCTTTGTCGCAGCGCTGGCACACCTCCCGGAGGGGAGCCAGGCGGCTTTCCAGGCTTACTCGCTCCGTGTCTTCTCTGGCTTTGTTGGTCACGATCACCAGGCCGGAACCGGCTTCCCGCATCAACTCCAGCACCTCATCGTCGCAGGATTCGGGCACCGGAGCCAGGTAGCTGTTCCAGTGGACTTTCAAGTCGGCATCCATGATGGAACGGCACAACGCTTTGGCGTAAGGCAGAGGGACGTTGAATCCCGAATCGATGAAAAATATCTTGCGCAGTCCGAAGCGGTTTTGCAAGTCCTGTATATCATCGATAACCTCTTCGATGGGACGCAGCACCCGCCAGGCGGCCNTATCGTTCTCGGCGATTATCGAGTTGGAGAAGGCGTTGCCCAGTTTGGTCACCACGCCGATGCCGAATCCCGCCTTCTCGTACCGGGCCATATCAAGTTGGTCCAACAGCGGGGGTTTGGAAAACTGAGAGTAAGCCAATCCTTGCCGCACGATGGAGCCGGTATCATCCCGGTAAACCAGGCCGGGCATGTTGTGATAGGTCTCACCGCTTTCCATGGCGTCGGCCAGTTGGGCAAAGCTCTCNCCCCCGTCACCAGCCACTCCCAAATCCGGTCCCAAGTAGTCGAAACAGGCTTCCGGAAGCAGGCTAAAACCCGGACCCCCACACACGATGGGAGCTTCGGTGATGGAGCGCACCATGTCAATGACCTCTTTGGTGCCCGGCAGCGCCCACTGAGGGTCCAAGTAGCTGACGTTGTCCAGGTTCCNGAGGGAGATGCCNATAAGATCGGGTTGGAACTCCCGAACCGTCCTCTCGGTTTCCTCGAGATAGTCCTCGGAAAACATCAGGTCCAGTATCTTAACGGCGTGCCGGTCCGGGTCCAGATATCCGGCGATGTAAGCCAGCCCAATTGGGGCCGGATAGGCATTCATGCGGCTCATCAATCTCTGGTGCCGGTTGGTGGCAATCAGCAAGATTCGCATATTCAGTCAATCCTCGGCGAGATTAATTTCCCGATGGCACTGGGATACCCGCTATCTTCAGAGGTATTCTACCCAAGCTGTCACGAGTGGTGATGTACAGAGTCTTCCAATCGTCATCGCCCCATGCCATGTTGGTCGTGGCCGGCTCCCCATGGGCGATGATTCCTAGATGATTGCCTGCGGAATCGAAAATCCAGACACCGCCGGACCCTCCGCAGTATACGTTCCCTTCCACGTCCACCTTCATACCATCGGGGACTCCGGACCGTTCTCCCCTCANATCGGCAAAGACGCGGTCGGTGGCGATGGCCAGAGTGCCGTTTGGCTGCATATCGAAAGCCCTGATATGCCCCCGGCGCGAGTCGTTTATGTAAAGGATGCTTTCATCAGGAGAGAAGGCTAAACCGTTGGGCGTGACGAAATCCTTGACCAGCAAGGTCAGGTCTCCCAAGTCCGCGGACACACAGTAGACGCCGGCGTAGTCCAGGTCCAAGCTCGGGTCCGGCGCGCCGGGGTCGCTGAAGTAGATGCTGCCATCTGACTTTACCACCACGTCGTTGGGCCGGTTCAGCCGCCGGCCTTGATAGTTGTTTGCCACCACGGTAATGCTTCCGTCGGGTTCCATGCGGGTAACCCGCCGCGTGCCATGCTCGCAGGCGATCAGCCGCCCTTGGACGTCGCGAGTGAGCCCGTTGGCGTTGTTGGTAGGCTCATGAAATACGGACGCGCCTTCCCCCGGCGCCCACTTCAACCTTTGATTGTTGCCGATGTCGCTGAACAAGAGGTATCCACCCTCCTTCCACCAAAGAGGGCCTTCGGCAACCGCGCCTCCGCCGTAACCGCTGCCCAACCACTCAACTTCTTGATCAGACGATACGATGCGTTCCAACGCTCCCGAAGCCTGCTCGATAGGCATGACAATCTCCTCATCTTCCGGCAACGTCTAATTTCAACTCATGCCGGCACTCCCGATTTTACACCACACCGCACCGGACTGCGGGTTACCNAAAAGGCTGGCCCTGACTCGGATATGAGAGCCCGATGCACGGTTACCGCTGACAGTGTAAAATCGGTGGGAGCGACGTGGGAGTAGAGATCAAAAGGGGGGACTTATGGTCGACCAGCTAGCAAGGCCCACCGACAAGGTTGAGGTCTATTGGTTCTCCGAGCATCCCAACGCCTATGTCAGAGACGAAGACCTGGAAAAGTATGACGCCACGCGGTTCTTGTTCCCCAATTCCTATTTCGACCCCGAAAAAGCCCATGTGCTGTACAACCAGTACCATGAACAATACTCCCTGGTCGACGAGGTAGGTTTCGACGGAATAATGACCAACGAGCACCACACGGCCTACTGGTGCATGAAACCCGCCGCTAATCTGGACGCCGCCGTACTCGCCAAAGTAACCAAGCGGGTCAAAATAGCTATCTTGGGGAACGTCATCGCCATCAACGACCCGGTGCGCATGGCTGAAGAGATAGCGATGCTGGATTGCTATTCCGGCGGCCGGATCATCTCAGGCTTCGTGCGAGGCAGCTCCATCGAGACATTACAGGCAGGCATCGACCCAACGGAGAACCGAAGCCGGTTCGAGGAAGCCCACGACCTGATACTCAAGTGCTGGACCACCCCCGGTCCGTTCCGATTCGAGGGACAGCATTTCCACCGCCGGGTGGTGAACCCTTGGGTGCTGCCGATGCAGAAACCCCATCCGGACATCTGGTTCCCCGGCACCGGCAGCCCGGAAAGCGTTATTTGGGCGGCCGAGCACGGTTATCCCTATATGAACCTACAGGTCATTCGAGGCCAGACGGAGTGGCTTAAAGACATCTACATCGAGACCGCCCGCGAGGCTGGCTACACACCGGGGCCGGGGAACTTCGGGGGCAACGTCATGGTGTTCTGCGCCGACACCGACGAGAAAGCGCAGGAGATTGGGCGCACCTACATGTGGCATGGCAAACACCGGTTCAAAGGTCCGTCGGAACACAACGACCCACCAGGATACCGGTCGCGCGCCGCGGTCGATGTAATAAGGAAAATCCCGGCGGGGGTAGGAGTGCGGTTAGGGCAGCGGGAACGAACTTACGAGGAACTCCAGGAAGCCGGTAGCATCGTCGTCGGCAGTCCAGACACCGTCATCAAAAAGTTGACGGAAATCCTGGACACTGTCGCACCGGGTTACCTGATCTGTTACGGAAACGAGGGCGACATGCCTTATGAAGACGTGATGCGCTCCATCGAACTCATCGGTAAAGAGGTCATCCCGGCCCTGCACGAGGTTAAGCTCCAACCCTACGAGTAGAGCGCCGCTGGCCATCCCATATCTCGGGACAATCTCAGCTCTTAAACAGTTACAGGAGGTAATAAGAAATGGGAATAATTCGTTTTTATGAGGGTGCGGANGCCACTCAGCACTATATCGGCAAACTTTCCAGCGATCTCTCTCAAACCTACGACCTGAGCCTGGTGAGCGCTCCGATACCCAACGGAGAGGCCCTGTCGTGCACTTTGCTGGAAGTGCGGCCCGGCACCAAGATAAAACTGTTCAACTCCCCCACTCCCAGCCAAGACGAAGGTTACACGGAGATAATCGTCCGGGCCTACGTGGAAGACAAGTGCGTCCCTTATTTCAACGTCGACTCCTCGGACGACCAAGTTGAAGTGCAGATACACAAGGGGAAAGGAGAAGCCGGGAAGGTCTCACGGATCGAGGTCCACAGCATCTGAGCTATCGCCTAACACGGAAGCCATNGATATTTAAGCCAGCATTATTCCGAAACGTTTCCGGGTGGCGGCACGGGTTCTGAGAGAAATGACGAGCGGAACTGAACTCCCCAGCGGTCGTTGATCATGGTGAAGATCCAGAGGGTAGGGAAAGCGTTGTACTCGGAGCCATCAGCCCGGCGCCTCGACTGAATAATCGCTAGATGCACTTTGTCCGCCCCTGATTGCACAGCTTCAATGGAAGTTGTCGCGGTGTGGCCCCATGCCTGAGCATTAAGGGATGCGGTCGTATTGTCGCCGCGGGTAGCGCGAAAATCGTCCTCGGTCCGCCACACCTGGAACTCGTTCTCCCCGGACAGTCTTCTATGCGGGAAGTGCATCTCAGCGACCATTGCGTCCATATCCCGGGCGTTAAACGCGGTGTTCCATCGGCTGAAAGACGCCTTTGCTCGTTCGATGGCATCAGACATGTGCTTCTCCGCCACTCATATTTAACTCCGGCCGTCACCAAGCAGGCGTCCTCCCGGAGTTTAGGTCTATTATTCGGCTGGCGCGGGTCTTCAGGCTCCAGTCGGAGTAAATACTACTTTCAAGCCCCTACTCATTTTGACGTCGATAGCCCAGGCAACGTCAAACATAGCGACGAGACTCCATCCTATCGACACCCCTTTTATAAAGGCATACGGCGGATCATCTTTATGAATCTTTATCTGAAGGTTATAGCTTCCATCCGTGTGAGCCTCCAGATGCGTGCGCTCAAGAAATCCGGTGCTGCCCAGAACATAAGAGTGTTTGTGTTCCACCATCTTCTTTGTAGGGAACCTCAACGCGTATGAACTCATTATGTGCCCACCCGGGCCAGGGCGGCTCAACCGGCCCATTGGGTGATGTACAGTGTCCGGCACAACCCACCGCACTCCGTAGACAAGGTCAACGCGGCCATGCCTCACGGTTACGTCACGTTTGGCGTTGAGTGCCACCTTGACGTCGATCGTATTCCCCAGCGTGTAGGGCCGATCTTCGAAGAATAGTTCGACATCTAATGAGGGCGCCCAAGAGTAAATCACCGAGATTGTCCTTTCCCGTTTGCCGAGTATGAGTAGAGCAACGGTCCGATCAGGCTACTTTGCAAGATAACATACTAAAGAGATTAGAAGCCAAACATGAATCTGGCCAGGAATCTCAACTTGCCCGATGGCTCGCTCCGACGTACTATTCCCACATGATGGACCATCCACTTCGGCCATAATCGAAGTATTCGCTGGTACGGGAAGATGAAGGAGACGCCGAATGGCTAATATTCTAGACGCGGACACGCACATAGCTGAGCCCCCCGAAATGTGGGACTTCCTAGATCCGGAATGGCGGGCTAGGCGTCCGGTCATCGTAAACGTGCCTGAAGACACGTTATACGGCGGGGCCGACCACATGTGGCTCATCGACGGAAACATCTTTCCCAAGGCGGCGGGCCGTGGGGGCCTGCGGCTGGTCACACCCTCAGCCCAAACGAGCATCCGCGACAGGGTCGACATCAAGGCCCGCGAACTTCTCGACCTGCCGCTGCGCTACCAGGACATGGAGGCCACCGGCGTGGACGCCCAGGTTGTCTACCCCACGCTATTTCTCGCTTTTCTGACCTTTGATCCGGCTTTGGAGGCCGCGCTGTGCCAGGCCTATAACCGGTACATGGCCGAGGTGTGGGCCAAGTCCGAAGGACGGATCAAATGGACCGTCGTCCCGCCTCTACGCAATATCGAAGCGACTATCCGGGAGCTCCGGTTCGGCCGGGACAACGGCGCGTGCGGAGTCTTCTTCCGAGGCATCGAGATGGACCGGACCCTTGACGACCCCTACTTCTTCCCNGTATACAGTGAAGCGCTGTCCCTGAACTTGGCGATCTGCATTCACCAAGGGCAAGGCGCGCCGGCGCTAAACAACCTNGTAGACATCCAGCGGAGCGCCACCTTCACCCACGGGCGGCTTCCCCCGCTAACGGCGTTCCGCAACATCGTGGCCAACAAGATACCGGAGCAGTTTCCCGGCCTTCGGTGGGGTTTCATCGAGACCGGTGCATCCTGGATCCCCTTCGTGTTCCACCAACTGGCGGGGACCGTTCGGGCCAAATCCAGTTTCTGGGGGCCCCAACTTTTTGAGGAATACAACATATGGGTCTCGTATGAACTGGGCGAAGACTTGCCCTACTTGCTTAACTTCATCGGGGAAGACCACATCGTTGTTGGGACCGACTACGGACACCACGCGCCGGGTACAACGGACCGGCTAGCATCCGACCCTTCGGCCCAGGTTCATATGGTGAAGGAGCTGAGGTCCCGCCCTGAACTCTCAGAGCGCACACTGGACAAGTTCCTCATCGATAACCCGCACACGCTGTACGGAGTCCAATAACCGGACGGGATTGGCAGCGAAATCTAGGCGGCCTTCAAGGCCGCTTCAAAAGCCTCGAAGATCTCATCGTTAGCTTGTCTCAAGATGGTGGTGTTCACCGTGAGCCTCGATATCCGGTCTGCCCCTTCGTCGGGATAGAGGAATACTTGGTTGCGGCGCAGGTTCTCGAGCACGATTTCCGTGTCGACATCTGAAGCAAAGTTCAGCGGAAAGATATTGGAACCATGCTCGAATTCCTTAATCGCTAGCTTGGGTAATGTGTTAAGCCGCTGGACCAAGTCTCGACCTTGTTGCATCGCCGCGCCGAACCGCTCTTCAAATCCTTTGGTCCCCTTCAGCGCCAATCCGGCGGCAAAATAAGACGACGCCAGACCGCCACCGAACATCCTTCTCGTATGAAACATACCTTCGATCAGATGGGAATCTCCCGCCAAGATCGCTCCGTAGGGAGCGCCGAAATATTTGTACAGCGACACATAGACCGTGTCGAACAGGGCGGAGTATTCCCGAGGACTTATCCCGGACGCCGCCGACATCATGTAGAGCCTGGCCCCATCCAGGTGTGTGCCTATTCCTTGAGACCGGCAATATTCGGTCATCGCTTTCATTTCTTGGAACGAAACAACCTGACCCATCTGGCGGCGAACCGGGCTTTCGATCATCACCGCGCCAATGGAACTCAAGACCCTTCCTGAAGTTGACTCGGCAACCGCTTCCTTCAGTTCGTCTAGGGTGAAGCAGCATTCCCCTTTGGCCAATGGAACGAGGTTGATGCCACTGAGCTGAGTCACGCAGTCACCACAATCGTGGTAGAGATGGCTTTGCTCTTGAACGATCGCTCTGGGTTTGCCGGCACACAGCGCCCTGATGGCCAGATGATTGGCCAGAGTTCCGGTGGGCATGTAGANGGCGGACTCTTTGCCCAGGGCTGTGGCGAAGTGGTTTTCGAGATCCGCCACACTGCCGCCCAGAGAGTAGTTATCCGGGGACAGTCCGGATTCCGACTGTATCTCCGCCAACCGGCCCAAGAGCAGATCGGCCGATTGCGGTTCCCCATCGCCCCGGAATACCACGGCGTTCTCGCGTTCCAGCGGATCACCGGATGCGCTCCCGCTGCTCAGGGTCTCGACTTCGCTCTCCATGCGTATCGTGGACATTGCCTCACATCCTGGACGTTGATATAAAGATTATTTGGATGGTACCGGGCAGGGTAAAGGGAGTCAAATTTGGTAGACACAGCCGCCCGACCGTGTTGACACCAACCCCCATCGAGTCCAATATTAACCTTCGTGAGACATTACAACATCCGATGTTAAGCCCTCAAGATCCGATGTTAAGCCCTCAAGGCCACCGCATCACCAGGTTATTTCCAGGCATCCACTACGCCTGGATNATCATCGTCATCGCAAGCATCATGCACATGGCCGGAGGCTCGGTGCGTCAGGCCTTCGGTGTGCTGGTAGTCCCTCTTCAACAGGACATGGGCTGGAGCCCCGCGTCCATCTCCCTGGGTTATGCCCTGGGCAGCATAGTCGGCGCCGCGTTGGCGCCTCTCAGCGGCATAGCTACCGATCGGTACGGCGCCCGAAAAGTTATCTTGGCCGGGATCTTGTTCTTCTTTCTGGGCGCGATAATCACCGGCGCCGCCGACCAGGTATGGCACCTCTGGGTATCCTACGGAATCTTCCTGGGCGTGGCCCAAGCCTGTTTCAGCGTTCCCATACTCACCACGGCGAACTCCTGGTTCCGCACCCGTCTGGGAGTGGGCATCGGTTTGCTGCAAGCAGCCCACGGACTGGGTCCGGCGGTGATGGCCGTGCTTCTCAGCGCCCTGATCGCAGCGCTGACTTGGCAGACGGCGTTCTGGCTAATCGGAGTGGTCGCCAGCGCCGTAATGATCAGTCTTATGCTATTTTTCCGCAATGAGCCGTCCCACGTAGGTCTGCGGCCTTACGGCGATCCCCGCACCGAACCCGTGCGGAAAAGTGTAGACCTCGCCGCGGAAAAGCTGCGAGCCAAAGCGTACCTGATGAGCATGCAAGGGACCAACGCGTTTCGGCAATTGGTGGGAGTCCACTTCCTGGGGTGCGTGGGCCACGCAATTGTCATTATCTACATAATTCCCATCGCCGTGGAGGCGGGCGTCAATGTGGTGTCGGCTGCNGGGATCCTGAGCACCCTGATGGGCGTCAGCGTATTGACCCGGTTCCTGACCCCGGTGGTGGCCGATTATCTGGGCGCGAAACGAGCGATGGCGACCATGTTCGTTCTCCAAGGACTGCCCGTCCTGATGCTGTTCTGGACCCAAGAGCTGTGGCAGTTCTACATGTTCGCCGTGATCTTCGGCATCGGATATGGCGGCGAAGGGTCGGCGTTTCCCATCATCAACCGGCAATACTTCGGCAGGGGACCCATGGGCCGTTCTTTTGGATGGCAGCAGGCCGGAGCGGGCACGGGCATGGCGTTCGGAGGTTGGATCGGCGGGGTCCTCTACGTCATTTCCGGTTCCTACGACGTCACCGTGATTCTGTCGGTGCTAACCAGCCTGGCCGGNGCCGCGATGATCTTAACCATGCCTTCCACTGCCAGACTGTTGATTCCAAATTGGGAAGACTCCATTTCGCCTAACCTGCACCCGGAGACAACCCGGCCTCTCGGCGCTGGGGACTAGCCGGAATCAACGGTCCTGACGTCCAAAGCAGCAAGACTTCAACTAGGTATAGTTAGGAAAGCGTTAGGGATTATCCACACTTAGCAAGAGGCGAAGATGGCTACTCAGACAGAAACTTGGCGAATGAAAGGCGAGCTGATTGCCGCTTGTAGCTGCGACTGGGGATGCCCCTGCAGCTTCGACGCTCCGCCAACCAACTACTGGTGCCAGGGTACCTACGTCTGGCACATTCAAGAAGGAAGCTTCGAAGGAGTGTCCTTGGATGGGCTTACCGTGTGCTGGTCAGGGCAATCCCCCGGGCCAATGCACCTGGGTCACGTCACAGCCCAGAAAGTCATTGACTCCCAGGCGAGCAGCGAGCAAAGAGAAGCCCTTGCGAAAATAATGAGCGGTCAGATCGGCGGNCCGTTCGCCATTTTTACCGCTGTTACCGAAACCGAACTGGACCCGATATTCGCGCCCTTTAAAGTTACCGTCGACGGCCTATCCAGCAAGGTCAGCGCCCCCGGGGCATTGGAAATGAGCCTCACCACCATCAAGAATCCGGTGACCGGCGTGCCGGAGGAGCTGACCCTCCTAAAGCCCACCGGTTTCACCTCCAAAGAAGTACAACTAGGGGCGTCGGAGGTCTACCGGTCCACGGGCGGTATCAACCACGACCACTCGGGGAAATACGGCGAGTTCTCGGCCTTCGAATACAACTGGCCGTAAATCACNGAAGCAGAGCATCCGTCAGGAAGTCGTTCTTATCCACGATTATGCCTTTTTCTTGACACGTTGTCTCCAAACCCGCAATATTGTCGCAACCATTAGAGGGATAGTGCAGAGAGGAGGCCGGAAATGGCTCAAGTAGCGACCTATACTGTGGAAGCTTTCGTTGAGGACGTTAGGAATATGTTCGCGTCCACCACCGACCCTCGGGCCCAGGCGCAGTTTGTCGCGCGGCACATGCAAGAGCTACTGAAAACGCCAGGTTGGTTGGAGGAGCGGATCAATCTACCGGCAGAGGGCGGATTTGGACGCTATGATCTTCACCAGGACGATGAGTTCGGGCATCCGGAAGATGGATTCCTATTGATGTGCGGTGTCCAGCCGGCCGGACAGGAAGGCGTTCCCCATGACCACGGGACCACCTGGGTTGTTTACGGCGTATATGAGGGAGCCATCGANCAGACCAAGTGGCGGTGGTCCTACCCTGAAACCGATCGGACATCGCCGCAGATCAAACCCCTGGAGAGTTGGGTCCAAGAGCCAGGCGACATAGCATTCTTTTTGCCGGGCGAGATTCACCATACCCGCAACGCCGTCGAAGGCCGCTCGGTGGTGATTCGCCTGGAGGGACAGAAACTATCCGGAATGCTCCGCCACCGGTACAACCCGAAGGACAGCAGCGCGGAGCTTTACTCTTCCGGGTCGTAGCCCCGGGCTTCGCTTTCCCGGTAGCTCCTAACAATCAAAGAATCGGATGAGTCGCTCCTGGCTAAATTAGCCAGGAGCGATATTCTGCCCGTAACCCACTCAGTCCCCGCCCCAGTAAAACTCGTCCTATTCCATCGTCGGACAGATTTATACGCCCTCATAGCTTGAACGTCGGTTCCCGATTCACCGGAAACCCTGTCATACCTTTTCGGAGATAGCTGCTGGCTCAGATTCCCGCTCCTTGGCTGCTTGGGCGGCCTCGGGGTCGGTGGCTCTTAAGGCGAAGTAGTCGATCTTGGGCGCGAAGATGTCCAGCAGCCGCCGCAACTCCGCCACNGGTNTGGGGTGCTCGTCAACCCGCAGGTCCACCCTGGAAAAGGTGTCCGAGGCGTAAACCAGCAAAGCCGCCGAGTGGTGGGGTGTAGCGTCTTGAGCCTCCCCACCGGCCTCTTGTCCGGCTTCCAGCGCCCTGGTCAAACGCTCTTCCAGGTCCAACTGGGGCGATTCCAGAAACACCGCAGCCATGGCCTGGACCACCTCTTCTCCCACCAGCCCGTTTCCCATGGCGACATGGTCCCGCCCGGTGGTGTGTCCGGCCCAAGGGTTGTTCATCGCCCCGGTCCGGGCGGCGGAATTGCCGCTGCGGTCCACCAACCCGAGTTGGCGCCGTTCGATGTGGGGGTCGTCGGCCTCCAACTGTTGGAGAGCGCCTTTGGCGGGATAGCCCAACTCCATCAGCCTCAGGGCGAAAGGCCCCAGTCCGGGGTCGGTTGAGGCTTGGGTGGAGATCGCTCCCACCATCGGCTTCACGTAGGGACACCTGGAACCCACCGTGATGTCGCTGGTGGTGATCGCTATTCCCAACATCCCAGTCCGGGCGCACCGGCCGATGATGGAGAAGGTATTGAACTCAATGCCTGGGATGACTCCCATGCCCAGCCTCCTGGATGTTTAATACAAACGTTTGTGATGTGGGCCGCGACTACGACTCCGCCGTGCCGCACACGTCCAATGCGGNGAGGGCCAGCACCTTGGCGCACTGGACCATCTCGCTGATGATTACGCAACTGTCGTCCTCGCCGTCGCCGCCTCTGACTACAGCGGGGCCGTAAAGCAGACAGGGGATGCCGGCGTTCCACAGGTGGCAGGTGTCGTTGGCGGTGTAAGAGAAGGGCAATACGGCGCCGATGGCTTTGGGAGGCTCTCCGGTTACCTCCCGGTGGCAGCGGGCCACGGCTTGGACTATCNCCGCGTCCCGGGGCACGTCCAACGGGTCCATAACCAGACGGCGACGGCCCTTGAAGGATTCCGGAGGTGGAATCTCGATCTCATATGATAGCTCCGGGTCCCCAGCCTGCAGCGGGTCCAGGACTCGCCGGATGTCGGCGACGATGCCCACCACCGTTTGTCCCGGCACGAAATGCACGTCCACGATGATGGTGCACAGGTCGGGTATGTAGGGCGGCTCCACCAGGATGTAATCCTNGCCCAGCCCGCCTATGACGCTGCCAACGTTCAACTTGGGCAGGTCCGGCATGTCAGCCCGTGGCTGGTAGGTAAACTCAACTCGCCCCAAAGCGTCGATCACCCGCGTCATCTTTTCCACGGCGTTCACGGTGCCCTGGGGCTGGCGGATNTGTCCGGTCACGCCGTAAGTGTGGATCGCCATGTGAACTATGCCGGAATGGACGGTGATCAGGTTGCCCACGCCGAAGGGTTCGGCCACCACCGCCATATCGGTGCGAAAACCGCTTTCCATCAAGAAGTGAGTACCTTCGCCGCCTTGAGTTTCGCCCACGACACAGGCGACGACCAGATCGCCCTTCAGCCGGACGCCCGATTGCCGTACCGCTTCCGCCGCCATGATGATGCTGGCCAGGCCGCCTTTCATGTTCTGGACGCCGTGGCCGTACAGCCGGTCTCCTTCCACAACGGGAACCCAGGGGTCGCGGCGCCAGCGGCGAGTAAGGGAGTTGATGTCAGTGTGGCCGTTCAGCATCAGNCTAGGGCCGCCGCCGGTCCCCTCCAGCGTGGCGATGGNTTGGAACCGCCCCGGCTCCACGTCCTGAAGATCCACCTTGTACCCCCGGCTGCCAAAGAAGTCAGCCAGGAAAGTGGCCACAGGGGTTTCCTCCAGCTTGAAACTGGGGATCTTTATCAGNTCTCCGGCCAGATCGACGATGGCTTTCTCGTCGACTTGTTCAATCACCTTGGCTTGGTTTGGGTCCATGTTCGTGGTCCTATCGCCGGCTAGATGCTTAGGTCACGACTTGAATCTCGGCTCCCGTTTCTCCAGAAACGCGGTCATGGCTTCNTGNGGATGTCCGGTTGTGAATCCCAGGGCAAAGGCCTTGATGCTGTATTCCGCAGCTTGCTCATCACCCATCTCCAGCCATTTGACCATGATGTCCTTCTGGGACGCCATGACTTTCGGGCTGATGTTACGGAATTTTTCGGTGGCCTCCAGGGCGGCCTGATCCACGGCCTCTTTGGAAACTACTCGGTCCANCAGCCCCATGTCCANAGCTTCTTGAGACGTTACGGAGTCTCCCGTCATGATGAGCCGCCGGGCCCGNCCCAGACCGATGGTCTTGGGCAGCAACGACGCCTCGATGACCGAGGGCAGCCCCACCAAAACCTCGGGCAAACCGAATATGGCATCTTCCGAGGCGATGCGTATGTCACAAGCCAAGACCAACTCAAGAGCGCCGCCCAGGCACGGGCCGGTGATGGCGGCGATAACCGGCATGGGCAAGGTAAGCACCTTGCGGATGGCGCGGTGCAAGGTACGGATGAATTCCTCGGCCGTTTGGGGCGTCAGATCCCGCATCTCACGGAGGTCAACACCCGCGGAAAACGCCCGCTCCCCAGCGCCCCGCAGCACCACCGTGGTGACGTTGGCGTCGGCGGCAACCTCATCCAAACCNTCGATCAGACTTTGAAAAAGCTCCAATCCCATCAGGTTCAGATCGGTGCGCCCTTCCAAACTCAGGATCGCCGTGGATCCCTCTAGCTGGGCGGATACTTGGGACA
This sequence comes from Chloroflexota bacterium, assembly GCA_002710215.1. Lineage (GTDB taxonomy): Bacteria > Chloroflexota > Dehalococcoidia > Lucifugimonadales > UBA3495 > UBA11650. The sequence goes on along the minus strand of PAJQ01000028.1, from coordinate 69,284 downwards.
TGGGTTTAACTCCTGATGGGCTTTACACGACGGCAGCCTGGGTTTTTTCTTTCGCCTTGAAGTGCGGNATCACGTACTTGCCGAACAGCCGTATGGTATTCATCACTTCTTCGTTGGCGGCGGGGCCGATGGCGCAGAGAAGGAACACCTGCTCTACTCCCATGGCCTCGTAGGTTTCATAAAACTTGATACAGTCATCAGGAGTACCAACGCAAAATTTCGTGCCCTGCCGGACCACGTCGGCGGCTGTGGGATCTCCGGGGTGCGGCCCCGCGGCCAAGTGTTGATCTCGCTCGTAATAACCTTGGTAATCCGGCGGTACCGTGGCCNGGTCAACCCCCCGCCATACCAGTCTGGCCCGTTCTCTCTGCTGATTCAGGTACCAGGCGACCAACTCGGTACCGCGCTCTTCCACCACCTTACTGCTTTCGTGGCAGTAGCCGGCGGTCATCAGGGCATTCTGGTGGTTGACGTGAATGCCCTCGTGCCGGGAAGCCTTGACCGTCCTGTTATACAGTTCTAGAACATCGGCCACCTTCTCCGGCCCGCCCTCGCTGCCCACCAGAGCGCCCAGGCCCATTTCGCCGGCCAATCTGGTGGTTTCCTCGCTGGCGCAGGCCGACCATAGGGGTGGGTGGGGTTTTTGCAACGGCTTGGGTAGCACCTCCCTAGGGGGAATCTGGAAGTACTGCCCTTCGTGGGTAACGACCTCTTCCGTCCAGATCTTGGGCAATACTTGGGCGTATTCCTCCCACATGCCCCGGGTGTCTTTGAGTCCCGAGCCGTAGGGGGTCAACTGGTAGGGGTAGCCGGTACGGCCGATGCCAACGTCGACCCGGCCCCGGCTCAAGATATCCAGGGTAGCCATGCGGGACGCTGTGTGCAGGGGATGGTGAATGGGAGCCAGGACCACGCCCACGCCCATGCGGATGCGGCTGGTCCGCTGGCTGACTGCGGCCAAGGTTAAGTCCGGGGCGCTGTTGTGGGACCATTCGGGGCGGAAATGATGCTCCGAGAACCACACACTGTCGTAACCGACTTCCTCCGCGTAGGCGATCTGGTCCAAGGCTTCCCAGATACGCCTGGCCTCACTTTCCTCGGTCCAGGGTTTGGGCACTTGGATCTGATAGAAAAGGCCGAACTTCATGGGATTCCTCCGTCAATCTTCATGCTCATTATATGGTTTGAACCCACTCCGTCAACGGCGTCGTGAGAAAGGAAAGGGGAAGATTGACGTCCCGGCACGCCATGGGTATATTCAAGCTCACGCCGGGCTGCCGGCGGCTGTACACCAAAGGAGGAAACGATGGTCCAAACCCAAGAGCAGATGGCGGCGGCGCCCAAGGCCTTGGCGGGCATTCGAGTCGTGGATTTTACTTGGGTGAGGGCGGGCCCCTGGGCCACCCGTTGGCTGGGCGCTCTGGGAGCCGAGGTCATAAAGGTGGAGTGGCCCCTGAACGAGCGGGGCCGGACCAGCGGCGCGACACCGCCCGGCGTTGAGCAGACTCTTAACACCTCGTCCAACTTCAACGACACCAACGCCAATAAGAAGGCAATCACCGTCAATCTGCGCACCGAAAGGGGCCTGGACGTCATCAAGAGGCTCATTTCGGTATCCGACGTAGTTGTGGAGAACTTTAGCGCCAGGGCGCTGCGGAGTTGGGGCCTGGGCTACGACGAGATGTGCAAGCTCAAGCCGGACATCGTCTACGTCTCTCAATCCGGGTTCGGCCATACCGGGCGGCACAGCAACTACCTCACCATGGGACCCATCGCCCAGGCATTCTGCGGTTTGACTTTCCTATCGGGACTGCCCGGCGAGCCCCCGGCAGGCTGGGGCTGGTCCTACTTGGACGACACCGGAGGCATGTACATCGCTTTTTCCACCATGACTTCTCTATACCGGCGCAACATGACCGGCCAGGGCCAGCACGTAGACCTGTCCCAGATGATCATGGGCGCTACCCTGAACGGCTCAGCGATGCTGGACGCTTCGGTCAATGGGCGGCCCTCCCAACGGGAAGGATATCCTCCCGGCAACCGCGCTCACTGGCCCGGAACTCCCATGGTCAACAATTACCGTGGGCCCACGACGGCCCCACACAACGCCTATCGCACCAAGGGCGGCGGCTACAACGATTGGTGCGCCATCACCTGCTTCTCCGAGGAGGAATGGCGGCGTTTGGTGGGGGTGATGGGGTATCCCCAGTGGGCTACGTCGTCCAAGTTCGCCACCCTTAGCGGACGGCTCCAACACCAAGAAGAACTGGACNAAGGTATCCAAGAGTGGGCCCAAACCCTCGAGAAATACGAGCTGATGGNAAAATGCCAGNCGGCGGGCGTTCCGGCGATGCCGGTGCAAAGCACCGAGAACAGGGTGGAGCATGACCCGCAACTACGTCACCGNGAGATATATCAGGAACTGAATCACCCGGAGCTGGGGCTGCGCAAGTTCCAGAATGCTCCCTTCAAGCTGTCCGAGACTCCGGCTCAGNTCTTCCATGCCGCTCCCCTCATCGGCCAGAACAACCAGGAGATCTATGAGGGCATGCTGGGTCTCAACCACGAGGAGTTCGTATCTGGGTACGAAGACGGCACCTTCTGGCCAAAGACCATGGACCGCTATCCGTACATGGATGACATGATAAACGCCGGCCCTATCCCGTTTACGGGTCCGGGCGCAGTGTTTCGAAATGGGGGGAAGCCAAAAGAGACCGTTGACGCCAACCCTCAACCCGGCCCGTTGTCCGGNTTGCGAGTTCTGGAGTTGGCCGATGAGAAGGGGCAGTTCTGCGGTAAGTTGATGGCNGATCTTGGGGCCGATGTCATCAAGATCGAGCCCACCGGGGGGGAATCCTCCCGCATCGTGGGGCCATTCCTGGACGACATTCCCCACCGGGAGCGCAGCCTCTCATTCTGGCACTACAACACATCGAAGCGGGGAATCACCCTCAACCTGGAGACCGAGGATGGACGGGACCTGTTCCGGCGGTTGGCCGCCACGGCCGACGTCGTCCTGGAGACATCTGCTCCCGGTTACATGACTTCGCTGTACCTGGGATACGAGAAGCTCGCCGAATCGAACCCTAGGCTGATCATGTGCTCGCTAACCCCCTTCGGCCAGACCGGGCCATGGCNGGATTTCCTAAGTTCCGACCTGCTTCACATGGCGGCGGGCGGGCAGATGGGATGCTGCGGCTACGACACCGGCGAGGTTGCCGGGGAGATTCCCATCGCGCCGGGCGGCGGCAACGCCTGGCATACCGGCAGCCACTACGCCTACATGGCGATAATCGCCGCCCTGGTTTCCCGCACCGGCTCCGGGCGAGGCCAGTATATCGACGCCTCGGTACACGACGCCTGCGCCCTCACCACCGAGATGCACGTGAATACTTACATCTATCGAGGAGAGGTGGTACAGCGCNTAACCGGCCGCCACGCGGGGGCCACCCGGACTGTTCCCACCCAATTCCGCTGTAAAGACGGNAAGTACGTGAACGCCGGCGCCGCCCGGGTTTCGTTCCGCCAGTTTCCGGTTCTGACCGAATGGATGGATAGCCATGGTCTGGCAGGTGACCTCCTGAACGAACGCTACAAGGACCCCAAAGTGTTCACGGAGAGCGCCGCCCACATCAACGAATTGTTGATAAATTTCGTGGCAAATCTGACCCGGGATGAGGTGGCCCATGGCGGCCAAGAGCGGGGGTTCAACTGGGGAGCGGTTCGGACTCCCGATGAGTTGCTGGATGAGGGACACCTGAACGACCGCGGCTTTTGGGTAGACGTGGACCATCCCGAACTGGGCCGGAGCTTTAAATACCCCGGCGCGGCCGGCATTTACAACGGCTCACCCTGGCGAATATCCAGCCGGGCCCCCTTGATCGGGGAACACAACGAAGAGATTTATTGCCAGGAGTTAGGGCTGCAACGGGCGGAGTTGGCTTACCTGGCGGAAGCGGGAGTGGTGTAGACCGTCAATCATTCTCGGTGGCAACCGCCGAGAACAGCGCCGGATAGACAAAGTGGACCGCTCGATAAAGAGCGGTCCACTCGCTATGGTTGNAGGATCGGAGAACCGCTTAGAACAGCGCCAAGGGATTTACCGGTGACCCCGTGGCGTTCTTGAAACGCAGGGGCGCTACGTTGAACATGAACTCCCAGCGGTTCAAGCGTTCGCAGACCTGCACCAGTTCTTCGCAGTTGGCCGCGTCTATCAACCACAACCCCATCCCAACTATGCCCACCTTGTGCACCGGCAGGCCGAGCTTGGGATAGCCGCTGGGGTCCACGTCTTGAGAGGCGTCGCCGCTGACGATGGAAACGCCTCTTTCCCGGAGCCAGGGCAGGGTCTCCGCGTGCAGACCCGGACGCCCGGAGGTTGGCGGCCCTTCCTCCAACCGGCGCTTGTACCAACCTAGGCGCAACATCAGGGCGTCGCCTTCCTCTATCCGCACTCCGGCTGCCTTTTCGGCGGCTTCCAAGTCTTCCACGAACACCGGCTCTCCGGCATCCAGCCACTTCTTACCTTTGAGCTTGGCGATGTCCAGCAAGACGCCCCGGGTTACGATTCCGTTCTGGGCAGCGTCGATGTTCAGGCTGGTCGCCTTAGTGTCTGAACCAACTTCGGAGGCGGGACGTCCGTTGTACATCTGGCCGTTCCACACCTGGTGGCACAGGGCGTCCAAGTGAGTGATCGTTAGGCCGTGAAATGAGAAACCGATGAAGTCCGAGGTCCCGCCCGAGCCCTCCGCCGGGACCGAGTCCCCGGCGCGCACCATGTAATGCAGCGGCGGGATGCTGGTAACGTCGGCCGCCAGCTCCGGCACGATCAGCCGAGAGCACGTGATACTGATGCCTTCCTTCACCAGTCCGGCGGCTTGGGCCCGTTTGGCGTCGGTGATCAGATTCAGGGTACCCATCTGGTCGTCGGCTCCCCAACGGCCCCAGTTGCTGAGGGAGTCCATCCAACCGATGACTTGTTCTTCCGAAGGGATCTGCCGGGTAGTCATGTTGNCCTCCTGAAACTTACTTATATTCTGGGCGAATTTTGCACCGCCNGGCCTGGCATGTCCAGTGGTTGGGCGCGTCAAGGTGTTTGACACTGTTCGGGGGTCACAGTATGATTCGCTTCTTCGTGAGTCGTGTGCTTTTTCTTGCGCGCAGTCTGGNGCTGAAATCGTGGGAATAATTTCCCAAGCACTGATAATTACTGCCGAATCCAAAGGAGACTTACCATGTCATTTTCCTGGGAGACGCTTAGGGTAGACGGATCCGACATGCCGGTTTACATGACGTTGCCCGATGGGGACGGTCCCTTTCCCGCCGTTGTCGTCATCCAAGCCGCCGATGGCGTAGATGAGTTCATCCAAACCATCGCCGGCCGGCTGGCTGACGAAGGCTACGCCGCCGTCGCCCCCTCCCTCTATCACCGGACGACTGAACAGATCGAGAAAGCCAAGGGCAAAACCCGCCGTCAGTTGCTTGACGACCCGGAAATAGTCGCCGATGTTAACGCCGCCGTGGAATTTCTGCGGCAGCACGCTTCGGTGGACCGAGGCAGGATCGGAATCACCGGCTTCTGCATGGGAGGCCGGGTGGTCTGGCTGGCGGCGGCCACCAATCCCAACTTCAAGGCCGCAGTGCCTTATTACGGCGGATTCATGATGGACTGCTGGGGCGAGGGTACCCAAAGCCCCTTCGATCTAAGCGATGGCATAAATTGCCCCNTCATGTATCACTTCGGCGAGATCGATCGTAATCCATCCCTGGAAGACATGGCCAAGTTTGACGAACAGTTGACCCGGTTAGGCAAGCCCCACCAGTTTTACACCTACCCGGACGCCGACCACCGCTTCGCGGACTTCACGTTTACCAACTACCAGAAGGCTGCTGACGAGCTTGCTTGGAGCCGCACCCTGGAGTTTTTCTCGGCCAACCTGAAAGGGACAGCTGCCGCTTAACATTGTAGTACCGCTTCAAGGACTGGAGGCCGNCCATGACGTACATGCTATATGAAAGATACCCAGCGGGTCACTATGCCACTTTCACCATGAACCGGCCGGACCGCCTGAACGCCCAGGGCGCGGTGATGCGAGAAGAGTTGACATCCGCTCTCGCCGAGTTCACCCGCGACCCCGAAATGAGGGTCGGTATCGTCACAGGAGCGGGAAGGGCATTCTCCGCCGGGGCCGACCTGCGGGAGATGGCCGAAAGAGACACGGCGGCGGGCAACCAGGAAGATCAAGCCCGGCTAGCAGAGATGCCACCGGAAGTGCNGATGGAAGGACTGCGCCTGGGCCAACCCTTCTCCAGAAACCCCAAACCCTTCATCGCGGCGGTCAACGGACTGGCCATCGCGGCGGGCATGGAACGCGCGGCCGACTGTGACATCCGCATCGCCTCCACTGAAGCTTATTTCGCACTGTTTGAGGTCAAGCGGGGTATTCTGGCCAATTACGCCATGAACAATCTGGCTCGGGTGATGCCCTTTGGTGAAGCGATGTACCTGATGCTGACCGGCGATACGCTGAGTGTGGAAGAGGCCCACCGGCTTGGTTTCGTTCACGAGGTGCTGGAACCGGACCAATTGATGCCCCGGGCGGTGGAAATAGCCGAGACGATCGGCGCCAACGCGCCCTTGGCGGTTCAAGGAACCAAGTCGGTGGCCCAGTTTTGGCATCGCTTTGGGTTGGAGGAATCGCTGCAGCTAAACGCCTGGGTGGCCCAGCGTGTCCTGAACTCGGAGGATGCCAAAGAGGGACCTCTGGCCTTCGCCGNAAAGCGGCCCCCCATCTGGAAGGGGCGCTAGNTAGCGGAACCAGGGGTCCACAACGTCGGGGATGCTGGCGCTGCGCACCNCCGCGGAACCGTCAGTCGCTGTCTGGTGATATCTCATCGTCGTCATACATTAGNGGNACCATTTGATGTTTCAACTCCGCCAGAGACTTTTCGCTGAAATTGCGAATCTCGAGTAGTTCGTGATCAGACATGTCAAGCACTTGACCCAGATTGATAACGCCGCCCCTCTTTAAAGCGTTCAGGGTTCTGGGCGATACCAACAAGCGTTCGACCGGCTCCTCGAAGAATCCCTGATCGACGATCCTTGANAGGAGCAGACGTTTGATCGCCGTATTATCAGGAATCTTCCAGTACCGGTCCTCAACCGTTTCGATAAGGTCCCGAAAACCCTTCGGCGGCACAGCTCCCCGCCGAAGCAACTCCCTGACAATCTCCAACTTCCCCACTCCGGCGGCAACTTGTAGTAGGCGGTCCAGAGGCGCGGGTGGTTCTTGGAAACCGGATACGTCACTGTGAAGCAGTTCCTCCAATGCCAAGGTGTAACCGTGGACCCTCCAACCCCCTAGTCCTACGTGCTCAGCTCGGGCGTCTCCCGCTCCATACGGGTCTTCATCCGGTTTACCTTGACCCTTGGCAACGAATGAGGCGATGCTGCCGTCGGCGGGCCTGGTACCAAAAAAGGCAACGGGAGCTGTGGTGTCCCGGCCACCGGTGACTGGTACGCCACAACCGNCATTGTACGTATGAATCAACCTTTGAACGCATGGAGGTGTTCCATCTGGAAGCTGGAAGGGGGAGCCGACCGCGAAAATGTCGGGGTGGTAGAATGCGTCATCGTGGGTTTGGCAGGTCTCAGTCTTGCCACGGTGGTACAGTTTGACTTCCCGTCCCATCACGACGTACGCCCGGTAGAAGTACAAGGCTGCGTCGTGGTCCACCAAGCGGGCTCCGGCGTCGGCCAAAGACTGCAGAATTTCCCCATCGCCATTGTTGGCGGCCAATTTTACCGGGTCCCACCAACCACCGCCGCCGAANGGACCGATTCCCTGCATCCCGGATAAACCGTCAGCACCTGCACCTAGAAGCTTGCTTACTACGCTGGCATGTCCGTAGGCGGTGCCGCGTGCACTACCCTAGCGTTGTCGTAAGACGGCGCGTCTACATCCGCGCCGTGGTCCATCAAGAGTTGAACGATTCCTTCGTGGCCTTCGGCCGCAGCGCCCATAAGCGCGGTCCAACCGGCATCTACTTTAGCGCCGGATTCCAGGAGCTGGCGGCAGGCGTCTAGGCCGCCCGAACGAGCGGCTCGCATCAGGGGTGTGATGCCCAGTTTCTCCCAGGACGATTCAGAGGAATCCCCGGACGCGGGCTTCTGATCGCATTTCNAGGTCATACTCTTCGCCGTATGCTGCTCAGGTTGAACCCGATGTCAGAACAACTCGGTGGGTACCGCGACCCCTTGGAAGTCAGCGTCTTCCAACTTGTCCAGCGGTTCCATCCCTGCCTGCGACATGTACTCGTACAGTTGTTTCAGGTGGTGCACCGAGTGCCCCAGGGCCAAGTCCATCAACTCGGCGGTGGTCTTCCGTCCCATGTAGGTCTCCAGGACCTTTTCCAAGTCCATCTGGGCCGGACCCGTTAAGCCCTGTTTCACCCGGCTGAGAACATCCTCGCCGTAGACCGCGATCTCCTCGAATCCTACCTTGTCCAGTACATCTTCAGCGTGGCGGCCTCGGTCGTCCAGGTTGTAGTAGCCAGTTTCGTAAGCGTTTAGGGCTCTGTTTGGCCTATCGAAAATGTGGAAAGTGAATTGGCCGAGCGTACGCTTGCGCTCGGGACAACTCCATCCCAGATATTCGTCCGGCAATTGACGAGCCGCTCGTTGGGCCGCCACCAGCACCGTCTCGTACTTCTCAATCATGGCGGGTGGGGAGACCTGAGCAATTTCGCTATTCAGCTTGAACACCCGGGCCAGTTCCTTGGGGTTGAAGCCAATGATTACCTCGTCTCCCCAAATAGTCACCGGGACCGCTTTGATACCCCGCTGCAGCAGTTCTTCCATGGATTCCGGGTCGTGCTCGACATCGCCGTCTACATACTCGATACCTTGGGACGAAAGAAACTCTTTCGTGCGGCCGCAGGTGAATCAACCAGGGCGGAAATACACTTTAGGATTGGGCATTCTCATCACTCCCATACCGGGTTGTTCCAGTTCTTCGGGCTCCATTCTAGCACCTAGTTACCCCGTTAACGACGTATGCTCGTACCTTCGCGCCAGCGTGATACACTCTACGCAAACTGTTCAGGAGGAAAACAATGGCTGGATTCAGGGGAGTCTATCCCGCACTAATCACTCCCATGACCGCTGGTGGCGAGCTCAATGAGGCGGCGCTTCGGGAGGTCATCGAGTTCAACATCCAGGCCGGAGTGCATGGATTCTGGGTAGCCGGAGGCACCGGTGAGAGCGTGCTTCTGGAAGACGAAGAAAACATGCGCATCGCCGAGATCGCATCCGACCAGTCGCGAGGCAGGATCGAGAACATAATGCACGTCGGCGCGGCCACGACGGCGCGGGCCGTCAAGTTGGCCGAACACGCCGCCAAGTCCGGGGTTGAAGCGATCTGCTGCGTACCTCCCTTCTTCTACCGGCAGAGCGACGAAGCCATCGTGGAGCATTACAAAGCCGTGGGCGCCGCCGCCAACCTACCGCTGTTCGTGTACAACCTGCCTCAGGCCACCGGCGTGGAGATCACGCCGGAGATGATGCAGAAGATTCAGGACGGCGTGCCCCAACTGAAGGGGCTGAAGCACTCGGCAGTGACCTTCGCCAACGTTCGCGCCTTCTCGAATATGGGACTGCAATGCCTCGTCGGGAACGCCATGCTCATGCTGCCGGCGTTGACCATCGGCGCGTCGGGATGCGTTGACGGCCCGCCCAACGTGGCCCCCGAGCTTTGGGTCGAGATCTGGAACGCCTACAACGACGGTGATATCCACCGGGCGGAGGCAGCCCAAGAGAAAGCCAGCCAGGTCACCGAGCTGGTCAGGAGCATCGGCCTGCACGCCGGAACCAAGGCGATCTTAAGCGAGAGACTTGGCATTGATTGTGGCGCCCCGCGCCCGCCCGGCCAGCCCATTACCCCTGGGCAACGCACGATGATGCAGCAAAGGTTGAACGAATTGGGCATCGGCAGGGCAGCCGTCGCCCAATCAGGTGACTGAAGTTCCTCTGTTCTCACGGATTTCCGGCCTAACCCAAACAAAATGACCCGGGACGCTCAACGGCCTCCCGGGTCATTTTTCCGCTCAGTGTTTGAAGGAGCCGTTAGTCGGGCAGCACCGTCANGTGCATNCGNGANCCCANNNTGGTNTCGGTNTCAAAGTACAGNACCTGNTGGCNNACNGAATTGGTNNTGGGNGTNTCNGNNACNAACTNCAGNCCNNGGGNCTNGCACTCNCCNATNCANGANGGGATNTCNCCCACCACGTANCCNACGTGNTCCATNNCATGATCGNCGNNCATGNTGGCAGNAGTCNNCNGGNTNGATCAGNTCCACCTGNACCTGNNCNAAGTTCACGAAGGCGTTGCGCCCGCCGGTGCGGGATGGGCCACCGCCGATGAGCTCACCCTGGAAGTTGTCCACGTACCAGGCGATGGCCTTGTCCAGATCCTTTACCCGGTACCCGGCGTGGACGATGCGCTGGATCTCCGTCCCATCTCCGGTCGCCGGGGCATCGCTCCCCGATGGCAACTGGGTCAGGTGGACCAGAACCCCGTTGGTCGTGGAGGAGTCAAAATACCGAAGTTGCTGNCCAATGATATTNGTGAATGCGCCGGGCCCGGCGAACTTGAATCCTTTAGCGGTCAACTCGGTCATGGACTGCTCAATGTCCGCCACCACATACCCCACATGGTGCATGGCCACGCGGCCACTGGTTAGCCCGTCCTTATCGGTGGGCTCGATAATCTCGGCCTCAACCCGGCCAAACCGCATATAGGCATTACGGCCGCCGCTGGGTACGGCGTAGCTTGCGTTGAGGGGCCCGCCCCCGCCGTTAACCGCGCCGAAGGACTTTTCGAACCAGGCCACCGTCCCGTCCAAGTCGGGCGTAAGGTATCCGATGTGTTGAATCTTTTGAAACACGATCTCTCCGATGCCGAGTTGATTTTGAAGTTATCTTACCGCCAAGCCTCTTCGCTGTCGATGCGAATCGCGCTTCAACACACCGCATCCTACACAAGAAGGAATGTTATCATTCACGACGATTCANATTGTTAACNGCGTGCGGTTTGCCGGGATACTACGGTATCCAAACCGGCGGTGGATGAAGAAATGGCGCTGGTAACCAGCTTGCTCACAAACCGAATATTGCTCAAGGCCATCTGGGCATTCTGGATCATCCTGCCCTACCCGGTGCGAAAGCGGGTTACGANCGACGGTATTCGAACCCTGCTATATCTGNAGCGCGTCATCAGGANATACCGGCAAACCGGCTTAACGCCGCCAAAGAAGATCTTCACCCTTTCCTTTTGGGGCGTCCCCCGGTTGGACCCGGAACTGTTCAGTTTGACGGTGGACGGTCAAGTAGCCCATCCGTTAAGCCTCTCCTTCGACGACTTGAAGAGCTATCCCGTCGTCAACCGGCAAGTTACCCTCGACTGCGTCGGAGGCCTCCGAAACATCATGACGATGCGTGGAGCGTCCTTGGCGTCGTTGCTAGAGAGCGCCGAACCGATGCAGGATGCGGACACTGCCGTCTTCCATTGCGCCGACGGCTACTTCACCACTCACCCCGTGGCGGACCTATCGGAGACCGAGGCTTTCCTGGCCTACGAGATAAACGGTCAAGACACGCCCGTCCACGGCTTCCCGCTGCGGCTCGTTTCTCCAAACAAATACGGCTACAAGTGGGCCAAATGGGTGGTAAGGATAGAGCTGGCTTCCGGGTCACCTCTGGGGTATTGGGAACAACGCGGTCTACCCGACCGGGCCTGGATGGGCGACATTCGTTAGCGCCCGGCTACCCAACCGGATCAGGTCAGCCTTGGTCATAGAAATAAGGAGATTAAAGCATGGCCACACTGGTAACTGGCGGCACCGGGTTCGTCGGGTCTAACATCGTGAAGGGGTTAGCTCAGGCGGGTCATGATGTCGTATGTTTCGACTTGAACGGTCCTGACCAACTCACCGAAAAATTCATGAGCGAAGTGTCATCCAAAGTCAGCTTCATTCAGGGCGACATGTTGGACCGNGGCATCGTCGAACGATTAGNGGCCGAGCATTCCATAGACAAGATCGTTCACGCCGCCGTATTCACGGTGAACCGGGTCGAGTTGGAGACTCAACGTAGCCGGGACGTCGTTGCCATAAACATCGAGGGAACGGCCAACCTGTTGGAACTGGCCCGCACTTCCAACGTGGACCGTTTCGTGTACGTAAGCTCCGGTGCTGTTTACGGACCGTCCGCTACCGCAGACCAAACGCTGAACGAGGATGCGCCGCCGGTACCTCCCAACCTGTATGGCATCACCAAATACTCCAGCGAGCTTTTGACCCGGCGTTACGGAGAACTGCACGGTATCTCCACGGCCAGCGTCAGGCTCAGCACCCCTTACGGCCCAATGGAGCGGGTGACGGGACACCGGGCGATGATGTCCGTGTTCTACCAGTGGACGGGGCAGGCTCTACNGGGCGAACCCATTCAAGCCGACAACATGAATGGTGGCAGGGATTACATATACGTTACCGACATAGCTCGTGGTATCCAGGCCGTCCTAGATACACCGGCATTGCCCCATGGTCTGTACAACTTGACGACCGGAATATGGGTCACCTACCGGGAAATTCTGGACGCTTTAACCGGGCTTATCCCAAATATCCAGGTAGCGGAGACAGCCCCGGGGAACAGAGAACCCTCCAGCGAAGGGGCTGACCGAGGTCCCCTTTCCGGCCACCGCCTGTTCCATGACCTAGGCTGGACACCGAAGTTCGACTTGAACGCCGGCCTCACCGACTATCTCCAGTGGCGGCGGGACTCCTCTTTTCTTGATTGACCAGGCTTACATCGGGCCTCTATAGTAAGGCGCATGAGCGGATCAGCCCTCCAAGGCGTCAAAGTAATCGACCTGACTCACCATATCGCCGGTCCCTACTGCACCAAGCTGTTGGCGGACTTCGGCGCCGATGTGATCAAGGTGGAGCGGCCCGATGGCGGTGACTCCGCCCGGCGCCTGGGTCCCTTCCCCGAAAATATCCCCCACCCGGAAAAGAGCGGCCTTTTCCTTTACCTGAACACCAACAAGCGCGGTATCACCTTGAACCTGAAGGACCACAAGGGCCGGGCCGCCTTGCTGGACCTAGTGCGGGAGGCGGATATTCTGGTGGAGAGCTTCTCACCCCGGGTGATGCCTTCCCTGGGTTTGGCCTACGAAACCCTAACGCAGATCAACCCCAGCCTGGTAATGACCTCCATATCCAGCTTTGGGCAAACCGGCCGATACCGGGACTACCGCGCCTCAGAATTGGCGCTCTACGCCCTGGGCGGCATGGCTTACATCACCGGCGAGTACCACCGGGAGCCCGTCAAGCACGGTTATAACCAGGCCCAATACCTGGGCGGTATGGCGGCGGCCTCGGGAACCGTAGCGGCCTTGCTGCAGCGGTGGCGCGCCGGCGGTGGCCAACAGGTGGACGTCTCGATCATGGAATGTGTTACCAGTACTCTCTTCAGTTCGGTCCTGGACTATACCTACGCCGGCATGGTCAACCGGAGGCAACCGATGGAAGGTAGCAGCCTGCGCTACCCGGCCCAGACCAAGGAGGGCTACATCCTGCCAACACCCGGCGTCATGGGCGACTGGGAAACCTATGCCGAAATGGCCGGCGTACCGGAATTGCACGACCCCAAGTTCGACACTCCGGCGGGCCGGCAGGTCCATTCCGATGAAGTGGACTCTTTGCTCAAGAATAAGTGGCTGGAACAGACGGCCCAGGAGTGGTTCCACCATGCCCAAGAGTGGCGCTTCCCGTTCGCTCCGGTGCAGACCTTGGCGGACATCGCCGAGTCGCCCCAGTTGCGGGAGCGGGGATTCTTCGTCGAGTTTCCCCATCCCGCGGTCGGCACTCTAAGATATCCGGGAGCGCCGTTCCGGATGTCGGAAAGCCCGGGGCGCAACGATCAACAAGTGAGGGCCGCGCCCTTACTGGGCGAGCACAACGGCGAGGTGTTCGACAGTCTGGGATATTCACCGCAAGCCGTGGCAGAACTATGCAGCCAAAACCAAGTCCCTTCCCCCATTTCGGGGGAAGATTAGCATGGGGGTTTAGTGGAACCTTTACCCCTCAGCGGCATCCGCATAATCGAGCCGGGACAAGTCTGGGCGCTGCCCTACGCCATCGCACCTTTGGCCATGTACGGGGCCGAGGTAATCAAGGTGGAGTCCACGGTACGCCCCGACTCGTCCCGTGGCGGCCCCCAACCGGACAACCGGGTGGAGGGTGACGCCTGGAACCACGGCGGGGCCTATCATGAGGTGAACCGCAACAAGCTGGGCATCACCTTGAACCTGAACACCCAGCTCGGCAAGGACCTCTTCAAGGAATTGGTCAGTGTCAGCGACGTCGTGGCTCAGAACTTCCCGCCCCGGGTGATGCGTAACTTCGGCCTGGACTATCCGGAGCTAACAAAGGTCAAGCCGGACATCATTGTATTGGACTCCACCGCCTACGGCAGCACCGGTCCCTGGCAGAACTACATTGGCTACGGCTCCAGCATCCAAGCAGTCACCGGCCTCACCTACCTCACCGGTTACGAGGGCGGTGAGCCGGTGCAGGGGGGCATCCTCTATAACGATATTCTGGGCGCGCTGACGGCGACTTACGCTATCCTGCTGGCAGTCGCCCACCGGGAGCGAACCGGAGAGGGTCAGTGGATCGACCTTTCCCAGTACCAGTCGGGCGTGGTGCAATTGGGAGAGGCCTTCATGGACTACACCATGAACGACAGAATACCGACCCGCCGGGGCAATAGCCACCCCAACTTCGCCCCCTACGGCCTCTACCCTTGCTCGGGCGACGATGCTTGGATCGCCATCACCGTCACGTCCGACGCTGAATGGATGAACTTCCGTAGGGCTATCGGAGAGCAATGGGCTGACGACGCAGGGTTGGAGACTGCCGAAGGCCGCCTGCAACACCGCGAAAAGCTCGATGCAGACATCGGCAAGTGGACCGCCTCCAGGGACAAGCACGAAGTGATGCATCAGCTTCAGACGTCCGGCGTGGCCTGCGGAGCGGTGAACAACACCCGGGAGATAACCACCGACGCTCACCTGGCTGACCGTAACTTCTTCCGGGTCTCCAACCATCCCTCGCCGATTGGACCACGTCCCCACGCCTCGCCCTTGTTCAACTTGATGGGCGTACAGCGGCCGCCGGACCGGCTGGCCCCAACCCTGGGGCAGCACAACCGATATGTTATCTGCGATATCTTGGGATACGACGACAAACAGTACCAAGAGTTGGGAGAATCCAAGATCATCGGACAGATCCCGGACAACCAGGGAGTAACTCCTCCGCCCGACCCGGAAGCCCTGCTGCGCATGGGGTTTCTCGCGGAGTACGATAGGGATTACAAGAAGCGGCTGGGGATCTCGCCTGGCGAGATCGAATAGAAGGAGTTCCGATGAAAGTTACCTTGTTGGGCACCGGACCGCCCATCAACCCGAACCGCTTCCAGTCTTCAGCTCTGATAGAGATTGGTTCGGATCTGTTGTTGTTCGACGTTGGAGGGGTGCTCTCCACCAGTTGCTGGTGTCGGGAGTCGACTTGAGCCGGCTCGGCCCCATATTTATTACTCATCACCATTATGACCACATCAACGATCTGTACCCGGTCATCCTATCGACGGCGACATTAGGGAGGGTGGACACCCTGCACATCTACGGGCCGGGTGGCACACAGCAGATCGTAGATGCCCTTCTCAACGGCGTATATGCGCCTGACATCCGCTTTCGCATAGAAGAAAATCGCGAAGTCCTCCGCCGCACCCAAGGTGGTCACCAACGGCGGGAGGCAATCAGCGATGTCGCAGTCCATGAGATTGGTTCAGGCGTCGCGGCGGTGGGAGGTGGATGGCGCGTAATGGCAGATTACGTCCGGCACGGCGACTTTCCCGACGCTCCGGATTTCGATTGGCGCTGCCTGGGTTATCGCATCGAGGCCCAAGGAGAGGTCATCACTATCAGCGGTGATACGGTCCCTTGCCCTGGGGTCATAGGGTTGGCCCGAGACGCCGACCTTTTGGTGCAGTGCTGCATGTGGTCCGAAAGCGCCCTGACCAACCCCACCGTCCAAATCCTCACCGAATCAGTCCTGCCAACCACGACCCAGGCCGGCCAAATAGCAGCGGAAGCCGGAGTAAAACGATTGGTGTTGACCCACTTGAGCGCGTCCATCAACGAGGCAGGGGCGTTAGCGAATGTGCGCCAGCATTATCAGGGTAAAGTGCTGTTAGGGTCAGACCTATTGGTCATCGAGTAAGCTTGTAACCGGCGAACCGGAGCAAAAGAAAGGACGATAATGGACACAGTAAATTACGAGAAGCGGGCGCCAATAGCCTCGATCACCATCAACCGGCCTCATGTCATGAACGCTTGCGACCCGCCTACCACCGACTACATCTACGAGTGCGAGCAGAACTTCGACCAGGACCCGAACCTGAAGGTGCTGATCCTGACTGGAACCGGCGAACGCGCCTTTTGTACCGGAATGGATCTCAAGGCGGCGGCGGCCCGTATCGCCGAGGGCGGCCCCGTCAGCAACGTGGTGCCTCCCTACATGAAGACCGATAAGATAACCATCGCCGCGGTCAACGGCTACGCGGTGGCGGGAGGTCTGGAGCGTTCCCTGGCGTGCGACATCCGCATCGCGTCGGAAAACGCCCAGTTCGGTTGTTTCGAGATACGCCGGGGCCTGCCCAACCCGCCGGACCCTCTCATCCGCCTGATCGGCTTCGGACCGGCGCTGCACATGCTGCTCAGCGGAGACCTCTTCGACGCCCAGGAGGCTCTGCGCTTCGGGTTGGTGACCAAAGTCGTCCCGCCGTCCGAACTGATGTCCACCGTCGAGGCCCTGGCCCAACGAATAGCCAAGCACCCCATCGATGTCCTGAAGGCCACCAAGAAGGCCGCGTTTACAGGCCGTGACATGGCCACGAAACAATCGGAGGCGTACGCCAGGGCATTGTCAGCCCCTCTCCGGGACTCTGATACCAGCAGGGAAGGGGTTACCGCCTTTGCCGAGCGGCGAAGGGCCAACTACGAGTAGGCTGTGGCCGGACTTAGGCAGCCGTAATTAGCCGGGTATAGTCGGGGACACGAATATCATCATCACAACCCCAATTATCACGGCGTAGCCGATGAACCCGATGGCCGCAACTCCGACCGCCCGCCACGTCGACGTGTAATCCAGCGCCTGTCTTATCGCGATGATCGCCGCGAACAACTGCCAAACGGTCGCCAGGAAAAACACGATGGGGCCGATCACCGGTACGAACCCAAAGACCTTCAACAAACCTGGTGACTGGGCATAGCCGAGGGTTCGCGCCAACTGCCCCCAGTTCGCATGAGTCTCCGGAGTAGGAAGTATCTTTGTACCCACGAAATAGGTGATCCACGCCCAGAACGACCACCCAGCAAGCGCCGCCAGTATGCCGAACAACAAGGCGGGCACACCACCAACGCCGAAATTCCCGACGCCCGAAGCCAGGGACACCAACACAACCACCAACATGGCCTGTTTCGTGGCTGACGTGTCGGCCTCAACCTCTTCGTAAGTCCCCGTACGCAGCATCGCCGCGCCTATCATTCGCTGGATCACTGCTTATTCTCCGGTTTGGGGATTGGAATCAAAATTAATTGCTGTCAGTATCCGGTTCCCTAAAATGGGGCGCCACCTTTTCGGCGAACAACCGCAGGCTGTGTTCGGTGGCGGCGTAGGGCATGGCGCCCAGGCGGAAGTGGATGATTATGCCACCGACGCCGATCTTGTCTACCTCTTCCAGCCGTTGGCGGACCGTTTCCGGCGAGCCGAAGATCAGCCCGTGGTCTATCGAGTCCCGAGCCGCGCCAGTGACGGCGGCGGCTTGAGTGGCCCGTTCTGCTTCCGTGTTCATCCGGGCCCGGTTGTCCGAGAGATAGGCACGCATCGCCCGAAAGTGGGGCACCGCGACGGCTTCGGCTTCAGCGTCGGTGTCGGCGACGAATATGTTGCGCCACACCCAGGAGTCGGTCACGCAGCGCGCGACCGCTTCCTCGTCGAATCCGGTTTCTAACATGGTGGAGCGGTACAGGTCCATCCGTTCCTTGGTGGTCTGGTCGCTCTGTAAGTTCATCAAGAACGGCCTTCCCGCCCTGGCCATCTCCAGGGTGGATTCCAGACCGGAGCAGGCCCTAATCATGGGCGGATGGGGCTTCTGGTATACCTGAGGGCGCAGCACGGGGAGCTCGACCTGCCAGTATTTGCCTACATGTTTGTAATTCTCGGTGGTCCAGGATTTGACCAGAATGTCTTCCACTTCCAGAAGCCGTTCGTGGGCCTCGTCAGGGTCGATGCCATAGCCACGGAACTCGTAGAAGTTGTAAGCCGTTCCCCGGCCCACGCCGACGATCATCCGCCCCCGGCTGATGTTGTCGATGAGGGCGATCTGCTCGGCGAACCTGATGGGGTGGTGCAAGGCCATCTGGGCCACGGCGAAACCAATCTTGACCTTCTTGGTTCTGGCGGCGATAGCCGCGGCGAAGGTCACCGGGTCCACGTACACGCAGCCGCCGTCGAAGTGGTGCTCCGCCAGCCAAACGGCGTCAAAACCCAGCTCGTCGGTCAGGACTGCTTCGTCCAAAGACTCCTCGATGACACTAAAATCATCGGCCGGGGTTTTGCTCTCCGGGAATAGGAAGTTGCTAAACTTCAAAGTATCTCCTCGATCTCCGCTATACCCGTCTGGACGGCGTATGTGCTAGCCGGGATGGTAACGGGCTGGGTCGCGGTAGTCAAACCCGGACCGGCCTTTTCTTCGGGGTGGTCGTGACTTACAGTATTGTGATGAAACAGATGACAAGGGAAGCATGATGTCCACAAGCCGGGTTTTGATAATGGCGGGAGGTATTTTGGGACTCTTGGGCGTTGTGGCTGGCGCGATGGGAGTACACGCTCTGCGCGACACGCTGGACGCCCGGGCGTTGAGCACCTTCGAAACCGGCGTGCGCTTCCAGATGTACCACGCTCTGGCGCTGTTGGCCGTGGGCCTGCTGGCCGGACAGTGGAAGACAGGGATTGTGAAATTGTCCGGTGTCCTATTTACCGTTGGAGTGGTTCTGTTCAGCGGAAGCCTGTATATACTTGCGATCACAGGAATCGGCGTTTTCGGGGCGATTGCGCCTCTGGGCGGCCTTAGCCTCATGGCGGCATGGACTTCCTTGATAGTTGGGGCCATTCGCCAAAGAGACCCTTCCTAGCCACACGGGGAAACTCACTCCGAGGCTGTGATACTATTGGGCCTCAATATTCTGCTATGGAGGCCCAATCATGCCATTCGGCGGCAATGACTGGCACGCTTTGACCCAAGAACCCTCGCTGGAGCCGGACCTTCCCATCTGCGACCCGCATCATCACTTCTGGGACTTCCGGGCGGCTCGGATTCCCTATCAGAGGTATTTACTCCATGAGTTAGCCGCCGACATAACCAGCGGCCACAACGTGCGTTCAACGGTGTTCGTGGAAGCCCGGTCGATGTATCGCGCCGATGGTCCGGAGGAGATGCGTCCCGTTGGCGAGGTCGAGTTCGTTCAGGGTCTGGCCGCCGCCAGCGCCAATGGACTGTACGGACCCGGCCGGGCAGCGGCAACCATCATCGGCCACGCCAATCTGAACCTGGGCGATCAAGTGGGGCCGGTATTGGAGGCATTGCAAACCGCCAGTCCCAACCGGTTCCGCGGCATCCGCCACTCCGTCACCTGGGACGAAGAGGTGACTAGCACCGCTGCGCATAATATGCCGGGCCAGCTAAGGTCCGACAAATTCCGGGCAGGAGCGCGGATGCTGGCGAAGATGGGTCTGTCGCTAGAGGGTTGGCTCTACTTCCGGCAGTTGCCCGAACTAGCTGACTTTGCCAAGGCCATGCCAGATCTGACGATCATTCTCAACCACATCGGTGGCCTGCTGCGGGAGGGGGTGTACGCCAACCGGGACGATGAAGTTCTGCCCATCTGGCGCAGCGGCATCGCCGCCGTTGCCGCCTGCCCCAACGTCGTCATCAAGTTGGGCGGCATGGGGATGCCCGCCAACGGTTTCGACTGGCACACCAGGAATCAACCCATCGGCTCAGAGGAACTGGCCGAGTCCCTGGCTCCGTACATGAACTACTGCATTGAGCAGTTCGGCCCGGAACGGAGCATGTTCGAAAGCAACTTCCCCGTGGACAAGGTGTCCTTCTCATACAACATCATGTACAACGCCTTCAAGCGCCTGTCCAAAGACTACTCGGCCACCGAACGGGCCGCGATGTTCCACGACACCGCGACGAGGGTTTATAAGATCGACGTGTAGCGTTTGAGGGTGCGGGCCCTTCGACAGGCTCAGGACGAACGGGAGTGATGGCTTTGGCCGTTCGTGGTGAGCCTGTCGAACCACCCCTTCGTTCGGATTACAGAACCAGAACCCGCTACGCCATCACCCTTCGGAAGAACTGGAGGGCGTTGCCACCGGCTAGGTTGGTGACGTCGGCGTCCGAATATCCCCGGCGAATCAGCCCCCGGATGATGTTCTTGCCGTCTTCAGGCGATTCCAGGCCGTCCAGATAGGGCGCGGGTAGTTCGTCCGCATTCCGGCCCAACATCACCCGGTGAAACGCCACGTGGTCGCCGATGTTGGTGTCGGTGCCGATTGCCACGTGGTCCACTCCCACCAGCTTCACCATGTAGTCGTAATGGTCCAAGACGCAGCCGATATCCTGGTTCGGATCGTCGCTCAAGGAGTTGGGAACAGCGGTGATGGCGATCAGGCCACCTTCCTTGGCGCAGGCGGCCAACTCTTCGTCGTTGCGGGTCCTGGCGGTGGGCCGCAGGGTATAAGAAGCATTGTGGCTGAAGGTCACCGGCGTTTTGGAGAACTGGACCGCGTCCATGGCGGTGCGGAATGACGCGTGGGAGACGTCGATGGCCATACCCAGCGAGTTCATGCGGTTCACAACCTCGATGCCGAAGTCGCTGAGACCGCCGTCGTTGCGCTCGTTCTGCCCATCGCCGATGTAGTTCTTGCGGGTGTAAGTGAGGCCCGCCAGACGGATGCCCATGCCGTGGTAGATGTCCAACCGGTCGATCTCGTTGCCGATGGCCAAGTGCTCCAAGGTGGGCAAAAAGCCAACCGCTCCGTGCTGCTTGCACGCCTCGATCTCGTCCGCGTTGCCCACCAGCACCGCCTTGCCGCTGAGGCTCAAGTCCGACAGCATCAATCCCACTTCGGCCTGGAGATCTTGGAACCGGGTAAACGACATGTCGTGGGTATTGATAAACCCACGAAAGGCGTTCGACGTAGCGACCGCGGTCCAACCGCCCTGCTTCACCGCTTCATATCCCCACTTATACTTGTTGCCCCGCAGCAGTTCCACCAACCGTTCCATGTCCTCTGGACAAACAAATGGGTGCTGGTGCACGTCGATCATTATTATGTCTTCCATCAGGCGCTGGAACCGCAGCTCCTCTTCATGGTCAAGCGCCACCGTCATCGACGGTACCCGCCCTATCTCTCGCGCCAACGGAATCTCATTGTCCGTCATTCTTATTTCTCCTTAATCTTGTCAGGCTTTTTTGGCTATGGAATCACTTAGCCGGCAGCGATTCGGCAAAAGTCACGCCCCGATGTACCCATTGCCGGAGCACCCTGTCCCCCACGGCGCCGGCGTCCACGAAGACGAATCCCTTCATCGGGCGCCCGGTAAAATCCATAGGGCGGGCGTGGGGCTGGTCCAGAGCGTCTTCGAGACCGTCGGCGCCTACCCGGACCATCAAGTCGTCGTTGGTCACGCCGCAGCACATGTTGCCATTCAGCATAAAGGCGATTCCACCGAACATTTTCCTCTCGGTGAGACCTTCCCGGCCTTCCAGCACCTTTAACACTCTATCGGCAATCTCAGCGTTGAAGGCCATGCCCACACTCCATACCTAGATGCTCCATGCTCGACACGCCTCGCTAGCGGCGCTTCTAGCCGGCGGCGGACGCTTGAGGCAGCAACACTCCGGAAAACATCACGCCGCCGTAACCTCCACGGTTGGGCGGCAGCCGGGTCATCTCCACCCCGAACCCGGCCTCTTCCATCAGCCTGGCCCACGTCGCGATTGGGAACAGCCCGGTGATATGAATGTCCTTCTCAACGTGGTCCTGTCCTGCCTCTTTGATCGTATAAGTGTAAACCGACTCTATCTGAGTATCATCCGGGTCGGGATCGTGGAGATATTCTTCGATGGTGACCTCCACACTTCCTTTCTTTCGGACCCAGCGGAATTCCTTGGGAGTGGACCCATCAAAATCCTCGCGAACCCAATCCGGTCCAATCAACAACACCCCTTCGGGCCGCAGGTGAAACCTGGCGGTTTCCAGCGTAGCTTTCAAGTCGTCTTCGGTCAGCAGGTAGGAAACGGCGTCATGGATGAGCACTGCATCGAATGTCCGGCCCAACCGCACGGACCGCATGTCCCCCAGGTGGTGATCCACACCCGGATTTAAACCGGTGGAAAGACGTAACATTTGCGGTGAGATATCCACTGCGGTGGCCTGGAAGTGCCGGGTTAGATGGGAAAGATTATGGCCCCCGCCGGCTCCCAATTCCAGGATGTGGCGCCGGCCAACCCCGAGTTTGTCCCATAGCGCCCGACGCCAGTAGACAGACTCTTCGGCGTACTCTTCGGGAGGACTGATAACCGGCCAGAGCCATGCCAGGTCGTTGTACAACCGGTTCAGCGTCAACGGACTCGCTCACGTGCTAGCCGAATAGGTCCGGGCTACCGGGATTCCCGAACACACTGCTCCAATAAGTCGAATGCCGCCTTGGCAAAGACCCACATGTTGGCCTCCCGATTGTCATCCCCGGTTTCCACGGTTATAGCCCGTTCTACAGGCCCGGTCACCGCGATACAGGCGTGGCCGGCGGAATCGCCGTAACGATTTCCCGTGGGGCCGCTGGCGCCTGTCTCGCTAAGAGCCCAGGTCGTGTCCAAGGACTCTCGCACGGTCCGTGCGTTCAGCAATGCATAGGGCTCGGAGCTGGCCCGTATTCCGGTCATGGCGGAATCGGGGACTTGAAGCAGGCCTCGCTGAGCGAATCGGGTGTAAACCACAGCGCCGCCCCGGTAATAGGCTGATGCGCCCGGTATGGAAACTAAGCAAGCTGAAAGCAATCCGCCGCAGGATGACTCGGTCACGGCGAGCGTCTGCTCTGTCTCTTTAAGCAACGCTCCTACCGATGCGGCCATTGAAGTTAGGTCGGGCACGGGTTCCTCCTGATAGATACGAGAGCGATTCGGAGATGTTGCGACGCTATTCTACCCTATCCTATGTAGGATGGAAGACTCGGCCAAAGAGCCACCGCCCTTAGGTAGCTATTTTTCTTCGCCGCTTCCCGGCATGGGACCTTTTTGTCAATCTATGAAGAAAAGCTTGACGACCTTATCCGTAATATGCTATAATGCTCGGCAGTTTCAATATTTTGTTGAGACGATTTTTGCCCACTGTATTCGAGCATCAGATAAGCCGCCTTTGGGGCGGCTTTTTTTTGCGCCGCGCCGGCCCGTACCAACGCCCGTCTCTACCGTGTTCTACCGGTCAACCCTGATCTCGCCATCAAGGCTTGCTTTCCGTGTCGCCGCCGGCCAAACACGGTGACGACCTTTTTATCGATCTAGACTTAAAAGCTTGACGGGTCTATTTGGAATATGTTGCAATCCTGAGCAGTCTCAACAAATCGTTGAGGCGATTTTTTTGCCCGTCGTATTTGAGCATCAATATAGCCGTTCTTGAAGGCGACTATTTTTTTTCGCTGCTAGATGCCGGAGAACTGATACTTTAACGTCAACCGATCGCCCGGAGTTTGTCAAAGAGTCCTTCCACCGAAGGATGGTTCGACAGGCTGACCACGAACGGGGATGGTTGCATTACCTGGCGGTTACCGCTAAGAACCCGTTCGGGCGGGCGCGGACAATTGACGGGCGATGAAAGCTTTGACCAGGTCAACGGCGCGGTCGGTTTCCGGCCCGCGGCGGTAGCCAAATCCGTGGGGCATACCATCGAAAATCTCTAGCTGAATCTCGCCACCGGAACGGCGATAAGCCTCGGCAAACTCCTTTGTCGCCGGCACCGGAATGTTGTCGTCCTCGGTGCCCTGAATGATGATGGCGGGAGGCAACGTCACCATTTCGCCCCGTTGCAGAATCATGTGAGGGTTGCCCTCCGTGGCGCCGTCACTGCTGGTGAAGTAGGCGTTGGTCGCGGCCACCAGCCCTTCGTTGTTGGTTTCTTGGGCATAAAGGTAGCGCGCGTGGGGGTCCACAACGGGCCAACAAGCCAGAATGTAATTGAGCGTGGCATCAAGTTCCGGAGCCTCGTCCAAGGGCAATGCGGCGTAGCGGGGATCGTGGGGACGCATGCCGCTGAGGAAGACGCCATGTCCACCGCTGGACGACCCTATCGCGCCTATAGAGCCGGGGTCGGCATTGAAATCCCTGGCATGGGCTTTCAGCCAGCGCGTACCGTAATTAATGTCGGCCACTTGGGCCGGATAGGGGTGGTCAGGAGCCAGTCTGAATTCGATAGACGCCACCACGATGCCGCTCTCGGCCAGTGCCCGGTCCATCACTTCGGCGTTGGTCCTGGTGCCCCGATTCCACCTTCCGCCATGTACATCCAACATAACTGGAAACGGGCCCGTCCCCTGAGGTTGATATACCCGCGCCATCCAGGAAACATTTAGGTCACGCCGATATTCGACTTCGGTAACATCCAGTCCGAAGCTCTGCTTCGGATCATAAGACAGCGCCGGCAATTGAACCATTTCATACTCCAACGTTTGAATTCATATAAGGTCCCAACTTACAGACGCCGGTCCGGGTATAAAAACTGTAAAGTCCGGCCGGGTACGGCGGCTGACGCCTAGAAGTATATCACCGGCCTATCTTTAGTCCGGCGCGCTATCAACTTAGAGTGGCCTTGGGGGGCCGATTCAGTGGCCCTACCGGCTCAGACCAAAGGACCAGTTTGCTACATCAAACTTACCTTTTCGCCATTGAAGATTGTCCGGACCAGAAGGGAGAAAGATCTGGCCAAGGCTGAGAAGAAACGTGAGAAGGTCCAGGCCGAGAAAGAACGGGAAGCGGGAAAAGCTCAAGCCGAGCAAGACCGGGAGGCGGAGAAGGCTAAAGCCGAACGAGGACGGGAGGCACCAGGCCAGGACAAAAAGAAGTAGCGGACTGTGCTCCTTCCGCGATCAACAAGAGGCCAACCCCGTGGGGTTGGCCTTTTTATGTTTCACACCCATAGTTGAGTCTCATCCCCCCGCCACTGTTCACGATTTTATGAGTATTTGGAGGTTCGTTGATAACCTGCACTCCCGGGAATCGGCAAGCCACCACGTGGATTCAGACCATCCATCAAGCCTTGTAGGACATCAAAGGCTGCAATGGACACCTGTCGCCATCGCCTGTATTCTTAGTCTCAAATCCGGCGAAAGAAGATCGGTATGAACGGCGTACACGACATGGACGGGGTGCACGGTTTCGGCCCCATCCGGCCTGCAGAAAACGAGCCGATATTTCATATACCATGGGATGTCCGGGCATTTGGCATGGCCATGGAAAGCCAAGGAACTTACGCATGGGAGGATCTCCGTAGCCGGCTCATCCAGTAGATCGCCTTGTGCGAGGGGCACGACTCGCCACTCGAATACTACCAACGGTGGCTAGCGCGCTACCATGGGCCTGATCACCGCAGAGGAACTGGGCCGAAGGACCGGGGAAATAGCCGCTAGCGCGAATCACTAGCCACATCACGGCCTGAACCTTAAACCTTATTTTTACTAAGAGGCGCCGCTTATGGACGCCATCGGTATGTCCCATATCGCGATCTGTGTCCGTGACATGGACAAGTCCTTGGGCTTCTACCGGGACATTTTGGGCATGGAGGTAACCTTCGACGGTCCCACCGACCCGACGGAAGGAGGCCGCCCCCACAACTACAAGCACGCCCGCAAAACCCGCAGGCGCGTCAGCTTGAGTTCCGGAGAGGATGTCCCCATTCCTTCTCTCACACTGACCAGCCATCCCGGCGAAGAACCTGACGGCAACCCGATCCTCCTAGACCAGGTGGGAATCACCCACTTCTCCATCAGCGTTGCCGACGTGAACGCCCTCGCTGAGGAACTGATATCCAAAGGGGTAGAGCCGGCCGGACCCAGGGAGTCCTTCATCAACGCGGAAGGGAAGTTCCGGTACATCTACGTCCGTGACCCCGATGGCATCCTCATCCAATTCGATAGCGGCGGTGCGGGATAAGTCTGGGCACCAGGCTTCTGGCACAGTGGCCGAGGCGGCCCACCTACGTTGTCAGAAGCACGGCTCCCCTCGAAACACCAACTCATTGTGTCCGTCTGGGTTGTGGGAGCCTTCTATTTGGGAGTCGTCTGATTGGCCGTAGACAACCTGGTGGGATGCCGGTTGGCCGGGCGGGGCGTCCTTTGGCGCCGAAACATCCACGTCCAGATAGTAAGCGTCCCGTGGCGTGACCACGCCGAATCCGATCACCATTACATACCATGTCCCCGTCTCGGGATTGGAAACCGTGATACGTTCCGGCGAATTTAGCGTCGCGCCGCTGAAGTCGGGGTGCAGGACAAAGCCGGGAGCGCAGAGGAACAGGTCCAGATCATTGGTGGGGAACCGGGCCCAATTCTGCCGCCAACCCAACTCGAACGAAGCCTGCGTGGTCCCGCTGGGTACATCCACTGGTACCAAGATCGTGTCCCCTGGTAGTACCGGGTCGGTAGCGTCTACCGGAATCTTGCCGTCGGTCCTTCTGATGGTTACCTGGGCTCCCACCGTGCCGTTGTTGGTCCAGTCGCCCTGCACCGTTACCTTCATCAGCCCCGGCTCCATGGTTGCCCTGTCCACGAAGGCGCCGAAGATAGCTCCCCTCAAGCCGACGCGGTTGTCGCCGATGGTAAACCGGGCTGGACCGACGACGTTGGCACTGTAAACCAGGTAGGGCAGCCCGCCGCGCTTGGCGCCCTTCACGTATACTTCGATGGAGTTAGGAATGACCGCCGGCACCGGGTTGGGGTCGATGCTAACATCCGCGAAATCAATGGCCACCGAACTGGTGCTGGGCTCAATCTCAAAGATCAAGTCAACGGTTCGCCCTGGTTTCAATTCCCGTATGCCGGTGCTAAAAATCCCATTCTGCAACGCCACGTTGGGAATCTCTTCGTCAGGAACCGATTGACGCAACTCGTCCCTGGTTTCACCCGACTTCAGCAACGCGAGAGCTTTGGCTACGTCCAGATAACCGGCGCCCTGAGACCGCCGCTTCCACTCACGGCCCAACAGCGAGGCGCCGTCGATCATGGCATTGCGAATCACCAAGGGACCGAACTCGGGCTCGTTAGCTTCGGCCCAACCCATCAGGAGCGCCGCCCCACCGGCCACGGCGGGGGTTGAGAAGGAGGTCCCAGAAGCGAACCCGGTGGCATTTTGCGGGAACAGGGACAGGTTGAAGACTCCGGTGGCTGTAATATCCGGACTGGCCCGGCCGTCGGCCAAGGGTCCACGGCCGCTGAAATCGGCGGGCCTAATCTCATCGTCCGGGTACATGGCGTGGCCCTGGCCTGGACCGAATAAAACGTCCCAAAATATGCGGGTGTGCACCGGGTCGCTGGACGCCCCAGCCGTTAAAGCGCTGAAGGCCGTCCCCGGAGTGGACACGGAAACCGGCGCCGGTCCGTCGTTACCCGCCGCGGCCACCACCAAGATGCCGGCCTCGGTGGCGGCGTCAACAAGCTGATCCTCCAGAGTCCGGCCATCGAATCGGGCAGACCCGCCCAGGCTCAGGTTGATTACGTCGATGTCCAGACCGCCGGGCAACCCCGCGGTGTGCTCTTTCTTTTTCGTTATAACGTGGTCCACGGCCGCTTCGATGATTGAAGACGAAACGCCCGAACCGGTATGGGGAAACACCTTTACCGCATAGATGCTGGACTTAGGGGCAAGGCCCACCAATGGGAGCATTATCAACCGGCCTGTGGTGAAGAAGTTGTCCTCGGGCAGATGCGCCTGAAATATCGCCGCCATGCTGGCATCCGCAGGCGACCTCCGGTCCAGGACGATGAAGCAATCCGACGCAATGACGCCGGCCACGAATGTGCCGTGGAAATTGTTGGTAGGAAGAGTAGACCCTTCAAATTCGGTGCCGGCGTCGGGTGACAAATCCGGCCCTTCAATCACCCGGTTGTCTGGATTTCCTACGTCGCCCCTACCTGCCAAACAAACATGTCCCGCCTCAGTCCCAGTATCTATCACTGCGGTGATCGCCCCGGCCCCCGCGCCGTTTTCCGCCCAGGTATCCGCGGCACCAGTCACCGAGGTTATATAGCTGGGGAACCCATCGGGGATCTCACCGATCTTGGCCGCAAGGGCCGTACGGTCCAACAGTTGGGAAGGATTCAGCGCCAGCGGTCTAGGCTCCAAGTGCTCTCCCCGGAGCTTTGGGATCTCAACGATGCGGTCCTTCTCGATGCGCTCCACCATCGGTAGCGACGCCAAGAAGTCGAGGCTGCCCGAGGGCAACCGGGCAGCGACGGCATCGGCGTTTTGATACTGGATGCTTACCGTCCCGCCCATGCCCTCGATGGCGTCGATGATCTTCTTGTAAGGCTTGGCGGTATGGATTATCACTCCGATCCCCTGATGCCCGGTGGAGCCGCTAGGAGATTGGGCGATGATCGTGGAGCTGGGGAGCGCCGCCAGGAGTACGGCAATAAGGGTCAGGATCCAAGCAAAGCGGCCCTTGAGGGGAGTCGAAATCCCCCCCAACCCCCCTTTAATAAAGGGGGGCGACGGGGGGCTTTTTACTTCGCTCGTGAAAACATTCCGCATAATTTCGCTAGACACTGCATCAGACCGGCGGGCCACACCACCATATGTACCATGAGTTTACGGATAAGCCAATACGATAGGATTCTTTCTCCATCTAACCGGAGCGGTATCCAGCGTGGTGTAGCTGATATAATCGGGTCTTCAATCGCTTACCGGATGAAGGGGTAGCTAACCATGACTTTTTGCCCGGCCTGTGGCGCCAAGCTCGGTTCAAAGATGGACGGAGGCCGCGACCGCCCCGCCTGTCTCGTCGACGGATGCGGTTTCGTCTTTTATGGGAGCCACTCCATCGGCTGCGGCGGAGTGGTCATCCGGGACAACAAGGCGCTCTTGATCCAGCGGGGCATCAACCCCAACCGGGGGGCCTGGCAGATTCCCGGAGGCTACGTGGAGGCTGACGAGGAGATCCTGCCCGCGGTGGAAAGGGAGGTGCTGGAGGAAGCAGGCGTTGTGGCCAAGGTCAAAGACGTAGTGGGCATGCGCCACGCCACGGCGGCCCCCAACTCCAACGTGTACGTAGTCTTCCGCCTTGAACCGGTGTCGGGGGAGCCGCGATATGACGGCGACGAAACCATCGGCGCCGGTTACTTCACCTGGGAAGAGATAGAGAACATGGAGGGCGTCCAGGGATTCTCCCTTTGGTCCATCCGCCGGGCCCTGGATACGCCGGAGGGCGCGGGCCTCGTGTTGCACGAAAGCGACATGACCCGCCAACGGCCGGGGTGGACCCTCTTTGGTATCAACGAGGGTAACCACCAAGCGTAATCAGCAGGACTACACCGGCCCGTCCGTCTAGCGCGGCGGCTTCCCTTGATCCATTGCGCACTTTAGCGCCGGACCCCTGTCCCATGGGTCTTCAACGTCCGGTCAGCAACACCTTGCCGTTGACCGCACCGGCGATTCGCTAGATAGGCCAACCGCCCTCTGAGATATCGACCCGGTAGCCTTCGCCATCACGGATCCAACTCTCGGCGATGGCGCCATAGGTGTTGGAGACGGCCGTGGTGTCCGCCGTCTTCTCGATGTCGGCAACGCTGTCCACCTGGAACCCAAAGTGGTTGATTCCCCAGGGGATGTCCGGGTTGTGGATCAAAGCGACGCCGACGAAGCCGTCGGAAAGATAAACCGTTCCGTTGGGGCCACGGGATTTTTCTTCCATGCCAAATACCGTCTTATAGTATTCGGCTTCCGCGTCCCGGTCCTGAACGTTCAGCGCAACGTGGCGAATCCGCGGTTTTTCCATTGGGCACCCTCCCTTTATTGAACACTTCTGGTAACGATTTTACACCAAGTGGAGACCGCTGGGCCAGGTGTTACGGTAACATTCTCTACGCCTTAGTTATCTCCGGTCTCAACTGGACTCGCTCCATTAAGGGATGAATCCCTAGCCCTCTGGAGATTCAGGTTGAGTAGATTCTCCAAAACGTCTTCGTCCGAGATGTCAGTGGGCCAGCCGTAAGCGTCCAGTACCGCGCGGTCCAGTCGTTCGTGGGCCTTGGAGAGCCAAGTTGGGCGAGCGTTGTAGAGGTTGGTGAGGGTGCGCAGGTTAAGATCCGCGTCAGTTGCCCAAGTGGGTTTAGCCACCCCACCCGCAGAGTGTTCAACTCCCGCGCAGCTGCCTCAATTGCCCGCACGAACTGGGCGGCCTTAACCCTTTGGCCTAACGGCCAAGGGAATGGAAAGGTCTCAAAAGTCGTGGTTGGAGTGTAACGGAATCCGCTCTCCACTTCACGTAGTTGTGTTCCCATGCCACGCGCCCATACCTCGNGAATCTTCGAGTGGAGCNCACCAAAGATGTAATCGTCGTCGCGGGCGAAAACGAGGGTGCCCTGATTGCAAAGAACTTGGGACCCCATACAGACAAAGATTCGGTGCTTTGAATGAGCAGGAGTGGCAATGAATCTTGTCTTGCCATGAAGAGCTGAGCGCATACCGGGCCTCGGCTCCGCGTAACGCCACCATAGTTTCGCATAGGATGCCCGTCGGTTTTTGGTCCTTATTGGGTATACATTGGCCCTGACATACTCAAAGGGCGCTTCGTAGAGCGCGGCCCTAGCTTCGTCTAGCAAGCCGAAGTCTATCGTCCACTTGTTTCGAGGTGTTTGGGTCAAATCCACCGCGCTCGCCACCGGACGCACAACGTCAGAGTTAGGGCGGCCATTTGGATTCAAAGGGGCATCCAGCATTCGCTGGGCCACGGATGGCTCGATGTCAAACGGCGCTTTTGAAGACGGCCCCATGAAGCAGACGTTTAGATTCTCCTTGAGTCTCCGCGCCTTCGTCAGGTCCAGCCCAGCCGTAAGGTTACTATTGATGGCNNCCACTGGCTGGCCATCCAGCATCCGGTGATCTTCCGAGCCGTCGTCAAATCCCGCGATCGAAACGTGAACTGAGGCTCCTTCTAGGATCCACTCGCGATCAGAANATGCAAGGAAAATATCGCCGGTCGCCTTGATGCGCTCCAACACCCGTCGATTTGTCCCACCCCGGATACTTTGCGTCGCCAGAAGTCCCGCCCGATTGACCCGGCCCGCCTCAATCATAGCCCTCGCTTTCTCGTGCCAATAGCAGCACAGGTCGCTGGAATTGGGCACACGNTCACCATACAACGCGAACAAAGCGTCCNCGTACTCATCGCTTAGGCGTGAACGGAGACCTTTCCCAAGGAAGGGTGGGTTACTCACAATCACGTCCGCATCCGGCCAGTCAGGTTCCCTGGGGGTGGCAGGGTCGTTCAGGTCAAGGATGGAGTCTGTCTCCCGGATGGTATCCAGAGTATGTAGGATGGGATTGCGCTGGACGGGAAAGCCGTTCTTATGGTGCCACTGAATGTACCCGATCCAGATAGCTGTCTGGGCCAACTCACAGGCGTAAGAGCTGACTTNTAGGCCGTAAAGTTGCCCTGGTGTCACCTGGTAGAGAGGTAAGGTAAGGCCCACGTTCCCGGCAAAAGTGATAACTTCCTTTTCCATATCTTTCAGGAAGTTCATGCTGATGTAAAGGAAATTGCCGGAGCNGCAGGCTGGGTCCAAGACTCGAACCTTGCTGAGCCGGTCTAAGTAGTCCAGCAGCGCGGAANGCATCTGTTGTTCAAGCCGCCGGTTAGAGCGGCCCCGAGCGGTGGTCTGCCGCTCNCCAANGTCAAAGACCTTCTGACGGACCTCTTCCCATTCCCGGCGTAGAGGCCCCATCAACACCGGCTCCACGACCGCTCGGATGTCATCCGGGTGAGTGTAGTGGGCGCCAATCTGAGCGCGTTTAGACGGGTCCAGGGAGCGCTCAAACAGGGTGCCGAAGATGGCGGGCTCAACACTGCTCCAGTCATACCAGCCCGCGTCGCGCACAAGCTTCAACTCATCAGAGGTCAGCTCTATCACGTCGCCATCGGCGAAGAGGTTGCCGTTAAAATAGGGAATATCCTCCAAGAGCGACGTGCCGCCCATGGCCATCGCCTGGAACAGTTCGCCGACATAGTGGGTAAACTCGTGGGGCCTATCAACGGTCCGCTGGACAATGTTGCAGAAGTGCGTCTTTGGTAGGAGGCCTACATCCTCCGAAAATAGGCAGAAGATAAGCTTGGTGAGGAAGTGCGCGGCCCGCTGCGGCTCTATGCCCCGCTCCCGGAGCCTGTCTGCCAGCTGTGCGAATTCTTTGGCCGCCGCCTCGGTGATAGAGGCGATTGCCTGGCCCGGCATGAGCTTATCCGGNTCGTGGAACACGTTGTAAAGAATGGTCAGGATTTCTGGCTTAGTCAGGTCCGCCGTGGCAAACCGCTCTATGCGCTGGACAGTGTTGGTGAAGTTGGTACGGACCTCAAATCGATCCAGATCACAGACCACGAGTAGGCGCGAGCTTTCAAGGGCCTCCCGATACTGTAGTAGTTGCTGGTAGGCGGCTTCCAAGCTTTTGTGCCTACCCTTGTACTCCNAGCCGAAGTATCCTCGCTTCCACACATCCGCGAACCCGTCGCCACCGGCATTCTTCTTGGCGCCCTTCTCAAAGGTGAAGGAAGAGCCGTCGGCGTCCGCCTCTGCGGGCGTAGGGTGATCAAGCAGGCGGCACAGGTCAATGAAGTGCTCTTGGGCAGCTGCACTTTCTTTTAGGTTAACCTTGGACCACTTGGCAACGAACTCANGTGGAAGCACGGGCGACTCACACCCTTGTTGCAATTCGAGGGCATCGTACCATAGGCTGGCTCGGCGGGAAGGTCGCCAATGTCATTGCGGAAGAGTCAACTAAAAGTGACCTGTTGGGGTGTTCCATCTCGTACTCGTCCAGCGGTTATTAAAGCCAGGCTACGAGACGGGCTTGACTCCCCTGTGCAGACTAGGCGCCGGTGAAGATGCCGAATACGGCTCCTTGAGGATCCTGAATCGTGGCGAATCTTCCGATTCCCGGGATGTCCGTACCAGGCACCAATACGATTGCGCCTAGGGATTCGGCCTGGCTGGTGGTGTCGTCGACGTTGGCTACGCCGAAGTACACCATCCAGTTGGGCGGGACNGGTCCCATGTCTTCAGTGATCTGCATCACCCCCGCAACGTCGTCGCCCGANGCTTTTAGCAACGTATATTCCATGGGCCCTTCCATAGAACCACTGCCAAGGCCCAGAAGGCCCGTGTAAAAATCGGTGGCATCCTTTTGGTCGGTGGTGANGAGCTCGTTCCACATGATGGCTCCCGGCTCCCCCTTCACCCGGCAACCGATGTGGTCTTGGGGCTGCCACACCGCGAATGCCGCGCCCTGACGGTCTTGAAGCATGGCCATGCGCCCGGCGNTGAAGACGTCCATGGGGCCGAACAGCACGGCCCCCCCGGCCTGCTGCACCTTGGCCACCGCATCGTCCGCGTTAGTAACGGTGAAGTAGGTGTTCCAGTGGGACNGTACTCCCAGATTCCGTTCTTCTGCCTGCTGCTGATATATGGCCGCCGCTTCGAGTCCGTTCAACTTCTGCATATGGTAAAGCCAGTTCTCCCCGATCGGNTGAGGGTCGTCCACCCAACCGAATATGGCGCTGTAGAACTCGAGGGCGCCGTTCTCGTCATTGGTGGATAGCTCGAACCACGAAGGCGTACCCGGAGCATGGCTGGTTACTTCCGGCATTATGTCACCTCTTTGATATAGTGTTTTTTCGCGGCCCGGCAGGGTATNGATTGGAGGAATTGTACTCAGGGCCTGATGCCGTGACAAGGTGCATCTAGCCANCAAACGACAGGGGCTATTGACTCGGACACAGTGACAGGTAAAATCGTTGCTAATCGGGTGCTTGGAGGCAAATATGGGTCCCAAACTTGTTGACTACCTCTTGTACGAACCGGAGGATACGGGAATCTTGTGGATAAAATTCAACCGTCCGGAGCGGATGAACGCCCTTATCGGATCGTCCGAAGAGAGCGGAACGGTGGCCAAGGTTGGCGAATACATGAGGGCCGGCGATGACGACCCCAACGTGCGGGTCATCGTTCTTACCGGGGTCGGCCGAGGATTTTGCTCGGGGGCCGACATGCGGCGGGACACGCCGGACTCTCTTAAAGGAGAGAATTTCATCGGGAACCGGGGCACCACGGAGGGACCCGACGCCGCCAGGGAGCACTTCTTTCACGGTTTCACCAAGCTGCACCGGGACATCTCGCAGATACGCAAACCAACCATCGCGATGATCAACGGCCCCGCTGTCGGCTCCGGCATGGACATGGCGCTGCATTGCGACATCCGTCTCGGCTGCGAGAACACCCGGTTCATCGGCTACCAGCAACTGGGACAGATAATCGAGAACGGCGGCAGCTACTACTTCCCTAAGATGGTCGGGCTGGGCCGTGCCCTGGAGTTCGCCTACACCGGCCACCTGGACGCCCAGCGGGCTTACGACTGGGGGATTCTGAACTACCTGGTAGACTCCGGCGATTTGGAAGAGACGACCAGGGAACTGTGCGGCCGGATCATGCGTACTCCGCCCATGGTCCAATGGGTCAGCAAGCGGATCATGCGGGCATCTCTGGACACGACGTTGGAGAACACGATGGTCTTGACCTCCAACGCCGGGGGCATCTTGAACGGTTCGGAAGACGCGGAAGAGGCCCGGCGAGCTTTCCTGGAGAAGCGGGCGCCNTCGTTTAAAGGACGCTAGACCGGGCGGCTCGATTTAANAAATTTGTTAAGCTATCGGTACCAATCTTCCGGCACTAGGAGGAAACTATGCCACAACCCGTGGTTCACTTCTAAATCAGCGCCAAGGACCGGGCAAAGATTACCGATTTTTACAGCCAGCTGTTCGGCTGGCAAGTTAACGCAGACAATCCAATGAACTATGGGTTGGCCAGCACCAAGGATGGCGAACTGNGCATCGACGGCGGGATATATCAGCAACAAGACGAAAACGACACGCCGGGGGTCCGAGTCTACGCCCAGGTGGATGACGNGGCCGCTTACCTGGCCAAAGCCCAAGAGTTGGGGGGAACCCCGGTCCAAGAGGCCANGGAAATTCCAGGAATNGGGATCATAATAGGCATGTTCCTAGACCCGGAAGGCAACCGGTTCGGAGTGATCCAACCGCTCCACGGCCACGGNTAGGCTAGCGGTAAGGCTGGCCGAATCGTTCCCGGTGGGCGATCTCTTCCATGGGCTTCCGTGGAGTGCCCTTTTTCCGGGGCCCCTCGGCGCGGTAGCCGAAGGGCAACACCGTGATCAGTTCCATTTCTTCGGCGATGCCCAGAAGCTCCTTGACGGCGACCTGCTGGGCAGGGTCGCGCACGCCGGCGAAGCAGGTGCCGACGCCTTGGGACCAGGCCATCAACTCCATCTGCTGCAAGGCCCTCCCCGCATCCAGTTGGGGCCGGGGAGCGTTTTCCATAACGATGGCGATGGCCATCGGCGCTTGGCCAATGAACCGCCCCTGGCTACATATCTCTCCCAGAGTCGCCAAAGTATTACGGTCTTGTATCACTATGAAGTGCCACGCCTGAGTGTTGCTGGAACTNGGCGCCCAACGTGCCGCCTGGAGGATCTTCAGTATCACGTCTTCGGGGACAGGGTCGGGCTTGAACTCCCGAACGGTCCGGCGGCTCCTGATGCACTGATAGACATCCATTTTTCACCTCGTTGGCATTGGTANNTTTTGGTGGCGCTATAATCGCCACTGGCCCCGCATCTTCAGATGCGATAATCTAATACTTATGTACGTAAAAGCGCCTCATGTCATTCCGATCCTTCGGCGGAAGGAGAGGAATCTGGGGATGGGCAGACCCACGCCCGCCAGATTTCTCGTCGCTTCTCTCCTCGAAATGACAGACATTACAGCTTGGCAATCCGCCGAGTTCAAATTGACGCAGTACTGGGTAGGCTGGCCGCCGCCACAGCAAAAATAACCCGAAAGCGCCAGCAGAAACCGGTGCTTAATATTGGAGAAACGCATGGTTAGAATCCCTCCGGTCACTCGAGAATCGGTCAGGGAAGACCTCAGAGAAACCTTTGACGAAGTGTCCTCCGGTCCCGGNGGCGTCGGCACCGGGCCGATGTCCGTTTTAAAACACAGCCCGGAGATGTCCAGGCGGGCCATNCCCTTGTTCAACTATGTGCGCAACGAGTCGACCGTCCCGGCGAAGGCCAGAGAGTTGGCGATGCTGACCACAGCCCGGGCCATGGATTGCCCTTACATCTGGAACGCCCACGTGGCCCTGGGAAGAGAAGCGGGGCTCAGCGACTCGCTGGTGGACGCGCTACGGGACAAACAACCTCTCCCCCCAATGTCTCCCGAAGAATCCGCCGTGCTGAATCTGGGCATGGAGTTCTTCTTGACTCGCCGGGTTAGCCAGCAAACCTTTCAAGCGGCGCTGGATCAGTTCGGACAACAAGGATTCGTTGAGCTAACCACCCTGATGGGCTACTACGCCATGTTGGCCTTCAACGCCAACGCCNTCGACTTGGGTCTGCCCCACGACTTGGTGGAGGAGCCTCTGCCAATCTAGGCCTACTAATTGGGCGGGACGCCTATTCCTCGTCGATAGAGATCATCAACGCTATGGTGTCGCCATCGGGCAGGGTGGTAGTGTGCCCCTTGCCGCCGGTGTCTTCCACCAACCGCACGTCGCCGGGATTGAAGGTGTGGGACGTGCCGTCGGACAGCCCAATAATCATTCTCCCTTCCACGTGGATGTGCCAACGGCGGGAGGCGGCCGGGNGCTGGTCCATGAAGTGACCAGGTTCTCGTTTCTGAACGCTGAAGCTCATGGTGCCCTTAATCTTAATGTTAGCCAATTCTTCGTCGGTGTACTGTGTTATTCGGCTTTCGCCGTCGTCCCCGCTGTACAACCTGTAAACACCCATTTTGGTTCCTCCTTAAAAAGTGCTTGATGGCGAGGGGGATCACCCCCATCCTAACCTTCCTCCATCGAGAGGGAAGGGACTGAATCTAGATCCCCAGCATCTGTTCCAAGTTTCTGAAGGAAATCTTCTCCTTCTCCTCGGTTGACAGACTGGTGAGACTTTCCAGCCATCCGCCCGGCGATGGGTCCCATCCGACGAAGGGCCAGTCGCTGCCGATCACGACATGGTCGGCGCCCACGGAGTTNATCAAGAATCGTAGCGAGGCTTCGCTGCTGGTCAAGAAGTCGTAGTAAAGCTGGCTCTGGTAGCGGCTGGGGGGTTTAGGGATGTTCACCCGTGCCTCGGAGCGGACTTTCCAGCCGTGGTCCATGCGGCCCATGCCAAAGCATGCCGGTCCCCCGCCGTGGGCGACAACCACCCGGAGGTTGGGGCACTTCTCCAAGATGCCGCCGTAGATCAGAGTGGCCACCAGAATCGCNTCTTCCAAGGGAACGCCGATGCTGTTGGATAGGCCGTACTTCCTGGTCCGCTCCAGCGCCACCAAGTTCTCCTGGGGCTGGGGGTGGAAGAACAGCAAGGCCCCCATAGATTCGGCGGCTTTGAACAAGGGCAGAAACTCGGGTTCGTCCCAGGTTTTGCCATTGACCACCATATCGAACTCCGCGCCTTTGAGGCCCAGCACTTTAACCGCCCGCTCCAGCTCCTCAATGGAGGCATCTACGTCCTGGAGGGGCAGAGTCGCCAAGCCGGAGAACCGGCCGGGATGTTGCTTGGCCATCCCGGCGATCTCGTCATTCACGTCTTTGGACATCTGGACTGCCGGACCTTTTTCCCAATGATAGGGAAATAGCGGAGTGTGGATCGACACTACTTGGACATCGGTCCCCTCTTCATCCATGTTGACGATGCGCTCTTCGGGAGTGAAGCGCAATTTCGGTGAGTTGATAAAGATCCGCTTCCCATTGCCCGCGACGAACCCCAGGCCGTCTCCGGCCTCGAGGCGCATCCCGTACCAATCATCGCCACCGTCAACGGTCTTCCACAGGCACTGGGGCATTAGATGGGTGTGTACGTCGATGTGTCTCACGAATAGTCCTCCCGGTTGGGGAATTCAAATGGCGCCCTAACTAGGACTAGATTCCCAGCAAACCTTCCAGATTTTTCCAGAGGATGGCATCTTTTTCTTCTTGAGTGATGCTCTCCAGGCTGATGATCCAGGAAACCGGCCAGTCTTGNGCCATGTCGTAGGGCCAATCGGAGCCGAAGACCACCCGGTCAACACCCACTTGGTCGATGAGGAACCGCAGGGCTTCCTCGGTATAGACGATGCTGTCGTAATAGAAGCGGCGCAGGTAGGTGCTTGGCGGATTGGGATTCAACCGGTTAGCTTCCGGGATGCCCTGCCAGCCCCGGTCGATGCGGCCGATGCCGTAGCACGTATAGCCGCCGCCGTGGGAGAAGCAGATCTTCAGATCTGGGCAGGCATCCATGACCCCGCCAAAGACCAAAGAGGCGAAGGTCAACGTCCGGTCGGCCAGATTGCCGATGGAGTTGGGCAGGTGGTATTTCTTGATACGGGAGGCCACCACGGTGTCGCCGCCCTGGTGGAAAAGGATGAGCGCGCCCAACTGCTCCGCCGCCTTCCAGAAAGGCAGGTATTCCGGCTCGTCCAGCATCTTGCCATTGATCTTGTCGTCGATCATGGCTCCTTTGAATTTCAACTGGACCATGATCCGCTCCAACTCGGCAACGGCGGCAGCCGGGTCCTGCATGGGCAGGGTGCCCAAACTGGCGAACCGGTCGGGCCAGGTCGTCGTCATCTGGTTTATCTCATCGTTGCAATCCACGGAGGTCGCTTGGGCGGTAGCCGTGGGCAACTCATAATTATAGAACCCGGCGTAGGGGGACAGGACCTGCACGTCGACTCCTAAAGAGTCCATGTCGGCCAGGCGTTGCTCGGGGGTCCAACTGGAACGGGGGGGAAGCTGACCGCGGCTGCTCCCGGAAATCATCACCTCTCGCCCCCGGGCATCCTGCTCCCGCCGCAGCCCGTGCCATTCTCCGCCGCCTTGCGTGGCCCGCCAATAGCACTGCGGGGTCACGTGAGCATGGACATCAATACTTCGCATAATTCTCTCCTGGCCGCCATTCCTGGACGTGTGGATAATTCCAGGCGGAACCGTAGCATTACGTCAACCTATCTGTCAATTTGGGGAGACCGGCCCTCACCCCGCCTCCGATTTCATCGTGGGCACCCCTCTCCCTGAGGGAGGGGGGACGGGTGTGAGGGCTAACGCCACATTAGATAAAGGCCCGTTTGACACAGCCGCAGACCGGACGCTACAGTGAGACCATCTTTCGGCCGCGAACAGGAGCTAAACGATGCCGTTGCAGTTCGGCGTATTCGACCACATCGAGCCCGTCCCAGACATGCCTCTGGACCAGATTTACCGGGACCGCTTGGTGCAGATCGAACGACTGGAGTCTGCCGGATTCTTCTCTTACCACCTGGCGGAACATCACACGCCCGCGGTCCACAGCTTGGCTCCTTCCCAGAACGTATTTCTGGCCGCCGTTTCCCAGCGAACAACTAGACTTCGGTTCGGCCCATGTGTCTACGTCCTTCCCCTGCATCACCCGATACGGCTGATCGAAGAGATCAGTATGCTGGACAACCTGAGCGGAGGCCGGATGGAGATCGGTGTAGGCCGCGGCGGCGTCATTGAAGCCTATTTCTGGGGTCAGGAATCCGACATCGAGGTCAACCAGGCCCGGTACATGGAAACGCTGGAAGTTGTGTTGAACGGGCTCAGCCACGACGAACTGAATCATAAAGGCGAGTTCTACAATTTCGAAGAGTTGCCGATGCGTCTGCGGCCAATGCAGGCCCCCTACCCGCCGATGTGGTACATGCGTAACGTGGAGACGTCGGCGATCAATGGAATGCACTCGATCATCGTTGGAAACCTGGACGGCTTCGAGGCCAACGTCAAGCGATACAAAGATCTATGGGAGCAGTATCAGGGAAAAGGGAGGCTGACCGCCCAGGGCGAGGAGCCCAAGATCGGCCTGGTCAACCATCTGGTCGTCGCGGAAACCGACGAAGAGGCGATCGAAATTGCGACGCCCGCCTGGGAAGATTACAAATGGAATCTGGGGATCCCTCGGCGACTGGAAGTTGAGAAAAGAGGGCTGACCCAGTTTCAAGGTGAAAACGCTCGGATGCGCCCCGCCAACCAGCCCGACCGGGAGGCGCGGCGGGACCTGTATTCCGAGTTGGAGTCGACGGAAGTGCAGCAAAGACGCGCCAATCCCGGCGGTCTGGAGCACAGCGCCGGCCGTGGCGCCGGCGCGGGATTCGGCGTCATCGCCGGCAGCCCCGACACTATCAAAGAATATATGGAAGAGTACGTGGCCACCGGCGCCAACTACTTCGTGGCGTCCTTCCAATGGGGAAGCCTCACCCACGAACAAACGATGCGGTCGTTGGAGCTTTTCGCCACCGAGATAATGCCTTATTATATGGACGCGCCGGTTCCTGGATCAGCGGTATAGCCCAATCTCGAACAAAGCTGGCGCCAGCCGGCATGAAAAGGAGAATATGATGGCGACGACGCAGCAGAAAGAGTACAGCGTGGGCGGTGTATTGATGCCCCGGCCGTTTAAGATCCGGCGGTTGGGACACTTCGGCTTCAACGTGAACAATCCCAAGGATTCTCTGACATTTTACCGGGACTTGC
This sequence comes from Chloroflexota bacterium, assembly GCA_002710215.1. Lineage (GTDB taxonomy): Bacteria > Chloroflexota > Dehalococcoidia > Lucifugimonadales > UBA3495 > UBA11650. The sequence continues at coordinate 28,232 of PAJQ01000028.1, read as the reverse complement.
TGGGATTCAAAATCTCGGATCAACTGGATTTCAAAGCGAATCCTCAACGTGCTGAGATGCTGAAGGACGTGGCCGACGCCGGCGGTTATTTCATGCACCACGGCGGCGACCACCACTCCTTTGTCCTGTTCCCCAGAGAGGCGATGGACGTGATGGGACGCAACAGCGGCCACACCGGCGACGGCGATGTAACCATCAACCAGATCACCTGGCAGACCGGGTCACTGGAAGAAGTGGTGAACGGCGTAGGTTATTTCGACGAGCGGGAAGTCCCCATACGCCGCTCGGGCCGGGACATGCCNGGCAGCAACTGGCACACCTACGTTTGGGACCCGGATGANAACGTCAACGAGCTGTACTACGGTATCGAGCAGATCGGCTGGCTGGGACGGAGCAAACCCAGGGAGATGCACTACCGGGGTTTCGGGGAGAAACCCGGGCTACCCCAGATGTCAGAAGCATTGGAAGTCGACGAGGCGGTGGAAAAGGGCATCGACATCTACTCAGGCACCAGGGACGTGGAAAATCTGCCGGCCACCTTCGACGTGGAGGGCGTACTGCTGCCCCGGCCTTTCAAGATCACCAAGATTGGTCCAGTTAACCTGTTCGTCAATAACCTGGACAACGCCTTTGACTTTTACACCAACCACCTGGGGTTTGTGTTTACCGAGGAGAGCGAGTACAAGGGCCACCGGGTAGTGTTCCTGAGGAACGGCAACGAGCACCACAGCTTGGGCCTCTTCCCCAAGGCTTTGCGGCAAGAGTTGGGATGCAGTCCCCACACCTCATGCATGTCCTTCGGCGTTGAGGTAGGCAGCTATCAGCAGCTAAGAAACGGGGTCGCCTTCCTNAAAGAGCGCGGCGTTACATTCAAGGAGATCCCGGAGGAGCTACGCCCAGGCATAGATTTTGCCGCCTACGCCACCGATCCCGACGGACACATGATTCAGTTGTACTACTACATGGAGCAATTGGGCTGGCAGGGAACACCCCGCCCCAAGGAACTTAGGCGGAGCAACGGCGGCGCATGGCCGGAATCCCTAGAGCCACTGTCCGACACTTACGTCGACCAGGTGTTCCAAGGACCGCTGGGGTAGGACTGGCCTGGATCCGGAACGGACTTGAAGCCTGACCACACCCCCCACTTTAATCCTCCCCCGCAAGGNGGAGGAGATTAGGCCCTTCCCCCTTCACGGGGCAAGGTTAGGATGGGGGTTATTGACTCCAGCGCTGCCACACTCCCACAATCAAAAAGGCTCCCACAACCTGGGAGCCTTTCTCTTTCCTCAAATATCCCAGGTATGCTAATCAGCTAATCGTAGGAGACCTGCGCCTTCACGAATGCCGCATCAATCTCATCACTCATCGCCGCGACGTCGGCGCATACGGCGTAACGGACGTAGGGAGGAAAGTGCACGCCGACCATGCCGGTCTCTTCAATCATCATGAAGTTGAAGTGTTCGGCACTCTCGACCTTTTGCCCGAAGGCATGGTCCGGCGCCAGCCACAGCGTGAAGAAACCGGCCGCCGGCTCCAGGGCCAGGCGCATTCCTCGGCCTGTCAATATCTTCGCAAGTAATCCCAGGCGGGACCGGTACATCTCCCTGACCAGATCGATGGATTCCATGTCTCCTTCGAATGCCGCCACCACTCCCGCCGCCATGGGGGCGACGAATCCGGTATCGGTCTTGCCCTTGACCTCCTTGAAGTCGCCGACGAAATCGGGCGAGCCTACCATCGCCCCGACGTGCCACCCGGTGCCNTTACCGATGAGCTTGGCGGCGGTGAAGGCCTCCGTCCATGAAAGATCGGGGTAGTCGGGAGCTACATCGGCCAAACAAAGACTCTCCGGACCGTGACTGAGAATGATGTATGCGGCGTCGTTGAAGAGGCGTACGTCGTGGTCGCTGCAGTACTGGCAGATCTGCCTAAGCCAACCCTCGGTGGCCACCTGGCCGGAAGGGTTGTGGGGGTAGTTCATCATAACCAAGCCGGTGCCACCTTTGATCTGATCGGGCGTGAACCGGAATTCGTTTCCGGGGTTGAGGGAAAGAGCGTAGTTGGTAGCGTAGGGGTGGTAGCCACACCAATCCGCCGGAATGGGATATCCAGGGTCAGTGGTAGTTGCCACGGTTAACGGCTGGTTAGCGCATCCGCAAGCCAGCGGGACCAGGCCGAGCATGGGCTTGATTCCGGGCATCGTCAGGTAGTCCACGTTGCCTTCTTGAAAGCCCTGTTTCACGTGGACCTGGATGAACCTTTGGGCGAAGTTGGGCACGCCGGGGCTGGCGTTGTATTGGTAGGTGTGCATCGCCTCGTCTTCGCTCATCACCGCGGCCGCCGCCGCCACTCTGGCGCTGAGAAGCGCCGCGCCCTTGGGTTCTCCGATGGATAGGTCCAGCAGCTTGATGCCCGACGCTTCCGCCGCGGCTCGTTTGCCCCGGATGGTCTGGAGTACGTTCTCGCCACCCGCTGGCAATCTCGATCCTCGCATGTGGCTCTTTCTCCTTCCGGTTCGGGCTATCCGAAGCTGCGATGAAATCCTTGGAAATTTAACTCAGGTAGCATGATGGCAACGGATATGTCCCATGTCAACCGACGGGGGAGCGGGGTGGAATCNAGGCCGGGGTGAGTGGCTGTCCTAAACCGGCAGCTTGAACAGCCGCTGGGCGTTTCCCGACGTGACCTGGGTTATCTCCTCAGCGGAGAAGCCGACTTGGCCGACACTGCCTATGGGGTCTGGGTCATCCACCGGGAACGGGTAGTCCGTACCCATCAGAATCTTCTCGTACCCCACCAAATCCCGCAGAAAACTCAGTGCTGCCGCGTTATGGACGATGGTGTCGTACCAGAACCGAGTCAGGTAGGCTGAAGGCGGCTGAGCCGAAGCCTCACCGGGTCCCATGTTCCGGTAGATCCTATCGAACCGGCCGATCTGGTAGGGAACGAACCCACCGCCGTGGGAGAGGATCAGCTTCAGATGGGGGAAACGGTCCAACACACCGCCGAAGATCAAAGTGCCGACGCTGACCGTGCTGTCGTAGATATATTGGACGATGACGTTGAGGCCGAAGTTGTGGGTTCGGGGGGCGGGCACCGGCTGGGNGGGATGGATAAAAATAGGCACATCCAGTTCCACCGCCGCAGCCCAAAAATCGTCCAGAGGGGACTCGCCCAGATTGACGCCGTCGACGCTAGGGGCAACTACACCACCCAAAGCTCCCAATTCCTTGACCCCGTATTCCAACTCGATGGCGGCCTGGTGAGCGTCCTGGAGGGGGGCCGACGCCAGCATGGACAGGCGCTCAGAGTGTTCCTGCACCTNTTCCCNCAACCGGTCATTCATCAAGCGATGCCAGCGGGCCCCGTCCTCCGCCGGCATTCCGTAGCCGAACAGGTCGGCCCACACCGACAATACCTGACGGTCCACGCCCTGACGGGCCATCACCTCCCACCGGTCATCAAGGTCTAGCAAGGCGTGGTAGAAGGGCCGTAGGGTGAGGCCGTAGTCGTAGCACAAGCAACCACCGGCGCCGGGCGGACCATCTAAGCGAGAGCCATAATGCGAGGGGTTTTGCTCCACTGCTTTCAATATGGACGGCGGCACGTAGTGAGCGTGGACATCAATGGTCATATTTTCTCCTTAAACGTCCATGATGGCTTTGCGCTGGCCGCCGTCCATGGAGATTGCCGCGCCGGTAACGAAGCTGGCCCGCTCCGACCCCAGGAAAACAACCATGTCGGCGACCTCTTCNGAGGTGCACAANCGTCCGATGGGGATGCTGCTGATCGCCCGCTTTTGGGCTTCCTCCTCGGTGATTCCCTTCTCCCTGGACATGGTGCGCACCAAACCCCACCAACGGTCCGTATCCACTGGACCGGGGTTTAAGGCATTGACCGTAATGCCGAAGGGCGCCAACTCTTCGGCGATGGCCAGAGTGAAGTTGATCCCCGCCGCATTGGCCGCTCCAGGCGTAATCTCAAAATAGATGGGTTTGATCCCGTCATTCCCGATGACATTNATGATNCGNCCCCAACCCCNNTCNTTCATGTACGGTATGGNCGCTTTGCAGGTACGCACATACCCCAGGAACTTCAGGTTCAGGCTTTGCATCCAGTCGGCTTCCTCCAGATATTGAAGGCTGCCGCCNGGAGAACTNCCGGCGCAATTCACCAGGATGTCCAGGCGNCCAAAATGCTCCGCCGCCGTATCCACAAAGCGCCGCGCNTCGGCCTCGGTACCCAGGTCGGCCACGATGGGCAGGACTTGCCGGCCGGTTTCCTGGGCGATCTCCCCCGCGACCCGGTCGAGAGTTTCNTTNCCTCTGGCGCAGATCGCCAAGTCGACNCCCTCCCGCGCCAACGCCAGCGCTGAGGCCTTGCCGATACCCATGCTTCCCCCACCCACCAGGGCTACTCTGCCGCTTAGACCCAATTCCACGATTGTCCTCCTTGGAAATACGTCCGGGGATTGACCCCGCTGATTAACCGGAATATGCTTGCGACTAGGCGGCTGGAATGTCCCTTACGAAGGCCGCCGCCGCCAGGTTTCGCCCTACAGCGCCGTGGAGGTGTTACATGTCCATCATTCTAGACCACACCATCGTACCCGCCCGCGACAAGGAAGCTTCGGCCAAGTTCTTCGCAGACATTTTCGGGCTTAGCTACGACGGCCCGGCGGGGCACTTCGCTCCGGTTAAAGCCAACGATACCTTGACCCTGGACTTCGACAACCGGGAAGGATTCGAGAGCCACCACTACGCCTTCCACGTCGACGATCAGGAGTTCGATGATATTTTCGGACGCATCAAAGACCGAGGAGTTACCTACGGCAGCGGGCCCCGGGACCTGGAAGACATGCAAATCAATACCCGGCGAGGCGGCAAGGGTGTTTATTTCAAGGACCTAGACGGACACATCCTCGAGCTTCTAACCCGCACCTAAGCCGGGCTAAACCTAAACCACACAGTGTTTACACCTCGATGACCTGCGTTCCCGCGATCATATCGTGGATGCAGCAACGGTCGCCTCGGAAAATGAACAGGATTTCGACCAGGCCGTTTACTATGAGCCGTAGCAGCACGTTAGGAACAAAGCCGCCGTTCTCCCCCGTATCCATTTTTACGATGCGGATTCTCAGCGCCTTCTTACCCAATGTCTACCCGTCTTTGATGAGCAGTACCATCTGGTAAAAGAAAACAATGAGAATGAAAACGCCGGCGACCATCTCTCCACCAGGCCCGTGAACGAGCAAGGGAGTGACCACTGTCAGAATCACTGGCGGGATCAGATAGATGAACCCATCTAAGTTGACCGCGCCCAAACGGGCAATCCTACCAGCGAGATTAGCCGATGCCCTTGCAGAGGTCAGGGAAGTTCCGCAACTAGAGCAATATCCTGCTCCCTCCGCATTGTTGGCGTGACAATTCGGCCATTCCATGGCTTAACTCCTGGAGTGTCTGGAGCCGGTCTTAACCGCAGGCCAGTGCGTAAACCTGGGTCGCTCCATCGGGCAGCGGGTAGGAGTTCCAGGATTCTCCCCGGTCCAGGCTGCCGAATACCTGTCCGCCGTTGGTGGCGCAGTACATGCGGCCGCGTTGGTGTTCGTCGAATGCGACGCCGAACATCGTGCTATTAGCCTCGAACCCCATGTCAATGCGCTCCCAGGTGGCGCCAACGTCTTTGCTCCGGAACAAGACGCCTAGTTCGCTCTGGAAGTTGCCGCCCGCAGCCACCCAAACGGTCTTGGGGTCTCCCGGTACTTCCTTGATGCCCCGGCAGTAGGTCTGTCCCTTGGCATTCAGGGGCTCCAAATCGACGTGGGTCCAGTGATCGCCACGGTCGGTGCTGCGGAACATGCCGGCTCTGGAGATACTGAGAACGGTCCCGGGGCTAAGCGAACTGGCCATGACGCCGTGCATGTCCACGAAATCGTCGTTCGCGTACAGTCCGTGGCTCAGATTCTCCCAGGATTCACCGCCGTCCACCGTGCGGATGAGGCCGCCAACTTCGATGGCGCCGTATAGCTCGCCGGAGTCGGCGGCGCTGGCGGCCATCATCAGGATTCGCTTGGCCGGATTGGCGCCCGGAGCCATGGTCACTTCTGGGAAGCGGACGCTGATGGGGATGGGCTGCCAGTTCTCCCCGCCATCCTCGCTCCGGTAAATCTCACAAGCCTCGTAGCCCGCGTACATCACGTTGGAGTCTCTGGGGGAGTAGAGCAGGGACCACACGGGCTGGCCGTGGTCCGGCACGTTCACCTTCTCCCAGTGGTCTCCATGGTCGGTGCTGCGGTAAGGACCATCCTGGGTACCGGCGTACACGATTGCCGGTTTTTGGGGATGGATCGCCAGGGCACGAATGGCCGGGGCATCGGGCAGGCCGCTGCCCTTCAACTCCCACTCTGTTTCGCCTTCGGCCAGCCGGTATAGTCCAGACTTGACTGTCCGTCCGGGAGCGGTTTCCCCCGCCAGGCCCACATATGCATATGATTTGTTCGCCGCCATGATTCGTCCTCCATACCAGCCGGTTAAGCAAAAGCGTAATTGCCCGGCTCTTCGTTGAATGGCCCCATTCCACCAGATAGCGCTAGCCTTGTCAATCCCGGCCCCATGCCAGGTGGGTTAGGGGACGGCATCCTGCGGAGATAGGGACTTTGGCAGCGGATTCCGCATTGGTGAACCGGCCACTCCCCCCAGAAGGCAGTCCGGTTACGCCGGGGAATACAGCCGGTTAAAGTTGGCGTGACTTTCAGGGTCCAGGTCCTTTCCTTGGAGTGCCGGATGGTCCGGGCCGTAGCGGTGGGCGCGGAATACCGAGTTGGCATAGCCGGAAACGGTACCGCCAACGCCATAACCGCTCATGCCGACGAAGGGATTGATGTACTCCCACACGATATCCTTGGCGGGGGTAACCTCAAAGATGCGGCCTGGCGCGCCTTCGCAGATCAGCGTATTGCCGTTGGGCAACCGTTCCGCGCCGCTGATGTGGTAGCTGAAGAAGGATATGGGCGGATCGCCCCGATACTCCCAGGCGATCTGGTTGTCGTTCGGGTCAATCTCGACGATCCGGGAGTGGCACACTCCTCGGCGGTGAGGTCCATTATCGAACAACAAGACGCGCCCGTTTTCCAAGTAGGTTGGGTTGTGTTGGTGGGAGATATCGCCGGGTCCCCACTTCCAACTAAACGCCCCGCTGGACCGGTCGACGATCCCTATGGTGTCGGTCTGGCGGAAGCTTACCAACAGGTCGCCGTTCTTGGTCACGTTGAGGGTGTTCTGGTGGGTCCACTCCTGGCGGCCCTCCAGAAAGCATATCGTGTCCTCCTCCAAACTGAGGTGCTCCCACGACCGCCATTCGTCGACCACATCGCCGCCTGGGGTGACTTCCTGGACGACGTCGCCCAGCATCTGACCCTTGGTCGAACCGGCGCTGAATCCGCCGTTCACCGTGGCGGCCAAGTCTTCCGGAAGCGACTGCCATACCAGCACCAGTGTATTTTCGTTGGGTAGGCGCTCGAAGTCGTGGTGCAAGAAAGGATCGCGGTGGGCCCAAACTACGTTGCTGTCCCAATCCAGCTCCAGAATCGCCCCAGCCGCCGTTCTGCCTCCCCTGGGCAAAAGGTCCCGCTCCGGGCGGGTCAAAAACGAAACTTCCTCCGCTGCCGGCCCGGTCCGGAGAAGGAGATGTCCGTTGGGCAAGAGATAACTGTAGCCGATGCCCTCGTCGGAATGCCAGGTGTGGCAGATTCGGCCCTCCATGTCGATCAGCTTGGCGTCGTGCCCACCGACGTTGGCAAGGAGGGTGTAGCCCCGATAGCTATTTTGGGGAGCGTAGTGGATCAGACCTGTTGAGTGATGCGTGGACCAGCCCATGGCGGTATTGAACTCCTTTAATTAGATTCGGACTCAGGGTCCGTGAATTTACTCGGCATTGCTTGTCGCGGCAAGAAACACAGGAAGTTGGTTGGCCAAGGAGATTCCCAAGTGTATCAGCTCATGGGGTCGATGCCGGGCATGCCCAGCATGAATTGTCCATGGTTCTCGTAGGACGTGTCGTTGACCATAAAGTGCTGAGCCGCCGCGTTGAGGTCCCGCAGGCACCGTTGCAGTACGCTGGTGTTATACAGCGCGCGGCCTCCTCCGTAGCGGAATGCCTGTGAAGCAGCCTCCACCGTCACCTCGGTAGCATAAGTGGCCGAACTGCGCATCTCTATCTGAAGTTGCGCGTCAGGTGTGATTCCGTCACACGCCGACTCCCAGGCCCGCTCCAATATATCGACGACCAAGGACCGGGCGGCGCGTAACCGCAGGTCGCACCAACCCAGGGAGCGCTGGAAAGACTGCCGGGAAGCGATGGCCTGCGGGTCCCGCCAACCCCGCGTTTTCGCGGATTGGCCGACGATGGTGTCCAACGCCCGGCGTCCCACTCCTAAAGCAAAAGCCGAATGTTCGTTGGCCACCAATCCGGGCGACCCCATCCGGAACAGCGGCCCGCCCCGTTTGGCCGGAGTATGCATGGGGTCCCAGGAGAATTCTTTGGGCACGAACAGATCGATTACCGAAAAGTCGTTGCTTCCGGTGCCCCTGAGTCCCGACACCTGCCAATTGTCGTGAATCTTCACGTCAGAGGTTGGGAAAATCACCCGCAAACGTTCTCCGGTCTCCACTCCGTCGCGGGCGACTCGGACCCCTCCGGACACCCACTCCGAATGGCGAATCCCGCTGGCAAAGGGCCATCTGCCATTGACGACATACCCACCGCCTTTCGGCACGGCGACTCCAGCGGGCAAGAAGACTCCCGCTCCCTTGGGCGGGCGGCCTCCCGCGAACAGACGTTCAATAACCTCGTCGGACAAAAAGCGCCCCAAGAACCCACTGACGTGGCGCCAATCACGGTGCACCACGCCGCCGAAGAGTCGATACGGGCCAGTCCCTCAATGACCTCCAATTGGGTCACCGGGTCCGCTTCGGCACCGCCAAGCTCGGCAGGGAGCTTAAGCGCCAATAAACCGGACTGGTAGAGCGCGTCCACTGAATCCTGGGGAAGGGTGCCTTCCTCTTCGGACTGGTCCGCTCCCGCCTCCAGAACCTCACGCACCTCAGCCACGGCGTCCAAAAGGACTTGGCGTTTTTCTTCTCTCCCCGGCGGGAATTTCCAGAGCATGTATCTACTCTCAGCGGGAGCCGCTATTGGTGGGATAAGGCCGGTTCCGATTCCCCAGTTGGTTCAAATCCCGGAATCACCCTGCCGCCACGCCATCAAGGCGAATCACGCCCCGCTCCACCAGGCCGTCGAATTGGTGGCCCAGGCCGATCTCTTCCAAGATCTCCTGGGCGTCGGCGCCGGGCTTGGGGGCAGGACGACCCGGAGTCACCGGGGTGCGCGACATTCTGGGGGCCGGCCCGGCAGTAGTCACCAGGCCGATCTCCTGGTGGGGACGGGTCAGAGAAAGCCCGTGATCCAACACCCAAGGGTCATCCATCAACTCGCTGGGATGGGTCACAACCCGGTGAGCGCCCAATCCTGCGGTTGTGAGACGACCGACCCACGTGTCGATAGTGCTTGCTTGGAATCGCTCTTCCAACGCATGGGCCAAGTCCGAATCCTTTAATCCGCCAACGCCGGAGAGGCCTTCTACCGCGTCCAAACGGGCAACCTCGGTTTCAGCCGCGCCCAGGAAGAACCAACCATCGGCGGCTTCATACGCCCGGTGCAAAGGGCGGCTGCCCAAAGCGTCCTGTCCCTTGGTCTCATCCCAGACCTTGCCTTCATATTGCTGCATGAAGGGGGACTGAAGGGTCATGGCGGTGTAGGCCAGGGCCGCGTCCACGTGCTGCCCTTGACCGGTACGTTGCCGGTGCAGCAGCGCCAGAGCAACGGCGTAGGCTCCCATGAACCCCGTCCCGTAGTCGTTGACCGGGTTGGGCTGCACGGTGGGCGGTCCATCGCCGCCGAATCGCCGGTCCATGCCGGTGGCCGCTTGGGCGAACTGCTCGTGGCCGGGGCGGTTGGCCCAGGGCCCTAAGTGGCCGAAGGCATTCAGCGACGCGTAGACGATATCCGGCTTCCGTTTGTGGACATCCTCGTAGCTCAGCCCCAACTCAGCCATCCGGCCCGCCCGGTAGTTCTGGGCCACCACATCGGCGTCCTCCAGCAACTTCCAGAAGACATCCAGCCCCTCGGCCGACTTCAAGTCTAGCAAGATGCTGCGTTTGCCCCGGTTGACCTCGTTGTGGCGGGCCACCGTGGAGTCACGGACCGGGTTGTCGATCTTGATAACTTCGGCCCCGAATTCGGCCAGGGTCCGGCCCAAGGTGGGACCGGCCAGGATGATGCACAGATCCAGCACCTTGATCCCTTCCAGGGCAAACCGCAAGAATGATTGCTGGGGTTGTGCGGTAACGGCGAGCTTGGCGGCGCGCAACTCGGCGAGGACTTCCTCCCGGTGCTGGTTCAGGCCGGGCGCGGAGCTGCGCACGCTACCCGGAGTTAGCGACATGCGGGCGGCGATGCCCGGTTGCAGCATCTTGCCGTAGGTGGGGTCGTCTACCTCAATCACCATCTGAGACTGACGGGCGTGTTCGTGTTCGAACCATTCTTCGCTGGTTCGGCACATGGCGCCTTCGCTGCCCGCCTCAGCAACCAAGTCCTCCCATTCCTGGGCGGTGCGGGTTTTGAAAAGCTCCTTGGACCGGGCCGCCGCTTCGTCGGCTAACTCCCGGTTCTGCATGAGCCGATCGAAGTCGGTGAGGCCCTCGGCATCCCAAGAGGTGATTCCGGCGGCCTCCACAAACTGGCGGAAGTTCTGGTTCCCCGTTCCGCCGAAGCGGATATACCGGCCATCTTTGCACTCGAATACTCCGCCCCAGAGACCCCGAGTCGTCGGCGGTACCATGTCCGGGTCGTGTACCCGTAACCCGTGATGGCCGTTGGACGGGAGCATGGCGTCGAACAAGGGCACCTCTACCCGCTGGCCCAGGCCGTCGCTCTCCCTGGCGTTCAATGCCATGGCGATGCTGACTACCCCTTGGAACGCGGCGTACACCGAGGCGATGGGAACGGCGGTGTACACCGGACGCTGGAAGTCGGCGGCCGTGGTGCGGGTGCCGTAGGTAGCAGCGGCAGCGCCAATCACGCCCTCGAAGGCCCGGACGTTGGACCGGGGATCATCGGAAGCAAATCCGGGCAGCGAGCAATAGACCAGGCGGGGATTGGCTTCAGTCATCGCTTGGGCGCCCAAACCCAATCGGTCCATCACCCCCGGCCGGAAGTTCTCCACGACAACGTCCGCGCCTTGGATAAGCGCCTGGGCCGTCGCCAGATCCTCGGAATGTTTCAGGTCCAACACGGCGCTGCGCTTGCCCCGGTTCCAGGTGGCGTTGGCCGGAGTCTGCCAGCGGGGTCCACCGGGAGGGTCGACTCTTATCACGTCGGCTCCCTGGTCGGCCAGCAACATACCCGCCAGAGGACCGGCCACATATTGTCCGAAGTCTATAACGCGGATACCGTCGAGAGCGCCAGGCATGACTAGCCTCCATACTTTCAGCAGATCTAGGGGTTGGTAGGCATCTTGTTTTCGTTACTCATGGAGGATGGACAGGGTGAACGGCAAATCGCTTGCCGTAATTTGTCCGCTCCCCAGGCAGCCAGGCCCTCACCCCGCCTCCGATTCCATCGTAGGCACCTCTCTCCCGTGGGGAAGGGGCCGGGGGTGAGGGACGTGTCAGATCATCGCCTTCTACCGGGCGATGCCGTTGGCGACCCGGGCCATCGCTTCGTCTCCGGTGTCGACCATGTGCTTGGCTATGGCCGCTACCAACTGGCCGGCGGCGGTGTCCCCCCAGAACCAGGTCTGCAGTTCGGGTTCGGAATCCTGAGGCCGCTGGGCCATGCGGGACTCGAAGAAGAAGGCTTTCAGGTCGTCGACGCAGTACCGCACGTACTGGGGCAAAGGCACGTCTTGGGGACGTTCTTTCATATCGGTCTCTTCGCCCATGGAGAAGTCCTGCAAGAACCGAATCATACCCCTGAACCGCCGCTGGGGTATCCCGCTCAAACCCACCGCCGTGCGGCCGTTTCCGTCCTCTATCCAACGTTCGTAGAATGCCCTCAGGCCCGTGACCTCATTGGCCGCGTCCTTTTTTATCGCATCCTCGGTAGACGTTACCGCCGAAGCCTGGTAGAACTCTGTGGGGCCGGCCTCGTCCGGGAAGTCCTCCAGCACCGGACCCTGAGAACGTCGCAAGAGATTCAAGGCGGCGCCAATGACCCGATGCTGGAAATCGGCGTCGTTGGGCTTGCCCATGGGATAGCCGTAGGGGAAGGGCACGAACAGCGCCCGGGAGGGTTTGACCTTTTCGGCATGCTCTTTGATCAAAGCGATGACGACGGTTGGTAGACCGGCCTCTTCGAACACCCGGGCAATCACACTCACGGTGTGGGTGCAAAGGGGTCAAACAGGCACCAACAAGACCAGATCAACGTCCTGGGCATGCATGGCTTCCGCCGCCTGAGGACTGGTTTCCTCCATGATCTTTCTGGGGTCGCGCTGGGCGCCCATGAAGGAGTAATAATCCGGGGCCAGGCTGCCGATAACATTTCGCTCCACCAACTCGCGCAACCGGTCCATGGGAAAGGCCAGGTTCAGGTCCCGGTATATCCCTGTTCGGTCCCATCCAATGCTGGTGTGACTGTCTATCACGTCGGAGGTGTTGGCGTCCGATGGAATCACCCGGTAGGTTAGGTCTCCACCTTTGAACGGCCGGTCGTTGCGTAGGTGCAGTCCGGCGCTGGAAACAAGAGCAACCTTGGTGTTCGATAGCTCCTTGGTCCAGGGCGCCCAAGGTGCAGTGTCGTTCTCAAGGCACGGGAAATACAAGGTGCTCTGCCGCTGAATCTCACTAAGCTGGTCGAGTCTCGGCATGATTTCCCCCTTGGTTTAGCCGGGATCTACACCTGTCCGGCGCCGTGGAAGTATAAAGTGCCCCCATATGCCGGTCAACCCGGCGGGCACGCTCTCTGTGATCTCCCGAGGCAGAGCTGGACCAGAGTTACCTGCGCACTACGCAAGGGTGGCGGGAGGTGATGGGAAAGTGGTCTTGGCTTCGAAATCTCGTCCGAAAGTCAACAAAGAAGCAGCCGTCACTGTTACCAGCGGCTGCTTTTTATATTAGGGATTTTGAGCTTACAAGTTACGGAGTTTCGGGTCCAGTTTGTCTCGCAGCCAGTCGCCCATCAGGTTCATGGACATCACAGCCAACAGGATGGCCAGGCCAGGGAAAAAGGCCACCCACCAAGCGCTGATCAGCAGCTCTCTGCCATTGGCTACCATCAACCCCCAAGCGGGCGTGGGCCTGGGAAGTCCGGCGCCCAGGAAGCTCAATGTCGCCTCCAAAAGAATCACCTGACCCACTTCCAGCGTGGCCAGAACGATAATCGTGTTGACAACGTTAGGAAAGACATGGCGGACGATGATCAGGGCGTTGGATGCTCCGGAGACTTTGGCCCGCCCGATAAAGTCTTGGTTCTTGATTCCCAGAGTCTGTCCGCGTATCAGCCGGGCGTACCGGGACCAAAAAATGGAAACTATGACAATTATTACTGTTTGAAAGCTGGGCTGCAAAATCACTGCCAAGACCAGGGCGAACAGAATGGCCGGAATGGAGATGGTGATATCCACCAGACGCATTATCAGGTGGTCGACGTTCCCGCCAAAATACCCTGCAATCATACCAAGGGTAGTTCCCACGGACCCGGCGATGAAAATGGACAGGCCCGCTACGGTCAAAGAGACTCGCGCCCCGTAGATGATTCGGCTCAAAACATCCCGGCCCTGCTTGTCGGTTCCAAGGATATGTTTCCACGAGCCGCCCGGAGTTTCTATAGTACCCATCCCTGCAATCTCAAAACTATCGGCTTCCACCCACACGGGCGGGACCAGCCGGTTACTCAAGCTCCCTATCAATGGGTCATGGGGAGAGATCAAGTCCGCAAAGATCGCCGGAAGCACCAATACCAACAATAAAATTGCCACCGGGAAGACCGGGTACCTACGGGCTGTCGACCATACTCGCCGGGCGCCCGGGACCGCGGGCATCGGGAGACGCCGGGCTATAGAGACGTTGGCCATTGGGCCACTCCTAGGCTAGTTTTTTGGCAGTCTGCCGCTAATGCGTGTACCGGATCCGGGGGTCTAAATAGGCGTAAAGTATGTCAACGATAAGGTTGCAAACTATGAAGATAACGGCGAAAAACAGCACCACTGACTGAACCACCTGGAAGTCTTGAGAGCGGAGGGCGTCAATGGCCAGGAGGCCTACCCCCGGCCAGGTGAATATAGTCTCAATAACCACGGAGCCGGTCATCAGCCCACCAATCACCAACCCGAAGTAGGTAAGAGGGGCAATCATAGCGTTGCGCACACAGTGCTTCCAGATTACCTTCCACTCTGGAATCCCCTTGATCCGAGCCAGTTTTACGTACTCAGTGTCCAGAACTTCCAGCATGGACGACCGGATCAAGCGCATCAACGCGGCCACCTGGAAGTATCCCAAGGCGATGCCAGGCAGGATTAGATGCTTCAGGCGATCCCCTAAGAGACCTGATACATCTAAGTCGCCCCTCCCCGAGGTGGGGAGCAACTGTAGATGTACTGCGAAGACCCACATCAGCATCAGCCCCAGCCAAAAAGAGGGCAGCGATTGACCGAGTAAAGCCACTATCTTCCCGGCGATATCTATGCCAGTGTCCTTTTTTACTGCTACGATTACTCCCAGGGGCAGCGCAATAAGGACACTTACGATCAAGGCCACCAGGGCAAGTTCCAGTGTGGCCGGCAGACGATTTAACAACAATTCAGACGCATCTTTGCCTGGAAACCTTATAGATTGCCCTAATTTGCCGGTGGCGATATTACCTATATACTTCGCGTACTGCATATGGAGAGGCTGGTCCAGGCCCCAATATGCCCTCACTCGGGCATAGTCTTCGTCGGTTGCGTCCTCGTCCATCAGGGTATCCAGCGGATCCCCAGAAACACGGATTAGCGCGAAGATGATCAGGCTAATCGCGAAAAGAGCTATTACCGCGTGAAACACGCGAATGATAATGAAACGCTGCATCTAATCGGCCACCAAAACCGCTGTGGGAAGACCATTAGCCTAGTCTAAAACAGAACGTCTAACAGGGGGATGATCCCCCTGTTAGTTGCTGGAATATAGACTATCTGAACGAAAGGTGTCAACAGCAATCGCCTCCAATTCATTATTTCACGCCTTCAACAATCCGCTCGCTATTTTAATGTGGAGACAGTAGTTGTGATTACGTATAGGCTTCGCCTACTTGCCTGTATATCGTGAATTGGACCCGGCCGCAAAGAGTTGATGATTACTATTGACATCCAGAATGCCTTTATTTATAATTCCGCCGACTTGCAGTTACGCTGAGCGTATCTATTCCCATTGGGTTTTTGGGCAATTCCGATCAGACTAATTGCGTGTGTACCCGATTACCCTCTGTACAGGATGGCAGTCGGCAGTCACGAAAAAGCTAGCTCGCGGAGGTTTAGAAATGGCGCATCGGTGGCATCGAAGCCCAAAAGCAATATTGCTGGTTTTCCTAGCAACCCTGCTCGCATCCGTGTTGGCGTGTGGCGGCACCGCCGCAGAGCCTCAGATAATCGAGAAGCAGGTCATCGTAGAAAAAGAGGTGATCAAAGAAGTACCGGTTATAGAACAGGTGGTGGTGGAGAAGGAAGTAATCAGAGAGGTAATCAAAGAAGTACCGGTGGTGAAGGAGGTAATCAAGGAGATTCCTAAAGAAGTCACCATCGACAGAATTGTTGTCGCCACCCCTACTCCTATTCCCGCTCAAACACAAAAGGTTAAGGCCCGGGTAGGACGAGTAGTCTACGCCTTTGGCGAAGTGGTGGAAACCAACCGCCATTGGAGCGTCTCCCGGCCTTCCTACTACCAGTTTGACCCTTGGGCCGAGACTATGGTTGGGCTGGACCCGAAGACCAACGAACGCACCCGACGGCTGGCCAAGGACTGGGAATGGTCCCCCAACGGTAAGGAGTGGACCTTCCATTTGGAAGAGGGTGTACAGTTCCAGCACGGATTTGGCGAATTCACTTCCAAGGACGTGCTGCACGCCTTAGAGCGGCAGCAATGGCCCGATTCCCAATCGGGATCGGCACAATTCTTTAGTGAAGCAGTAGCAGAAGCCGTGGATGACCACACCGTGAAGATTACGATACCCTTCGTAGGGGTGGACATGGTGGCGCGGGTGTCCCGCGGATGGGGCGGTGGTGAGCTCCTGATGTACAGCGCTGCCCAGTTCGAAAAAGAAGGCGTTGAGGGAATAGATAAAATGCCCGCCGGCACAGGTTCCTACCAGTACGGCGGCCGGGAGCAAGGCCTGAGTATCTGGTTTGAAAAAGCGCCTCAGCCCCACTGGCGGGGTGAGAATCCCGATTTCGATGAGGTCGAGATAAGGTGGGTGCGTGAGGACATGACCCGCCTGGCCATGTTGCTGACCGAGGAAGCCCACATCGCCTCTATGTCCCGGGAACTCCAGGTCGAGGCGGCCAAACGGGGCATGAAGCCCGCGGCTGCTGCAGTCCCAACCAACTACCTGTCTCTCTTCTTCGGCGGCCTGTACTACACCGAAGGTGACCCCGACTTCGACCCCAACGTGCCGTGGGCTAACCGGGACACGGGCAAACTGATTCGCCAGGCTATGAACAAGTCCATCAACCGGCAGGAGATGATTGACCACGTGCTGAAGGGTCAAGGCGAAGTGATGTACAACACCGCTCTGAACCCTAGCCTACTGGGTTGGAACCCGAAATGGGAATCTGATTTTGAAGAGTTGTACGGCTACGACCCAGAAAAGGCCAAGGCGATGATGGCCGAGGCTGGCTACAGCCCAGAAAACCCCATGGAGTTCACAGTCTACAACTATGTGTCTTCGGACGAGCCGGAGACCGTGGTGATGGTGGAAGCCCTGATCAACTACTGGAAACCCATCGGAATCGACGTAAAGATCCTGGACATCGATTGGGGTACCGTACGGAAGTACTACAGAGGCAAGACCACTCAGATCAAGAAGGGCGGCTATGGCAACGTGATTACCGTGCGGTCCGCATCCTCTCGCCTAGAAGCGTGGTCGGTAGGTAAGAGCGCTTACTATCAAACGGACCGCATAATGGAAAGATACAATGAATTCCGAGCTCTTGACGACTTCGATGAGAAACGGATCGGCGAAATTATTCAGGACTTTGGGGACGACAAATATTACAACTTCGCTGACATTCCGTTCTTCTTCTTCCGCCTCACGGTAATGTACAACCCCAAATTTGTGGAGAGCTGGAGCTTCCCTGGCACCTCAGGGTCCAAGACCAGCCACTGGGACCTGATCAAGGCGGCCCAGTAGAGAAAGAACAGACCCGTCGAACAGCCTTTGATCTGCCCCGATGGCATCGGGGCCACAGTCGGACCGTAAGGCACACATAAGGGTGCTAAACTGGCCTCCTGGGGAAATCCCCAGGAGGCCAACTCGGTGAATAAACAGACCGAATCGGTCGAATGACAAATAAAGGAGGCGTGATGACGAGCAGCACTCAAGAAATAAAGAACATGAAGTTGATCTCTCACCATGACCTGAACGGCTATGGTAATATCGGCGAAGGCGTGGCCATACACAAGACCCGGGACGGCCGGCGGATCTTCTACATGGCCCATGTGGCCGCGCCTAAAGATATCACCAGCGTAGACGTAACCGACATCAACAACCCCAAGCTCATCGCCCAAACCGACTTGGACTACCCCCATCTGCGGTCCAACTCCCTCTCGATAGTTGGCGACACGATGCTAGTGGCCTACCAGTCCACCGACCACAACCAGCCCGGCACCGGAGTTGGCGTCTACGACATTTCCAACGCCGAAGAGCCCCGGCGCATCGGCTTTTGGAATGCCCAAGGCCCTCAGTCCAAGGGCTGCCACTGTCTGTGGTGGGTTGACGGCGAATACGCCCACTTGTCATCAGGCACTCCGGATTCCCGTCCCACCAACTCCAAGGACGACCAGTTCTACGTAATTCTGGACGTGAAGAACCCCTCCAACCCCGTTGAGGCCGGACGCTGGCATTTCCCCGGCACTCAGGAAGGGGACAGCGCGCCCCCCTTAGCCCGTCATCCCCAGTTCGACGCAGGCCATAGCCTCCACAACGCCAACGTATACCCCGACCGCCCGGACCGGGCTTATTGCGCCTGGAAGGATTCTGGGGTGGTGACTCTGGATATCTCCGACAAGTCCAACATATCCATGATTGCCAACTTGAACTACGCGCCGCCATTCCCCGGGTTCACCCACACCGTGCTGCCGATGTTCAACCGTGAGATGCTGGTGGTAACCCAAGAGTCTGTCAGGCAGGGCGGGGAAGACTGGCCCAAGCTGGTTTGGCTGATGGACAACCGGGTGGAATCCAACCCAATCATAACCAGCACGCTGCCCATGGCCGACACCGAAGACTTCTTCAACCGGCCAGGCCGCTACGGCGCCCACAATGTCTACGAGAACCAGCCGGGCGAGACCTCGCTCATCAACGAAGACCTGGTTTTCGGAACCTTCTTCAACGCGGGCATCCGGGTGTTCGACATCAAGAATCCCTTCCAGCCCGAGGAAGTAGCCTACTTCGTGCCCGAGATTCCGGAAGGCGCGGACGCCAATGGCATCAACGACATCCACGTGGACGAAAATGGCATCATGTACGTGGTTGACCGGATCAAGGGCGGCATGTACATACTGGAGCTTAACATCTAGGTCAGCAGACCTACAGACTCCGGAAACACAAAGGCGGTGGGCACTCGCGTGCCCACCGCCTTATTTATTAACCTTAGCTAAGACCAGTCTACTTAAACAGAGCCAGGCACTTGGGCGCGTTGAATATCCACGTCTCGGCCCAGTCCAACACCTCGGGCTTGCGGCCCAGCTCCTCCATCGCCCCCACCAGACAGAACCAGTTGAGCACCTCTTGCTGCCCTGAATCCTCGATCTGGGCCAGGGAATAATCCCGCCACTTTTGGTAATCCCCCGATTTCAAATGCTCAAGCAATACCCGGTCGGCGGGCAAGTCCGGGTAGATCCAATTGTTCTTCTTGGTGAGGAAGGCGTGGGACCAACTGGAAGAGGCCATCACCACCACCCGGTACGGGCTTTCCATCAGGACCTGCGCCGTGGCCTTGCCAATCTCCATGCAACGCTTCGGGGTGGGAGACGGAGGGTCCGGCTCGTCCGAGTGTTCGTTGGAGCCGCCCCGCATGCGGATAATGTTGCTGCCGTAGCAGTTCACCGCCACCGGCAAGATGGGATAGTCGAATCCACTCCGGTCCTGGTCCAGATACAGCAGCGTATTGGCGAAGGCGTGGCCAAGTCCCTCCTCATGGAGGGGCTTGTAGGCGTAGGCCATGTCCACACTTTTGTTAATCAACCCGGTGACCAGGTACCGGCCGGCTTCCTGATGTCCCGGAGACCGGAACACCTTGTCTTCCGGCTCGCCCCATATGTTGGGCCTACCCCGGGTGCGCTTGAAGGGCTGGAATTCGATCTGGTCGTAGGCCAGCACGCAGAAGGGCGGGATGATGTCCTCTTTGAAGTTCTCGTACTGGTCGTCTCCCCAAATGAGAACAAAGTCGGGATTAAAGGCGTCTATCTCATCGCGGATCTTCTGGAAAGCCTTGAGCACCCTGACCCGGTGGGCCTTGTGGGAGGTTATCCCTTCGTCATCTCCCCATTCCAGGCGCATCTCTTCGGGCCAGTTGGCGGGGTCTTTCAAGTGCGGAGGGATCCGCTCATCGCTCTGCAACATTCTGGCCAGGGGCCAGGGCTTGTATTCGTCCGGGACCAGTCCGGGCGGGTAGTGAGTCGCGCCGACACCCAGTATTTCTCCCATGGTTACACCTCGATAAGAAAATTATTTACTTTCTCGAACCCTTAACGAGCAACTGACTCCATTTCTCGCCATTACCTGCTCGCTTTCGTCGGTATATTGTGCGGGAGTATACTGTCCTACGTTTGGCGGGTCAACAGGTTGGCCAACCGGCAATGGGGGAATCTAAGCAAAGCATGCAAGAATCGGCAGCAGAATCAAGCCCGGCCATAACGCAAGAAGCCGTAGGCTCGGCCGTAGAGCGCAACTTCATTCTGTGGCTAACCAACGTTTCCCACGGCGTCAACCACTTCCAGGCTCAAATGGTGGCGGTCCTGTACGTCGTCATGATGCCGGACATAGGCTTCGATGCAGCTCAATTGGGAATCGTGACTGCGGTTGTAAGCCTCCTCAGCGGCGCCACCCAGGGATTCTACGGCTTCGCCACTCCGTTTATCCGCCGGACGTGGCTACTGGGCATCGGCAACTTGGTGCTGGGTTTAGGGACCCTGGCAACGGGCTTCGTGGGTTCCTTCGGTGCACTCGTGGGGACCCGCGGCTTGGCAGCGGTGGGAGCCAGCGCCCAACATCCGGTGGGGTACAGCATGCTGGCGGGATATTTCCCGGCAACCCGAGGCAAAATAATCGCATTGAACAGCAGCGTCTCCAACGTGGGCAGTTTGTTGGCGCCTATCACTGCCGGGGCCATGCTTCTCATCATGGACTGGCGGCAGGTTTTCATGATTGTCGCCTTCATGAGCCTCGCCATGGGGCTGGTTTATTTCGTATTCAGAATTCCCCGCGTCTCCGCAGAGGAGACGGCCCGCTCCAGCAAGGCCAAACTGATCCAGGGGAGAGCAAGCTACGCTCGGGTCTTCCGGAACAGGAATATGTTGCTGGTTTCCCTGGTAATGATGGTGGGGGGCGCGGGGCGCGGCGGTGGCGCAATCATGGCCTTCATGGGCATTCACTTCGGGATGGACCTGGGCCTGTCCCCGTCCATGGTCGGGGTAGCCTTAGCTGCTCTAGGGGTTGGGGGCGTCATTGGACCCGTGGCGTTGGGCTGGCTTTCCGATAAGGTCTCACGCACCGGCGTCATTCAGGCGTCTCTTGGCCTTTCGGCCCTGGCTACTGTCTGGCTGGCCTTCCAGGACGCCTTCCTGCCGCTGCTGCTGTTGAGTTTGGTGATTTACGGTACGGTCACCCGGTCGCGCATGCCTCTCACCCAGGCTCTGGTGGCGGACTCCCTGCCTGATGCCGACCGCGACGCCGCCTTCAGCGTCTTCTTCTTCGTGGGCTTCGCATCGGGTCCCCTCTGGGCCCTGTCAGTCGGTTTCCTCATGCAAGGCCTGGGATTTTCAGTGGCCTTCTCGGTCCTGGCGGTGTCCTACCTGGCAGCGATGCTCCTGATGCTCTTCGTAACCGACCCCAGGAACGCCCTCAAGGCCCAAGTCCAGACGTAGCTGCCCCCTCGAAACCCGATCGGGCAACTACCGCGGCGGAATAACCTGCCGGGCCTTTTCGGGCCAGGCGGCGGGGGCGCCGGCCTTTTCCAGACGTTCCTCCATGGGCAACGATTCGTCCCAGAATTGGCCGATGAACCGGCGGCCGTTGGTTTCCGACGAAGCATCCGACGCCAGCCAGACCACCGGCGCCTTCATCACATCGGTTTGTATCAGGATGTCCCGGTCAAGGCCGGGCCGGGGGTCGATCAGGTTGGTATTGGACGCGCCGCCGGGCACCAGGATGTTGGCGGTGACCCCAGTCCCTTCCAACTCTTTGGCCATGGTCGACACCAAGGCTTCATGGCCGGCTTTGGACGGGCCGTAAGGAGAGCCGTATTCCCGGTGCATGGTGTCGAAGCTGGTGGTGACGCTGATGATGCGCCCCCACTTTTGAGCCAGCAAGTGGCCCACCACCGCCTGGGACATGAAAAAGGGTCCGGAGAAGTTGATGGACACCACCCTGCTCCAGGCTTCGGGTGAAATTTCCCAGAATGGGACCCTCCCTCCACTGCCCAATCCGGCGGCTCTGGGGTTGGTCCCGGCATTGTTCACCAGGATGTGAAGACCGCCCAGGCCGTCGATGGTTTTTTGAACGGACGCTTTGGCGTCATCGGGATTGGACACATCGGAAATGATGGGGAGCACGCAATCGTCTCCGCCGATCTCACGAATGTCGTTGGCCGTCGACTCCAGCCAATCCTGGTTGATGTCCAGCATGGCGACCCGCGCCCCAGCCCCCACCAAGGCCTCGGTCATGGCCCGGCCCAGCCCGATCGGACTGCCCGCGCCGGTGACAATTGCAACTTTCCCCGCCAACGGTTTTTCCTGCATATTTGCTCCCTCTTAAGTCACGTGATTCAGTCCTGCATCGATCGCCGCTATTTTACCTGATGGCCGCGACATAGGAAGCCAAAGCCAAAAAAAATTCCGTGCCTCTGTGTCTCTGTGGCAATCACGTATTTGCTTCCCACACGCCTGATGGCTATCATAGCCGTCAAAGCTTGGCGCCGGGAGATGTGTGATGACCTACGTAGGCCAGCCCGTGAAGCGGTTCGAAGACGCTCCTTTGGTGACCGGTCAAGGCCGATTCCTGGACGACGTGCCGCTGCCCGGCATGCTTTACGCCGCCATGGTGCGCAGCGACTATGCCCACGCCCGCATCAGGTCGGTTGACACCTCCGCTGCCCGCGACCTGCCGGGTGTGGTCGAAGTGCTGGTGGCCTCGGACATCGCCGGTACCTTGGAGGATATACCCTCAAGGCCCATGGCGGGCGAGCAGATGATTCAAGAGATGCACCCACCTACTCATCCCGTTCTGGCCAAGGACAAAGTGTGCTATGCCGGGCAGGCCATCGCCATCGTGGTAGCCCGGGACCACTACATCGCCGCCGAGGCTATCGAGCTGATCTCAGTAGACTACGAACCCCTCCCGCCCATCATGGACCCCGACGAAGCGGTCAAGCCAGAGTGCCCGGTGATTCACCCGGAGTTGGGAGCCAACGTGTCGATCCGTCTAAAGACGGAAGGGGGAGACGTGGCGGCGGCCTTCGCCCAAGCCGACCACGTAGTCCGGCAGAAATACGACTCCCAGCGGATAGCCCCCGCACCCATGGAGCCTCGGGGGATCCTGGCCGACTACCAGGTCGATGACGAAACCTTGACCGTCTGGAACTCAACCCAAGCGCCCCACCGGGTCAAGGGCTACCTTGCCGAAGCGCTGAATGTGCCCGCTGACAAGGTGCGGGTAATCGCTCCCGACGTAGGCGGCAGCTTCGGCATGAAGGATTGCATCTACTCGGAAGACTTGTTGGTCCACTATCTTTCGATGAAGCTGGGCCGTCCCATCAAGTGGCTAGAGAGCCGGCAAGAAAACATCCTGTCCTATCATGGCCGGGGTCAGAGCCTGGCCATCGAGATGGCGGTGAAGAATGACGGCACAATCTTGGGGATGCGCGTGCAGGTGGTCGCCGACGCCGGAGCCTATTTTCTGCTGACCTCTCCCTCGCCCATATTCAACACGGTGCGCCGCATCAACGGTCCCTACGTCATACCGGCGGTCAGCGTGGAGCTGGTGGCCGCGGTGACCAACAAGACCCCCACCGGCGCTTTCCGAGGCACCGGAGGGCCCGAGTCGGCGTTCTGCTTGGAGCGAACGCTAGACTTGGTGGCCAAAGACCTGGGATTGGACCCGGCCGACGTTCGCAAGAAGAACTTCATCCCTCCGGAATCGTTCCCCTACCAAACCATCACCGGCCCAACCTACGACTCGGGAGCCTACACCGAGGGTCTGGACCGGGCGTTGGCACTAGCGGATTACGACGGCTGGCGGCAGAAAGCGGCCCAGAGAGGCCCGGACCAACCGGCCATCGGAATCGGCCTGGCCACGGTGCTCAAGTCCTCCGGGTCGTCGGGCGACCACCGGATAGAGCACGCCCAAGTGAAGATAGACCGCTTCGGCGAAATCACGGTATTAACCGGATTGTCACCCCACGGGCAGGGCAACGGTACGTCCTTTGCCCAAATGACCGCCGATGAACTGGGCGTCGACCCGTCCCAGGTGCGAGTGGTGCACGGCGACACGTCCCTGTTCCCCAACGGCGTGGGCACCAGCGCCAGCCGGGGATTGATCGTCGGAGGGTCGGCGTTGTACGGAGTGCTCCAGGAAGCGCGGGAAAAGCTGGCCTCCCTGGCTTCCCAGGTGCTGGGCTGTTCCACAGTCGACGTTGGCTTCGGGGAAGGCCAAGTCTACAACCGGAACGATTCGGATAACGGCATGACCATCGCCCAACTGACCGCCGCGGCGCGGGAACAGGAGCTGCTGCCCGGCGGCGATGACACCGGTCTGGACTTCACCGGAAACTTCACCCTGCCCCGTCCGGCCTACTCCTTCGCGGCCCACGTGGTCGTGGTGGAAGTCAGCCGGGAAACCGGGCACGTGAACTTCCTCAACTACGCCGGGGTCCATGACAGCGGCCGCATCGTCAATCCGATGCTGGTGGAAGGGCAGATCCATGGCGGAATCGCCCAGGGGATCGGCCAGGCGCTAACCGAAGGCATGGCGTACAACGAGGACGGCCAGCCCCTGTCCGCCAGCCTGATGGACTACGCCCTGCCCCGGGCGGCCCATATCCCCGACCTAATCATGGAAAACATCGACACCCCCTCACCCACCAACCCGCTGGGGTCCAAGGGCGTGGGGTCGGTCTCCACGGTCCCCTCCCCGGTAGCAGTAGCCAACGCCGTACTAGACGCCCTATCCAGCGCCGGCGTCCGCCACATCGACACTCCACTGACACCGGAGAAGATTTGGCGGGCGTTGCAGGGGTAGGATGTCGCTGACAAGTGTGACCACGCATCAGCGCTTGGAATAACTCCGGCTCCGATAATTAGTTGTTTGGAGATTGAGTCCGATGGCAAACGACGAACATCTTGCATTGCTCATGCAGGGAGCAGTGTCGTGGAACCGGTGGAGATCGTATAATCCTGAGGTAACTCCAGATCTCGCTGGAGCGGCTCTCCGAGGGGCGGATCTCCGGGACGCAAACCTCGCCCGGTCAGACCTCCGAGGCGCCTACCTTAGTGGCGCTAATCTCCATGACGTAAACCTGGAACGGTGGGACTTAACGAATGCCAACCTCGAAACGGCAATCCTCTAAGGGACATGGCTGGAATACGCAATCCTCTATGAGGCTAATCTTTCTGGGGCGAAGCTCAACTGGGCACACTTCGAGCATACTTCCCTTCATAGGGCCGATCTCCACGAAGCGAGTCTCGTCGGAGCGAAGGTGCGATCCTCAGACCTCACTTGGGCCAATTTGAGCAAAGCAGATCTTAGCGGCGCAGTCCTGATGAGCGGGAACCTCACCAGGACTGACCTTAGCGAGGCCGATCTTAGCGGTGCGGACCTCTCTGGGATGCATCTGAACGCAACAGAACTTGACGGAGCCAACTTTAGCGCGGTCACTTTAAGTAACGCTTCTTTTTCGGATGTGGACCTCAGCGCAGTCAAGGGTCTGGACTCAGTGATCCATCGCGGGACCGTCAAGCATCGGAATCGACACGATCTACAAGTCGCGAGGCGCTATTCCAGAGGCATTCCTGCGGGGCTGCGGCCTCGATGAAACGTTGATATCATACTTGTCATCTCTAATGGGATTGCCAATCCAGTTTTATTCCTGCTTCATCAGCTACAGCCACCAAGATGCATCATTCGCGCGCCGGTTATATGACGCGCTCCAGGGCCGCGGTATTCGCTGCTGGCTCGATGAGAAACAACTTCTTCCCGGTGACGACATCTACGAACAAGTGGATCGAGGTATTCGCCTGTGGGACAAGGTGCTGCTATATTGCTCCAAGGACGCTTTGACCAGCTGGTGGGTAGACAACGAAATCGATAGAGCTTTCGGGAAAGAACGCAGGCTGATGACTGAGCGGGGGAAGAAGGTACTGGCCTTGATTCCCCTCAACCTTGACGGCTATTTGTTTAGCGACGAATGGGAAAGTGGGAAGAAGCAGGAAGTGCTATCCCGGCTAGCTCCCGATTTCACCGATAGGGATAAGGACAACTCCAAGTTCGAAGCGCAGTTTGAGCAAGTGGTGAAGGCGTTACAGACCGATGATACCGGCCGTGAAGCCGCTCCGGTATCGCATCTGTAACCGACGCCACTACCCGTCCAGCTCCCCGCCAATCCGGTCAACCAGCCGCCGCACATCCGATGTGTCCGCCCCGGGTGGTGAGGNGGCTAGGTAGATGCGTAGGTCTTCTAGGGCGGCTTGGTGGTTGCCTAGCTGGTAGTGGATAAGGCCCCGGTCCCGGCGCTCCCCGATGATGCTGGGCTGGAGGGANACCGCCAGGCCGGCGATGCCGAGAGCCCGCTGGTGGTCTCGTTGATTCAGGTAGATGCCCTTCAAGTTTCTGAGGATGCGGGCGATGAGCTCCCGGTTGCTGACGGTAGTCAGATAACTCTGGTCCCACGGGACGGCGGTCCGGGTGGCGTCCCGCAGCAGTTTGGCGCACTCTTCTTCCGACAGCAGGATGCCCCGGTGAAAGGGGTCGATGAAGATGCCGGGCTCGTCCCGGTGCCGCAGCAGAAAATGCCCCGGCATCCCCACCCCCTCCAAAGGGACCCCCAGACGCTTGCCAACCTCGATGCACACCAAAGATAGCGTGATGGGAATACCCATCCGGCGGGCCAGCACCTCATTGAGGTAGCTGTTTCGAGGGTCGTAGTATTCCGATTCGTTGCCGTGAAACCCCACTTCGTCGAATAGATAGGCGCTGAGGTTGTTGACGCTGGACAGGGGGTCGCCGTCGTCGCCCATCCCCTTGGCTGCGCCAGCGGCCAGACTGTCGAGGACCTCCATCTGGCCGACGACATCCAGTTCGGGATACTCGGAAGCCGCGATGAGCAGGGCCGCCCAGGCCAGGTCGATCTGGTCTTCCGGCATGCCGCCCAATTGGTCGAATTGTTCCAGAATGTCTTCTCTTTCCATAGCGTGGAAAGTAATCCTCCGTCCCATGGCGATATACGCGTAGGGCGATAGAACAATTCTACCATCGCCCGCCGCCACCACTGCTCTTGACCGGCCAGCGGTGGCGGNGGATTATGTAACTCCATAATCAACGACATAAGGAGACGTAGACAGATATGCCCACCGAACTAGAGGACGTTCAGAAACAGACAGCCGCCGCCAACCGCATCCTGACCGATCTGGGGCTGGCGGTGGGAGTGACTTCGGCGCTGGGCCACGCCAGCATGCGGGTCCCTTCCGAGCCAAACAAATTCGTGGTCAAGGGGAGGGAGTACGAGCTTGACGCCCTGTCGGAGATGCAGGCCGACGATATGGTGGTCTGCGACACCGAGGGATTCAAGGTGGGCGGACGCCCTGAGCTGACCCAGTGCTCCGAGATCAAGATTCACTCCTGCATCTACAAAACCCAACCTCAGGTGAACTCGGTGGTACACGTCCACCCCCGGTATACCGTTCTCCTCAGCGTCCTGGGGGTGACCATCGTTCCCATGTGCCAGGAAGGCGCGCCGTTGGTCCGCAACCCTTTGAAAGTCTATCCCCACGTCAAGACCATCCAGACCGACGAGGAAGGGATGGACCTGGCCACTCTGATGGGCGGCGACAAAGCAATCTTGATGCAAGGGCACGGCGCGGTCACCACCGGAAAGGACCTGGAAGAATCGGTAACGGCCATGTTGCAGCTTGAGGAGCAGGCCCGGATGAACTACCTGGCCTACAGCGCCGCAGGCCGCGACTACCCGAAGATACCCCTAGATCTGGTTGACGCCATGTCCAACCGGACGCCCTTGCATGAGCTGCCTCATTTCCGGGACGTTCTGGCAGGCAGGGAGCCCCAGCGGGGCGGAATATGGGCCTACCGGGTGGCGAGGGTTTCTTAGGACAGCAGGAGATGGCTGGATGAGAACCAGGATGATGCCTCAGTCTAGTGGATTTGATGAAATGCCCATCCCCCCNGCCTTAATCCTCNCCCGNAAAGGGGGAGGAGATTAGTCCCTTCCCCCGTAAAGGGGGAAGGTCTGGTGTTCACAATCTGCAGCCTACTGTTACCATACGGATACCAGGTAACCNGAGCCAATAGANTACCACCGGCACGCTATATCGTCATCGGAGTCCAACGTGCCCTTGCTTTCGTTGGGGCGCAATGGCTAGCGCGCTTCGTTTGAGACGAAGAGGCCGGTGGTTTAAATCCTCTCACCCCGACAAGTTATTTACTTAATACGTCGAGCCAATACTCTTATCGACCGATGTAGTAGATTAAATCACTAG
>PAJQ01000027.1 GCA_002710215.1 Chloroflexota bacterium | reverse complement strand
TGGCAGCGAATCGGTCTAAGATTTTAGCAAACTCCAGGAGCCTTTCCTTCACCGGTGGCGAACGGTTGATCCATGTGTCTATGAGGGCATTAGTTCGCTCGTCACGAAAAAACAAGTCCAAGAATACCCCGCGAACTGTGACATGCCGCTCGTTTTCCGCTTGTGAGTTGCCGTCCAGGTTATCGCGTTCCGGTATGGTCTCCGTTCTCCAATCATCGACACTTTGGGCAAGTACATCGATCAACTCATCCAAAGTATCCGAAGAATGTTCAGGTGCACTTGGTTTCAATATGTCGTAACTCACTCCTTCATTCACCTCACGTTCAGTCGGTCCCCGGGGCTGAGCTTCCTGTGGGCGGCGATGGCCCGCTCTCCAGCGTTTGCTTTGGCATATCGAGAAACCATTGCGTAATCTTGCCAGCCTCCGAGTTCCTTTAGGTCGCCTTCTTGCCCACCGGATGCTAGGTATTCCATGGCGAACCCTCGGCGGAAGGCGTGGGCACCTTGGAATTTGACCCCGGCGTTGCTAAACCTACGCTGTAACATCATTCGAAGCCCATTGGTGTTAAGTGGGTTGCCGCCAGAGCCCAACCACAGCCAATCAGACTTGCTTCCTCGTTTTCTCAGGTATCGCTCAACGGCCATTGCGGACTTGCTTCCCAGGCCCACTCGGCGTTGCTTGCTTGCTTTTCCAGTCACCAAGATGGTTTGGTCCCTCCAGTCCAAATCTGAGACCTTCATTCCACACAGCTCCGCCGCGCGGACTCCGCTGTCATATAGGACCATCACCATAGCGGCGTCTCGTAGATTGAGGGAGGTACTTCGGCCTATGGACTTCACCACGGTCTCAACGTCGTCGGGCTGATAGTAGAGCTGGATTTCACTTGGTATTCTTGGCGGCTCGACATGGTTCATTGGGTTATCGGCTCTCTCATCCTCCTCAACGCACCACCGGAAAAAACGGTTCAGAGACCGGTATCGGATAGAAACTGTCGCAGGTTTGTTGGCCTGTTGATAAAGTGAGGTAAGCCAATGCCGGACTACCTTCCTGTCCATGGTGACCAATCCAGGTAGTCCTAGATTTTGGGCGAAATCAGAGAGCTTCCGGATGCTATCTTCGTAGATAAAAAGGGTCCGTGGCTTGCGACCTCCAGCCCCAAGGGCCAAGGTGAAGCCACGGATGAGGTCATCGTCTGAGAGTGCTTCAGAGGAATAATTAGGCGCACTAACATCCGAACTAGATGATTTGGAAGCCATGACAGCCCTCCTGATTGGACTACATTTAGCTTCGCAAAAGTGCTACTAATTGTCAAATGGTGGCGACGACTGGGTTCGAACCAGTGACCTAGCGCTTATGAAGCGCCCGCTCTGACCGCTGAGCTACGTCGCCACCTACGGAGTACACCGGCCAGCCGCCTGGTGTTCCTCCGGCGTAATCAATGTTAAGCCTAGCTTCCGAATGATGTCAATTGAATGCATTGCGGCATTCAGCCATCAGCCGTTAGCTTTCAGGTGAGGGTCGTCTTAGAGTTAACGGATTTCCTCCTTGGGCCGGGGTGGATTATCATGTTCCCGTGATGAGCACTGGAGATGATGGAACAAAAGACATCCAATGGGACGGCGAGGCCGTCCTCCGGGACGCGGCGGCGCGGCTTCGAGAACTGCTGGCGGAGTTGGCCCACAACCTGCGGCCTTTCCCGGCCTTCCTCAACATGGCCTCGGTGCAGGCCGTGGAATTGGAGAGCCCCCCTTCGCGCCCACGGCGGACCATGGCTGCGTGGTGGTGCTTCCCGAGGGCGAAATCTGCGAGATGGACCTGTCGGTGATGCCGGGGATCCAAGGAATCATGGACATTGACCAAGTTGAGCGATTCACTGAGTTGGAATTGCCCGACGAGGAGTACATCGTCTACGCGTCCACGGCCATACGGCTGCTGAGTCAGGAGCTTCACCGACGAGGTGGGTAGTGGGGATGCAACCCAAGGAATTGCGATTAATGTCATTTCGGTCCTTCGGCGGAAGGACTCAGCATGACATTTTCTAAGAATTGACAGACCAATCCAACCGGTAAATCCTCTACGAACACGGTCGTTGCGTAGGGCAATCTCGCCGGACCTCGGGAGGGCCTCAAGATGCCGTTTTTAGCCGGTACGCCTGCCATGCGGCGATGCATCCTACCATCAGGATCGCGTTGGTGACTCCCCCTAAATGGATACCCAATGCGATACCTGATCGGTATCCTTACATGCTCCACGATCAAGTAGAAGAGACGAAAGGCAGGCAAATGGCGTCTGGTCCCTTGGAAGTGGGTGGGATTCGGGAGTGTCCTGGGGTCAGTGAGGGAATAGTAACCGGGCCCAGCGTTTGAGCTCGGTCCAGCGGGGGCTCATCCACGAATAGCTGTCCAGCATTTCTTGAAGACGGGCGGTCCCCTCGTCACGTATCGGGTCTCCATGGCCTACGCAGGCGGTGTCGAAGGTCAAACCCGCCAACCGCTCCACCGAGGTCCGGTAGTCCTCCAGATGGGTTCCGGGAAAATAGACGGGGCGGCGGAAGCGGCGCCCGTTGGCCAGCAGCATGTCTCCGGTGAACAGCACACCGTGATTCGGCAGGTGGAGACATACGCTGCCCGGTGTATGTCCCGGCGTGTGGAGCACCCGTAGGCCTCCCATTACAGGCAATACCTGTCCATCCTCGATGGTTTCGTGGGCCGGAATGCGGCGCAGGAAGGGGACGTTCCAACCGAACGCGGTCGGTTGGCCGGGATAATGTAGCCTCTGGCCGCCGGTCTTCGGCTGGTACCGGCTATCTTTTTCGTGCACGGCGATGGTGGCGCCGCTTATCCGGGACAACTCTTTCATGGGACCGGAATGGTCCGGATGGCTGTGAGTAAGGACGATGCGAGTCAGATCCTGGGGAGCGTGCCCTAGTTGGCTGATGTAACGGAGAATCTTCGATCCGTCACCGGGGATGCCGCCGTCGATAAGGGTCAGGCCCTGGTCTTCCACCAGCAGATAGGCGTTGCTCCACTTTAGTCCGGGGACCTGGTGAATGCCGGGGCGGATCTCCATCTGACGATCAACGAATCACCATGGGAGACTACTCCTCCAGGGTGATGTCCCCGCTCTGGCCTCCGCGCTTGCGCACCAAGCGGATGTTCTCGATGCGGATGCCCCGGTCCACGGCCTTGCACATGTCGTAGACGGTGAGCGCGGCAACGGACACGGCGGTAAGGGCTTCCATCTCCACGCCAGTTTTCGACGAGGTGCGGGCGCTGGCGGTGATCTCTATCCGGCTGTTGGATTCGTCCAGTTCGAAGTCGACGCTCACCTGATTCAGGGGTAAGGGGTGGCAGAGGGGTATCAACTCGGAGGTGCGCTTGGCCCCCATTATTCCGGCCAGTTGGGCGATGGTGAGAACGTCCCCCTTCTTCATCAGCCCCTCTTTGATTAACCGAAGGGTTTCGGGCTGAATCGTCACGTGGCCCTTGGCCGTGGCTTCCCGGTCGGTGACGGGCTTGTCGCCTACGTCCACCATGCGGGCCCGGCCTTCGTCATCGATATGAGTCAAAGAATCGGCGGGTTTGGTTGGCTCGGAAGTTGCTCCGGTTTCACGGCCGGCGGCGATGTTCATGGCAGCCACCGCCAGACGGTCGGCCGCTTCGTTCCATCGGTCCCCATTGTGCCCTCGGACCCAGCGCCATTCCACGTTGTGGGACCCGGAAAGGGTATCAAGGCGTTCCCACAGGTCATGATTCACCCGCCTCTTCCAATTTTTCGTCATCGTGTTGACCAGGTAACTGCTGTCGCTGTGGAGTACAACCTTCGACCCAGCTGGAACGGCTTCCAATCCCTGGATGGCCGCCATCAATTCCATGCGGTTGTTGGTGGTCTGGGCCTCGTGACCCGAGAGACGTTGCGGCTCTTCAGACTCGCCAAAAACTAAGGCGCCCCAGCCTCCGGGGCCGGGATTACCCAGGCATGAGCCGTCGGTGTATATGGTTATGGCGTTAGTAGTAGTCAATCCCTTAAGCCATCAGCTTTCAGTTATCGGCGGTCAGCCGCCGATCTGGTACATCTCGACCTTGGCCGGGGCGTTTTGGAGAGCGGCCAGTTCGGTCCGCTCCTCCGAGTAGCGGTCGGTGCGTCGGGTCCATATTCGGGCGATCAGGTTTTTAAGGTCATCGTCGCTTGCTCCGGCCCGCATCTCGTCTCGCAGGCTAATTCCGGTGTTGGCGAACAGGCAGGTGTAGAGCTTGCCGTCGGTGGACAACCGGGATCGGGTGCAGTTGGCGCAGAAGGGCTGGTACACCGACGAGATGACGCCGATCTCTCCCTGGCCGTCCCGGTAACGATAGCGATTGGCGACCTCGCCGGGATAGTTGCTGTCCACCGGCTCCAGGGGCATCTCGGCGTCGATGCGCTGGATGATCTCCGCCGCCGGCACCACCTGGTCCCACTTCCAACCGTTTCGGTTGCCTACGTCCATGTACTCGATGAACCTGACGATGTGGCCGGAATTCTTGAAGTAGCGGGCCAGGTCTACCACCGTGTGGTCGTTGACCCCCTTCTGCACCACGGCGTTGATCTTGATGGGAGCCAACCCGACTGCAGCGGCGGCATCGATGCCCTGCAGCACCCGGTCGATGCTGATTCCCCGGCCGTTCATCTCTTTGAAGACTTCATCGTCCAGAGTGTCCAAACTGATCGTAATCCGCTGTAGCCCGGCGTCCTTTAGCTGTTGGGCTTGCTGGGGCAAGAGATAGGCGTTGGTGGTGAGCGTCAAGTCTTCCAAGCCTGGCAAGCCGGTCAGCATGGCAATCAGTATGTGCAGGTCGGTCCGCAGTAGAGGTTCGCCGCCGGTGATTCGCAATTTGTTGACGCCGAACTCAACGAAGATGCGGGCGAGGCGCGCGATTTCCTCAAAGCTGAGGATCTCGTCCTTGGGGAGGAACTTATAGCTTTCGCCGAAAATCTCCGCCGGCATGCAATAGGTACAGCGGAAATTGCAGCGGTCGGTTACGGAGATTCGTAGGTCCTTGAGGGGCCTGCCCATGGTATCGGTTATCACTCGAAGATATTGTCCTTTTCAGCTGTCAGCATGCGGCCTATTGCTGACCGCTGATGGCTGAAAGCTGATCGCTCAAGAATGCCACCGCTTTGCGGGCCGCGTCTGAACGATGGCTAATACGGTTCTTGTCAGCTAAAGAAATCTGGGCCATGGTTTGGCCGAATGAGGGCAGGTAGAACACCGGATCGTAGCCGAATCCTTCGTCACCCACCGGCTCATATTGTATCATTCCCGCAACCGATCCCACCATGAAAGTTAACCCATCCGAAGCCCCCCTTTCGTAAAGGGGGGTTGGGGGGATTTCCCCGTTGCCCTGGGAGTCAGTCCGATTCTGTCCACTCTCTGCCATTCCAAACCTCCCCACAGCAATCACGCAGCGGAACCGGGCAGTCCGCCGCTCCCAGGGAACTCCCTCCATGTNGCGTAAGAGAAGGCTGACCCGGTCTTGGTCAGTCATCTTGCCGTCCGGTCCTGTTCCAGCCGGGACGACCCCCCCAACCCCCCTTTCGTAAGGGAGGGCGGCAAATGGTTCTTGACGTGCGGCGTCCGGAAGTTCCCCGTATCTTGCTGAGTAAACCCCAGGCGCGCCNCCCAGGGCGTCCACTTCAAGACCTGAGTCGTCGGCCAGGGTTAGCAGCCCACTGAGGCCGGCGTAACCGCTGGTCTTCAGCGCTGCGTTCTCGTAAAACGTGACCCCGGTTTCTTCTACCTCATCAGTAATGCCCATGTCGGAAAGGGAAACAAGTTGGTACGGGACGGCCCGCAGAAGATCGCGGTACTCCCGCATCTTGCCTGGGTTGCNCGTGGCTATAAGCAGCTTGGGTTGAGGCATGGCGGCATACATCGTAACAGTCCCCAGTGAGTGTGTAAAAATCTAGGACACACCCAGACTTACATAACCCTGAGTGACTTTGTGCAGAATTTCACTATCACCCCTCACAGCCCTATGATATAATTCCAGCCGAAGTGGACCCAGCCTGAGCAGAGGCTTATGCTAGACGATTACTTCCGCCAATATGGCTTGATCGCCATCTTCTTCGGCGTCGCTCTTTTCGTTCCCATAAGTATGGTGACTGCCTCTTGGATGATGTCCCGGCTGGGTCTACGTCCCACCAACCCCACCCCCGTGAAACTGGAAACCTACGAGTGCGGGATGGAAGCCATCGGGGGCCGTTGGAACCTCTTTAATTTNCGCTACTATATGTACGCCATCCTCTTCGTCATCTTTGACGTTGAAGTGGTGTTCCTGTATCCCTGGGCGGCCAAGTTCCTCCAACTGGAGCTTTTCGCTCTCATTGAAATGCTGGTGTTCGTGCTCATTCTATTGGTGGGCTGGGCCTACGCTTGGCGCAAAAGAGACCTGGAGTGGGGGTAGGGCAACTTGAGCGCTGAGATATCCAACGAAGAAGGACCCCTCAACAGCCGAACCTGGGACATCGACCGGGAGGAAGGGCGGACGGTCCAAGGGCTGAAGGACTCATCGACCGAACCTTTGGCTGAGCCTTTCATTCAGGTTCCCGACGACNTACAGGGCAACCTGGTGGTTACGTCGGTGGACGCCTTGATCAACTGGAGCAGGAAGTCCGCTCTGTGGCCCGTCACGTTCGGCTTGGCTTGTTGCGCCTTCGAGATGATTGCCACCGCCATGGGCCGGTTCGACATCGCCCGCTTCGGCATGGAGGCTTTCCGGGCTTCGCCACGCCAGGCGGACTTGATGATTGTCGCGGGCACCGTGACCTGGAAGATGGCCCCGGCGATCCAGCGGATCTATGATCAGATGGGCGACCCCAAGTGGGTGATATCCATGGGGGTTTGCGCCACCAGCGGCGGCCCTTATTACGGTTCCTACAGCGTGGTGCCCGGCGTGGACCACATAATCCCCGTCGATGTATACGTGCCAGGATGCCCTCCCCGCCCCGACGCCTTGCTATTCGGCATCATGGAATTGCACGAGAAGATTAAGAAATACCGCAACATGGGCAAGTCCGCCCGTCCGCCCATCTCCGGGCAGGTTACCGGTGAAAAGCCTCCCTTGGAATCTTTGCCGGAATACGGCGTCCCCGGNTCACAAGGCAATCCCTGATGCCGGTTCAGGCGTTGACCGGGGCGGAGTTGGCGGAGCGGCTGAACCAGGGTGTCCCTGCATCGGTGGAGCGGTGGGAAGGCGGCGTCGTGTGGGTGGAGCCCTCAAAAGTCGAGGNCGTTGCCCGGTTTCTGCGGGACGACTCTTCCCTGGACTTCCAGTTCCTCAACGCGATCAGCGCCATAGATTTCATCGAGTATTTCGACGTCGTATATCACCTGACATCTTTCCGTCTTCAGCACACCGCCGTGATCAAGACTAGATTACACGGACGTGAGTCCTTATCTGTCCCTTCCGTCTATCATGTGTGGCAGGGTGCCGATTTCCAGGAACGGGAGGTCTGGGACTTGATGGGCGTCGAGTTCCAAGGACACCCTAATATGAAGCGGATCATGCTATGGGAAGGATTTGAAGGCCATCCCTTGCGTAAGGATTTTTTGTGACCGCCGCAGCGCTTTCGGNNAGAACGGGCCGTGTGTCCCTCCGATGGGGGAAATCCCCCCTGACTTGCTTGGGCGAAAGNAGTTCGGTCTTGCCCCCCTTTACTAAAGGGGGGTTGGGGGGATTTCGTTCCTAGCCATGCCCATTCACACTGAGCCGATGACGATCAACGTGGGTCCCCAGCACCCCAGTACCCATGGGGTGTTTCGACTACGTGTGACCTTCGATGGGGAAGAGATACTTGAGGTGGAGCCNGTTTTCGGCTACTTGCACCGNGGGACGGAGAAACTGGCNGAAGAGCGGACCTATGTTCAAATAGTCACCCTCACCGACCGGCTGGACTACGTCTCCTCCATGATTAACAACCAGGCCTACTGTCTGGCGGTTGANNAGNTGTTGGNGGTNGAGCCGCCNCTAAGGGCCANGTGGCTGCGNACNATGGTGGCCGAGCTNCAGCGNATCGCCAGCCANNTGATGGGNATAGGTTTCTTNCTACANGATCTGGGGACTTTGGGAACGCCGTTGATGTACGGGTTCCGCACCAGGGAGAAGATTCTAGATCTGTTTGAGATGCTGTGTGGCGCCAGGATCACTCTGACCTATATGAGGCCGGGTGGGGTGTTCTCCGACACTCCTCCGGATTTCTGGTCGGCCCTGGAAAATTTCATGCAGGAGTTGCCCACGGAAATAGGCGAGATTGAACAACTGGTGATGGAGAACGAGATCGTTCTCGTGCGCACCAAAGGCGTGAGCCCACTTTCGCCGGACTTGGCCACCAACTGTTCAGTCAGCGGGCCGGTGCTGAGAGCCAGCGGCATTGCTTGGGACTGGCGTAAGATGGAGCCTTACGATGCCTACGAGTGGGTAGACTTCGACGTACCGGTGGGCGCCAACGGTGACAATTACGACCGGTTCTGGGTTAGGATGCAGGAGATCCACCAGAGCGCACGTATTATTCGCCAGTGTATGGAGCACATCGAACCGGGCCCGGTGCGGCTGGACCTGCCCTTGGTGTTCCGGCCCGAACCGGGGGCCGAGGCTTACGGCCGGGTGGAGGCATCCAAAGGGGAGCTGGCTTTCTATATGCTGAGCGATGGGGGAGTGAGTCCGTACCGCTGCAAGATACGGTCTCCCTCTTTAATCAATCTTACGGTCACCGAGCATCTGCTGGTGGGCTGGAAGCTGGCGGATATGATTGTGACCTTGGGTAGTCTGGACATCAACATGGGGGAAGTAGACCGTTGAGTTGCTTGATGTCGCCGGACAACGTTCTATACGGAACTCCCTTATACCGGTTCGTCTACGAACTGGCCGGGATGGTCCTGCCTTGTTGGATTTCCTACGTCGCTGCCGGGCTTGTCATAATGTTTATTCTGGTGAACGCCGTGCTGATGGGCGCGGCGGTGTTCGTCTTCGCGGAAAGGCGTCTCATTGGCCGGTTCCACAATAGGGTGGGCCCCAACCGGTGGGGACCCTTTGGGACTTTCCAACCCTTCGCCGACGTTCTGAAGCTGATCTTTAAAGAGGACATTACCCCCGCAACGGCCGACAAGATCGTGTTTCTGGCGGCGCCTATCGCAATGCTGGCCCCGGCAATCTTGATGCTGGCGGTGGTGCCCTTCGCGAAGAACACCGCCTTGGCCGACTTGAACGTGGGAGTCCTTTATATTCTGGCGGTGACCTCGCTGAGTTCCGTCGCCATCCTGATGGCCGGTTGGTCCTCCAACAACCGCTACGCCATGTTCGGAGCGGCCCGGGGCGTGGCGGTGCTAATCAGCTACGAAGTGCCGGTCGTCTTGTGCCTGCTGGGAGTGGTGTTGGTGACCGGGTCTATGTCTATGGCCGACGTGGTCGAAGCCCAGGCGGTACCCTTCCTGCTGGTGCAGCCGTTGGCTCTGTTCGTTTTTCTGGCCGGTGTCTCCGCTGAGCTTAACCGCACCCCCTTCGACGTTGCCGAAGCGGAATCCGAACTCGTCGCCGGCTACCATACCGAGTACAGCGGCGTAAAGTTCGCGTTGATCCAAGCGGCCGAGTTCGGTGGGGTCGTGACCGCGTCGATGGTTGTGGTTACACTGTTTTTGGGTGGCTGGGCGGGACCCTTGGCCGACTACCTGGGGTGGTTCTGGTTCCTTTTGAAAGTGGGCGCAGTAGCCTTTATCTTCATCTGGGTGCGGGCGACTTATCCCAGGCTGCGCATCGACCAGTTGATGGCCTTTGCCTGGAAGTTCTTACTTCCCTTGAGCCTGATCAACCTTTTCGCTACTGCCTTGGAGGTCTTCTTCCTGCGGGACTCCCAGGGAGTATTGGCGACCAACGACTTGTGGATCATGACCGGCATCAATCTGGCGCTGGGCGTGGGATGTATCGCCCTGTTTGGCGGCATGATCCGGGAAAAAATCAGGCCGGTGAGGTGGCAACCGGCCGCCGGCTCGACAGCGAGTCTAACTGTGGGTGAGGTTACATAATGTACGGCACGGGCATGGCCAAAGGTCTGCTGGTCACGTTGAAAAACTTGACCAAGCGCCCCTTCACCGTCCAGTATCCGGAAGAGCGCCTGAAGCAGCATCCCCGCTTCCGGGGCGAAGAGTTTGTCTGGTATGAGGAGCGCTGCACCGGTTGCGCGTCCTGTGCCAAGTTTTGCCCCCTGGGAATAATAAAGATCGTGACCAGTCCCAGCGAGACTGCCCCGGCTCAGGGAGACAAATATCGGCTGGAAGTCTTCGACATCGAGATCGCCAGGTGCATGTTCTGCGGTCTGTGCGTAGAGGCTTGCCCCTACGACGCTCTGTTCATGGGCAGCGGTTTCGAGCAGGGCCAGTACTCACGAAAAGAGATGGTGATCGGCATCGATCAACTGCGCCAGGCCGAAAAACATCCCAGCACTTTTTTCCGGCCCCAGTTGGAATCTGCCGGATATAACCCCCATCAAGGCCAGCCGCTGCACTGGAAGGACGTAGGGCGGGAGTCCTGGCGTTGGCACCAGCAGGAAAAGGCCGGGATGCGCCTGGAGTCGGCGCCGGGCTCCGGAAACTTAGATTCAATCGAGGCCGTGGACGACCTCAACTCACCTGACCTTGGTGGAACCGCCGAAGCCTCCGGCGCCTCAGAGCAAACCCCGTAGATGTTGTTTCAGGACATCGTATTCTGGGTCCTGTCCGTGCTGGCCATCGGCGCGTCCTTGGGTGTGGTCCTAGTCAAAGACCTGTTCCGGGCCGCTTTGCTGTTGGTGGTGGTGTTTATCGCCGTGGCCGGCTTCTTTGTGCTGCTGAGCGCCGAGTTCCTGGCGGTGGTGCAGGTGCTCATCTACGCCGGGGCCATCGCCATCCTGATCATATTTGCCATCATGCTCACCCGGGACGTACAGCACGGAAACTTGCCCAACCGGTTTCAGATCCCGGCGGCGACCCTTGCGGCAGTGCTCTTGGCCGTTCTGGTGGCGGTGGCCGTCGACACCAAGTGGGACCTGCTGGCCGGTCAGGCGCAGAGTAGGGCACAAGCGGTACAGACGAGCGCGGTCCGTACCCTGGAATCGCCGGGAGACCTGGCCGGTTTGGAACGGGCAGGATTCGCAACCGAAGACGAAAGGACGGC
Source organism: Chloroflexota bacterium (assembly GCA_002710215.1). GTDB lineage: Bacteria > Chloroflexota > Dehalococcoidia > Lucifugimonadales > UBA3495 > UBA11650. The sequence goes on along the minus strand of PAJQ01000027.1, from coordinate 25,775 downwards.
GGCTCAGGAAGCGGGTCTGGCCGACCTGCTGATAGGCGACTTCGTACTGCCCTTCGAAGTGGTTTCCTTGCTGCTGCTGGCTGCCGTAATAGGCGCATTGGCGCTGGTAAGGCCGAGGTAGCGTCTCATGACCCTTGAATCTATGATGATTGTTGCCGCGATCATGTTTTGCATCGGGTTGTACGGTTCGCTGGCTCGGCGCAACGTCTTAGTGGTGCTGATGTCCCTAGAATTGATGTTCAACGGCGTCAACCTGACCTTAGTGGCCCTGGCGAAGTACGTTGTCCCCGTTGGGATAGAAGACAACATCGCCGCCGTGCTAACCGGCCAAGTATTCGCGGTTTTCATAATCACCGTGGCCGCCGCCGAAGTCGCGCTGGGTCTCGGCATCGTCTTTGCCATGTACCGCAACACCGAATCCGTGGACCTAGCCAATGCAACCGAGCTTCGAAACTAAAATACTGATAGCTGATTGCTGATAGCCGAAATGTGGATTGAATTCAAACGAGCGCCCAATCTGATGATGGCCGAGATATGGAAGGAAGTCTTGGAGGGAGAAGGCTTGCCTACGCGCATCTTACCCGAGGGAGACATATTGGATTGGGGCGAACGGGTTCCCTTCCGCATCTATGTGCCCAAAGGGCGGGAGCACGTGGCCGAAGAGATTCTGAGGAAGCTATGAATGGTTAGCGAAGCCTCCATATGGGCGATCCTCCTGCTGCCGTTGGCCGCCTTCGTGGTGATCGGCCTAGTCGTTCGGCCCTTTCTGAACCGCTACGCCTGGGTCAGCGGGATATTGCTAATCATCGCGCTGGCCGCAGCATTGGCTCTGTCAGTCTTGACGCTGGATGCGGTTATCCGGAGCGGCGAGCCGCACTTTGAAGGACGCCAATGGCTGGACGTGGGCGGAGCCGTCATAGAACTCGCTTTGTTGATCGACCCGCTGACGGCCATCATGCTGGTGGTGGTCACCGGCGTCAGTCTGATGGTGCAGATATATTCCCTGGGTTACATGCGTGGCGATCCTAGCTATGCGCGGTACTTTGCCTACATGGCGCTGTTCACCGCGTCGATGTTGGGGTTGGTGTTGTCGGCCAACATTATAGTGCTCTACGCCTTCTGGGAACTGGTGGGCGTATCGTCCTACCTGCTCATAGGCTTCTGGCACGAGCGGCCCGCCGCCGCCGCGGCGGCCAAAAAAGCGTTCTTGATCACCCGTATCGGAGACGTGGGTTTCCTGATTGCGATACTGTACCTCTTCCTCCAAGGGGACAGATTTGCCGCCGCCGGCCTCAATCCCTTCCACATCCCGGATATTTGGCAGGCCGCCCAGCCGCTTGCTGCCGGGGGCGCCGTTCTAGGCGGTGTGGGGTTGACCTGGCTGACCCTGGGGATTTTCTCCGGCGCGATGGGAAAGTCCGGTCAGTTTCCTCTGCACTCGTGGCTGCCCGACGCCATGGAGGGTCCGACACCGGTCAGCGCCCTGATTCACGCTGCTACCATGGTGGCGGCTGGGATTTTCTTGGTGGCCCGGTTCTACCCGGTATTTCAAGCAGCCCAGCACGCCTTGACTGTCGTGGCATTGGTCGGCGGCTTCACCGCCCTCTTTGCGGCCACCATGGGCCTGGTGATGAACGACATCAAGCGGGTCATGGCCTATTCCACGGTGAGCCAACTGGGCTACATGATGGCGGCACTTGGCTTGGGGGCCTTCCCAGCGGCGATTTTCCATCTGGTGACTCATGCGTCGTTCAAAGCCCTGTTGTTCATGGTGGCCGGTAATGTGAATCACGCCACCGGGACATTCAACATGCGCTACATGGGAGGACTATGGCGCCGCATGCCTCTGACCTATGCGCTTGTCCTGATCGGCGGCCTCAGCTTGGTGGGCATCATTCCGTTTGCCGGCTTTTGGAGTAAAGACGAGATTCTGTCCGCAGCCTGGAGCGATGGATGGCATGGCGGAGGTCCGGCCGCGCTTTGGGCCGGCAAGCTGACTTTGGTATTCTTGCTGACCGGGGTTTTACTCACCGCCTTTTACACATTTCGTATGATCTACATGACCTTTCATGGCGAGTTCCGTGGCGGAGCGGAACAGGAGCGGGCAGACCTGGCCGCGGAGGGCCAACCTAATACCGGCCACCTGGGCGAGGTCCACCTGGCCGAGTCTCCTATCTTCATGTGGTTTCCCATGGTGCTTTTGGGTGTCGCCGCCGTCTTCTCCGGATATTTACTCAATCCTCAATGGGTGGAAGAGTTCGGGATACCCAAACATTGGATAACCGAATTTCTGATCGAAGGATTGAAGTCAACTCCATTGGCGGGAGTCGTTCATTTGGAAGTCCCCGCGTTTAACCGTTGGATGGCGGCGGTCTCTACCGTCATCGCTCTGGCCGGTATCGGCTTGGCCTCGGTTCTCTACCTGAGGCGTTCAGCGGCGAGTAAAGACCCGCTGGAAGCGATAAAGCCGGTGCACGCGCTGCTGTCTCGAAAGTATTTCGTGGACGAATTGTACGAAGATGTAATTGTGCGGCGGTCGTTCTACAACGGAATGGTCAGAGCAGTTGACTGGGTCGACCGGGTGGTGGTGGACGGGGTGGTAGATGCCATCGGATTAGTTTCGCGCAATCTGGGACCCAACTTTCTTTCCAGGTTCCAGACCGGGGAGGTCCAAGCCTACGGCGTTGCTTTGACCCTCGGCAGTTTGCTCATTTTGTTGGGATTTTTGGTGTTTTGATCGGATTTATTAGGCTTCTGACTGATGCTGAAAATGGCGGAAATCCCCCCAAACCCCCTTTATAAAGGGGGGGTTGGGGGGATTTGGCTCCGCGTAAAAAGCCATATAGAGAGTATGTGACTGAGTGGATACTGGTTTTTCAGGGTTGTTGACGGCGACGGTGTTCTTGCCGGCCGCAGGTGCGGTGTTCATCTTGCTATTGGTGCGAGGCGACCGCAACATCCGTGTGGTTGCCGCCATGGTGGCCGTGGCCGATCTGGTATTAACCTTGCTGGTTTTTGGGCTGTTTAGCCGCGGGGATGATGCGGCTCGGTTCCAGTTCATCGACCAGTTCACCTGGATACCGGGCGAGACACTGAGGGCCAATTATTTGTTGGGAGTCGACGGCCTCAGCGCTCCCTTGGTGGCCCTCACCGGTATCCTCGGGCTTTGTGCCGTGCTGGCTTCGTGGCGCATCGAGACCCGAGTCCGAGAGCATTTCGTTTGGCTCTTGGTGCTGCAAACCGCCGTGATGGGGGTGTTCAGCTCTCTGGACCTGCTTCTGTTTTTCCTCTTCTGGGAACTGGAACTGGTGCCGATGTACATGCTCATCTCCATTTGGGGCACCGGACGGAAGGAATACTCGGCGATGAAGTTCCTGATGTTCACCATCCTGGGCAGCGCCTTTATGCTGGTGGCGATCGTGGCGGTGTTCCTGACCCCGGATGTGGGCACCTTCGACATGAGGGCCCTTTCCACCCAAGGGACCATGTTGGGGGCCGGGGTATTGTTGCCTCTAGGCGCTCTGTTCTGGCTATTTTTCATCGGCTTCGCTATCAAGCTGCCAGTTTGGCCGTTGCACACATGGCTGCCAGATGCCCATACTAATGCTCCCACCGCTGCCAGCGTGATGCTGGCCGGAGTTTTGTTGAAGATGGGCGGCTACGGGCTACTCCGTATCAACGTTGGAATGTTCCCCGCCCAGGCGCAACAGTTCGCCTGGGCGTTGGTGACTTTGGGCGTTATCAGCGTCCTTTACGGAGCAGTTGTCACCCTTCGCCAGACCGACTTGAAGCGCCTTATCGCCTATTCCAGCGTCAGCCATATGGGGCTGGTGTTGGTGGGCATAGGCTCCATTGGGGTGACTCATGGAGCATTGACATCCGCCGGGTTGAACGGCGCCGCCATGCAGCTTTTCACCCACGGGACCATTACCGGCCTGCTGTTCTTGGGAGCGGGCTTGGTTTACGACAAGACTCACACTCGCTATATTCCCGATCTCGGCGGGTTGGCCGGTAGGATGCCCTTGGTAGCCGCCGGACTTCTGATAGCCGGGTTTGCTTCATTGGGTTTGCCCGGACTCAGCGGCTTTGTTTCCGAGGTGCTGGTGTTCCTGGGGGCCTTCCGGGCTTATCCCTGGCCCACCGCTCTGGCGGTGTTTGGGATAGTCCTGGCCGCCGGTTATATCCTTTGGATGATGGAACGAGCATTCTTTGGGGTACGGCGGGACCGGTTCGCCGACATAAGCGACGCCTCTCTGATCGAAGCATTGCCCATGGCCATACTGGTGATAACGATAGTAGGGGTTGGAATCTACCCGTCCATTTTGACTGACGTTTTCGAATTCGGCCTTAGCCCCATAGTCGCCTTGATCCCGGTGGGTCTCCCTTGATGCCATGACGCTGTACGATCTGTATTTAATCTCCCCCCAGTTGGCCGTGGCTAGTACAGGTATCCTGGTCATCCTGTTGGACCTGGTTTTCCAGCGCAAAGGTTTCCTACCCTATGCCGCCTTTGCCGGGTTACTGGTTTCCTTGACGTTCCTGGTGATTCAGTCCGTCGACCTGGCCGGCGCCGTTAATCTGGTGGACGCGGTTGATTCTGGGGCCGCCGGTGTTTTGGCGGGTAGCCTGGCGGTGGACCGTTTCTCATTATTCTTCAACTACCTGGTGCTGGCCGCGTTAGGTTTGGTGACATTGGCGTCGGTGGACTACGTAAGGCGGATAGAGCGTTTCCGGGGTGAGTACTTCGGGTTGCTGCTCTTCTCGGCCACCGGGATGATGCTGCTGGCGTCGGCCACCGAGTTGATTACCATCTACATCTCCTTGGAGCTCACCACTCTCCCACTGGCGGCATTGTCTGCTTTCTTGATGACATCCAAATCCAGCGAAGCCGGGATGAAATTCCTTATTATTGGCGCGATCAGCTCTGCCGTGATGCTTTACGGAATGGCCTTGATCTATGGGTTCACGGGAAGCACCCAGCTGGATGAGATTGCGGTCGTAGTCACATCCGCGGCGGCGCTGGACCTACCTTTTGGCGGGTACGCTCTGCTGGTCGGCGTAGTGCTGATGCTGGTGGGATTCGGCTTCAAAATCTCGTCCGTCCCCTTCCAGATGTGGGTGCCGGACATCTACGAAGGGGCGCCGGCCCCGGTTGTGGCTTTTCTGTCCGTGGCCAGTAAAGCCGCCGCCGTCGCCGTCTTGATCCGGGTGTTGTTCACCGGGTTCTTCCCCATAGCCTTGGATTGGGCAAGTTTGATCACCGTGTTGGCCGCCGCCTCCATGACCCTCGGCAATCTGGCGGCCATGGGACAGAGCAATATACGAAGACTCTTTGGGTACAGCACCATCGCCCACGCCGGGTACATCCTGGTGGGGATAGCGGCCGGCGTAAGGACTTCCGGATCTGTTACGGGAGGTCCAGAGTTCGTATCGCTGGGGCTCAACAGCGTACTGTTCTACCTCGCTGCTTACGCCGCCGCCAACTTGACTGCCTTTTTCGCCATCATCGCCGTGAGCCAACGAACTGGCAGCGATTTGATCGAAGATTATGGGGGGCTCGTCAGGCGTGCGCCATTTCTAGCGGTGGCCCTGACCCTGGCGCTGGTGGCGCTGATCGGAGTGCCCCCCACCAGCATCTTCATCGCCAAACTGGTCATCTTCTCGGCGGCGGTTAAGAGCGGCCTGGTGTGGCTGGCGATCCTGGGCGTGATCAACAGCGTGGTCTCGGCTTACTACTACGTGAGAATCGTCCGAGTCATGTTTTTGGAGCCGCCCCAGGAACAGGAAGCCTCCGGTATTTCCCCCGTCGCCTGGTTCGCCTTGACTGTGTCCGGTGTGGCCATGATTGGCATTGGCATCGCCCCCGGATTCGTCCTGCGCGCCGCCGAGATTGCGGTAGGCGCTCTGATGCTGTAAGCCCAGCGTCGTGATTTGGAACTCCAGCCGGGAAATGATGCCAGGTGCGAACTGCCATTGACACTAATCAAGAGCCGGTGCTAGACTCGCCGTGCCTCAAAGCAAGGTAGGCTATTGGGGTGCCGCTACCTTGAGTTTTAACAGCATTTCCGAACAATAAATGATGAAAAACGTCGGGATAATATACAACGGCCGCATACCCGAGGCTCTGGACCTGAGCACTACGATTCTGCACGATTTAGCCCTGCCGGAGGACACTTGGGTTTCGCCGGCGGAGAACCTTCAGGTCCTTAGGGAGAGAGCGAAGGAAACCGAGTTGGTCATTACCGTGGGCGGCGACGGAACTATCTTGCGGGCAGCCCAGGTTACTGCTCCCAGTGGCATCCCCATGGTTGGAATCAACATGGGGCGACTCGGCTTCATGACCGAGCTTCAAGTTCACGAGGCCTTGGAAAAGCTGCCGCTCTATCTGGAAGGGGAGTGCCGCATCGAAGAACGGTACATGTTGCAGGCGCAGGTCATCTGGGGCCAGCCCAACGGGGACCATGATGACGGACCTTTCCACGCCCTAAATGACGTTGTTCTCGCCCGGGGAGCCGTTTCCCGAGTGGTAATCATCACGGGTAGCATTGATGGCGCCCAGATGAGCACTTTCCGCGCCGATGCGGTTATCCTTTCCACCGCCACGGGCAGCACCGGTTACAACTTGGCGGTGGGTGGACCGATTTTGGACCCGGCATCCGACGCGCTGGTGTTAAAAACGGTGGCGGCCCACATGGGCCTATCCGCCGGTCTGGTGCTCAGCGGCGACACCGAAGTCGGCCTCACCTTGGGGGGATACGAGGAGGCTACTCTCAGCGTAGATGGCTACGTGGATTACACCTTAACCCCCGGAGACCGGGTGGTGGTGAAGCAGAGCCCCTACAAGGCTAAGTTCTTGCGGGCCAACCCGCCCAGTCATTTTTACGCCACGCTGACTCGCCGCCTGGGATTCAGCATCCGCGGACAGTAGGTTATTCGAACGTGACGGAACAGTCTGACCCTGAACCCACGACGGCAAGCGAAGTTGTATTCGAGGGTCGAATAGTTAATCTTCGAGTCGACACCGTGCAGCTTCCCAGCGGGCGGACGACCACACGGGAGATCGTCGAACATGAAGACGCTGTGTGTGTGGTGCCCATTGATGAACACAACAACGTCTTGATGGTCCGTCAGTATCGCAAGGCGGCTCAACTCAGCCTGCTTGAAGTGCCGGCCGGAGGGGTGGAGGCCGGCGAAACCCCTGAAGAAACGGTGCTAAGGGAGCTGCAGGAAGAAGTAGGCGTTACCTCCGGGTCTCTGCGGAAGTTGTCCGGCTTCTGGGTTTCTCCCGGTTGGGCCACCGAGTTCATGCACGCCTACCTGGCGGTGGAATTGACACCAGCCCGTTTGCCCGCCGACGATGACGAATACATAACGGTGGAGCGGGTGCCCTTGGAAAGCATCCCCGGTCTGATAGAGAGCGGCGAGATCCAGGACAGCAAGAGCATCGCGTCGCTACTGTTGGCCCTCCGCCTTCTGGGCACGGATCGACCTGCCTGAGCCGACCGGTTCTAGAACGGCGATGGGGTTTCTGATATATTAAGTTTCGGTCTTATTGGACCGTCCTTTTGTCGCGGGGCACAACGGCCACTTGAATACGAATTGGCCGTTTCGCAGAGAATCGATAGAACAGGATTGATCGGAGGAAAAGTCGCCCATGTTGGAGCATGATGTCCTTGTAATTGGAGCCGGGCTGGCGGGAATGAGAGCGGCCATCGCGGCGCGGGCTGAAGGGGCCAGCGTCGCCATCATCAGCAAAGTCCACCCGGTGCGCAGCCACTCCAATGCGGCTCAAGGCGGAATCAACGCCGCCCTTACCGACCGGGGCGACGACTGGGAAGACCACGCCTACGACACGGTCAAAGGCAGCGANTNCCTGGGAGACCAGGACGCCATCGAAGTCATGTGCCAGTCGGCGGGGCAGGCCCTCATCGACATGGAGCACTTCGGTGTCACCTTCAACCGTGATGACGAAGGCAAGCTGGGCATCCGAGCATTTGGCGGCCAGCGCCGCGCCCGAACATTTTTTGTCGGCGACTTCACCGGCCAAGCCCTGCTGCACGTCATGTTCGAGCAGTTGATCAAATCGGGAGTCCGGCGCTACGAAGAGTGGTTCGTGACCGGCCTTATCGAAGAAGACGGCCGGGTTTGCGGAGTAACCGCCCTCGAGATACGCACCGGGCAGGTCTTCGTCATCCGGTCCAAGACGGTGATCTTTTGCACCGGCGGTCTGGGCCGCTTGTTCGANCCCAGCACCAACGCCTTGATCGTCACTGGGGACGGCATGGCCCTGGCTTACAACGCTGGGGCCCAATTGATGGACATGGAGATGGTCCAGTACCATCCAACGACTCTGGCGGGCAGCGGCGTGTTGATGTCCGAAGCCGCCCGTGGCGAGGGCGCCTACCTGCTGGACAAGAACGGCGAACGGTTCATGGAGCGCTATGCCCCAAACATGATGGAGCTGGCCTCCCGGGACGTGGTGTCCCGCGCTGAGCAGACCGAGATCAATGCCGGAAACGGCGTCAACGGCTGCGTCTACCTGGACTGCCGCCACTTGGGNAAAGCTCTGATCATGGAGAAGCTCAGCCAGATTCGGGAGATAGGGATCGACCTGGCCGGCGCTGACATGATTACCGACACGATACCGATACGTCCCGGAATGCACTACATGATGGGCGGTATCAAGACCGATGTGGATGGGCAGACCAACCTGCCGGGTGTTTACGCCGCAGGAGAATGCGCCTGCGTCAGCGTTCACGGCGGCAATCGTTTGGGAGCCAACTCCCTGCTAGATACCATCGTATTCGGCCAACGGTCGGGCGCCCACGCGGCCCAGGCCTGCCGGGACCAGGAATACATCGAGTTCGATGTGGAGCAGGCCGTCCGTAAAGAGGAGAGGCGCATCCAAGAGATTATCGACCGCCCTCAGAACGGCGATAGAGTAGGGTCTGTGCGCCTGGCAATGGGCGACTCCATGAACCGGAACCTGGCGGTGTACCGCAACGAAGCGGGCATGCTGGAGACGATGCACGATCTGCAAGGTTTGAAAGAGAAGTACACCAGGGTGCCGGTGGACAACAAGAACCGGGTGTTCAACACCGACTTGGTGTTCGCTCTGGAACTTGGCTTCATGTTGGATTGCGCCGAGACCATCGCCGTAAGCGCCCTGGAGAGGAAGGACAGCCGCGGCGCTCAAGCCCGCACCGACTATCCCAACCGGGATGATGAAAACTGGATGAAACATATCGTCGCGGCTAAAGGCGAAGAGGGACCAGAGATCTCTTATTCGCCGGTTTCAATCACTAGATGGACTCCCGAAGAGAGGAAATACTAATCCATGGATGTCACGATCAAGATCAAGAGGTACGACCCGGAAGTAGAGGCCCCCGAGTCCTATTGGCAGGATTTCTCGCTCACTCTGGATGACAGCGCCACCGTGCTGGATGGTCTGATAAAGATTCGGGAGGAGATGGACGGTACCTTGAGTCTGCGTTGCTCTTGCCGAAGCTCCATCTGCGGCTCCTGCGCGATGCGGATCAACGGCCACGCCGGATTGGCTTGCAAGATACAAGCACGTTTGGCGGTCGATGATGATAACGTCATCACCATAGAGCCCGCCGGGGTGATGCCGGTTGTGAAAGACTTGGTCGTGGACTTCGACATGTTCTGGTCCAAGATTATGGCAGTGGACCCCTATCTGCAACCCGAAGGGCCCGAGCCGGATGCCGAGTACATCGCCTCCAACGAGGCCATGTTGCACTTATCCGGGGTTACCGCCTGCATCATGTGCGGCGCGTGTGTTTCCGATTGCACCGTGATGGAGGTGGACCCCACCTTCCTTGGCCCTGCGGCCTTGGCCAAAGCCTACCGGTTTACCGCCGACCCCAGGGACGGCGATGCCAAAGGCGTGTCCCGGGACCGGTTGGAAGCCCTGAACGAGCCCACCGGAATGTGGGACTGCACCCGTTGCGCCGAGTGCGTCCAGGTCTGCCCTAAGGGAGTGGCCCCTATGGACCGGATCATGGCCTTGCGCGAGCAGGCCATCAATGCTGGGTTCGACAACACCTACGGGGCCCGCCACGCCGAGGCCTTCAGCGACTCGGTGGAGCATAGCGGCTGGCTGGATGAGCTGCGAATCGTCCCCAATACTGTGGGTATGGCGAACCTGCCCGCGTTGATAAACATGGCCCCAGAGGCGTTGCGGGCGTTGACCCACGGCAAGCTGCCTCCCATCATCCACAAGAAAATAGAGAACTCCGACCGGGTTCGGAAACTCTTCCGCAGAGTCGAAGACCCGGACCGAAGTTAACCGTTTCATGCCCTATTCTGCTTATCCCGGAGGACCAGGTTGAAGTACGCTTTTTTCCCCGGTTGCGTGTCCCGCGGAGGGTGCCCGGAGTTGTATCCGGCAGCCAAACTGATCTGCCAACGTCTGGATATTGAATTGCAAGAGATGCCCGGCGCATCCTGCACCGGGGCGGGAGTTCTCCAGGAAAAGAACGAGTTTCTGGGAGACACTCTTAACGCCAGGACCTTCGCGATGGCCGAGGACTTAGGCCTGCCCATCATGACCATTTGCAGTACCTGCCAGGGAGTCATGAGCCAGGCCAACCACCGTATGAAGTCCAACCCCGAGTACCTGGCTAAGATCAACGTCGAACTGGCTGAAGAAGGCTTGGAGTACAAAGGCACCGCCGAGCCCAAGCACCTGCTGTGGATACTTATCGAGGATTACGGGCTGGATAAGCTGAAGCCGTTGATAACCCGGCCACTTGACGGTATCCGGCTGGCGCCTTTTTACGGTTGCTACATACTCCGCCCTACCGACGCCCTGGATTTTGAGGATAACCCGGAACGGCAAACCTCGTTGGAACGGCTCATCGAGACCCTGGGGGCCATTTCGGTGGATTTTGCCGGGAAGACCCGGTGCTGCGGTTTCCCCATCCTAACCATCAACGAGAAGAATTCCATGGCCATGGTGGGCAAACACACTGCGGAAGCAAAGGACCTGGGCGCCGACGCCATGGTGACTCCTTGTCCCCTGTGCCACTTGAACCTGGACGCCTTCCAGCCGAAAGCCTCCGCCCAAGCCCAACGCTCGATCGACCTGCCCATCATCCACATGCCCCAGGCCATCGGGCTGGCNATGGGAATCACGCCCAAAGACCTGGGTCTGCAGCGCCACATAGTAAGCACCAAACCCCTCATCACCAAGCTGGGAGTGCCGGCGGGGNAAACATTACTTGCTGGAATTCGCGGAAATAAGAAAAGCTGGCATCCAGATGCCAGCTTTTTATTTTCTGGTTAGGCTGCTCACCGGTTCGATTTAAAGTCTAATCTTAAGTCAAGGTTTGCCGGGATGGGGTTTGGGTGGGACCGGCAGGCAGGCTAAGAAAAAAGCTCGCTTAAACCGCAAGCAGATCTTGGGATGACATTCTCTCCCTGCAGCGCGGCGTATTCCGCAAGCTCTTCGAATTGGTCCTGGGACCGGTGTACGGTTGCCGAGCGGGTGGCCGGATAAATCACCCAGACTAGCCGCGTCCCGGCCCGAAGCCAGTCTGCTACCTTTTCCTGAATTTCCATTGTCGAGTCGCTGGGGGAGACNACTTCCACCGCCAAGTCGGGAGCCAGTTCAATGTAGCCAACCGGCAATTCGCCCTCCGGCAGCCTGTCTCCAGTGACGAATGAAGCGTCGGGAGCCCGTACTGTGTCCGGGTTGCGCCCAAGGATGAATCCGGTTCGGGCGGCAAATACTTTGCCGACGCGATTGGAATGAACCCAGGTTGCCAACTCGGTTCCAATGCGCATGGCGACGCATCCACNCACAGCATCCGCAAATGGGAATTCAAAGAGTTTGCCGCTTATTAATTCCTGACGCCCGTTGGGATTGGTAATCTGCAGGAGTTCTTCGGCGGTCATCATAGAACNCACAGGATTATTGGTTGGCGCCGGTCGCCTATCCCCTCAGAGTAGGAACGACCTCCTGGAACCCTTGAATGGTCTTGTCCACGTCCTCTACCGTGTGGACTGTCGATGGGTAGAATTTCTGGCCGCCCTTCAAGATTCCCCGTTCCAGCAGTCCCGCATTGAATCGCCCCATCATCTGCCCGTCGGCGGTCAATGTATCCCGGTAGTTCACCACTGGGTTGGTGGTGAAATAGACATCGAAGATTGCGTCTTCGCCGCACATACGGACGGGAATGTCATTCTCGGCGCACGAGTCGACTAACGCCTGCCGTAACCGGCTGCCGGTTTCATGAAGTCCCTCGTATATACCGGGCTTGCGCAGCTCGGCCAGGGTAGCCAGGCCCGCGGCGCAGGCGATGGGGTTGCCGTTGAGGGTGCCGATCTGGTTGACGAAACTGTCGGCATCGGACGCGGCCGGGTTGTAAACNGAGAGGATGTCCCGGCGGCCCATCACTACCGCCAGAGGGTAACCGCCGCCCATGATCTTACCCATGCAGCAGAGGTCCGGTATTACCCCGTAATATTCTTGAGCCCCGCCGTAGGCCAGCCGGAACCCGGTGACAATCTCGTCAAAGATCAACGGAATCTCGTATCTGGCGGTGATCTGGCGCAATCCCTGTAGGAAGCCGGGCTGGGGGGCAATCACGCGTTGTAAAGGCTCGACGATGACCGCAGCCAACTCTTCGTGATGAGCGTCGATGATGGCCGAAGTGGTGTCCAGGTCGTTGAAAGGAGCGATCAGCATCAGATCCTGGATCGCCTTGGGTATTCCGGCTGAATTGGCCTCGGCCTGGGGGAACTCTTCGGCCGCCGANGGGGTGACGCTCATCAAGGCATAGTCGCTGGTGCCGTGGAAACCGCCCTCAAACTTCAGGACTTTTTCTTTTTTAGTATAAGAGCGNGCCGCCCGCATCGCTTGAAATGTGGCGTCGGTGCCGCTGGTGGTGAAACGGACTTGTTCCGCACACGCTACGGCGTCTACCAGCGTCTCGGCCAACAAAACCGCTTTTTCGTTGGTGGCGAAGAAGGTGCTGCCCTGCTCCACCGCCTTGATCACTGCCTCCACCACCGCCGGATGGGCGTGCCCCAACAACATTGGCCCCGAGCCCATCAACCAGTCAACGTACTCGTTGCCGCTGACGTCGAATATGTGGGAGCCTTGCCCTCTTTGGGCCAGGAAATTGAGGTCGTCCCGCACCGTCAAGTTGCCGGTGTATCCACCCGGCAAGTATTTGGCCGCTTTGTCCAGCAGTTCCTGTTCCAGGGGCGAGCGTTCGGGCATCAACGGCCTCCTTAACTGAAATGTGGCGAGTGATCGCCATTGAACCCAGCCCTTTGGTGAGGACTGGCTATCCGGCTGCCTCCTCCTTGGATTTCTGCATCACGTCCACCAGTTCTTGGACGCTGGCGGCCGAGTGTCTCAATGCGGTCCGTTCTTCTTCGGTGAGGCCGATCTGCATGATTTGCTCCACTCCCCCGGCGCCCAGTTTGACGGGCACGCCCACGCACAGGCCATTGATGCCGTATTCGCCTTCCAGGTAGGCGCAGGCGGGTAGGACGCGTTTCTTGTCCAGGAGCACGGCCTCCACCATCTGGGTGATGGCGGCGGAGGGGGCGTAATAGGCGCTGCCCTCTTTCAATAGAGCGACGATCTCGCCGCCTCCGGCGCGGGTTCGGGCTACCAATTGGTCGATCTTTTCCTCGGCCATGAGTTCCGTGATGGGGATACCCCCCACCGAGGTGTAGCGGACCAGGGGGACCATGTCGTCGCCGTGTCCGCCCAAGACCAAGGCTTGGACATCTTCCACGGAAACGTTCAGTTCTTCGGCGATGAAGGTGCGGAACCTCGCCGTGTCCAGGATCCCCGCCATGCCGAACACCCGGTTTCTGGGGAATCCACTGGTCTCGTAGACGTTCTGCACCATGGCGTCCAGCGGGTTGGTTACCGCAATGATGATGCAATCAGGCGAATACTTGACCACCTGTTCCGTGACTGACGAGGTGATTCTCATGTTCGTCAGGAGCAGGTCGTCCCGGCTCATGCCCGGCCTGCGAGCGATGCCGGCGGTGATGACCACCACGTCGGAGTCCGCGCTCTCGTCGTAACTGTTGCTACCGGTTACGCTGGCGTCGGTTCCGGTAACCGGACCGGCTTCCAGCATGTCTAACCCTTTCCCCTGAGGCAGGTCCTCGACCACGTCNACCAGGACAACGTTGGCGTAGCCAAGTTGTTGGATCCTCAGGGCGGTGGTAGCGCCAACATTGCCGGCGCCGACCACGGTCACTTTACTTCGCATTGGTGATTAAATCCTCCAAAATTAGTCTGACAACTCCCAACTGCTGATTGCTTTTCGNCAGGGCGGCGACTCATTCGCTGCTAGTCCCTGGGAAGCGGATTTATTATACATCCACGATTGGCCGGACGGTAGTCTCCACGCCTAAAACCCCTGCGGTAAGAGACGCCGAAGCAAAGACTTGGACGATCTTAAAGGCGTTCTAGGATGCCGTCTCTTTAGCCTCAGATCGGNGTTGCTCCCTCCGGACTTCTTCCGGGGGTTTTACGTTGCGGAATATGGCGTACAGTGAAAGGTCGTAGCTGATTTTTAGAATCGCTGAGCCGACGAATGGGACGCTGGCGGACAGAGCGCTCCACAGAGTCGATGACACCCAGGGTCCGAAGGCCCCGGCGCCGCTGCGGCTCACCATATGAATGCTGGCCATGGCGACTCTTTCCTCAGGCCCGACCACGGCCATGGTATACGAATCTTTCGTAGCCACGTCCATCTGGCTCAAAAAAGCTCTGACTTGCCAGAATAGTATCGCTAACCAAGCGGTAGGGGAGAACACCGCGAAGACGAAAAAGATGCTCGACGGAATATGCGTGAAAACCATGGTGTTCAACAAACCGATTCTATTGGCCAACTTGGCGGCTACTCCGATGGATATGGCAGTCAGGACATGGGACAGGAAAAATACGGGGCCTAGTTCCCACGGCTTAAGATCGAATTTGGCGATGAACCAGGCNGCGATCAGGCTCTGGTGCACCATTGATGTGCTAAAAGTGTCCACCGTGAACAGCCCGGTAAGGGTGAATATCCGCCGCCGAGAGGGGAGCTTGAGAGGGTTGCTCCATTGCTGCTGAGCGGGGGGGCCTTCCACTGCGGAAGATAGGAGACTGTACAGCAGCGCGCCGATGAGTTGGAGAACACTAAATACGACGAACATCACCTGGTAAGAGGAAACGGGACTTAGCCCGAGTTGTTCTTGAAAAATCGTGGGGAGCAAAGCGGCCAGTGCCCCAAGGGCAGTGCCGGACCGAGCCACGATCGTGTATACGGAGAAGACGTCGGTACGCCTTTCATTCGACGTAGTATCGGGTAGGCTGGCTATTTCCAAAGGCTGAGCGGGGCTCTCTCCTCCCCCGCCGCCGCCCGCCGCCAAACTCCCAACGAATGCGANGATCAATAGGGCCAGGTATTCCTCGCTGAGGATTAGGGCTAGCCCAGCCGCGCCGGATACCAGGGAGAAAAACACGAGAAGCCTGCGGCGCCCCACCTTTCCGGAGATCAGTCCGACAAAAAACGCGAAGAATGCTACGCCTGCAATGCCGACACTAATGAATAGGCCCAACTCTACAACGTTGTACCCCAACTCAAGAAAGTAAAACGCCAGGAGAACAACCATGTAGCCCTGGGCAAAAGTCCGTATTCCACGGGCGCTGATCATCAGGACAGCGTCCCGGCTTATCCACTCAGGTGGCGAAANATTAGGAAGCATAGGCGAAATTTGGGCTGAACCGGCAAAGGGTTTTTTGCTGACCGATTTGAGATTTGGGAGATGTTTTTACCGGGTTGATTCCCCACCTGGGTGGGGGAACGGCTGCCTCCTGAATCGTCCGGGTCCGGGCTGGGTATTGCCAATCCGGACTCCATCACGATCACGGTACTGGNCAACCTACTGCCAAGGAATAACCGGAAACCGAAAGAGACGAGAACCCCGGCGGCCGGGACCACCATCCGTATACCAAAAGGGTCATCGATCGTCTCCGTCAACAGCAACACCAGGGNCAACAATACCACAGTAAAGGGAGAGCCGGACGGTTCCAAACAGGTTTTGTGTGGCGTAGAACATCCTCTCCCGGCGCAAACCGCCGGTCAAGGGTTCCTTGGTGGGTAGGCGTATCGACGGCCCTTCACCCGGATAGCTGCTCCGCCAGACCGGCCGGGTCGGTCACCGGTAATTGGCAAGCGTAGTTCTGGCAAACGTAGGCCGAAGGTAGGCCCCCAACCATGCCGCGGCCGGCGAGGAGAGGGATATCTGACCCCGAGTTGCCAACGGTGGGACTCAAGGGGGGTTCAACGCCCATGACTACTTTGTTGGGTAGGAACCGGTGGAACACGGTGTCCAACAGAGCTTGGGTGGCCGGGTCGTCTCGGGGTCCTATAACGGCGATCTCCTTAGGCGGGGAAACGTAGAAATCCAATGCGCTCAGCCAATGGCCGGTGCCGCCGGGCGATTGGGACATGGCCTGGTGCAGGCTTCGTAGGGGGACGGCGGCTTTGGCGGAGTAGTCGCTCTTGCCCGTGAATACCGCCAGCCTGAGCAAAACGTCGCTGGCCACCGACCCGCCGCACGGCTGGGCGTTATCGAAAACGTCCCTGGGCCGGACCACCAGAGTTTCGTGGTCGGACCCGGTGTCGTAGAAGCCGCCGATCCCCTCGTCCCAGAACAGCTCAATCATTGAATCGGCTAGAGTGACCGCTTCTTCGAGCCAGCGCAGGTCGAAGGTCGCTTCGTACAGGGCCAACAAACCGTCNATCACGAAGGAGTAGTCTTCTAGGTATCCCAGCAGCTTGGCCTGACCGTCCCGGTAGGTGCGCAGCAGCCGTCCATCGGATTTCATCGACCCTACTAAAAATCCGGCGTTTTTTATCGCGACGGCTAGATAATCCGGCCGTCCCAGAGCCGCCGCCGCTTCGGCGAAGCTGCGCAGCATAAGGCCGTTCCAGGAGGCCAGTACCTTGTCGTCCCGCATCGGATGGATGCGCTGTTCCCGCACCTCCAAAAGGGCTTTGCTGCCCCGGTTGATGATGTCCCCAAGTTGGTCCGCCGTCAGACCTTTGGTCTCGGCGAATTCCTCCGGGTTTTGACGGATGTTTAGGATGTTCTTGCCTTCGAAGTTGCCGCCGGCGGTCACCCCGTAATAGCCTGCGAAAACTTCGCCATCGGTGTCACCCATGACGGCATTAATCTCGCCCGGCGACCACACGAAGAATTTCCCTTCCACGCCCTCACTGTCTGCGTCTTGGGCCGAGTAAAACCCTCCCGAAGGGTCGGTCATCTCCCGTAAAACGTAGTCAAGGGTTTCCTCCACGACGCGGCGGTATAAGGCGCGTCCGGTTATCAGGTAGGTGTGGAGGAAAAGCCGGGCCAACAGGGCGTTGTCATAGAGCATCTTCTCGAAGTGGGGCACCAGCCAATACGGGTCGGTGGAATAACGGTGGAAGCCGCCGCCGATCTGATCGTATATGCCGCCATAGGCCATCTTTTCCAGCGTTAACTCCACCAACTCCAATGCCCGGGGGTTGTAGCCATGGTGGTAGTAACGCAACAGGAACTCCGGGGTCATTGGCTGGGGAAATTTGGGAGCGTTGCCGAACCCGCCGTTTTGGTAATCGAAGTTGGTGGCCAGGCTGGAATAAGCCTGGTGGAGGATGTCAACGGTAAGAATGCTGGTTCCCTGGGGCANTTGATTGGACTGACTCATCTGAGTGGTTAATTGCTGTGTAACCCGGTCGACCTCGCCACGGTTGGTGCTATAGGCCTCGGCGATGGATGTCAGTAAGCGGGGAAAGCCGGGCATCCCTTGGCGGTCGTCGGGAGGGAAGTAGGTGCCGCCATAGAATGGCTTGCCTTCCGGGGTGAGAAAAACCGTCATCGGCCACCCACCGCTGCCGGTGAGCATCTGCACCGCCTGCATGTACACCTGATCCAGGTCGGGGCGCTCTTCCCGGTCCACCTTGATGCTGACGAAGTTCTCGTTCATCAGGCCGGCTATGGTNTCGTCTTCGAAGGACTCCCGCTCCATGACGTGGCACCAATGGCAGGCGGAATAACCGATGCTCAGTAGAATAGGCTTGTCCTCGCTGCGCGCACGCTCCAAAGCCTCCTCACCCCAGGGATACCAATCCACGGGATTGTTGGCGTGCTGCAACAGGTAGGGGCTGGTCTCGTTGATCAAACGGTTGGGCATGAACTCACCTATTTCTATCCCCGGTTCGCGGGGTCGTTTTCTGCAACCTATTTTCAACTAATTTGGTGTGGAATGCTAGGAGGAAATCNCCCCAACCCCCCTTTACGAAAGTGGGGCTAGCAAACGGCGTTCGCATGGATGACTGAGACCGTCAGGCCGACTGAAATATTGCTGTCGTAGCTAATGCGGACCGAATCCCCCTTTCGTAAAGGGGGACATCTGGGGATTTCTCCGTCTGCTGAAAAGCCGTGATGCGCCTATGATAAACTCCGGGCTAAATAGTCTCCGTTGATAATTTATTTTGGAGAAAATATCAAATGNTAGATATGAAGATTGTATTCTTCACCAATCTGGACCCCGAGTTGCGCCAGGTCGTGGCTGATAAAGCGTTGCCCGGAATGGACGTCGTGACGGCGCCTGCGGATATGGATGATGACGAAAAGATTGAATTGGTCAGGGATGCCGATTTCATAATCGTGTTTCCAAGCTTCATCTCCGACCGGGTGTTGCAGGCCGCTACCAAATGCAAGTTGGTGCAACTCCTCAGCGCCGGCTATGACCAGATGAACCTTCCTCTGGCCGGGGATCTGGGCATCGCGGTGGCCAATAACGGTGGGGCGAACCGGGTCGCCGTCGCTGAGCACACCATGATGCTCATGCTGGCCTGCCACCGGCGCATGATGTTCTACGCCAACAATGTCAAGGCCGGGCGGTGGAAGCCGGAGCAGGANCGCAAGATTGACGTGTTCGAGATCGAGGGCAAGACCCTGGGCATCATCGGCATGGGCAACATTGGAAGGCAGGTGGCCCGGCGCGCGGCAGCCTTCGACTTGGAGCTGCAATACTACGACAAATACCACCCCTTGACCCCTGTGGAAGAAGAAACCATGGGGATTCAAGCGGTCTCGATGGACACGCTGCTGCAGACTTCGGACATCGTGACGACCCACGTGCCCTTGACCCGGGAGACCTATGGGATGATCGGGAAACGGGAATTGGAGATGATGAAGCCGGCCAGCGTAATCATCAACACCAGCCGGGGAGGGGTCATCGAAGAAACAGCTTTGGCGGAAGCGTTGATATCCAAAACCATCGCCGCCGCTGGATTAGATGTGATGGAGCACGAGCCCCCGGACCCCAACGACCCTCTGCTCCAGATNGAGAACNTGATAATCACCCCCCACACGGCAGGTCCGACGCTGGAATCCATACCCAAGCGGGCGGCCAACGCCTTTGAGAACATCCAGCACGTCTGGAACGGCCAGCCGGCCATGTGGACCGCGGAGTACGAGAACCTTTAAGGGGACAGTGGTGAAGTGTTGCCTATGATGACGCTTTACTGAATCGATAGGATTCNGNTTCTCGACCTGATTTCATCTACCGTGATCAGCGCGCCACTCTCGAGCACTGGCTCGTACTGCTGAAGAATCTGTACAATTCTGTGGCCAAGAATCTGGGGCATAATGTTTTGTGTGCGAACCTGAATTACGCTGGGTCCATGAGCACGTGTTGTGACTAATAAACTCCCAAAATCGAGGTCATGAGTGATCACGACATAACCGTTGGTGCGAGCCCAATCCATGATGACCTGATCGTACGCTCGAGGGTCTCCTATATTTGACCAGTGGGACGCCTCCATGCCATTCTGCGCGAACAGATTTACCCAGTCTGGGGAGAGGTTCATGTCAATCAGCAATTTCACAAGCTGACCATCCCGTCAGCCGCTGATTAAAGGTATTTCAATCTCTTCGGCACGCCATGCCGCGTACGCAAGAGCCTCATTGATATCTTCATTTTCTAGGTACGGATACGCTTTTAGAATGTCGGCAGCGGTGTATCCCGCAGCAACCAACCCGACTATCGTGCCTGCGGTGACGCGCAAGCCGCGGATACACGGCCTGCCACCCATAACGTTGGGATCAAATGTGATGCGAGTTAGCTTTTCCATTCTCTATCTGTCCCGTTGCCGAGATTTTACGTCGTTACCTTGGCCGAGGGAATCACCGCCTCATTACCCAACCGCTCCGTAAACGAAGAAACCGGCATCGGACCCAGGTCGCCTTCGTCGCGGTGGCGGACGGATACCGACTCTGCTTCCGCTTCTTTGTCGCCTACCACCAGCATGTAGGGCACCTTTTGCATCTGGGCATTGCGNATCTTCTGGTTCATGCGGTCGCCGCGGGCGTCCACTTCTACCCGNAANCCGGCTTTCGCCAGGGTGTCTTGTACCTGGCTGGCGTACTCCAGGTGGCGGTCGGCGATGGGAATGACCACTGCCTGCACCGGGGCCAGCCACAGGGGGAAGGCGCCGGCGTAGTGTTCTATTAACACCCCGAAGAACCGCTCCACCGACCCCAATATGGCCCGGTGGACCATGTAGGGTTGGACCCGGTTGCCTTCGTCGTCCTGATAAGTCAGGTCGAACCGCTCCGGCAGGGTGAAGTCAAACTGGATAGTGGTGCATTGCCAGGCCCGGCCCAGAGCGTCGGTGATATGGATGTCTATCTTGGGACCGTAGAATGCGCCTCCGCCTTCGTCGATCCCGAAGGACAAGCCCCGTTGCTCCAAGGATAGGCGCAACGAATCGGTGGCGTGCTCCCACATTGCCGGGTCCCCAACGGCCTTCTCAGGCCTGGTGGACACCATGATGGAGTATTCGGAGAAACCGAAGGCCTGAAGAAGCTCGAAAGTCAGGTCCAAGACCCGGCCGACTTCGTCTACTACCTGATCGGGGCGGCAAAAGATNTGGGCATCGTCCTGGGTGAAGCCCCTAACCCGCATCAGACCGTGCAACACGCCACTGCGCTCGTAGCGGTACACCGTGCCAAGTTCGCCGTATCGTAGCGGCAACTCCCGGTAACTACGCAGCGACGACTTGTAGACCATGATATGAAATGGGCAGTTCATGGGCTTGAGGAAGTATTCCTGCTCGTCCACTTCCAGCGAGCCGTACATATTCTCCCTGAAAAAATCCAAATGACCGCTAGTCTGCCACAGACTGCCCCGTCCTATGTGAGGGGAGTAGACGATGTCATAGCCCCAGCGGCCGTGAAGCTCTCTCCAGTAATCCTCGATGAGGGTCCGCACCAGGCCGCCTTTGGGATGCCAAACGATCAATCCCGGCCCAATCTCGTCATGGATGCTGAAGAGTCCCAATTGCCGGCCCAGAGTGCGGTGGTCCCGCCGCTCCGCTTCCTCCAGACGCGCCAAGTGGGCGTCCAATGCCTCCTGGCTCTCGAAGGCGGTCCCGTAGATCCGTTGCAACATGGGCCGATGCTCGTCGCCCCGCCAGTATGCGCCGGCGACGGTTAGCAGCTTGACTGCGGCAATCTCTCCGGTGTTCTCAACGTGAGGGCCTTGGCAAAGATCCACAAATTCGTCGTGGCGGTAGACGGTGAGGGTTTCCTCCTCCGCCAGCCCTTCGATTATCTCCAGCTTGTAGGGCTGATCTGAAAAAAGAGACGTGATNTCCTCTCGCGCCATCTCTTCGCGGCNGAACGAGTGACCCGCGGCGATGGTCTTGACCATCAACGCTTCGATCTGTTCCAGGTCTTCCGGCGTGAAGGGGCGGGAAACGTCAAAGTCGTAATAGAACCCGTCCTGGGTTGGCGGGCCTATGGCCATTTTCGCTTCGGGGAAGAGGCTGAGCACAGCGTCGGCCATTACGTGGGCTGCCGAATGGCGCAGCCGGTGCCGTAGGGCTATTTCGGGACTGACGTGTCCGGTGTCGATGGTTCCGTGGTCTAGCATATAACCTAACCTAGCTGGAATTTGGAAGAGAAGCTATCAGCCGCCGGCTTTCAGCTTGCAGCGGTCAGACCCAAGCCCGGCCGTCTGAGNGCTTGAGAAAAAGGCTTGGAACATTATAGCTTATGCAGCTTGGTAAATACGCGAATATCGGNTAGCCCATGCCTGGAATTCGTCTNCGGATGTTAAGCCAGGCCGGTGAACAACTCCTTCCATCGGTGGTCTTTGATGGACTGCACAACATGGTTCCAGATGNTGACCAAATATGTGACGGATACCATCAGCGTCAAGAATATACACAGGGCTACTTGCTCCGCGTCCCGGCCGGAGNCCAGCAGAAGTATATTCAACATGAGGAAGCCGAAGGCCACGCCAAGGACCACGTTGCGGACGGCTAGGACGATTAAAACCACCGGCGCCAGGGTTATCAGAGTTAGCACCGGCACCAAAGCCAAAGAGACGCCGAATATGGCCGCCGCCCCTTTGCCGCCGCGAAACCCAAGGAACACCGGCCAGTTGTGTCCGGCCACTACTAAAGTGGTGGTTACCAAGACCGTCCAATGGGGGGCGCCTAGCCAGATGGGTACCAACACGGCCAGCATGCCTTTTCCGGCGTCGACTATCAAGACCGGCATGGCGCGCCACGTCCCCACTTGTTGGTAGGTATTGAGCGCGCCCACATTTCTGGAACCCAGCCGTCGGATGTCATGTCCCGTGACTAGGCGAACCATGATGTAAGCCGTCGGCACCGACCCCAAGAGATAGGCGCCCAGACCCAAGGCCAAGGTAATAAATAAAATCAACTTGTGCCCTTCTAGGATTATTTAAACGAGCGGCCCGGCGNCCTGCCCGCCTCACCATGTTATCCCCTCGCTTGGATGACTTCTAGTCCGGACCGGATTCTCCCAGGATCATCAAGCCTAAAATATTGTATTCATGGACACGTTGCTTTACGAAAATGTGCCCTGCGACGAAAGGCCGCTGTATCCCCTTCCGCGGAAGAGCCGGAATGGNGAGAGTTCGAATGTGGTATATCCTGGCTTGCCGGTGGCAGNCTGCTTTGCCGGGTGGGGAACCGGGGAATATAATGGGCCGCATCGCCGCGATTTCTCTGGTCGACCACGGCGGGCAGGAGGCACATGTTTGGCTGACCAAAAGGACCTGGACGCATTCGTCACTCAAGTTACCCGCCCGGAAGACTTTGAGGAATTCTGGGAGAGGNTACTGGCCGGACTGGCGGAAATTCCCCTGGACCCGAGCCTGTCTCCGGACCCCATGCGGTCCAATGCCGACGTGGATGTTTCCCGGGTCCACTACCGTAGCCTTGACGGTCTGGAGATCTCCGGGTGGTACTGTGTGCCGACCCAGGGAGAGGGACCCTTTCCGGCCGTCATCCGGTTTCCCGGCTACAAAGGCGAACCTGGCCTGCGGCGGGATTGGGGCCGTAAGGAAGTCGTCACCCTGACCGTGGCGGTGCGGGGAAAGCTGGGCAGCCATGCCGATTTCAATCCGGGATATCCGGGATTACTGACCCAAGGCATCGAACGTCGAGACACTTACGGATACAAAGGCGTTATTTCCGATTGCTCGCGTGGGGTCGACTTCNTGCTGTCCCGTCCGGAAGTCGACCCCCAACGTATCTTCGCTTGCGGCAGCAGCCAGGGAGGAGGACTGACGTTAATAACTTCAGCCCTCCGTCCCGAGATCAGGGGCGGCGTCGCAGGTTATCCCTTTCTTTGCTGTTTCCCCGAGTCGATGAGGATGCTGCGTAGCTACCCCTACGACGAGCTGAACTGTTACGCCAGGGCCTATCCGGACCTGGCCCAGGAAATGCTGGAGACCCTGCGCTATTACGACGCGGTTAACTTCGCTCCAGGGATCAAGTGTCCCATGGTCGTGGGAATCGCTTTGGAGGACGAGATCTGCCCACCGGAAACCAGTTACGCCGCTTATCAGGGACTGACCGGACCCAAAGAGCTATGGCTATTTCCCGATTCGGGCCATGGCAATGCCCACGACTACCCCGCCAAGGAAACGGAATGGCTGGAACGGCAGATAAATCTGACCAAACCCGGGGGCGCAGATGACTGAGCACCGGACCGACCCGGACGCGATCTGGGACTCCCTGGACCGCCGATTGGAGCAGATCCCGTTGGATCTTGAGCAGGAACGGGACGCTTTTTACTCCCAACCCGATTGGGACGTTTACCGCTTGCGTTACACCGGACTGGACGGGTACCGGCTGTTCTGTTGGCTGTCGACGCCGGTCTCGGCCAATGGACCGGTTCCGGCATTGCTACGCATGCCCGATTACGGCAGCGTTCACGACATTGTATATACGCCAATTCGATCGGTTGCTCTGGTGATGAACGCTACCCACCGGGGCCAGAGGGAAAGTGAATCGGTGTTCCAGGCCAATTACCCTGGTCTGCTCACCCTGGGTATAGATCGGCAGGAAACCTACGTGATGATGCGGGTGTTCGCCGACGCTTTGCGGGCGGTTGACGCCCTTTTGGGGCAAACGTTGGCCGAGGTAGGGCCTATCGCCTTGACCGGCAACGGTCTCGGCGGAGCCTTGTCTTTGCTGGCCGCCGCCCGCCGCCCGAGGATCACCGCCGTGGCGGCCGATACGCCGCTAGCCTTGGGGCATCCGGATCTTATGGAGCACGATCTGGCTTATCCCTTGGCCGAACTTACCGATTATTTAGGAGTTTACCCCCACCGAAAAGAGCCATTCCTGGGCAGCATGGCTCCTTTGGACCCGGTTGCGGCCGCTCCCAATGTAGAAGCCCCCGTACTGCTTAGCCTGGGACGCCGGGACCGGGGGTTGTGCCCCTTGCCCATTGGAGAACAGTTGGCGGCTCGATTGCCTCATTGCGACCTGCGGGTCTACGACGGGGCCAGCGAGGGCGGCGGTCATCCTCATAGCGTTATTCGCGAAGCTTGGCTCCGGGAGCAGCTAGGGTTGGGCTGAGCCGGACAATTTTGGATGTCTGATATACTGGAAATGTAGAAGTGCGGGGACGGGTGGGACGGTTTAACTTTTCACAACACACTTGTATATCAACGGGTCCGCACGCCTGAGTGTGGGACGTCACGAAATTGCCGAAGGCGGCTTACGAGGTTTGACCCTTTTATGGAACAGCTAAAGCAAGACTTATCCAACATGCGTCAGAAGATTGATTCTGTCGTGGAGCGGCTTTGACCTCGTAGGCAAAGAAAAGACCATAGTTGAGATGGAACTGGCTGCTTCCAGCCCCGGATATTGGGACGATCCCCGGGAGGCCCAGCGGAAGATGCAAGAATTGGGCCGAATCAAAGATACAGTTTCCACTTGGCGCGGGCTTCAGTCCAGGGCCGGCAACCTGTTCGAACTGACGGAATTAGCGATGGAGGAAGGGGACGACTCCCTACAAAGCGAACTGGAGGAAGAGGGCAAAGAGATTTCGGATGCCCTGGCCAAGCAAGAAATCATTCTGACCCTTTCCGGACCCTACGACGAACGCTCGGCCATCGTGTCGATCCACGCCGGAGTTGGTGGGACCGATTCCCAAGACTGGGCGGAAATGCTGTTTCGCATGTACGTCAAGTGGGCGGAGACCGAGACCCGCACCGTTCAAGTCATGGACATGTCCTACGGAGAGGAAGCCGGATTGCGCACCGGAATCATCGAGGTCGCCGGACCATACGCATACGGATACCTCAGCGCCGAAAGAGGCGTGCACCGGCTGGTCCGGTTATCGCCGTACGATCCCAACCACCTGCGCCACACCTCCTTTGCCGAAGTGGAGATACTGCCTTCGGCAGA
>PAJQ01000026.1 GCA_002710215.1 Chloroflexota bacterium | reverse complement strand
GTGAGGCGTGGGGCGAGCGACGGGATTCGAACCCGTGATCTCCTGTGCCACAGACAGGCGCCTTAGACCACTTGGCTACGCTCGCCATGAAGGGGCCTATGCCTGTCGCACAGCCCTGAACCGGTTGGGCGGTGTCTACCCCTTTCGAGTTAGTCACCATCCAGCCTAGCTATCGTAGCAAAAAGCCGGTCTCCTTACAACGTTGACCGATCCCTGAGACAGGAACATTTCATAGTCACATGGGTTTTCCCGATGTGTTTAGCCCAAATGCCATGCTGAGTCCTTCGGCGGAAGGACGGAGATCCGACTTCGTCGCGAGTCCTCAATAAAGTCGGGACATCTGAGCAGGGGCGCCCCCTCCGCCTCCCTAGATCCCTCATCCTTCCCGAGAAGGACTCTGGATGACAAACTTAGCGAGCGGCTAGGAGGCGGCCAAGGGTTGGTTGAACCCAGCCAGCGCCCTGATTACAATAAGCTACACTTTAGGTAAGCTCTGGGATTAGACCGATCGCCCCCGGAGGGCATCCTATCTGTATCATGGGGCAGAAAATCCTAATGTCCAGCGCCCACCAGAGTCCACCAGGATCAACGGGCAGATATTAACGGTAGAGGCCGCGATTGGGAACGTATATATTACGGCGCATGTTGTGGCTGCCTTTCATCCTCCTCATAGTGTCGGCCATCACCTTCGCTCTTGGCAGGTTCGGGCCCGGTGACCCGGTGGAACTGCTGCTGGGCCAGTACTCCAACCCCGAAGTTGTGGAGCGTATCCGGGAGCAAAGAGGGCTGAACGACAACATCGCTGTCCAGTACGGCCGGTATCTGCGCGACGTGACACGGGGCGATTTCGGCGAGAGCTTCAAATACCGGGGGCGCAGTGTTGCCGACCTGCTCAAGAAAAAGATGTGGGTTTCGGCCCAGCTAAACATCGCTGCGTTAATGATATCCGTGGGTCTGGGCGTCCCCATCGGCCTGTACGCCGCCCTGAAACAGGGGACGTGGGTGGACACCGCCGTGGTGTTTACCGTCCTTGGCTGGCAATCGGTCCCGGTATTCCTGACCGCCCCGGCGGCGCTGTTGATATTCGCTTTGCATTTCGACTTGCTCCCCACCCACGGATGGGGTGGTTTTTTCGATGCCAGAATCATCCTTCCGGCGTTGGTTGTAGGCATACCGGGCGTGGCATTTTTTACCCGGCTGACCCGGGCCAGCACCCTGGAGGTCATATCCCAAGATTACATCAGGACGGCCCGGGCCAAGGGGCTGCCGGAGTTGGCGATTAGGCGGCGGCACATACTGCGCAATTCCTTGATTCCGGTGGTGACGATCCTTGGCTTCTCCCTAGCGGGCCTGGCGTTCACGTCCTTTATCGTCGAACGATTCTTCGGGATTCCTGGGGTGGGCAACCTGTTCATAGAATCGATCTTTGCCCGGGACTTTCCCGTGATCAACGCCGTAATCATAGTCGGTACAACGTTGTTTGTGCTGGCCAACCTGGTAGTCGATCTGATCTACCCGGTGATGGACCCGAGGATCCGGTTGGGTGGAAGCTATGGCGCGGAGTGACGCCCAAACCGGCCAGATCTTACCAGGGGAACGTAGCCGCAGCTACTGGGCCATATCCCTGCGGCGATTGTTCCGTAAGAAGGTCGGCGTTGTTTGTTTGGCGGTGATTGTGCTCATGTATGGCGCGGGCATATTTTCTCCTCTGGTTACGCCGTACGACTACAACGACCAGGACCTGAGCGTGGCCAAACAAAATCCCAGCTTCAGTCACCCTTTCGGCACGGATCGCCTGGGCCGGGATGTCTTTACCCGTGTTATTTATGGGCTCCGGACCACCGTTATAATCACCGTCGTCTCCCTGGTCACCGGCAGTTTGGCCCTGGGCCTAACATTGGGTCTCTTGTCGGGATACTTCGGCAGATGGATCGACACGATCATCATGCGGGTGGGGGAGGTGACCTCCGCCTTTCCCGAGATATTCCTGGTGCTGATCATCATAGCCAGCGTGAAGCCGACGGTCACGGGATGGGCCAGAGTAATAGAAGACCTATTGGGAGTGGATATCGTCCGTTTAGGTGTGGTGGACTACTTAGTTCTCTCGCTGGCGCTGGCGATTTTTTCCTGGTTCGGCATGGCCCGGCTGGTGCGAGGTCAAGTCCTACAGCAGAGGGAGGGCCAATACGTGGAGGCGGCCCGGTCCATCGGGGCACCTACGCCCCGCATACTTTTGAGGCACGTGCTCCCCAACGTCATGGGCCCAGTGATAGTCGTGGTTTCAGCGGGAATGGCCACGGTGGCCGGTTCAGAGGTTTTGCTCAGCTTCTTGGGGATCGGTATTCAACCGCCGACACCCAGTTTGGGCTTGATGATGTTCGAGAACGGCAGCATCGCGGTATTGCGAAGCACTCCCCATCTGTTGCTGTTCCCAGCTGGAACATTAACCGTGCTGCTTTTCACTTTCAATCTGCTTGGCGACGCAATTAATGATGCCTTCAATCCTCGCGCCCGGTGATGTGGTTGGTTCGACAAGCTCACCACGAACGGAAGAGAGTACCACGAACCGAAGAGAGTAACACGACCGGGAAGTGGGCACTATGAACAGGGGGCATCATCAACGGGGTACCCGCCCCTAACCACTAACGCCGTCTAAACAAACCGCGGCCCCACAACCCGGCAAGTGGGCCGGCCAATAGGGCGATCAGGGCCAAATCGTAAACCCCGCCGTGATTGAGACTTGCTCCGCATCCCGGCGATTGGCTTTCTTCCTGCTGTGACTGTTCCTGGGCCACGGCCGGCGCTTCCGTGGGAGGAATTGGTATCGCCGTTGGCGTGGCCGGAGTGCGCGGGGGCGGCGTAACCGTGAGCCCTTTGATTGGTGGTTCCGGAGATGGTGTGGGCTGGCTGGTAGGCGGCACAGGTGTCGCCTCCTCCGCAGGATCCAAAGGTTCCAGGCCCAGCGCTTCCCGCCACTCGGCGTCCAGGGTGTGCTGGTCCAATTTATAGACTCTCTCCAGGGCCTTATCGATATCCTGAGTGGCGTGCATGGCGCGCATCAACTCCGCCATCTTGCTGTTGCCATGGCGGGAAATCATGTGTTGGACGACTGAGCTGGCCTGACCATAGGCGGCGATGATGTCGCCGGGTTTCCCAACAAAGGTTCGCTGATACCAGAGGGGATTGAGCCGGTCCGTTTCGATGGCGCGGCGGAGGGCGCCTTCGTACGAAAAACTGGGATCAATGTTGCCGTACTCCGCCAGACCTTCGTTCAACCAAGCCGGTATCTGGCGGTGCCCTCGGCCTACCGCCTGGGCCACCAGCAGATGGGTGAATTCGTGGGCCACGGTGCCCTTGGCGGAGTCACCGGGGTTGAACACCAGTAGGACCCGCTGATCGGCGAAGGCGAGACCCTCAGTGATCAATTGCTCTCGCGTCGCTTGCGACCGGAAGGGAATCGCCGGGAGCATATCGGAATAATCGTTGTAGGTCAGGATGCGCATCGGGTCGGAGGACTCGAGACCCAATACCGGGGCCATGCGCTCCATGGCCTCACTGGCGGCGTCTAAAACGCCCTTGGCTTTTTCCGCGTCGCCATCATAATAAAAAACGGTGATCAAGCCGGAAGAGGCGGTTTCCCAGTCGAAACGGCCGTCGGTGTATATCATTTCCTGGTCGTCGGTCCGGTACAATCCGCCGCCCTTGTCCCGTACTTCGAAGGAGTACCGCAGGATGGTCCCCGGCGGAATATATTTGCCTCCAGTGCCGCTGAGCAGAATCGATTCTCCGGAGATAGAGGTCCCTGGACTGAAGTCCACCGCCCGGTAAGCGCTGCCTAGGCTGCCGCCCAGAAGGCGGAAAAATACCCGTATCTCGTCAATCTCGTCATTGCTCCGAGCCTCGATGTGAAATCTGATACCATCTGGAAACTGGCTTTCTGCGGAAACCTTAGTTACTTCGATACCCGCATCATCGGCAAGCAAACTGGCCGGGGCCAGTTGCGTCGCGGCGCCGATGCCGAGCCACAGGGCAAAAACGAACAGCAAGATACGCAGGTTCATACCATTCAATATAGCCTACATATCAGATAATTTCACACCATGTGCCCAATGCTTATAGTAAGTCAGTGGTTCGACAAGCTCACCACGAACGGCATGGGCCACTTACCACGAATGGAAAAAAGCACAACCACAAACGGTGTGAGTCTTGTTTCCCGTTCGTGCTGAACTCCGGCCGGAGGCCGCGAGTCGCGACAAAGCCGGACCAGGGTAAGTTACCGGAATACGGATTTTCAAATGACGTCTAAGCAGATACGGGATTGTTGGTCCGCTGGATTACTAACGTGTGCAGGCTGCGGTTCTTGACGTTGGATAGGCCGCCGCCTAAAATCGACTCGGTATTTCAGACTCCATTCATCGAACCGGCGTCTGTCTAGGATAGCATCTGCATGACCATTCGAGTAGGACACGTTTCTTACCTCAACCATGAGCCTTTCTACATCGACATGGAGCGCCGGGGCATCCAGCTCCACGATGTCGTGCCCAGCGCCATAGCCGCCTCAGTCGAAATCGGCGAGATCGATGCCGGACCCATGCCCATAACCGATACTTTCCGGTTGGAAGGCATCTCCCAGCCGGTGGCGGGCTTCTGCTTGGCGGTCACCAACCGGTCTGGCAGCAGCTTTCTATTCTCCAAAGAACCCATCTCCCAACTGAACGGTGTCCCCATAGGAGTGGCGGCAGAGGCCGGCGCCTCCAGGGATCTTTTGCGCGTAATCTTGGCCCTGAAGTATGACCTCCAGCCCGAAGCACTGGTCAGCCTAGAAGACTCCCCTCCGGCATTTCTGCTCACCGGCAACCAAGCCCTGCGCCGCCGCCGGGGACTGCGGGAATACCCCAATAAGTACGACCTGGGAGAAGAGTGGCACACCTGGACCGGCCTGCCCTTCGTTTTCGCCCGATGGATGCGGCGCAACGACTTGTCTGGAGAGGACGCTGCCTTGTTGGAAGACACGCTTTACGTCGGCCTCGAAGACGGCGTGGATGGCTTATATCATCTGTCAGAGCCCAGAGAAAATCTGTTGATGCTGGCCAAAGACATCATGGAGTACATCCAGGGAGTACGCTACTTTATCGGCTTCTCGGAGCAAAAAGCTATCGACCTGTTCCGGAAATACTGGGAACAGGCCGGCGGCGCAGTCTAATTTCCCAGGTATTGATCCTCAGTCCGGAGGTAAGACCGTGGCGAAGGTAACCGACCGGTGCTTTGAAGCTACGGGGCATTCCGCCTTCATCTGCGACTTCTCGCCGCCACGCACCGGAGACCCCGAGTCGTTCACCCAGCCCAATCTGGACGCCGACTTTATCTCGGTGGCCTACAACCCCGGCAAAGCGGTGCGGGTCAACTCGGCGATGCTGGCGGCGGCCATCAAGGGAGAAACCGGGAAAGACGTGTTGTTCACCTTAGCTACCCGGGATATGAACAAGTTGGCCCTGGAATCTCTGCTGTTGGGCGGGCAAATGCTGGGATTGGAAAACGTGGTGGTAGTGCAAGGCGACCCTTTCACTCAGCGAGACTTGACTAGAGTAAAGGACGTGAGCGACTTCACGCCCACTCGGATGATTTCCGCCATCGCCGCAATGAACCTCGGGACCGACTACCGGGAAGGGCAGTTGAGATCACCGACCCGCTATTGCATCGGCGCGACCCTGGACCTGGGCCGGGGTATCGGCTCAGAGGCCCAACTGGCGCACCGCAAGGCCCAGGCCGGAGCCCAATTTTTCATCAGCCAACCCATCTTCGATGTTGCCGATGCCTCTCGCTTTCGCCAGGCATTTGAGGAATCCGCCGGACACGATTCGGAGTTGCCGGTATTCTTTGGCCTACAGGTTTTGGAACAGGACGGCATCATCTTCAGCTCAGTGCCGGAGACGGTCAGGCAAGAGCTGGAACAAGGCCGCCCTGGAGTAGAGATAGCGTTGGAGCTATTCCACCGATTTCAACAAGCCGGCCTCCACAACATCTACCTGGTGCCGCCGATCCGCCGGGGCGGCGCCCGGGGTTACGGTGCGGCACGAGAGGTGCTGGCGGGAGTCGAGCGGCTGTAGCGGTTCCTCTCAGGGGATCCATAGCCAGCCTCCGGACATGAACCCGTTGCGGTGAGTGGTTCGACAAGCTCACCAGGAACGGGTTGGTGTTCTTGGCACGATCTGTGGTTGACGACTATCCCCACCTCGGGGATTCATCAGGGTTGATTCCCAACGCTGTTTTGCCCACAAACTCTATGGTCAATGCCTCGTTGGCCGGATGGATCTTGACCAAGCGGGCATCCCGCCAAAGGCGCTCGAACCCCGCAGTTTTGAAGATGCTAAACCCGCCCTGAAGGTCCATGGCCGCGTCCACGACCTTCCAGGTGCCATCGGCCGCGTGCCGCTTGGCGGCGGTTAACTTCAGCGGCCAGGCCGCCCCATGGTCCACGCCGTTGGACCACTCTTCGGCTATGCGGTCGATGTGGGCCCCGACAGACTCCATCTCGATAACCATCTCCGCGATGGCGTGCTGTACCTCCGGGTGGTAGGCCATGGTCCGGGTGATGGCCAGCGACTTCTTGTTTTTGACCGCCTCTATAGTCAGATCGAGGACGTGCTGGGCGTTGCCATAGTAGACGTTGGCGAACCCCATCAGGGCCCAGGCAAAGATGCCCAAGACAAACAGGTCGACGCCAGCAGCTCCGGGATCCACCACTCGTACGATGTATTCGTCGGGTACGAACGTGCCGTTAAGAATGGTGTCTTGGCTCTGAGTGGCCCGCATCCCCAAAGTGTCCCAAACGTTCTCAATGGTGTATCCACTGCTGTCCCGGGGCATGAAGGCGTGGACAATCTTAGGAGCAGCCGGGTTGCTGGTGTCCATGCCGTGCAATCCAAGATAAGTCCAAACCGGGGTCAGGCTGCCGAAGGACTTTCGGCCGGTGAATCTGTACCCGCCGTCCACCTTCTCAGCTTTGGTGGTGGAGAGCAATAGGGGTAAGTCATTGCCGCCCTCGGCATGTCCCGCGGCGAAGACTTCTCCTTGCGCCGCTGCCTTCAGCATCCACTCGGTGGACATGTCGCCGCTACGCCATACATCGGCGGCGAGGCCGGTCCAGTAAAAGTGCATGTTCACCGCCAGGGCGGTCGCAGCCGGATGATATCCAAGGCGGCGCTGCTCTTGGCAGATCTGCGCCAGGTTCAGGCCCAGTCCGCCCAATTCCTTGGGCACTGCGGCCAAGAGGTAACCGGCTGCTTTAAGTTCTTTGAAGTCCTCATCGCAGAAACTGTTGTCCCGGTCGTAGCCGGGCGCCCGCTCCATGCAGCGCTTGAGTAGGTCGTCTGTCAAAATTGAATCCACGGTGGTAGTCATCGTTCATTCTCCTAGAGTTTAGTTCCCGATCTGCGCGGTCAGGAAATTGAGAATCAGTCCAAAATTTGGAGTCGATTTCCGTCGAATGTGGTATATTTTTACTCCAAGTTCTGGACTAACTTTCCGTGGTCGATCCAGTATGGTGGAATGGTAGACTCGAGATGATCGGAAAATCAGTCCAATATCTGGAGCCGAAAAGTGGGTAAAAGATGAAGACCTACAGTCAATTCTGCCCCGTGGCCATGGCGGCGGAAATCTTCGCCGAACGCTGGACGCCACTGATAATCCGGGAACTCCTGATGGGCAGCCGGAGATTCAGCGAGTTGGAATACGGGATGCCTCGTATACCTCGTTCCCTCCTGACGCAGCGCCTGAGGACCCTTGAAGATGCCGGAGTGGTAACGCGGAAGGCGCAGGGAGAAAGCAAACGGGCGGAATACCATCTGACGGAGGCAGGGGCAGACCTATTAGATGTGGTGATGAGGCTTGGGGAGTGGGGGCAGAAGTGGATCAACCACGACATCGGACCTGGGAATGTGGACCCAACGTTATTGGTGTGGGACATGCACCGGCGGGTCAATATAGATCTCCTCCCGGAGGAAAGGGTGGTGGTGCAGCTTGACTTTCATGGCGCGGCCAAGGGGACCTACTGGCTGGTGTTGGAGAAACCTGAGCCCTCAGTCTGTATGTGGGACCCGGGGTTCGAGGTGGACTTGTTCGTCGCCACGGACACGATTGCCATCCACCGGGCCTGGATGGGGATGACATCTTTCGCTGAATGCGTGGAGGACGGTCTGATCGAATTGGACGGCCTCACAGCCCACGTAAAGGCCTTCCCCGGTTGGTTCAAACTCAGTGTCTTCTCAGGCGTGGAGCGGGTCGTGAACGCCGGTTAAATTACCCCGATGGCAGGCCGGTTGAAGGACCCGCCATCGGATCCGCCGCATCTATCGGAAAGCCGGCTTAGGGCCGCCAGGCCGGGGGCGCAATGCCTTCGATGTCGGATACCACGTCTACCACCGCCGGTTTACCCGAAGCGATGGCCTGCTCCAAAGCGCTCTGGATCTGCCCTGGCTGGTCCACACGGATGCCGAAGCAGCCAATGGCTTGGGCCAATTTTGCCAGGTCCACGTCCAGCATGTGCCACAATTCTTCGGGGTTGCCGGGCTGTCCGGCGTATAGCCGGTCGTTGCTCCGCTTTTCCTGATTCAACGAGTGGTTGTTGTTGACCACGATGACGGCGTTGATGCCGTACCTTAGCGCCGTTTCCAACTCCGACATGTGATACCAGAACCCGCCGTCTCCGGTGAAGCAGATCACCGGCCGGTCGGGCAGGGCGCACTTGGCGCCCAAAGCCCCGGGGAAACCCCAGCCCAGGGAGCCGGCGCAGCGGATGTATTGCTGGGTCTGCTCTTTCAGGTCGATCATGGTTCCCGTCCAGATGCCCGAGTGGCCGGTATCTGAAACCAACACGGCGTCGGTGGGCAGGTAGTCGGTGAGTTCTTTGCACAGACGTTCCGGGCGGATCGGCGAACCGTCGGAGTTGGCCACCTCCGATACCCCTTCCCGCCACTCAGCAACCAGTTCCTGCGCCCGGTTCACCCACTCGGTCCGTGGACCCAGGGGCTCAAGAACCTCCATAAGACGGCGAAGGCACGCTCTGGCGTCTCCTTGTAAGGTAGCTTTGGCTGGATAGGACCGTCCCAGCTCGGAGGGGTCGATATCGATCTGGATAACCGGGGTATCCAACGACGGAACCGTCCACTCGTTAGTCACCTGGCTACCGGTGTGGCTGCCGATATACAGGACGAGGTCTGCCTCGGAAACCAACCGGTTGGCACAAGTCCGGGAATAGGAACCACAGACCCCCACCGACAGCGGATGGCCGTCGGGTATCGCCGTTTTGGCGTTGAGAGATGTGGCAACGGGGATGGACATCATCTCAGCAAGTTGCACCACCTCTTGCTGGGCCCCTGAGGCGGTTACGCCTCCGCCCGCGACAATCACTGGGCGTTGTGCCGCCGAGAGAGCCTGGGCCGCAGCCCGCACCATTTCGGCTTCCGGCTCCGGACGGTATGCCGGGACACGGGTGAAGTTCTCTTCGATGATTACTTCAAGATCGGCCTCTCCTTCCATGACAACGTTTCCCGAAGTTCCCTCCAGGTCTAGATGAACCGGTCCGGGCGCCCCCGACGTGGCTTCTCGTAGCGCTTGGCGGAGCAGGAAGGGTAGCTGCTCGGCGGTGTCCACCGGCACGCTGTACTTGGTGACGGCGCTGAAGGGTCTAAGGTGGTCTACTTCCTGGTAAGAGTTACGGTGCTGGCTTATTCGAGGCTTGCGTCCGGTTATGGCTAAGACGGGAGATCCGGCCAAGAATGGGTCCTGCAATCCCGCAGCCAAGTTGGCGGCTCCTACGTTCTGCGCCGCGCAGATTCCCGGCTTGTGGGACGCTCTGGCGTAGCCGTCGGCCATGTAGGCAGCGGCTTTCTCGCCGTGGGTCAAGATACGTTTTATGCCTAGTTTTTCCATCTCCAGCATGGCGCGCTGGATGATTACCGGCACGAAAAATACATGGGTGACGCCGTACCCATCCAAGGTTTCGGCCATGAACCGTCCCCCGGTCATCATAGGCATAAAGCTCCCTCCCTGGTCGATTGTGAAACAGCGGACTTCATCATCAGAAGCTCATATATCGGCAATCCCAAGTCAAGCACCATTGAACACTGCGTCATCGCTTCGGACATGTCATGCTGAGCCAGCCGCAGCGGCGAAGCATCTGGGGCTGGGCGTCCCCCATGCCCCTCAGATCCCTCATCCTTCCCGCGAAGGACTCGGGATGACAAGTGGTTCACGGGCGCATCGTGTTGAGTATTAGCCGGTGATTCCGGGAATCGCCGAAACTCTCTAGCTACCCGCGTTCGTCGTAGACCGCTTTGGCAATGCCGGCCACGTTGGCGGCGGTGGGGACACCGGCATAGAAAGCGACGTGGGTGATAATCTCGCCGATCTCATCCTTGGTGACACCGTTGTCTAGGGCCCGGTTGATGTGGCCGGGCAACTGGCCGGAACGGTACAGAGCGGTCAGCACGGCGACGGTGATCATGCTACGGTCCCGCTTGGACAGGCCGGGACGCTCCCAGATATCGCCGAAAAGCACGTCGGCGGCAATCTCCGCCATCTTGGGGGCAACTTCCTGCATGGCGCTACGAGGATTAGTCATGGATTCTCCTTTTCATATGGGGTTAATTTCCGAGGTGTGGGGACGACCTCCCCCATATCCTCTCCTTCGTAAGGAGGGGACTTTCTTATGCGGCATGGATCGGGCCCCAGGTTTGGCCGAAGTTGGCTCGCTCTACAAGGGATCCGGTTAGGGTCTGGGCGGTTTGTCCCGCCAGCCAAACGGCTGCGGGGATTATCTCCGAGGGTGGGACCATGGGGATGTGCTCGGTGCCCGGCCAGTCGCCGTTGCGGTTCATCCAGGTGTCAACCCGGCCGGGACCCAACACGTTGACCGCTATGTTGTTAGGACGAACTTCCTCCGCCAGGTTGAGGAACGTTCGCTCCAGGGCAGCTTTACTCATGGAATAGCCTATCCGGCCGACACGGTAGGCGTTGGCCGACCCCGACGTAACGCAAAAGATGGAGCCGCCGTCGCCCTGGGCCATCATGGCCGGCAACGCGAACTTACACAGAAGGAACGGGCCACGTACGTTCACCGCCAGGCATCGGTCAAGGAGGTCCACGTCTAAGTCCGCAACGGGCGATTCACAGTCGACGCCGGCGTTGGAAATCACGACGTCGATGCGTCCGAATCGTTCGATGGCAGCCTCAACCAGATGACGGAGGTCATCGGCTTGGGTGACATCGCACCGAACCGGGAGGGCTATTCCGCCCAGGTCGTTGATCTGAGCGCAGGTATCGACGATTGTGCCGGAACCATATTGCTCAAATTGGGTGCCCGCCGAGGCATCTTCCTCGGTTCGGGCCGCAACCACCACTTGGGCACCCGCGGCGGCCAGTCCAAGGCACATGGCCCGGCCGATCCCACGGCTGCCGCCGGTAACGATGGCTACTTTGCCATCCAGAGTCTTATTCATCACTGGACCTATAGACGGAAGACACTAGGCCGGTCGGAACTTGGGCAGGCTAATCTTGTCGTCCAAGTCGTCGAAGGTCACCTGTAGAGCCATGCCGATTTTGATGTGTTCCGGATCGGCCTCCACGTCCACTATGTTGGTAGGCATCCTGGCCCCACCTTCCAACTCCACGATGGCCGTCACGAACGGTTCCTTACCTCGAAAAGCCGGAACCGGGGCGCGGTGAACGATGGCGAAGGCGTGCAAGGTTCCTCGCCCGCTGCTTTGGATCCAGTCGGTGTCCCGGGAGAAACAGCCGGGGCAAATGTCCCTAGGATAAAAGTACGTACTGTCGCACGCCTTGCAGTGACGGAGCCAAAGCTCGTGCTCCTTGCACTTCTCCCAGTAGAAGTCGGACTCCGGCTGGGGCAAAGGCGGCGTTATCGGCGGTGGCGCTTGCTGGGTCATGGTTGCTCCTTGAATCTGTAGTCTGAAGTATGGTTCGTCGGCGTTCTCTAGAGAATAAGGACAAATCCATATACCGTCAAGACTCGTGTCCGGTTCACTTCCTTGGTTGCATCTCCGGGAGTCTAGGGGTATTTTGAGGAACGTGGGCGAAGCCGCCGACAGAGTTTAGGAGTCACGTGAGTCATGCGCATAGCGATAATGGGCGCCGGCAGCATCGGCGGATACTTCGGCGGGATGCTATCCCTGGGTGGGAACGAAGTCACGTTGATTGCTCGGGGAGCTCATCTGGAAGCCATTCGGAGCAACGGCCTCCAGATAGTTACGGACTATGGTGAGTTTACCGTCCAATGTGAGGCTACCGACGACCCTCGGCAAGCCGGACCAATGGACCTGGTCTTGCTTACCGTCAAAACCTATCACAACCAAGAGGCCGTCCCGGCCATGCGCCCCATGGTCGGTGAGGAAACCACGGTCCTCTGTTTGCAGAACGGCATCGACAGTTATGAAGAAGCCGCCCAATTCTTGGGCGCCGGAAGAGTGATGCCCGGCGCCGCGTATATCGAAGGCAGTCTCGAACGTCCCGGGGTAGTTAAACAAACGGGTGAGGTGGTGGAAATTGTCTTTGGGGAGCCGGATGGTGTCGATTCGCCACGGGGAGAATTGATATCGGAAACGCTCACCAAAGCTGGAATTCCAGCCCAACTGTCCAATAATATCCAGCGGACCCTTTGGACCAAATTCCTGTTTATCGCTACGATGGCCGGAGTTACCGCGCTGTCTCGCGAAACCATGGCCCAGTTGATGCCCCGGCCGGAGTGGCGGCAGGTGATCTTGGATTGTATGACCGAGATCGAAGAGGTGGGCCGGGCTTCCGGAGTAGACTTGGACCCCGATATCGTCCAGAACACCGTGGATTACATAGAGGGCTCCCTGGACCAGATGCACGCATCCATGCACGCCGATATCATGGCGGAGCGGCCTCTGGAGTTGGAAGCCCTGAACGGAGCGGTGGTGCGGGCAGGACAATCCACCGGGTTACCCACCCCTATCAACGACGTCATCTACGCCGCGCTTAAACCATTCGTTTCCGGAAGCTGATCCTAAGTTTGTCACGGACATATTGCGTCTTTGACAATGTCTCAACCGAGGCTTAGGATTTATCTCTCCAAACGGCCTAGCCTAGGCCTCAGAATTCCGAAGGGAGGACAAATCATGGATGCAACCGGGGTATCCCACATCGCCGTTTGCGTACGCGACCTGGAAAAGTCGCTGGCATTTTACCGGGACATCTTGGGAATGCGAGTAACCTTTGACGAAGTTCAGGACACTACGACCGGCGGGCTTCCCCACATCTATAAACATCCGCGCCAAACCCGGCGGACCGTCCACGTCCGTTACGGTGAAGGTCACACCATACCGTCCTTGGTCTTAACCAGCCATCCTGGCGACAGTCCGGACGGAGATCCCATCAAGTTAGACCAAGTTGGCATCAGCCATATCTCCTTCACGGTGGGGGACGTCAAAGCCCTGGCGGCTGAACTGGAATCCAAAGGGGTTCAACTGGCCGGTCCCATGGACTCCTTCACCAACTCCCAAGGGGGCGTGAGTAGCATATTCGTCTACGACCCGGACGGAATTTTGGTCCAATTCGACAGCGGAGGAGGGGGCTGAGCGCCCAACTGAAATGACCCAAAGTCACGCCGACACTCACGACCTAGACAAGCTGTCCCGGTGGCATAACGACCTGATCTCAGAAACGCCTGGCGCATTTCCGGTTTACGCGGTGTTCCTTGTATCCGGTGAAGACCGGGACGCCCACGGCGTTTTCCGGGCGTTCCGGACCAGTTTTGAGGAGCATGGCGGCAGCTTCCAGCACCTGGTCATCTTCGGACAGCACGGTGTGTCCGGCGCCACCAGGTCTTTGTTGCCGGAGTTCGGCCTGAGCGCCGACTCGCTCCCCTCATTGGCAATGTTCACTCAGAGGGACGCCAAGTCGGTCCACATTCTTCAACTGATTGAGGGAGACCCCGACCCCTCCAGACCCGCGGAAAGTCAACCCTGGCGAAAAGTCCTAAACCAAGTGGAAGAGGCGGCCGGCGAACAGGAAGCCGTGTTGGACCTATCTTCCATCCAAGGAATTGTGGAGCAGGAAACTGGAAATCGGCCGATGGTGGAGCTGCTTGGGAAGCTTTTGTCGGAGCTATCCTAATCTAGTCGCTCGTAAGTCGGTTGAATCCCGTTCCGTCATCCCGGCGAAGGCCGGGATCCAGTTGACGCGCCACTGGATTCCGGCTCACCGCCGGAAAGACAACCGTGGGTAGGAAACGTCGCACAATTCCGCTAACGTAATGCCCTACCCCAAAAGCCGGGCCGCCACCACAACCCCCCATCCAACCAAAAGCAGACCCGTCGCTTTACTGAGCCGCTGGCCCGCCGGGACTACTTTCTCCAAAAGCACGAAAGCGGCCAGGGCGGCGATCCACAGCAGGTTCATCACTCCCAGGACGAAGAGTAACCCCATCAACACCCAGCAACACCCCACGCAGTAGATCCCGTGTTTCAAACCCATTCTAAGAGCGCCCCGTACTCCCTCCCTCCAGTCGCTCATCAGGAAAGAAAGCGGAGACCGGCAGTGGGTAAGGCAGACATATTTGAGCCGGCTCCATTGGAACAAACCCGCCGCGATCAGAAGGCCGCCTCCCAGGTAAGCGCTGGTGCTTTCGCCCATCATGGACGACAGCAAGGAATTAACGTGCAAAGCCCAATTGCCCACGGTAGCCGCGCCGGCAAATCCACCCCAAACTAATAAATATCCCGAGAGGAACACCGCCGTGGGAACGCAAGGTCCCTGCTGTTCCCGCCGGCGCCGGTTCACCGTGGCGAACAAGAGGATCATAGGCGCGGCAGTGGGCACCATCATCCCAATCATCATGACCCACCACATCAGGAACATGAACCCGAAATCGACGGCGGACCAGCTTTGGAGTTGGGCCATGGCCATGCCCGGGCCCATGTCGCCACTGGACTGGGCCAGGTAAACCATGTAGGCCCAGGCCAGGGCAGTTACCCCAGCCACGCCAACAACCACCACGGCCCGGTCGCGCTTCAGTACTGCTTCGATGGCTGTAGGAGTCTGCATGGGGAGATTGACCTACGTTTCTGATGGCGTTCAAAGAGAAGAGGCCGTACTTGAGTACGGCCTCCCATAGCATACACTCAGTTCGCTCTATTCGGGAACCCTATTGGTTGGTCCACTCGACGGGGGCGAAGAAGGCGCTCTGGCCGGAATAGTCGAATTTCATGTCACCATGTTCGACCTTCATGATAGACGTTGTGGCGGTGTCGCCGTCATCCCAGATCAGTCCGCCTCCGGGAAAAACTATGTGAACCTCATTCTCTTCACCGGTGACCGGATTGAGCAGAGGGGTTAGTCTGGCCTCCAATATCCCATCGATGCTGAACCCGCTGTTGCGGCCGTTTACATCCATCTTAATCTGCTTTAGATGGGGCCGTCCAGAGAAGTGAGCGTGGTGGCCAGCAACTCCCAAGGCATCCCTCCGGCTTGCCCGGTAAGGATCGTCGCTATGCCGCCTACTTGCTCTTCGCTAGCCGACTCGTCGATGAAAACGGCGGCGGCTCCGTTGCCCTCATGAATGGCCTTTGGCCACTTTACTGCCAATACAACCTTCACGCCGGACAGGTCTACATCGCCGAAATTTCCTTCGTCCACCCTGATTCCGATGAGAGCCTCGCATGACCCGTGGTCCGGAAAACCGCCGAAGTTGCAATTGCACCCGGCATCGCAGTTACAGGTTTCCAGAAATACCCCCTTTACCCGGTAGGGGGTTTGTGTTTGTACCATATTGGCATTCTCCCTTTTATTGTATCCAGATAAACACCAGATGATGTTATCTCAGATCGATATGTGTTAGGTATGAATCGTGGATGGAATGCGTATGAGAATAAGAGTATCGATTGGTTCAGTACATCGCTCCCTCTGGAAAAGCCCAAGGACGGTTATATTCGCAGGCGGGCAAATTTAGGCGCCCTCGGCTGGAATCGATCGGTCAGGATTAAATTGTACGCCATGGATTGACATAAGGTCTAGTGAAGGAGATCACTCCGGGCATCGACCTTGGCTCCCCGAGTGTTGGTTGACCGCCTCTCAGGGCGAGGATAACATGAGGTTGAATGAGCGTCAGCAATCAGTCCAGAGTTTCCGGGCGGCGAGGCCGCCCTTTTTATGGCTGGTGGGTGGTCGCCGTTGCCTCGATGCAAGGGATGTTCGGCAACGGCGCCATCTCCAGCGGTTTCCCGATATTTTTCCAGCCTATTCGCCTAACTTTGGGGATCGGCTACGCCCAGATGTCCCTGGTGTTCAGTCTGGCCAGAGCGGAAGGAGGCATGGGCAGCCCGGCGGTCGGCTGGCTGGTGGACAAGTTCGGCTCCCGGCCTCTGATTTTAATGGGCGGGCTCATCGCCGGAATCGGGCTGCTGTTGCTTTCCATGGCCAACAGCTACTTGCAGCTGGTCCTGATTTTCGTGTTCGTCGTCTCCACCGGCAAGACGGCCGGCCTGGGCCAGACCTTGATGGCTACCGTGAATCAATGGTTCATTCGCCGCAAGGCCGTGGCGATGTCCACTTTGATGACCGCCTTCGCCGGAGGCGGAGCCATCGTCGTGCCTCTGTTGAATCTGGGTATCAGCCACTTGGGTTGGCGGGAAACCCTGCGGGTCATGGGGGTCTTTATTTTCCTGCTCACCATACCGGTTGCCCTGGTGATAAGAAGCAAGCCAGAGGACATGGGGCTAAGGCCCGATGGAGACGCCGCGTCCCGATCATCGGATAGTGGTGAGGGGACGGGAAGGACAAGACCACAACAGGGCTCGGTGGAGTTCACCGTGCGCCAGGCCCTACGCACCCGGACATTCTGGTTCATGCTCTTCGGCGTGGTGACCAGGGTATCCGCGACCAACGCCATCATCATCCACATGTTTCCCATCCTGGAAGACGAGGGATTAACGGCCCAGACCGCCGCCCTGTACGTCTCGGTAATGTTCTTCCTGGCCATTCCTTTGCGGTTCGTCATGGGAGTTGCCGGCGGGAAACTGTCGCCCCGGCTGCTCCTATTCGTGGGCATGAACACCGGAGCGTTAGCCCTTTTGTCCCTGCTTATTTTGGATGGGACATATGGCGTCGTGTTTTTTATCCTGGCCCTCGCGGTGGTGGAGGGAGTCAGTTCAGTGAACTGGATCATGTTAGGGGACTACTTTGGCCGGGGCAGGTTTGCCAGCCTGATGGGGGTTATGAGCATGTTCCACAACGTGGGATTGTTTGTCTCTCCGATCTTCAGCGGCTGGGTCAAGGACCATTACGGCAGCTACGATCTGGTGTTCGTTATCTTCATACCCCTCTACGTGGCCAGCGCCGTGCTGTTCGGGCTCTCCACCCGGCCCCCGCCGCCGAAATTGGAAAGAACGGATATGGCGGAGCCGGAACGGACAGCCGCCGCGGGTTGACCGTTACCGGTCAGGAGACATAACCCCGGATGCATCCACGCTTATGTGATGCTATAATCCCCGTTAGGAGGTGGCAAATTGGATTGGATTGATTTTGCAACACCGAAAACTGTTAGTGAGGCCGTTGAACTACTGGCCTCGAAAGGGGACCGCGCCAGGCTCCTCGCCGGTGGTACCGACTTACTCGTGCAACTTAGGGGAGGACGCCGTAGCGTCGATCTGGTTGTGGATGCCAAGCAAATTCCCGAGCTGAACGAGTTGTCCTACTCGGCGCAAAATGGTTTGGTTATTGGGGCCGCAGTGCCCTGCTATCGCATCTATGCGGATAACGCCATCGCTACGGCCTATCCGGGATTGATGGACGCCGCGACTTTGATCGGGGGTATCCAGATTCAAGGCAGGGCCACCCTGGGCGGCAATCTATGTAACGCCGCGCCCAGCGGCGACTCCATACCGCCGATCATCGCATTGGGCGGGGTCGCGCACATCGCCGGATCGAATGGGTCCCGTCAGGTGGCGGCAGAAGACTTTTGCACCGGACCCGGCCGGAACGTTTTGCAAGACGGCGAGATGTTGGTGTCCATCAACTTCCCGACGCCTGTAGCCCATTCCGGGGCCAGCTATCTCAGGTTCATTCCCCGTAACGAGATGGATATCGCGGTTGCGGGAGTAGGTACCTCAGTAGTGCTGGACGCGTCGGGCCAAAATTTCGTCTCGGCCCGCATTTCCCTGGCATCGGTAGCTCCGACGCCCGTATTCGCTAAAGACGCTGGAGAAAGTCTGGCCGGTAAACCCGTATCGGAGGCAACCATTCAGGAAGCCTCGGAAAAGGCTATCGCCGCCGCTACACCCATCAGCGACATGCGCGGGACAATCAGACAGCGGAATCACCTGGTGGGCGTGTTGACCCGCCGAACGCTAAACATTGCCGTAGAACGAGCC
The DNA here is from genome assembly GCA_002710215.1 of Chloroflexota bacterium. Taxonomy (GTDB): domain Bacteria; phylum Chloroflexota; class Dehalococcoidia; order Lucifugimonadales; family UBA3495; genus UBA11650. Next base: position 38,716 of record PAJQ01000026.1, on the reverse strand, counting down.
AGAGGGGGATAAAAATGCCCGGACCTACCCACGTACAAGCAACCATTAACGGTGAAGATGTAAATTTCCTTTGCGAGCCGCGCCAAAGCCTGTTGGAGGTCCTCCGCGACGTGCTGGGCATGACCGGCACCAAGGAAGGATGTAATGACGGCAACTGCGGTGCGTGCACCGTGATATTCGACGGCCGCATCGTCGACTCTTGCCTAGTGTTGGGCGTAGAGATCCAAGGCCGGGAAGTAACCACCATTGAAGGACTGGCCACTGCCGACGGACTTCATCCGATACAGCAGGCGTTCCTGGAGAATGCCGCGCTCCAATGCGGCATCTGCACTCCTGGTTTCATCGTGGCCTCCAAAGGCCTGTTGGACGGGGAACCCGGCGCCGACGAAGGACGGATCCGCCATTGGCTGGCGGGAAATCTCTGCCGATGCACTGGGTATGACAAGATAGTGCGAGCGGTATTGGATGCCGGCGAAAAGATGAAGTAAGGCGGTGGACCTGTGGTCGCCAACATAGTTCTGTCCGAAGTTGAGTATACTCACATCGGTAAGAGGCCGGTCCGGCCCGACGGGGTAGACAAAGTCATCGGACGGGCCCAGTACGGACCGGACATCACGCTGAAGGGGCTGTTGCATGGAAAAGTTCTGCGCAGCCCCTATGCTCATGCCCGAATCAAATCCATCGACACCAGCCAGGCCGAAGCCTATCCCGGCGTCAGGGCCGTGATAACGGCCCAAGACCTGCCCTTCGCTTCCCTAAGCAAGGAGGAATTGGGCGCCGGTTATCAGGCTTTGAAGTTCGCCAGTGATCACGTACTGGCCGGCGGCAAAGTCCTGTTCAAAGGCCATCCGGTGGCCGCGGTGGCGGCCGCCAACCCTCATGTGGCTGAGGAAGCGGCCAAGCTTATAAAAGTGGAATATGAGGAGTTACCGCCGGTCATGTCTGTCGTTGAGGCGATGGCCGAGGGGGCCACTCTACTCCATGACGATCTTTACACCTCCTCCTTAGGGGAAACCTCCCAAACCGCTAGCAACGTGGCAGCCCACGCCCGCTACGAAAAAGGGGACGTGGCGCAAGGCTTCGACGAAGCCGCCGTTGTAGTGGAGCGCGAGTTCCAGACCGCTTCAGTCCACCAGGGTTACATCGAACCCCATAACGGAACTGCCTTCTGGAGCGCCGACGGCCAATTGGACGTGTGGTGCAGCACTCAGGGAGCATTCACCGTACGGTCCAGTCTGGCCAATGTGTTGCGGCATCCCGTGTCTAAGATCAAAGTCACGCCCATGGAAATGGGTGGCGGCTTTGGCGGCAAGATATCCATCTATTTGGAGCCTCTTGCCGCCCTGTTGTCCAAGAAGAGCGGACAACCGGTAAAGCTGGTCATGAACAGGGTCGAAGTGTTCGAGGCGTCAGGCCCGGCCTCCGGGTCGTGGATGAAGGTGAAGATGGGCGCCACTACGGACGGCAAGCTCACCGCCTGCCAGGCCGAACTGGCCCTAGACGCCGGCGCCTATCCCGGTTCCCCGGCCATGTCGGCGGCCATGTGCGCTTTTGCTTGCTACGATTACCCAAACGGCCTGCTGGACGCCTACGACGTTGTGGTGAACAAACCCAAAACGCAGGCCTACCGAGCTCCGGGCTCACCTCAAGCGGCCTACGCCGTCGAGTCGGTGGTGGACGAACTTTGCGAGAAACTAGGGATAGACCCGGTTGAATTCCGGCTAAGGAACGCATCTAAAGAGGGTACCCGGCGGATAGAAGGTCCGGTCTACCGGCGCATCGGGCTGGTCGAGTGTTTGGAAGCCGCCCGGAGCCACGACCATTATCAAACGGCCGTCGACTTCCAACCCAATGGTAAGCTGAGAGGACGGGGTGTGGCTTCCGGCTTCTGGTTCAACCGTGGATTCGTTTCCAGTTGCAACCTTACAGTCAATCCCGACGGCACTGTCAGCGTGGTTATGGGGTCCGTTGACCTTTGCGGCACCAGGGCATCCATCGCTCAGCAGACCGCCGAGGCGTTGGGCATCGCTTACGAAGACATCAAACCATCGATAGCCGACACCGACTCCATTGGCTACACGTTCATAACCGGGGGGAGCCGGACTACCTTCGCCACCGGTTTGGCAACCATCAATGCCTCACAAGATATTAAACAACGCATGGTGGAGCGGGCTGCGGCCATCTGGGAAGCGCCGGTGGAGGACGTGGAATACGTTGACGGCGTGATACAGCACAAGTCCGACTCGGAATTGCGGATGACTTTTAAGGAGTTGGCCGGGCGAACGTTGACCACCGGCGGCTCCATTACCGCCCAGTGCAACATCGACCCGCCCGGGGAAGGCAACTCATTCGCGGTTCACGTTGTAGATGTGGAGGTGGACCAGGACACGGGCAAGGTGGACATACTGCGCTACACGGCGATTCAGGATTGCGGGAAAGCAGTTCATCCCAGCTACGTGGAAGGACAGATGCAAGGAGGTGCGGCCCAGGGTATCGGGTGGGCCTTGAACGAAGAATACTTCTTTAACGGCCAGGGTCAGATGACCAACTCCAGCTTCCTGGATTACCGCATGCCTATCAGCCTGGACCTGCCCATGATTGACACCGTGATCGTGGAGGTGGCCAATCCCGGCCATCCTTATGGGGTCCGCGGCGTTGGCGAGACTCCCATCGTCCCGCCCTTGGCGGCGATTGCCAACGCGGTTTACCAGGCCACCGGCGTGCGGATGCAAAGCTTGCCTATAACCCCAGGCAAAGTGCTCGACGCATTGTGGAGCCAAAACGGGAGCTGACCGTTCCCCCGGCTCCCGAAAAATTCTGCCGGCTGATAGCTCGTCGCTGACGGCTCACTTGAGGAACTAACACCTTGGTCACGGTATTCATACCTACAATGCTCCAGCCGGTTACCGGCGGAGTTAAACAGTTCGACTGCGAAGCGGCGAACCTTCGCCAGGTCATTGAACGGCTAGACCAACTGTTTCCAGGGATAAAAGACAAACTTGTCGAGGATGGCCGAATCAAACCAAATCTGGCCGTAGCCATCGACGGCGAAGTCGCACGCATGGGCCTGCTGGAAAAAGTCGGAGAAAATAGCGAAGTTCATTTCGTACCGGCCATCGGTGGCGGCGCCTCCTAAGGCGTTCTAGATAGTAATCTACGATTCAACCAACCTAGCGCCGTGGAACACTCAACAGTCTCGGTCCGGGGGTTGACGTTCGGGAAGAGAAATCAATGGTGAAAAATGGCAAGCCTCGGGTGGAGACCCTGGTTTCGGCCGGGGGTGTCGTGTACCGGCAACGGGAAGGGCGTCTCGAGACCGTACTGTGTGGTCACTGGATAACATCCAGTGCCGTGCACGGCGGGAGCGGCCATGGAGACAGCAACGGCGAGGTTCGCACGGAAGATGTCCGTTGGAGCTTGGCTAAGGGCACACCCGATGNGGGCGAGACCATGGAAGAAACGGCCCTGCGAGAAGTGCGGGAAGAGACCGGTCTGGAAGTTGAGTTGCAGGAGCCGATCTCAAGTATCACTTATTGGTTTGCCGACCGGGAGAACGCCGTCCGGTATCACAAGACCGTACACTTCTTCTTGATGGCGCCGGTGGGAGGGGACACCAGCCTGCATGATCCGGAGTTTGACGTTGTCCGGTGGTTCCCCATGGACGAGGCTTTGAAGATCCTGATTTATCCCAACGAAACAGCCGTGATGCGGCAGGCGAATGAGCTGATAATCCAACGCATCGGAAAGGCCTAACCATGGTCGAGTTGCGAGGGGCCCGCATCATCTTGCGGGACAAACAGATCGAGGACGCCGAGCAGGACTACATATGGCGGTCCGACCCCGAGTTGGCCAGCCTGGACGCGGCTTTCCCTCTCACTATGAGCTACGACCGGTTCTTGAAGCTGGCCCAAGACCAAATGAGGTATCCCACACCCGGCTCTCATCACTTCGCTACCGAGACTTTGGACGGCAAGTTCATCGGCAACTGCATGTACTACGACCTGGACAGCGTTAAGATGCAGGCCGAACTGGGCATCGTCATCGGCGACCGGGACTACTGGAGCAACGCCTACGGTTATGATGCCGTTACCACCTTGTTGGACCACTGTTTCAACGAAAAAATGCTAGAACGCGTCTATCTACATACCCTGGAGTGGAACAAGCGGGCCCAGCGGTGCTTCGAAAAATGCGGCTTTACCCAGGTAAGGCCGGTGCGCCGCATGTCCCACGACTTCATTCTGATGGAAGTGTTCCGGGAAGATTGGTTTGCCAAGGCTGAGGAGCGGTTGGCGGCAAGATTCNTTAACCGGGAAGAGAAATCTGAGCCCCCGGCTCCCAATCCGGAATAGTTACGCCGCCCAAAATGTCACTCTGAGCGAAGCGAAGAGTCTCAGGTCTTCCCTAGTGTACACTTGAGATTCCTCACCGCCTTTCGGCGGGTTCGGAATGACNTTGAGAGGACAAGACGAATAAGCGAATCCTAGAAACTCTTACAGGTTCTGACCGCTCCCAACTTCAATCGCTTCCCGCAAACCGATCGCTTCGGTGTAAAGAGCCCGCCCTAGGATTGCTCCTTCTGCCCCAGTGTCGACCAATCGTCGAATGTGGTCCAGCGTCGCGATTCCACCGGAAGCCAATACCGCCATATCGGTTGTCCTGACCAGATCCGCGTTCGCCTGGAAGTTCGGCTCCGTTAGCGTGCCGTCCCGGGAGATATCCGTGTAAAGGATGCGCCGTACCCCCAGCTGAGACATTTGCTCCACCAAATCTTGGGCGCGGACCTCGGTTCGCTCCATCCAGCCCTTGATCGCCACCAGGCCGTCCTTCGCGTCCACCGACACGATTACCCGCTGGCTGCCGTGCTTGCGGCAAAGAACCTCCACTAAGGAAGGTTCCTCCACCGCCGCCGTCCCGATGACCACCCGGGCAGCTCCGGCGGCGAGCAAAGATTCGGCCGTCGCCATGTCCCGGATACCGCCTCCCACTTGAACCGGAATCGTCAGGTTTTGGATAATGGAGGTGATTACATCTAGATTGACGGGGACGCCACCGGCAGCTCCGTCCAGGTCTACCAAGTGCAGCCTGGGAGCGCCCTGTTCTTGCCAAGCCAGAGCAACCGACAAAGGGTCGTCGGAAAAGACCGTCTCCTGTTGGTAGTCGCCNTGATAGAGGCGGACACAGAGGCCCGATTTCAAGTCGATGGCTGGGATTACTTCCATGGAGTTGTTAGCTGTCAGCTACCGGAAAATCCCCCCAACCCCCCTTTACAAAGGGGGGCTAGTTAGGGATTTTGGGTGCTGAACCCCTGAGCGCTTAGCGCGGAAGAATGACTNGCCAGGCTGACGAAGTTCTGGTANATCCGCAGGCCCAAGCGGCCGCTTTTTTCCGGGTGGAATTGGGTCGCAACCAAGTTGTCTCTGGCATAGATGCTACAGAAGGAAACACCGTAGTCGGTGGTCCCGGCCACCCAAGTATCTTCTTCCGGAGCGGCATAGTAGCTGTGTACAAAATAAAAATGGCTATCTTGGGGAATGCCCTGAAAGACGGGATGTTCTTGCTGGAAACTCACGCTGTTCCAACCCATGTGGGGCACCTTCAACCCATCGGGCAGCCGCTTNACGCGCCCGGCGATGCTGCCCAAGCAGTCGGNGTCGCCCTCTTCGGTCCGCTCCAGTAAGATCTGCAATCCCAGGCATACACCTAGAAACGGCCGCCCGGAAGCCACGTATTCTCGAATAGGTTCCACCAAGTCNCGCCGNCGCAACGCGTCCATCGCCGCGGGACCCGAGCCAACCCCCGGAAGCACCACGGCATCAGCGGTCTCAATCTCGGCCGCTTTGCCCGTTACCAGAGGAGATACTCCCACGGATTCCAGGGCTTTAGCCACGCTGCGCAGATTGCCTGATTGGTAGTCTATAACCACCAATTTGATGGAGCCGGACATGTCGGCTAGCTCCGGTCGCCCGTAGCCCGTTCCAGGGGCAGTTCCCGGTCTTCGTAGCGGGCCAGAACGAATAGCAGGTCACCCAGCCGGTTCAGGTAGGCGATGATTAGGTCGTTGGTTAGAAGTCCTGCTTCCTTCAACGCCACCACCCGGCGTTCNGACGTCCGGATGATGCACCGGGCCATGTCGATGCCCGCCGATGCCGGAGAGCCGCCGGGCAGTATGAACACCTTGGGCATTTCCACGCCCTGCTCCAAAGAGTCTATCGTGCTCTCCAGGTTCTCCACCATTTCAACGGTGACGGGCGAGAAGTGCTCNTGGAACAGTTCGTACTTCTCCGGGTCGGTAGCCAACTCGGCGGCGATGGTGAACAACTCTCGTTGCAGGTCCCGTAACGTATCCTTGACCCTTTCGTCGTTGGTCAAAGCCCGGGCCAATCCCATGGCGGAGACAGCCTCGTCGGTGATTCCGTAGGCTTCGGAATGGGGGTTATTCTTGGAAACTCGCCCGCCGTACAGCAGACTGGTGTCGCCCTTGTCGCCGAATTTGGTGTAGACCCGTTTCCTATAGTCAGATGACGATGCAGTCACCGTTCACGTCCTTTTAGCCTGATTGGTATTTAATGATACCACCGGAGGCCGANACGGGCCATTTGCCGCCATAGGAAATTCTGGCGTGGTACTTGNGGTGGCGGCGGGCTATACTGGGAACCAACCCAGTAGAGGTGATAGCCATGCCACCGGAGATNCGCGTTATCGGCGTAGAAGGTATGCCAGAGGTCCAACCGGGAGACGACCTATCGGGNCAGATGATGGACGCCGCTGACCGGCAAGGCACCCCCATCGAGGCGGGNGACATGCTCGTCGTCACACAGAAGGTAGTCTCCAAGACCGAGGGCCGGGTTATAAGTCTAGAAGGCATCGAGCCATCGGAAATGGCCATACGAATCACAGAAGGGCATCGCCGGGACCCAAGGCATACCGAGATGATTTTACGGGAGAGCGCCCGAATCGTGCGGATGGACCGGGGCGTCATCATCAGTGAAACCCACCATGGATTTCAGTGCGCCAACGCCGGAATCGACGCCTCCAACATCCCCGGATCCAACACGATAGCTCTGCTGCCGGTGGACCCAGACGCCTCGGCTCGCNGGGTTCGGGACGACGTCAAGAGCCGCTTGGGGGTAGACGTGGCGGTGATAATATCCGACACCTTTGGCCGGCCCTGGCGGGCGGCGGCGGTGAACGTGGCCATTGGGGTAGCCGGGTTCAACCCGTGTTTGAGCTATGTCGGCCAGGAAGACTCCCACGGCAATATGATGTACACCACCGTGATTTGCGTGGCCGACGAGTTGGCNGCGATGGCCGAGCTAGTAACCGGAAAAGTGGATAACGTCCCGGTGTCCATCATCAGGGGCTATCCCTACGAGCCCATGGAAAATGCCAGCCACGAAGCCTTGTTGCGTTCGCCCGACAAAGACTTGTTCAGGTAGGTTTCTCGAATCACTGGGCCGTGGCGCCGTCTCCGATCAGTTGCTCCTCCCCAAACANCGGAAGCTGGAATTCTTCATCTTCAGTAAACCCGGAAACGCCGACGCCTAATAGCCGGAAGGAACGACCCGGCGTAAGCTCCCGGGAAAACAGCCGCCAAGCCGTCTCTAGGATAACCGTGTCTGACCCGGTGGGGTAGGGCAGGGTTGTCTGCCGGGTGAAGGTGGTGAAATCGGCCAGCCGGGCCTTCACCGTCACCGTCTTTCCCTTCAATTGTTTTCCCTCCAAGTGTTGGGCCACCCGGCCGGCCAGNCGGGAAAGGTGAGGGTAGAGGGTGTCCTCGCCGGTGAGGTCGGTGGCGAAGGTCGATTCGGCGCTTACGGACTTGGCTTCTCTTTCGGTGCGCACCGGCTCCCGGTCTTCTCCCATCGCTCGGGACTGAACATCCATGGCGCGTTTGCCGAACCTCCGTTGGAACCAGCCCGTGGATTGGGACGCCANATNACCGATGGTTTCGATTCCGTCGGCCCGGAGCCGCTGGCCGGTCTTGGGTCCGATGCCCCACAGCTTACCCACCGCGAGGGGCGCCAGGAATTCCCTTTCTTCGCCGGGTGCCACAACAACCAGACCGTCGGGTTTGTGCAGGTCCGAAGCGATCTTGGCCACGGATTTGCTGGTACCGGCACCGACGGACAGAGTTAGTCCGGTCTTTTCATGAACTGTGTTTTTCAGTTCCAGAGCGATCGCCAAGGGCAACCGGCCGGCATCCACAACTTCGGTTATATCCAGATAAGCTTCGTCCATGGACAGGGGTTCCACCAGTTCGGTGAACTCATGGAATACATCCATCACGGCGCGAGACATCTGGCGATAACGGTCGAACCTCGGGTGGATGATGATACCGTGGGGACACAATCGAACCGCCGTCCGCATGGGCATCGCCGAGTGGACCCCGAATACGCGCGCTTCGTAAGATGCCGTCGCCACCACGCCCCGGTTCTCTGGGTCGCCACCCACCATCACCGCCTTCCCGGCTAGATCTGGATCGTCCAGCACTTCGACAGCCGCATAAAAGGCGTCTAGGTCGGCGTGGAGAACGTGACGCGCCGATGGGACGGCAGATCGATGGGAACTGGTATGGTCAGTCATTTCCAACCAGTTAACTCGCTTGGAAAAAAGTACGGTGATATCGCTGTTCTGCTTATTGTACCCTGGCCGTACCCGGCTGGCAGCCATCGCTGGTCAGCGCTTGGCGACGGAAATCGTTGCATGGCCAAAGATTTCCCGCTATGCTGGAAACTGCGGCGCACCGGTCTAATGGACCCTCGAATTCAATAACCGATGGCGCCAATCATCATACTCACCATGATTCAACTACGATGACTTCCCCGGTAACGAATACCGGGTCTCCCAAGATTTTCTACGGTTGGTGGATGGTCATGGCTTGCTCAGCCATGGCCTTTTTTGCCAGCGGCATATTTTTTCGGGGTTTTACCGTGTTTGTCCCGGCGGTGCGCGACTCTCTGGGATTAAGCCAAGCCCAAACCAACCTCGTTTTCTCACTTGCTCGGGCTGAAGGCGGGTTGGAAGGTCCGGTGGCGGGATGGGCCATAGATCGTTTCGGAAATCGAGCCCTTCTAGTCCCCGGTATCATCCTGGCCGCCATCGGCTATTTCGTGTTCGCCAGGTTCGTCCACAGCTACTTAACATTTGCCCTGGTATACCTGGGTATGATCTCCCTGGGCAATAGCATCGCTTTCCAGCATGCTTTGTTCGCCGGCCTTAATCAATGGTTCAGACGCCGCCGCTCTTTGGCTATCTCAACCCTAGCCGCCGTTTCGTCCCTGGGGGGTCTGATCCTGGTTCCCATCATGTCGTTGATAATCCTGAACCTAAGCTGGCGATGGGCCATCTTCGGGGCGGGCGGNGCATATCTGGTCGCGATATTGCCATTTACGCTGATGTTCCGGAACNGTCCCGAGGATATCGGCCTGCTACCCGATGGAGACACATCCCCGCCGCTGATTATCTCCAGCAGGCGTGGCGCCACCAGCAATCTGGAGGAGCGGGATTACACCGTTAAGGANGNGCTTAGGACGCGCGCCTATTGGATGCTGATGCTGGGTGCGGGCCTTCGGCAAATGGCGACCATCGGCATACTGGTCAGCATCATCCCCATTCTGGAAAGCAAGGGAGTCAGCCGGCAGACTGCCGCTAACCTGACGGGCGCCATATTCGGAATCAACTTCCTGTCCAGGCTGGCTCTGGGATACTTGGGTGACAAGTGGCCAAAGTCGGGGATATTAGGCGCTACCTTGGCTTTGGAGGCCATCGGATTCGCCTGCCTGTTCTTCGGTTCCTGGAACGACGGCCGGTTCGTCCTGCTGATTATCTTCGTGGTGCTGGAGGGCTTGGGCGACGGCGCGGGAATCATCGTTTGGGCTGCGTTGGGCGAGTATTACGGCCGAAATAAATTCGCCAGCCTGCGGGGAATCATTACCTTTTCCCACAGTTGGGCTCTGGTGGCGACGCCGGTGTTCGCCGGGTGGGCCTTCGATCACTATGGGAATTTTGACCTGGCCCTTATCCCGGCCATCGGGTTAGCCGGCGCGGCCAGCCTTTGCTTTTTTCTGGTCAAGAAGCCGCCTCAACTGACCCAGGAGGCAGCGGCAAATCAATGATGCCCATGGCTAATGCCCCGGTGACACGCTAAAATATCTGGGACTTACTCGCGGCCCGGCTTGCCGCTGGTTTGGCCCAACCCGTTCGCCAACAAGTCTTGGNANTGCACCGAGGGAGGTAGCATGGCAACCATTCTTGAGGAGTACATTACCAAACATCCGGGTTCGGCCCGCAGGTACGAGGAATCCACGACACTTTTCCCTGGAGGCGTGACCCACGATTCCCGATACGCCATGCCCTTTCCNTTGTTCATGACTCACGGCTCCGGTCCCCGGAAGTGGGACGTGGACGGAAATGAGTACATCGACTACGTTTCCGGCCACGGCGCTTTGCTCTTGGGGCACTCCCGCCCGGAGATCGCCGAGGCTGTTTCCCAGCAGATCCTGCGCGGCACCCACTTGGGCGCGTCCACCGACGAGGAGCTCCGTTGGGCNCGGGCCATCAAGGCGTTGATACCTTCCATCGAAAAACTCCGGTTTCATAGCTCGGGCACCGAAGCAACTTTGATGGCCATGCGCCTGTCCCGGGCCTACACCGGGAAGNACAAAATCATCAAACTACAGGACCACTTCCACGGGTGGCACGATTACGCCATGGCCGGCTCCGACCGGGCCGCGCCTGGCATTCCCTTGGCCAGTTGGGGGAGCATGATTATCGTACCTTCCGGCGACTTGAACGCGGTGGAAGATGCTCTCAATGGGGACTCGGACATCGCCGCTTTGATTCTAGAACCCACNGGCGCCCACTACGGACAGTTGCCCTTCGACNCTCCCAACTACTTGAAAGGGNTGCGAGATTTGACCGCTCAGCACGGTGTGGTGCTAATCTTCGACGAAGTTGTCACCGGGTTCCGGGCATCGCCGGGCGGCGCTCAAGTTCGCTATGGCATAAGCCCCGACCTCACCACGATGGCCAAGATTGTTGCCGGGGCTTTGCCCGGAGGCGCCGTGGGCGGTAAGGCTGAAATCATCGACATGATTGCCCACCGGGGCGACCCGGAGTGGGACAACACCCACCGCGTCTATCACCCAGGGACGTTCAACGGCAATCCCCTAACCGCCGTGGCCGGGGCCACTTGCCTGGAAATAATCGCCAGCCAGCCGATCAACCAGCAGGCAGACGCAATGGGAGCCCGGCTCAAGGTGGGGATCAACGACATATTCGGGAAGATGGAAATGGCCGGCCACGCCCACGGCATCGCCTCCATGATTCACGTGGTCATGGCCGACTGCGGCTGCGACCGGGAGCTTTGCACCATGCCCCACAGCCAAATAAAGGAAGCCACGGCCTCACCGGCGGTGACCGCTCTCAAGCGGGGGCTGCAAAACCTGGGCGTTGACATAATGGGCCGGGACGCCTTTCTAGTTTCCGCCACCCACACCGAACAGGAAGTGGNCCAAACCTTGGCCGCCTTTGAAACCACCCTAGCAGCTATTCGGGCCGAAGGATTGGCGTAGNGGCACGGCTAGCCGTGCCCCCAAGTCGATAGAACAACCTCGTTGCTGCCACCAGGCCGCTTTTCTGCTAGAATCCCCTGGGTCGGNAACCAAGCGTAATTTGAACCCCTCATNGAGGTGAATCGTATGCCATCTTTCTGGGAAACCCTTCAAGTAAACGGTCAAGAAATGCCGACCTACGTCAGCGTTCCCAGCGGCTCCGGCCCCTTCCCTGCCGTGGTGGTTATTCAGACTATCCGCGGCGTAAATCAATTCATTCAAGACCAGTCCGATAAGCTGGCGGCCGAGGGNTATGCCGCAGTGGCTCCCGACTTGTTCCACCGGATCACCGACCCCAACCTTACCGATCCGTACGAGCGGGGAGCAACCCTGAGCGACCCGGAAGTCGTCGCCGACTGTGACGCCACCATGGACTTTTTACTGGGCCACTCGGCGGTGGATAACGACCACATTGGTATCGTCGGTTTCTGCATGGGCGGGCGAGTGGCCTGGCTNGCCGCCGCCACCAACCCGCACTATAAGGCCACGGTGCCCTACTACGGCGGTAGCATCATGGTGACGAGAGGCGCCGGTGTCCAAACTCCCTTGGAGCTTGCCGACAACATCAACTGCCCCATACTGTTCCACTTCGGTGAGATCGACGCAAATCCGTCCCAAGACGACATGGCCAAGCTGGACGCCGAGTTGACTCGACTGGGGAAACCCCACCAGTTCTTCAGCTATCCAGGCGCGGACCACGGCTTCGCGGACCACACCGGCGCGCGTTATCATAAGGATGGCGCGGAAATCGCTTGGCCTCGCACCCTCCAGTTTTTCGCCGCCCACTTGAAAGGCGCTCCCGTCGTCTAGCGACATCGGGTACTTGTAACTCAATCGATTGTTCGGAGGTAAATCGACATGCCATCTTTTACCGATAAGCTCACCNTTGACGGCCATGAAATGGATATGTACGCCAGCGTTCCCAGCGGGTCCGGCCCTTTCCCCGCAGTGGTTATAGCTTTCCACGTGGGGGGATTGGACGAGTTCGACAAAGTCATGGCTGATCGATTGGCAGCCGAAGGATACGTCGCGGTCGTACCCGACTTGTTCCATCGTCTGACTGAGGAGCAAATGAATGGCCCACGTTTGGACCGGCTGGGGTATNTGAGCGACCCGGACATAATCGCCGATTGCAACGCCGCGGTCAGCTTCCTGCAAGCGAATGCGGCCGTGGACGGCAACCGCATCGGAGTCACCGGTTTCTGCATGGGTGGCCGGGTTGCTTGGTTGATGGCCGCCTCAAATCCGGTGTTCAAAGCCACCGTTCCCTACTATGGGGGCCACATCATGCTGCCCTGGGGCGATACCACTGAAACGCCTTTTGACCTGACCAGCAACATCAACTGCCCAATGATGTTCCACTTCGGCGCAACCGACGGCAACCCTTCGCCGGATGACCGGGTGAAACTAGATGCCGAACTAACCCGCTTGGGCAAAGAGCACGTGTTTTACTCCTATGAAGGGGCAGGGCACGCCTTCATGGACTTTACCAACCCGGACCGCCACCACGAAGGGGCGGCTGCGGAATCGTGGCCCCGTACTTTGGAGTTTTTCGCCAAGCATCTTAAGGGAGCCGCAGTCGGAAGATAGCTTTCGGCTATCAGCAGTCAGCCATCAGCTTTCAGCTTTTAGCTACCGCTGCTGATGAGCAGGTTAGAACCTCNCGGAGGACTTCGTCATTCCGGCGCAGGCCGGAATCCAGGGAACATTCGCACAGCGAAGATTGACGTTGGTAGCTGACAGCTAGAGGAGTGGATTTCATGGTTAGAGTAAATCTAGACTTAGAGAAAAAAGATGACCTGGAGGTCCTCGGGACAACAGGTTGGAAAATCGCCCCCGGATTCGTACCGGGGGAACCCAACCAAGGACTAGTGGCCGAGATCAAAGCCAGCCCAGCCCGTCTGCCCGACTACGACGATTCCTGGTGGGAGCAGGACGCCGACTTCCAGGAACGGCGGTCGGTAGGCTTTACCTTCGCTTGGTACCGCCTTCACATCACCGTGCCCGACCGGGTCCGAGGCACGTCCGTCGCTGGAACGCGGATGGTGTTCGAGACCAACGTTGACAATTATGGCGAGATATACATCGATGGCGTGATCGACCGGGTGACCGGCGTTGTCACCGGCAACAACGTGGGCAAGCGGGCAGTCGTTGAAGATCAAGCCGTGCCGGGCACCAGCCACGTAATCGCCGTACTGGTCGCCAACGCGCCGCTGGGAGAACCAGTAGGCACTATTTTTATGCGCTACGCCACGATTGCGTTCGAGTAAACGAGCGGTCAGCGGTCCCCCAGTCTTATTACAGAGTTACACCAAACTTCCCCCTTTCGTAAAGGGGGACAGAGGGGGATTTCCCCACAACACCCATCAATCCGTCCACCCATCAACTAGCTGACTGCTGAACGCGAACAGCTTAAAAACGAGGTTACACTGGTGGCGTCTTCATTTGCCGGCAAAACCAACGCTCCGGAATTTCCGGTTGGATTGGAGTGGGTTAATACCGACCGGGCCCTGACCAAGGCCGACTTGGCGGGCAAGATCGTTATCCTGGACTTCTGGACCTACTGCTGAATCAACTGCGCCCACATTTTTCCGCATTTGCGGAAACTGGAGCAGAAGTACGCCAACGAGTTGATGGTGGTGGGGGTCCACTCGGCCAAATTCCCCAACGAAAAGGTCAAGGACAACCTGCATAAGGCGGTCCAGCGTTACGAGCTAGGACATCCGGTCGTCAACGACGTGGATTTCCAAGTATGGCAGCAATACGCCTGCCGCGCCTGGCCGACACTGATGTTCATCGATCCTCTGGGGAAAGTCATCGGCAAGCATGAAGGAGAACTGTCCTACGAGCAGTTCGACACCCTGATAAGTCAGATGGTCTCCGAATTTGACGAAGCAGGCATCCTGGACCGGACCCCGGTCACGTTCGTTAAGGACGAGGCGCCCGATTCAACGTTGTCTTTCCCAGGCAAGGTGGTGGCGGACGCTGACTCCAACCGATTGTTTATATCCGATTCCAACCACAACCGGATCATCGTCGCCACGCTCGACGGCGAGGCGTTGAAGGTCGTTGGCTCCGGGGAACTGGGCATGGTGGATGGAAGCTTTGCCACGGCATCCTTCGATCATCCCCAGGGAATGGTCCTAGTGGGGGACCTGCTCTACGTGGCCGACGCCGAGAACCATGCCATCAGAAGAGTGGACCTGGCTGCGGAGCAAGTGGAGACTACCGCCGGGACCGGGACCCAGGGTTCTATGCGGGAAGGGACCGGTCCGGGTTTGCAAACCGAGCTTAACTCACCCTGGGACTTGGCGTTTCATGAGGGCTATTTGTACATCGCCATGGCAGGAATGCATCAGCTATGGTCCATGGACCTGTCAACCGGGATGGTAGGTCCATATGCGGGTAGCGGACGGGAGTCCCTAGACGACGGCCTTCTGGCCAGCGCCACTCTGGCCCAACCCAGCGGCATAACATCCGATGGTAACCGGCTTTATTTCGCCGACAGCGAAACCAGCGCCGTCCGCTCCGCCGATCTTGACCCCTACGGTAGGGTGCGCACGATTATCGGGCTTGGCCTTTTCGAGTTCGGCGACGTTGACGGAGCCGATCACAATATCCGGCTGCAGCACCCCATCGGACTCGCTCACCACGACGGCACGATCTACTTGGCCGATACCTATAACCACAAGATCAAAAAGGTGTTGCCGGTGATGCGAAGCTCCTTCACCTTGCTGGGCAACGGGCAGGCGGGCGACCGGGACGGCGCGGGGAATCAGGCCCAGTTCTCCGAACCCAGCGGATTGAGCATCGCCGGAGGGAAGATCTACATCGCCGACACCAACAACCACGCGATACGGGTCGCCGATCTTGAAAGCGGCGAAGTAGTGACGTTGAAGTTGAGCGGAATCTAAGACAACGATCACGGACATAACATTGAGCAACGACAAGATAGCTGGAGAATCCACGATAGGCGAGCCTGGTCAGTTCACTCCGATCTGAGCGTTTCATGAAGACCGAAGAACTATCTGCCTGGTTGGCCGGAGTCCCAAAACTTGAGCTGCACCTTCATCTTGAAGGGGCGATTCCCCTGAATGCGCTGTGGGAGCTGATCCAGAAATACGGCGGTGAGCCTTCGGTCCCCACGTTCGAAAGCCTGGCGGACCGATTTCAATTCCGGAATTTCGCCTAGTTCATCGAGACATGGATCTGGAAAAACCAGTTCTTGCGGGAGTATGAAGACTTCACCTTCGCTTCCCAAGCCTTTGCCCGGCGGCTTTCACTGCAAAACATCCGCTATGCCGAAGTCTTCTTCTCTCCAGTCAGGTTCCTAGACCAAGGACTGGAAATTCCAAGGCTTCTGGAAGCGATTCGGCCGGGCTGTCATTGGTTCCGGAGGTAGAGGTAGCACTGATCCCTGACCTGGTTCGCGACTATGGCCCTGAAAGAGCGTTAAAAACGCTGTGGGAGATAAACGACGCCAGAGAACACGGCGTCATCGGCGTCGGCCTGGGAGGCTCCGAGCAAAAGTTCCCCCTGGAGCTATTCGCTCACGTATACGAAGAAGCCCGCAGTCTGGGATTTCGTACCACAGCCCATGCCGGTGAAGCAGCCGGGGCTGACAGTATCTGGGGCGCGGTACTGGATCTAGGCGTCGATCGAATCGGTCATGGGACACGGGCTGAAGAGGACGAAGATCTGATGAGTTATCTGGTGGAAAATCAGGTGCCGTTAGAAATGTGCCCTCTCTCCAACGTCAGCACCCGCGTTGTAGACATCCTGGAGAACCATCCGGTCAAGCGCTATCTTGATAGGGGATTAATGGTAACGGTGAATACCGACGACCCAATGATGTTCGGGAACTCCCTAGCGGAGGAGTTTCAGGCGCTGGTGGAAGTTCACAATTTCACTCGAGACGATATCCAACAGTTGGTTTCGAATGGTATACAGGCGTCATGGCTTTCAACTGAACGGAAGATAGAACTTCTGACAGAATTCTCAGGAGACAGCCGGGAGGAGCTTCTATCGACTTGATGTGGTGAGTAACCCTGGGCAGCGCCGGCCGGGTTAGTACCCTTCTTCTCCGGCGCGGTTAATCACGAAGACACGGTCGCGATGGGCCAGGTCTTGCTCAATACTGGTCGTGGCTTCCGGGAAAAGTTGCCGGGACAGTTCCTCCACTGCTGGTACCTGCTCCGGGTCCAACTCCAGCAAAATGATTCCATTTTCCTTGAGCTTGTCCGGGGCTTGTGACATCAGGCGCCGGATCAAGTCCAATCCGTCGTCCCCTCCATCCAGGGCCGCGCTGGGTTCCCACTGTATCTCCGGTTGGAGCGTGGGAATGCGGCTGGTGGGGATGTAGGGAAGGTTGGCCACAATCAGGTCCACCGGCTCCAGCAGCGGCTCCAGCAGGTCGCCCTTGGCCAGCTTGATCCGGTCGGCCACGTTGTGGGCGCGGATGTTGTGGCTGGCCACGTCCAGAACAGCGTCGGCGGCGTCAATAGCGTATATCCGGGCTGCGGGAAGGTGGATGGCCAGATTTATCGCGATCGCTCCGGTACCGGTGCCCACATCGGCAATCACCAACTCCGTTGTCTCCATTCCCATCAGGGCCATGAAAAGGGCGTGCTCTACCATGGTCTCCGTCTCAGGCCGGGGTATGAGCACATCGGAATTAACCAGTAGGTTTACACCGTAGAATTCCTTGTAGGCCAGGATGTATGCCAGCGGTTCCCGTTTTAGCCGGCGTTCCACAATCTGGGCCAACTCCCGTTCCTGCTGGGCGTTGACGCCATCTTCCTGGTGGGAGAAGAGGTCCTGGCGAGGCATGCGCATCACGTTCATCACCATGACCTCCGACTCCAATCGGGCGTCAGAGATGCCCACGCTCTCCAGATTTCCATGGGTTTGCTGTAACGTTTCTCTGATGGTGGCCATAGGTTTAGAGCATCCGAACAAAATTTGAATCGAGGTAGAAGGGGATGGTTATCAGGAACATGCCGGGAAACCGGGACCGGAAGAGCCGTTTAGCCCGCCAGGGTTTCAGCCAAGAGCTTCTCTTGTTCCCAGTTAACCAGGGAGTCGATCAAGTCGTCCAGCTCACCATCCATTATCCGGGGCATGCCGTGGAAACTGGCGCCGACCCGGTGGTCGGTGATTCTGTCCTGTGGGTAGTTATAGGTGCGTATCTTCTCCGAGCGGTCAGCGTGGCCCACCTGGGACCGGCGGGTTTCGCTCCTCTCGGCAGCGAGTTTCTCTTGTTCGGCGTCATAGAGCCTGGCCCGCAGCATGGCCATGGCCTTGGATTTGTTCTTGTACTGGGACCGTTCGTCCTGACATATCACCGTCAGACCGGTGGGCTCGTAAACGATGCGCACCGCAGTGGCGACTTTGTTTACGTTTTGGCCGCCATGGCCGCCGGCGTGGAAAATATCGATGCGCAGGTCGTCGGGACTAATCTTGACGTCCACTTCATCCGCACGGGCCAGGACCGCCACCGTGGCCGTTGAAGTATGGATACGGCCTTGAGCCTCGGTATCGGGAACCCTTTGCACCCGGTGGACGCCCCTTTCGTATTTCAGGCGGCTGAAAGCGCCCTTGCCCTGTATCTCAAAGACTATTTTGTTGAGCCCGCCCAGGTCCGACGGGCTAGAGTCCATCACATCCACCTGCCAATTGTGCAACTGGGCGTAGCGGGTGTAGGCCCGGTAGAGGTCGCTGGCGAACAGGCTGGCTTCGTTGCCGCCCGCGCCGGAGCGAATCTCCACTATGACGTCCCGGTCATCGTTGGGGTCTTTGGGCAGGAGCGCTATCTTTAACTCTTCGGCCAAGTGGTCAAGCTGCTGTTCCGTCTCATCCAACTCGTCTTTGGCCATCTTAGTCAACTCGGCGTCGCCACCTTCTTGAAGCAGGGCGTTCAAGTCCTCCTGATCGCCGGCTAGTTTTCGGTAGCGGTGGGCGATGTCCACCAGAGCCTCGAACGAAGCGCGTTCCCGGGCAAGGGTTTGTACCTGCTCGAAGTCAGTGGCAACTTCAGGACGGCCCATCGCTTCTTCGATCTCGTTGTAGCGAGTGAGGACCGGGTCTAATTTGTCGAATATCGAAGGCATGTCGGTTCCTAGTTAGTAATCGATGGCAGACATTGGTAGTGCAAAGCGGCGCCCGTATGCGAATTCTGACTATTGTATTACAGTTTATCCCAATTAAATCGGTCTAACAAGAGAAATTACGTAGCATCCACGCCCGGTTGGGATACTCCCGCCAAAGGACCAGTGACAACGGGCCCATTCGAGCTGTTCTAAAACCGTAGTGTAGGATTGGAACCAAGGTTTTGTCCCGCCGTGAGTCAAGGCAAGCCTGACTGTTCTTGCTTGGTGGTTTAAATGCAAAGGGTTCGTCTACAAATCTGTTGGTTAATTGTAACTGTGTTGGCCTTCGGTTTAGCAGGCTGCAATGGCGATTCAGCCTTCGGGGTTACAGACATACCGGAGCATACGATGATTCCCTCTCGAACGGCAGAGTCCAACGCAGTCTCGACCCAGCAGCCGCCGGAAATTAGACTCGGATACACTTACCAGCGGCCCGATGGAAACCGGTATTTGCCTGGACGAGGCAGCGTGCCAGAAACCGCGCCATTGCACATTCCGCTGGGTGGTAGGCCGCAATGGCTGGTAGCCGCGCCGGCGGGCGATGCCAGTATTTGGGTAGCTGTTTTGGAAGATGGGTCGGTTCAGGCGTTTTCCATCGCTGACGGCCAAGTACAAGACCAACCGATCACTCCCGGAATACTCCAACCGGGGATGCCCCCGCTGTTGATGCTAACGGACGGCAGCGCAACCCTGGTTTCTAGCCTGGATACCAAATCATCTAATCTCACGTCTCCGGTAGTGCTCCAACCGTCCGAAAATATGGCGTATATCCGGTCTAACGGAGACTTGGTTGTGAGAATAGGCGGCCAATCCACCGTGTTGCCATTGAATGCCCTCCCCGATGCCAGATTGCTAACCGACGAGGATGAGCGACTGCTACTCCTGACCGGTGCTACCGGGAGTTACCCTCACGGAGTGCTGGGGGACAGAATCGAAGCGCAGAGCGTGACTATGGTAAGTACGAAGCCGAGGGTGCAGGTTGTCTGGACGGCGCCTTTGCCCGATGGGGACGTGCTGGAGGGTATATCGCCCATCTGGACCGATCTGGACGGAGACGGCACTCGGGAAATCCTGATTACGGTTAGCAACTCGCGCCTGGGCGCACGCCTGGTTGTCCTCAACGATGCGGGAGACCCGGTGGCGTTTGGACCCGCCGTTGGCCGCGGCTCCCGTTGGAGACACCAATTGGCGGCGGCGCCCTTCGGTCCGTCCGGTGAATTGGAAGTTGTCGATGTGGTTACACCCCACATCTGCGGGACCGTGGAGTTTTACCGTTTGGAAGAAGATAGCCTGCGTGTGGTGGCCAAAGTCCCGGGGTTCCGTACCCACGCTATCGGCTCTAGGAACTTGGATATGGCTGTGGCAGGCGACTTTGACAGCGACGGGCGGCTGGAACTACTGGTTCCGAGCCAGGGTATGGATGAAATCGGAGCCATCAGACGCACCGAAGCAGGGGCGGAGGTAGCCTGGATTTTACCAATCGACGGCAAAGTAAGTACCAACTTAGCGGCCGTGACCACGGATACCGGCGGGTTAATGCTTGGTTTGGGAACGGATGACGGTGTACTTCTTGTCTGGCCGGGGCCTTAACTGGTTGCTGGGGCTGTAGACCCCGGTTCCATCTTGGGTTTGTCCCCCCAATGCAAAGTCACGGCGCCGAAACCCAGACGGCGGTAAGACACTCCGGTTAATCCCAAGTCTTGGAATCGCCCAGCCAGCGTCCCGGCATCGATGAAGTGATCAACGGATTGAGGCAAGTAGGTGTAGGCGGCACGGTCTCGAGCGATTAATCTTCCCAGAATCGGCACCAGGCCCTGGGTGTAAATCCGCATCAGGGCAGACAACCCGCCGGGCCGCATGGGCGTCAATTCCAGCGTGCTGACCCGCCCGCCCGGCCGCACCACCCGCATCATTTCGGACAGGGCTTGGTCCAGGTTCGACATGTTCCGAAGGCTGAAACCGGCGGTGGCGCAGGCGAAGCTGTCGTTGGGAAAGGGCAAGGCATGGGCATCGCCCAGGACGAAAGTGACCTTTTGCGCCAGGCCCTTTGACCTTCCCTTTTCCTGCGCCAAGGAAACCATTTGGGGCAGCACGTCAACTCCGACGGAGCCATCGATGCCGGGGCAACGGGCTAGCGAGAAGGCCAAGTCCCCGGTGCCAGTTGCCACGTCCAGCGCTTTGCCGGTCAGGCCCCCGGTGGTGAGCTGAGCTGTTTTCTCCTTCCAGCGCAAATGAAGGCCGCCGGTCATCAGGGTGTTCATCAAGTCGTAACGCCCCGATATCCGGGAAAACATCTCCGATACGTAGCGTTGCTTGTCTGGGCCCTTCAGCTCCGCCATACGGTCAAGCCAGCATCATCCGCATTGGGTGGAGGGTACGGCTGAACGGATTGAATACTAGTCCCAATTCTTCTAACGTAACAACGCCCAATAGCGCCTCGTCGCCCGGCTCGCCAAGAATGACCGGCGTGTGAGTCTCCCCTTGAGACAGCACTAGAAAACACTCGGAGATGTTCCGCCGGATGGTAGTCCCGTCGGCCAGAGTAAAGGATTGCTCGCGGGTGGCCACCAATCCAACCGACTCCCATACCGGGGCAGGCAATAGAGAGTAAGTGGCTCCGCTATCAACGAGGAAGCTTACATTTTCCTCCTTGCCCTGGGGACCGCGCGCCGTTCCGTCGATGTAAGTTATTCCCATCAGCCGCCATTCTCTTGGTATTGAAGGTCATTGGGCAAAACTTCGTCCAGATTCAAGGCTACCATAATCCGGCCGATGACGAACCGCACCACGTCTTCCACACTCTGAGGCTTTAGGTAGAAGGCCGGTTCCGGCGGTAAGACCACCGCTCCCATTCGAGCCAACTTAAGCATGTTTTCCAAATGAATACTGTGCAGGGGAGACTCCCGGGGAACCAGAACCAGGCGCCGGTTCTCTTTAAGACATACGTCGGCGGCTCTCAATAAAAGGTTGCTCGACAGTCCGTTGGCAACCGAGGCGATGCTGTTCATGCTCGCGGGTACCATCACCATGCCGCTGGTGGGATATGTACCGCTGGCAATGGGCGCCCGGAGGTCGTTTATCGGGTAGAAGGTGAACTTAGGATGTTCTTGCCAGAGGGCCAGAGTTTCGGCGAACGATACGTCCAGCTCCTCTTGCCAAACCAAACGGCCGGCGTTGGAACAGACCAGGACCGTGGGCGTTTCCCGGCGAAGGAGCTCCTCCACCGTCGCCAGGGCCATCATCGAACCGCTGGCGCCGGAGATTCCCACCACCACCGGGTTCATAGCAACCCCCGGCAAGGTTGTAGCCCGATGCATTGAATGGTGTTTTGCCGTTCGACCGATCCAGACACCCTACACCACCAGAGCCAGGATGGTAAAACCCAGATGCAGCATAGACACCCCGCTGTTGTATTTGAAGAAGGGCGCGTTCAGCTTGGATAGATCGTCTGGTTTTAGAAAACCGCTTTCAAAGACCAACAGACTCACGGCGAAAGCCCACCCGATGTAGTAGAAGTAGTTCAGACCCATCCAGAAGCCAAGGGCCAGTAGCGAGACGGCTGAGAGGAAGTGCAGCCCCCTGGTGATGTGAAAAGCATTGTTGAATCCAAACCGGCGGGGGATGGAGTGGATGCCGTATTTGCCGTCGAACTCATAATCGCTACAGGTGTAGAGGATGTCGAATCCGCCCGCCCAGGTTGCCACGGCGAACGCTAGCAGTACGGCCTGAGGTTCCAGGGTTCCGGTCACGGCGACCCAGGCTCCAATGGGAGCGATGGCCAGGGACCAGCCCAGCAGCAGGTTGCAAGTCCAGGTGTGATACTTGGCGTAGGAGTAAAGGACAACGTAAACCGCCGCCACCGGCGCCAAAGCGAACGCCAGGGGGTTTAGCTGCGAGGCGGCGAATAAGAAGACGCCCAAACCCACCGCCGCCATCAGCACGACTTCCCAAGGCTTGAGCAAACCTTTCGGCAAGTGCCGGTTGGCCGTTCGCGGGTTTGCCGCGTCCTCCTTTCGGTGGATGTAACGGTTGGCCGACATTGCCAACGTGCGCGCGCCAGCCATGGCCAGGGTGATCCATATAAATGTGCTCAGCCGAGGCCAACCGCCAGCGGCCAGCACCATTCCCATGTAGGCAAAGGGTAAGGCGAATAACGACTCCCAAACCCTTATGGAGGCCAGATAATAAGGGACTCTAATGATCGCCCGTGCGGGCAAGGCAGTGACAGTCATAACGTGTTCACTGGATGCCGTAGTCTTGCCATTTTTCGTCCACCAAGTCTTTGATCTCCTCAGACATTAATATGTCCGGCGGCCATTCCCTCTGACGCCCTTCCCCGGGACCCTTCTGGGTTGCGTCGATCCCAACCTTGCCGCCGAACTTGGGTGTCGACGACGCAACGTCCAAATCATCCAAAGGACCGCTGGTTATCATGATATCCCGGGAGGGGTCGATGTTGTTGGCCACCCGCCAGGCAAGCTCAGAAGGGTTTTGCACGTCGACGAAATGGTCCACGACAATGATGATTTTGGCCAAGCTCATCAGACCCAAGCCCCACAGACCGTGCATCACCTTTCTGGCCTGCCCCGGATACTCCTTCTTGATGGAAACCAGCACCAGATTGTGGAATATCCCCTCCGCCGGCATGTTCATGTCAACCACTTCCGGCAAGATCAACTTGATCGCCGGGAGGAACAACCGCTCGGTTACCTTTCCCATCCAATAATCCTCCATGGGAGGACGCCCCACGATTATGGCGGGATAAATGGGGTTGCGCCGCCGGGTGATGCACTCCACGTGGAATACCGGATATTCGTCCTCCATGGAGTAGTAGCCGGTGTGATCGCCAAAGGGTCCTTCAACCCGTTCTTCGCCGGGGACCACGTATCCTTCAAGCACGATTTCCGATTGGGCCGGCACCAACAGGTCCGAGGTTTGGGCTTTGACCAAGTCTACGCCGTCTTCCCGGATAAATCCGGCCACGGCCATCTCGTCCATATCCGGCGGCAGGGGCGCCGAGCCGGTCCAGATCGTGGCGGGGTCGCCACCCAGAGCCACCGCCACGTCCATCCGGGTTATCCCCCTTTCCTTGTTGATCCGGTAATGGCGGGTGCCTACTTTGTGCGTCTGCCAGTGCATCCCGGTGGTCTTGCCGTCGAAAACTTGCATCCTGTAGGTGCCGTAGTTCTGGATCCCGGTCTCCGGGTCCAGGCTGATCACCAACGGAAGGGTGATGTATCGCCCGCCATCCAAGGGCCAGCACTTGATGATGGGAAGCTGGAAAAGGTCAACGTCGCCGTCCTTGAGCACCACTTCCTGGCAAGGAGCCCGACTGACAGTCTTTGGTTGGAACGAGCCTAAATGAACCAATTGGCCCAGAGTTCGCATCTTGTTCAACAACCCCTCGGGGGGGCCGTGGATCAGTCCAAGCAGACCCTGGAACCGGTCCACCAGTTCATCAAGATGCTCCACTCCCAAAGCCCAGGCCATGCGCTTTTCCGAACCGTACATGTTTATAAGCACCGGGATGTCATAACCGGTGACGTTTTCAAACAACAAGGCGGGGCCGCTCTGCTTGACCATCCGGTCAGCGATCTCAGAGATTTCCAGATCCCAACTCACGGGAGTAGTTATCCGGCGCAACTCTCCTTTGTTTTCCAGAAAGGTAATGAATTCCCGCAGGTCCTTGAATTTCATACGTCCACTATGTCCAGCGTCACGGAAATCGGCCTTCCCAGATAAAAAGCCGTAGCAGCCATTATATAAGTTCTCAAGCCGGTAGGCGCGGATGTCAGATAATCGATCCCAGTGGGAACGAAAAAGAAAGGACAGGGACGGTACCAGCAGTCAATAATGCCGGAACGGGTAACGCCGGGTTTGATGGAAGCTGCAAAACGAGGAGTTGGATCGATTCCAACTCCTCTTGGACAGTCCGGAGGAGGTTAGCTTAGACTCGGAACCTCATAAACCGGAAGGCTCGGCGCTCATTTTGCTGAAGCAATCACTGCAGTATACGGGGCGGTCCCCCTTCGGCCGGAATGGGACCATGGCATCGCTACCGCACTCGGCGCAGGTTATTGGATACATCTCTTGAGGCGTCTCCTGGTACATGGCGCCGCCTCTTTGCTCGGTCCGCCGGACCGCGCGGCAACTCCGGCACCGCTTTGGCTCGTTGGTAAAACCTCGTGAGTTGAAGAACTCCTGCTCGCCGGCGGTAAATATGAATTCCGCACCGCATTCCACACACACTAAGGTTTTGTCCGACAGCGCCACTGGTTCCCCTCCTTGTCGTCAACTCCTCGCTATGAGATTGCCGAGGCACTTCAAGTAAAAGTCCGCTAAATAACAGCCGAATTCCGCCTTGTATAGCTTGGGCTTCGTCCCGGCAAACATTATACTGACTGTATGCTGGATTTCAACCTTTTACCTCGATTCGTTCCGAATAACTACTCCACCTTACCTATAATGAATNACGTGTTATTGTGGGTTNTACCATATATATTGCGCGAGTAGAATAAACCACTACATTTNCNNTNANGATACTGTTTATTTGCTCAGATGAANCGGCTGTCAGCATTGCGAGNTANATCCGGCCAAGGTTCAGGAAACCTAGTTACTTCTCTGGTGAGGACGATTTGCCGTTGATTCATCGCAGAATCTTCTNNGCGAAAGCCGGCGCCNCCGACCAGCTTGTGCAACTTATGCAGGACGGTAACGCCGCCATGGTNAGGTACGGGTCTTCTATAGATTCACGAATCTTAACGGACCATATGACGGGCCGTTCCGACCGGGTGGTGNTGGAGTGGGATGTGGACGATATGGGTTCTATGGACGCGNCGTTGAGCAGTATTGTGGAGGACCCTGAAGGCGCGGCTTACTTCGGCGGCTGGATGGAAAAACTGAACGGACTGATCCACTCCGCCGAGGGAGAGTTCTGGGACGTTCGGTAGAGCCGGTTGCGCCACTTCGGGCCTTTAGGCCAGGCGGATACCGGCCTCGCCGGTCAGTCGGCAGGGGGAGACGGCATTTCTTCTTGCACCAGGAAGCACGAAGACGCCTTGAACACCGCCCATACGTTTTGCCCGGGTCTTATGCCCATCTCGGACATGGCCGCTCCGGTGACCTGTGCCCTGATTCTGACCCCACAATCAAGAGTGACCTCGTACCCTGGCGGCCGAGGATCAACCGAGGCGACGGCCCCCGGTATGCGGTTCCGGGCCGACGTTCCCCTTGGCTCTTCACTTGCCAGGATGATGTCGGAAGAACGTATCCCCACCGTGATGTTTTCTCTTTGCTGCGGCCCATCGCTTTGACCAGATGGGGCGGCGTCCAATGGAATTTCAAGTTTTACACCGCCGCCGGTGCAAATCATCGTGCCGTCCTGCGGGTTGCGGCTCTCTACCGTCATCGTCAACAGGTTTTCCACCCCCGCTAATCTGGCGACTCGACCGCGGCCGGGTTGCCCCAACACCTGGAGGNGCTCGCCCCGGTCCACGATCCTTCCGCCGTCGATAACCTGGACGGAATCACCAAGGGCNAGGGCCTCTTCCCNGTCGTGGGTTACCAGCAATACTGGGATGGGCGAGTCAACGAGCATGGCGCGGAGTCCCCGCCGTAATTCTCGGCGTAACTCGTNGTCCAGGGAAGCGAAAGGTTCATCCAACAGCAGGAGTTGGGGGTTGGTGGCCAANGCCCGGGCCAGTGCGACGCGCTGCTGCTGTCCACCGGATAGCTGCCAGGTACGGCGGTCTTCCAAGCCTTCCAATCGCAACATTTTCGCCAATCGTTCGACTTTCCCACGTGCGTCCGGTTGCCGGCGATCAGGCAACCCATAAGCGATGTTTCCCGCCACGTTCAAATGGGGGAACAGGTGATATTGTTGGGTGAGGTAGCCAATCTGTCTCCGGTGTACCGGAACCGATATGTAGACGGCGCTGTCATACACCACCCGCCCCCCCAACTCCACCCGGCCTTCCTCCGGCCGAACCAATCCGGCAATGGCCCTCAAGGTGGTGGTTTTACCCGCGCCGGACGGGCCGAAAAGAACCAGCACCTCTCCTTCTTCGATATGCCAATCGGCCTCCAAAGAGAATCCACCGACCCGGCATTTCAGCCAGCCTTTGCTTACGGGCATGGTGTTTTCCGAAGGGATAGGGTGGAAATCCCCCTAAATCCACCTTTACGAAAGGNAGANTTTTTTGGGAAATTGGCCGATACGGNTTNAGAGGTCATAGGCGATTTTGCCATTTGGGGCGGGTGGCCAGGCCTAGGCCGATGAGAATCGTTACCGANCCGGCTAGCAACAGTACCGACAGGGCTAGGGCGGATTCCAGACTGGACTCCATGGCGGTCATGATTGCCAGGGGCATTGTTTGGGTTTTCCCCATGAGATTACCGGCAAACATGATGGTGGCGCCGAACTCGGATAGAGACCGCGCCCAAGCCAAGGCAAAGCCGGTCAGAAGGGAAGGGGCAGCCAATGGCACGGTTAGCCTCCAGAACGTTCCCCAGGGCGATATCCCCAAGGTTTGAGAGATGTCCTCGTAATCGCGGGNCACCGATTGAAAGCCCAATTTTGCCGACCGTATGTAGAATGGAGCGGCCACGAATATCTGCGCGAAGACCACCGCCCCGGTGGTAAAGGGCAGACCAATGCCCAATGTCTCTAAAACCGGCCCCAACACACCCTGGCGTCCGAAAGCCATCAGCATCGCCACGCCTGCCACTACCGGTGGCAAAACGATGGGAAGTTCGATGAGACTGTCCACTATCCTAAGTATCCAGGAGGTGTTGCGGGCCAGCANATAGGCGAACGGCGTCCCCACCAGCAGAATGATACCCATGGAGATGCCGCTAGTGATCAGGGATAATCGTAATGCCGTCAAAGCCAGGTCGCCAACCAGACCAGTCAGGAAGTTTCCGTGCTGGGCCGCCCGGATCAGTAACGCCAGAACCGGCAAGCCGATGAACAGCAGGTAAATGACCGTGGCGGCAGGGCCGAACATCCCGGCTACCGGCAATCCGGGTACTCNCCTCAATCTAGCCACGCTTGCTCCCATCATCGCTGGTTCGGACCGGATGGGCTCTTGATCGGCGCTGGACGCTTAAAACCGTAGCTTTTCAAGATCGCCTGGGCTCGCTCTCTTAGCAGGAACCGGGCAAATTCCTTTGCCAGTCCGGGGTTAGCCGCGTTGCGTAGAACGGCGATGGGGTATTCGGCCACTATGTTTGAACCCTGGGGTATGGATACCACCTGGACTTTACCCGCCGCATATTCCGTCAAGGCGTCGGTGCCATAGACGATCCCAGCGTCTACTTCTCCCAAGGCGACTTTCTGGAGGACGCCTCGTACGTTGGGTTCAAAGGTGACTACATTGTCCAAGACCCGCGAGGCATATCCGGGTTCCATCGTTGGGTATTGGGCCTCCAGGTTTCGCAGCACGGCAAGGGCGTACCGGCCTGCCGGAACTTCCGGCAAGGCCAGGGCTACCTTGACGCCATTCCCCGCCAAGCCTTCCGGTCCTTGTATCTTGACCGCGCTGTTTGTCTCCTCCGACCGGCCAGGCAAAGGTACGATTACCACCAAATTGTTACCGGCGAAGGGAGCCGGGTCTCCGGCGATCAACCCGGCCTCCACCGCCAGGTCCATCTGCCGCCGGTCGGCGGACGCGAATACGTCGGCCCCGGCGCCGAAATCCAACTGGGTACGGAGCCTTTGAGACCCGGCAAAGTTGAAAGTTATAGATGCGCCCGGGTGCTCTTCTACGAAAGCATCGGCAATTTCAGGGAAAGCACTGGCTAAAGACACGGCGGCAAATACCGTCAGATCCTTTGAACCGTAGCCGGAAGTCGCATCGGGTTGGTAGGCGCATGCTGCCGTGAGCAGCAGCGCCATAACAACGGGCAAGAGACTCACAAAGAACCGGAGGCCCGGCGGGAGATGTAGTCCGGGGCGCCCCGGGCCCGGAATCTCGCCTCGCTGAAGCGTTCTACCCAGTGGGCCAGGGGTTGCAGACTTTCAGAGAACTGGGGGTCGAATTCCCGCCAATTCCTTGCGTGCTCTTCCGAACGGAAGAGGTTCATCCCAGCTCAACGCCAAGGACGGGTCTCCGGGGCCCCTCCTACCTCGGACCGGGTATAACCGACGATAGTATCCGGCGATGCAGATAGCACCTCACCGTCTCGCATCTCTACCGAGATCGCCTCACCGCAATCCAAACATGGGCAATCGACACGTATAGTCTCTCCGGGAAACAGCCAGCAGACCGCCAGCGATTCGAACCCTCATTGGGCGAACCATTTCTGTTCGCCGCGCACGGTGATCCGGTATTGATTGGGGAGGACGTTGAACGGAGGAAATGACACCAGGTAATCGGTATCCGGATGCAGCCAGGCCGGAATCCCAGTAGCGATCAGATCGTGCAGTGTCTGACGGCCTTCTTCCAAGGTAAGCCCCAAGTCGGCGGCTAATTCCGTATAGTGCGGGGCCTGGCCGGTTTCCACCAGGCGCGTCATGATGTTGGAAAATGCTTTGTCCAGCAACGCCAGCTCTGCCATGAGTATCCTCCCAGTGCGTTTATCTTGTTTTGCTCAGGCCAGTATTAATCATATTCAGACTAGAACGGNGGCAATTGTAAAGTATACTTGATAAAACATCAAGTTAAGTGTACGGTATCCAAATGGCGGCCTTACTTAACCAACTCAAACAACACCGCCTCGAAGCCGGNCTTTCNCAGCAGGCGCTGGCCGGTTTGGCGGGAATCAGCCGACAGGCGTACTCGGCATTGGAATCGGGCAGCGCCAACCCCTCGACAGAGGTTGCCCTGCGTCTGGCCCGGTCCTTGAAGACCAACGTCGACCACCTGTTTTCCCTGCCTGAAGCCGCTCCCCAAGCGATGCCGGCCGAGTTAGTCGGCCCTTCGATTGCCAAAGACTCCGCCTCCATCGACAAGCCGGCCACCAGAGTCCAACTGGTGCAGGTAGGTGACAGACTCTTGGCAAGGGCGGTATNTGGGGCTGGGAGTATTCGTCAATCCCTGATCCAAGCCGAAGGTGTCGCCGTCAATGAACCCGATGAAGGCAACCGGGTGACGGTCCAACCATTCGAAGACCATGAAACCGNGTTGCCTACTTTAGGCTTGCTGGGTTGCGACCCTGCCGGAGCGCTTCTGGAGCCGGGCTTGAACCGGCACGGCATCAACTTGGTGTGGTGGGAGGACGGGAGTCACCAGGCCTTGTCCGGATTGGCTCGAGGCGAAGCCCATGTGGCGGGTTGTCATCTTCGTGACGATGAAACAGGCGAGTTCAATATCCCCTGGGTCCTGAAGCTTATCCCCTTTCCCTGCACTATGGTCACTTTCGCGGCCTGGCAGCAAGGGTTCATCGTGGCGCCGGGCAACCCTCATGGAGTACGGGGCGTGGAAGACTTGTCCAGGCCGGATGTTAGAATCATAAACCGTCAGTCTGGGTCGGGCAGCCGTTCCCTTTTGGACCGGTTATTGCTGCGGGGAGGAGTACCATCGGCCGCCGTCACCGGCTACAACCGGGAAGCCGGCGGCCATCTGTCCGTGGCGTCTACGGTCGCTTCGGGACAAGCCGACGCCGGGGTGGGAGTGCAGGCCGCCGCCACCGCACTGGGTTTGGGTTTTGTGCCACTGGAGGAGGAACGGTACGACTTGGTGATTCCCAACCACTTCTTGAATCACAGTGGTGTTCAGGTCCTGCTGGACTTGCTTCGGCAACCCGGTCTTCGCCGCCGGGTGGAGACGCTGGGCGGCTATGACGTTTCAGCCATGGGCATTCCGGTTTCTCACACCTGATCAGGCCACCAGGTAATTCACCTCATATTCATCGACCCAGCCATCGATTATTCTCCTCCACCTCTTCTTATTCACTTGACTCGGCCAGTTCACGGGAGTCTAATGTGGCTTNGGGAAGCGGCTTGAGCAATCAGGCTTATGCACTTCTCTATCGCCACTGGGTGGATAGAGGTCCATAAAATGAAAACTTCCCAAGAGATGAGACGGCGGAATAACCGCCATTTGAGGAGACATAAGCATGGCTCTAGTTCGATGCATCATGGAGATGGGCATGGGGGTTGACGTACATGGAAGGGACTACACCAACGGCGCGAAACGGGCGGTTTTCGATGCCCTGCACCACAGTAGTCTGGGGTTTCAACGTCTGATNGGAAAGACGGCCGACGACATGCAGGTCGAAGTCACCATCGGGTCGCCCCAGCCCAGCCAGGTCGACACGGCAGCGGTTGTGGCCACTCTGCCCCACGGCACCGGCAGTTGCAAAGTAGTATCGGGTGGGTTGGAGATTCCTAACGAGGCGGGGGATGACGCGATGGTCATCACCAATGCCGCAGTGATCGTACTCTTCGACGACGGGAAGTAATTCACAGACCCGCCGACGGCCGACACNTTAACGGCCGCCATGCCGAGATGAACCGCCGCCTAGACAGCCGTGNCTTACACAATATACCAGCCCCAACAATGCTGGNNCTGGTAAGAAGATTTAACCTTTTGGTGGCGGACANANCCGGTTCACTGGTTAGCCGGGAGCGCCGCACTGAGTCCCTAAATACTCAACGGATTCCCCGGTAGACCGTTAATACGGCTGGTAGCGATGCCCGTTGGAAGGTGGGGTCAGTCTCAGTGTTCGNCCGGCGGCCGGTTGTTTAGGTTCTTGGTCTTGGTGGTTTTTGTTACCGCCCTGATGTTGTTTAACAGATCGGCCGGATCAACGCTGTGCACGCTCTCTATGTGATTACTCATGGTGGACACCACGCCATCGGTGGTTTCAGCCGTGGCCATGTAACGGCAAGGGTCACCATTCTCGTCTAAGGCCAGTGACAGCATCCAGTTGCAACGCGCGTACTGCATCGTCATTTGCTAATCCTCCTAGACATTTTCCGCCGGACCGGTTGAGTAGAACTCATCGGTTCCACCCGAACGTTCATCGGAGCGGAGATTTCGCCCCAATTATACACATTCCGGCAAGCCTGACACCAGTCTTTTGGGCCAGATTAACAAGGACATGGACANACCGGCCATAAATCGTCTGATTCGAAGACCACTTTACAATAGTCTTGAGTCTAAGTGCCAAAGCAAGCTAGCCTCAATCTCCTTCCTTAATTAGNATCGTATCGTTGTCAGGGCCGCAGCGTCGAAGATTTGTCCGGACGGATATCATTAAGTTCCGCCATTAGAGGAGGCAAACCATNACCCAGGGTTCTTCCGCCANAAAAGGCGACGTGATGGTTCTGTTGGGCACCCGCAAAGGGGCCTTCATCTTGTCCAGCGGCAAATCACGAAAAAACTGGCAAGTGTCCGGCCCCCACAGTCCGGGGAGTGAGGTATTTCACTTGTCATACGACCATCGGGAAGGTGGGACCGTGTTCGCGGCGGTCAACCACATGATATGGGGACCGACGGTCCAACGCAGCCACGATCTGGGGACAACTTGGTTATCTCCCCAAGAGCCGCCCCGATTCACCAGCGGCGCCGCCGAAACCATAGACCAAGTTTGGCACTTGGAACCNGGAAGAGAGGGGGAACCGGGGGTTGTATATCTGGGAGTTGCCCCGGCCGNCTTGTTCAAAAGCGATGATTACGGGTCGATCTGGCAAGAGGTTGCCAGCCTGTCTAAACATCCATCCCGGGACCAATGGCAGCCTGGATTGGGTGGATTGTGCCTTCACAGCATCGTCTTGGACCCGGCGGACGCCAGCCGGATGTGGGTTGGAATCTCAGCGGTTGGAGTATTCGGCACCNCCGACTCCGGGGAGTCTTGGGAAACCCTGAATCAGGGTGTGCGGGCCGACTTTCTGCCCGACCGGTTTCCCGATTTCGGCCAATGTCCTCACAAAGTTTTAACCCATCCATCCAAACCTGGTCTGCTTTATCAGCAAAACCACTGCGGGGTATACAAAAGCGAGTCGGCGGGCGAAGAGTGGCAGGNCATAACCGAGGGATTGCCATCCAGNTTCGGATTTGTGCTGGGGCTTCACTCCCAAGACCCGGACACCTTATTCGTGCTGCNGGAAGACCAGGTCTTGGGGGAGGACGTAGGCGGCGGCCAGCGCTACGTGACCGAAGCCAANTTCCGCGTNTACCGCAGCCAGAACGGGGGCCGGGACTGGGAGCCCTTGACTCAGGGGTTGCCCCAAGAAAACGCCTACCTGCACGTTCTCCGGGAAGGAATGGCCACCGATAGCCTGGACGATTGCGGCGTCTACGTTGGCACCACGACGGGGCAACTCTTCTACAGCCGGGACAACGGGGACAACTGGGAACTGCTGATTGAGCACCTGCCGCCCATTTTGTCTGTTGAATGTGGTTCAGTGGCTTAGACTGGACCTGGATGGAGGTGGGCTGGGGGAGCGGGGCCGATTATTTCTTGTCTTCAGGGGCCCCCCACCGCTACCATCAATCGAACCAAGACTAAAGCCCGGCCAGCAGATCGGCGGTCTTGTCCGCGTTTTCGGGAAAAGCCAAGGTGAAATACTCCGTCCTCATTATTTCCCGCATCATGTCGTCAGGCATCTGGGCGAATGCGCCATCCATTCTCATTTGGGTTCGATGGCGATTCAGCGACTCTCGCTTGATATCCACATAGGCGCTGACATCCAGGGTCGTCGTCACCGCCTCGTCGGGGGAACCTATGCTATCCGCCATCTCACGAGCGAAGGGAGGCTCTAATCCCAAGTCCATCATCTGTTGCCACATCCTCCGGAAGTTGCTACGGGGAAAGCAAACGTAGTACAGCCGCTGGGGANNCCAGGGCCGGTCTCCGCTACCCGGCTCTCCTGCGGTCAGCGCGTCCACGGCCAGGGGGAAAGCCCGGGTGGTAAACTCATAGACCATTTTATGGTCGGGGTGCCCGTAACCACCGGTTGGATCGTGGGTCAGGACCAGGTCGGCCTGGACTTCAATCATGATTTCGGCCAACCTTTCGGCAACCCTGTCCGGTTGAGCTTGGAATAGACAGTCGGGGTGTTCATTGTCCGCCGTGCCGTCCATTCCCGAATCCCGATAACCCAGAAAACGAACATCCTGTATACCGGTAACGGCCATGGCCTCCCTCAATTCCACCTGTCGCACCTGGTACAGGTTCTCGGGAGTCGCCAAAGCCGGGTCGCTTATTTCACCGACATCGCCGTTGGTGGCGCAAACTATGGTTACCCGGGCGCCCCGGTCTACCAGCATAGCCAGGGTGCCGCCGGATCCGAACCCTTCATCGTCGGGNTGAGCGAACGACCCAAGAACGGACAGGCCGGATAAGTCGCTGGAGTTACCAAGCATCAGTGCAGTCTCCTCATTTTCATCCGCAAATTTCGCTATGCGGGATGGTTAGGTTGCCACGAAACCAGGGCCGGGCGCAGGGGCTGGGAGTCTCGAATACGCAAAGCACCATCTTCCGATAAAAACCCCGGCAGCACCTGTTTCAACCGTTGCTCCTGGGCGCTGCCCTCCGCCACATAGAGCCGCCGGCTCAATTGACTTATGGCGTCTTCCAGGTTATCGAATCCCCTGGGCGACTGAGGCGGCATTAAGTCCACTTGATGATTTATCCCCAGTTCTTCCAGCACTTCCTTGAGTTCGGGCAGGCTGGGCAGTGGCAAACGTTCCTTGCCGTGGACCTCCTGCCAAAGGCCGTAGATCTGGCTCTGGGGAGGAGCATTGTAGACCACCACTAACACGCTTTTCTTGGCGTGGGCGTCCAGCTTTATTAAGAATCCCCCAATGTCCCGAATGGTGTATATAACGTGGGCGCACAGAACAATGTCGGCCGGGTCGACCCGTGCGTCTTGCCACTCTGCTTGCACCACGGAAACGTTCTCAATGCCAGATTCCTGGGCCTGTTGAGTGAGCACATAGGCCATGCTTTCGGAGGGCTCCACGGCGACCAAGCTTCGGCATTTNAGCGCGATCGGTAACGCCAAGCGGCCCCCGCCGGCGCCCACGTCCAGCACGGTTTGATCCGGGTTGACGTACTCCAATAAAAGATCAACCAGCTCGTCTNCGGCACGCCGAGGGTCCGCCCGGAAGTTAGCGGCGTAGGGTCGCCAGTGGTCGGTAGGCGGAGGAACGGCGCCGCGCATCTCATCCGACTGGGCGTGCTCCACCTCAATCATCTGGCGCCAACGTTCGGTGGCTAGCATTTCAGGCCGCTCCTATGCAACGATTCGTTTAATTGGGCGGGTGTTCCGAAGTTCATGACGCCCGTTCCAGCAACGAGTTGCCGTAGGCATCCCTCTCGCCGGNCCAACCCGGTGGTATGACCAGCGTCGTATCCATCTGCAAGACGACGGCCGGACCCGAAATTCGGTACAGCTATGTCGGTGAAAGTGCCGCCCACATCGATTCCGACGATGGTTTTTGCCATAGGTTAGCTGATCCACTTCCATTAATCATTTCTATAGTAGGCGTCGTTGAACCGCGATCCAGGTGGACGGTTCCGCCAGGAAGTGTATCAGCCTGGCNCCCGTCGTTCCGGCCCTTNGGCGGAAGGGGAATCCAGGGAATTGTCCGCTTTAGCCGCACCNAGCCACACGCCTCAGCCGGTGTGACGATTAAATTTCCTCAGAAATCGATGCCGATCCGGCAAGATANGACTGGTACGTCAGGTCGTTAAAGCAAACGAAATCGACATGCTCTACCGAAAAGTCGCCTTTGAGAAAATNCGCCACTTCATTGGTGGCGATCTGTGACGCCAGGTCCACGGGAAACCGGTAGACCCCGGTGCTGATCGCGGGAAAAGCAATGGTCCGGATCCCGTATTCACGGGCCAACGCCAGGCAGNTTTGGTAGCACCTGGCCAGCATTTCCTNTTCGCGAGAACCGCCGCCGTTCCAAACCGGCCCAACGGTGTGAATAACCCAGCTAGCGGTCAGGTTGTGCCCCTTGGTAATCTTTGCTTCTCCGGTGCGGCAGCCGCCCAGTCCCCGGCACTCTTCCAACAACTCCGGTCCCGCGGCCCGATGGATCGCGCCGTCGACACCCCCGCCGCCCAGGAGGGAAGGGTTTGCGGCATTAACGATGGCATCAACCCTCAGTTGGGTAATATCGCCCTGGGTGACTGATATCCGGCCGGTCACGATAATCGGTAACCGAGGTTACGGGTCGATGAGGGCGATGCGAAGCCGCTTGTTGATGCGCCCTTTGCTTTCGTGGCCGACCACCTTAATGNCGCCCACTTCCCGAGTGTTGGCGACGTGGGTGCCACCGTCCGCTTGCATGTCCAATCCTTGAATGTCTATGGTGCGAACTTCCTCTATGTTTGCCGGAAGGAGATTGATCTTGGTGCGGATCAGGTCGGGTTCCATCTCGGCTTGCTGGCGGGTCAGACGGTTCACCAAGACATCACGGGCCGCCGCGACTTCCGCGTTGATCCGCTCGGCGATCTCTTCGGCGAACTCGGCGCTCATGGATTCTAGTTCGAAATCCATCCTAGCCTCGCCGGGCCGCATGTCCCCTCCGGTAACCTTTGCCCCGTAATCCCGCCAGATCACTCCGCATAGAATGTGCAAAGCGGTGTGGGTTCGCATCAGAGAAAACCGCCGCTCCCAGTCGATACGCCCAGTGACAACGGTCCCTGGCGAAGGCACGGGCCCTTCTATAGTATGTACGATATCGTCGGCCAACCTACCGACTTTTGTAACCAGCCGCTCTTGATNTTCAACGATCAGCGCACCGGTGTCATGGGGCTGGCCGCCCCCTCCTATGTAGAATCCNGTGCGGTCCAGGATGACTCCATCTTCGGTCACACCAGTGACCTTGGCATCGAACTCCCGTAGATAGCTATCATCATGGAACAGNTAGTCCGTCATATTAGACCTCGTCTCCGGTACATGCCGGAGAGAACGCAGNGCTGGAATCAGTGGCTGAGCCGGGATAGATGGTCTTTGCCGGAGGCTATTATAGCAAACGCGGGCGGGAAGTTAGGCCGAACCCGAATGACGCCATTAACACGTCCCAGATACGGTGAATGATATAGCTTTACATAAGTTGTTTTTGTCGCCTTGGGGTGCCATAATATCCGTTACCGTTCAGCCGAGCCTGTCTGGGCTGGATAGGCCAAGTTTGCCCATAAGCGAAATCTACCCCTGTTCATACCAGAATTGTACCAATCTTCATCTTCAAGTCAGGTGATNCGACTATGAAATTATCTTGCTTACANGAAAACCTGAGCCGAGGACTGGGTATCGTCGGCCGNGCGGTAGCCAATCGGTCCACCTTGCCCATTACCCAGAACGTGCTGATCAGNACGGACCAGTCCATGCTAAAGCTGTCGGCGACAAACCTGGAGATCGCCATGACTACCTGGATCGGGGCGATGGTTGAGGAGGAAGGAACCATTACTGTTCCGGCGAGGCTGCTCACAGAATTCGTCAACTCCTTGCCCAGCGAACGGATCGACATTGAATTGGAGCAGGGGTCAGGTGTTTTAAAGCTTTCTTGCGGGCAAAATAAGGCTAACATTCACGGCGCGGATCCCAGCGAATTTCCTCCCATTCCCACGGTGGAAGACGGAATCGCGGCCAGCGTCGACCCTGCCGTATTGAGGGCGGCCATCAACCGTGTTGCCTTTGCAGCGGCCACTGAGGAGTCCCGTCCAGTTTTGACTGGGGTTGAGCTCAAGTTGGGAGGGGACAAGTTCAGCTTGGCCGCCGCCGACGGGTTCCGCTTGGCGGTGCAACACGGCGCTTTGAACGCACCGGTGGATACCGAGATGAAGGTTATAGTTCCGGCTCGCACGTTGAACGAGATTGGCAGGTTGCTGAGCGATCAAGAGGAACCGGTCGAGATTGTGATGTCTCCGGCTAAGGGACAGGTCCTGTTCCGGGTTACCGGCAGCCAGACGATTGAAACGGTTTCTCAATTGCTGCAAGGCTCCTTCCCCAACTACGAGCANCTTATTCCCCAATCCTACGAAACCCGCGCCATCTTCGACCTTCCGGCGCTGCTGCGGGCAGCGCGCACNGCGGCCATTTTCGCNCGGGACGGCAGCAACATAATCCGGCTTCATGTTGTGCCCGGCGAGAACGGAGATTCCCAAGGCAAGGTGATTATCTCCGCCAAGTCGGAAGAGGTTGGAGACAACGAGGACGAAGTAGTGGCCGATACCATCGAAGGTGGAGAGGGCAAGATCGCCTTCAACAGCCGGTATCTGCTAGACGTGTTGCAGGTGCTTGAGCGAGGCAAAGTTGCCCTAGAAACGACCACATCGTCCAGCCCCGGCGTATTCAAACCCACCGACTCCGAAGAGTACATTCACGTAGTCATGCCAATGTTTGTTCAATGGTAGCTAAATTCGTCGGGATGGCTCCCTGAAACCGTGCACCNCTCTTGCCGACAACAATTTTNACTTGAAGCGCCTNCAATGCCAGGCGCTTTTCGTCGAAATCAAANGTGTGGAGGCGACCGNCCACTTTCGCACAGANGGTCTTCACCCGATCAGCCAAGCCATCNAGGTCGCGAATGTGCNCCCGTCGCTGGCGCAGTCGGGANAGCTCGGCCTCTTTNTCNGCGCNTGCCTTTCTCACGAGCCCGGCTTCTGTAGACAGGTAGCCTTCCGTGACGATGACACCCCGAGGAGGTTCCCCGGCGACGGGCTAGGGTCTCATGGCGCGACTCTGGTGCAGGTACTTGGCGACCACATGACCTGGGCGGGAGACTTATCCGCATCACTCCCAACTTGAGAGCCGAAGGGATAAACGTCGAGGAAGGGAAGATAGACCGCAATAGAAGGTATGTGAATATCTATTCCCAGAGTAGCGAAAACCTTGTCTCTGTTGTCTCCCCTGTCTCTCCGAGCCTGATGGAAAACTGATGGAGACGACAGAGACAAGGGAGACAAGGTTGGAACTGACTTTAGGTCAACGACCACAAAAACATCTGATGCTATATTCGGGGATTAGAGATCGAATGCGATGCAACAATTATT